>CAYHFN010000011.1:0-78976 GCA_964355925.1 uncultured Chitinophagaceae bacterium
TTATTTCACCAGCATCATCTTCTTTTGTGATGAAAATTTTCCGGCTGTTATACTATAAAAGTAAACACTGCTTGGGAGATTTACTGCATTCCATGTCACCGCATAATTTCCAATACCTTTGTACTCTTTTACAAGTTGCGATACTTCTTGTCCGGCAGAGTTAAATACCGCTAACGTAACAAACGATGGTTCTGCAATGCTAAATTTAATTTCAGTGGCCGGATTGAAAGGATTAGGGTAATTTTGTTCTACAGAAAATTCTGTTGGCAGTTCTTCTTGATAACCATTTTGTCTCTTTTGTACATAATATGAGATACCGGACACGGTAACAATTGGACTGAATTCGGAGTAAATTCCAACATTCGATTTTGCACGAACTCTATATTCTGCTGTGTATGTTGCCCAACGTGGTGCTGTTATATCAAATTGAGTGTCAGTAAAAGAAGTATTAGTTGTCGTGCCAATAACAACCCATCCACCGTTATCAATGATATGTCGTTGAATTTCATAATTTTCCGTAAATAATTGGCCGGGAATTGCGGACCAGCTTAGCTGTACATTTCCAGAACTTGCAACATTTTGAAAATTGGTTGGAACTTTTGGTTGTCCATCATATGTTGCCGTATAGCCCTGATCATCTCGAGTAATATTTGCAGTATAAGAAATATCTGTTGCTAAAAAACTATATGGATATTCACCATCATTCCATTGCTTCCAAATTCTTTTGTATCCATCTGAACCCGTTTGATTGTTTATTCCTTCAAGTGGATGGTTGCCAGGTGTAACATATTTGTAATTATATGGACCATTAACTGTAGGAATATATTCAGACCCTCCGTCTACAAGAACAGACCCTCCGATAAAGTTATTATTATACCACAATCGATATCCAGGATGAACATTTAATGTAACAGAGTGTTGAGTTACAAAAACTTCAGTACCAGCAATAGTGTATTGATATAATTTTACCAACAAAGTGTATTGACCTTGAGGAAATGGGTAACCTCCATGGCTGGAACCAGTGCCATAATATTTTTCGTCACCGTTAATAGAGTATCGCACTCTATACTGAGAGCTTCCTCCTGTATTTTTAGTCCATGTAACAGTTAAACCTTTAGATGATGCTCCTAGTAAATATATTGTAGCATTATTAAAAGGGTTTGTAATCTGAATACTCCAACCAGCTGTTGATTCTTCCTCTTGAGCAAAAACAGATTGGTTGAAAAATAACATTCCAACCGCCAAAAACAAAATATATTTCATAATTTCCTCCTATTTGGTGTTCTATTAAAATTTGTTTATTTTAAAACAAAGAAAGAAGTTACAAACGCAAGAACTTGTTGCGTTCATAACAAATAGGTGACCAACCTGACTTTCTTTTGTGTTATTGCAGACTATGGCTGATTACTATAGTCTGCATTTTTTTTGTTTATCCCTCCTTACCATCAAATCCGTGGTAAACAAAAGTTCTATTATTATAGTACACTGAAATAAAAATTCCTTTCTCAGTACACCACACTCTACCATTTACGGGAGATGGCTTATTTATTGTTGTAATTACCCTCCAACTTTTTCCATTGTAAAAATATATATTCCCTGATGATGCAAGTGCAAAAATATGGTTATCATCCGTTCCGTTAATAGTAACAATACTTTCCATCGCATAAACCTGTATCCATTTATTTTCCTGAAATTGATAGATTCCATTTTCGCCCGTCGAAAATATTTTTCCTGAAGGACTTCTCCAGTATGATCTTCCACCCCATTTGCGGAATGCAGATGTTGTCGAATCAATTAGAGTAGCACGTTTTTCGGAATAAAGTAAAAATTGGTGATATACAAGTCCATCGTTTTCGTTATATTGTAGTGTAGTCAAGTAAACACCTTCATTATTACACGAAATAGGATTAACATTGTAAAAAGGTAAATTTGGAAAAAAGGAAAGTTTTACAGTATCCACAGACCACAGACCATTGTAATAATGAAAAAGCTGTCCATTAGTACCTCCAACATAAAAGTTGTTGGAAGAATATGCAGAACCGCCATACATTGTGAAACCGGATGGAACGGGAAGTTCTTTCCATTGAAGACCATTATAGTGTATGGCTAACGCAGTATGCAAAAAATTGGGCGGAGGATTAGAGTTTGTATAAAAATGATCCCCAAAAGCATATATATCGTTTCCAGAAAACCCTAACAACGAATTAAATTCTAATGCTTGTGAAAAAGTTCCTCCTTCAAATGTAAATACTTTTATTCTATCCCATTTATTTTCGTTAAATTTCCACATAGATCCTGGACCACCCCATTCGTCAAACCCAACGGCAAAAACACTTGTATCACTATTTCCCCAAATATCTGAAATTTGAGTATTACCATTAATCCCAGGTCCAGGTGTGTAGTATAAAGTATCAACCGTCCATTGGTAATCTAAAATTACTCCTGGGTCCTCTTTTGTTTGTTCGGTTGGTTTTTCGATACAACTTAGATTGAGAAAAATAATTATTAGTAAATATATGGTTACAAATTTTTGACCCGTCATTTTAACCTCAACATTCTATAATTTTATTTAATAACCCCAACAATCACAAAGGATGCAATACTCTAATTAGAGTATTTTTAAATTGGTGCCTAAACGTAAAAGGAATGGGTTTTATTGGAATTGAACGGAAAAACGCGGAATTTAAATCGGACAAATGAGACCGGAAGAAAATTTTGTGCGGTGTAGATGCAAACAGAACGGAAAACAAAAATCCCCGAAGTCGTATTGCGGACATCGGGGATTTTATTCTTTACATACTATTGGTTATTGCTTTTCTATAAAATCATACATCTGCACTTTAATCTCGAACTGCTGTCCTTCTTTATAGTGCTTCTCATATTTTCCCGGAAGCGGTTGAACAACCTTCACCTTCGCCCAACAACCCTGCGCATCTTCAATGGTCGCATCGTACAGCGAAACGTTGTTAAGAATGCAGGTATATGTTTTTCCGATTTCAGGAGCGTCTTTTATAGTATGAGTATGCATTTCTTTTTAATATTTTTATAGAAAAACCTGTCACACAAAGACACAAAAATCACAAATTCTTTGTGCCTTAGTGTCTTTGTGTGAAAATCGTTTACGCAACTGCCGGTTTTGATTTCATTTTGCCGTATAGAATATATGCCACAGCAAGAATAATCAATCCAAACAATGTATAGATCAGCCAGTTGGACGGTTTAACTTTTGAATACCATAGTTGAACTTTGGTGTCGATATCCGCCACCTGCGCATCGGTGATCATATTGTTTTCCTTTAAGACCGGAACCCATATTGGTTTTAAACTCTCAGACCAGATCTTTTCGAATGCTTGGTATGTTGCATACGGATCGTCGTTTTTTGCAGGGATGCCGTTGATCTGTTCGTCAATGAATCGAGCAATCGCCGGATGAATTTCTGAACCGGTGGTGATCGGTGCAACGGAAAGTTTCGCAGTAGAGAACAATGCGTTCAGTGATTTCCAAAATGCTTCGTCTGCTTTTGCACGCCATTCGGTAATCATTGTATCAATCGCCGGTATCTCTCGTGATTTTTCTTTATTGGAAAGATAGGCGTCACCTAAAAGTTTCTTTATGCCATTCCATTTAGTTTCAAATTTTCGATTCTCACCGTATAAACTTGCAATGTCGTTACCGGTAAGCTGTGTTGATGAAAGGAATTCTACGTTATCGGCAACCGCACGTTTTACGTTCGAAAGCACATTGCTTCGCTCAAGCTTTGTCTGTTGACTCTTTTGCACATCGCCCGTTGGTTGAATATTTTTATCGTATTGCATGAACAGGCTGTCGACCAATGCAAAGATCGCTTTATCACGTTTTGCAAGATTTGTGCGAAGTGTTGCAACAACTTTAAGCAGTGAATCGCGTTCAGCTTTTGCTTCTTTTAATTGTGCAAGAAGTGATGCATTCTGTCCGTTCAGCGAATTTACCTGTTCGGTTAATGTGGTTACCTGCTGTTCCAGCACAGCAATGCGTGCGGCGCTTTCGCCGATCGCTTTGATCTTCTGTTCGGAATAGGCAAATGATGCTTTTAATTTTTCAATGCTTGCGTCAAAATCATCCGGATATAATGCTTTGTTTAAAAATTCTTGATGTGGTTTGTATTCAGACTCAAACGTTTTTACTTTTTCGCCCGCTTGTGCAATCTCATCTATTGTAGCGGCATTGGTGATTGTCTTGAGCAATGCTTTATACTCTTTTTCAAAATCACGTTTTACTTCGGAATTTGAGCGTTCTTGTGCTGTTGAGAATGTGAACAAAAAAATGCTCAACAGTAGAATAATGTTTTGTTTCATTTCGTCCTCCTTTAGGATTCTGATGATAATTTATGCGGAACGTTTTCGCGTTCCAAGATATATTCCCGCCAAAATTGCTATTACTAACGCACCGATCAGAATATACGAAAGCGTACTGCTCTCGATCGGCGTCATTGCCGCAGACCATGTTTTGGTCTTTGCATCGATCTCCGTCATTTGTTCTTCAGTGAATAATCCTTGACGGATCATAACCGGGATCCATGATGGCTTTAGTTTGCTTCCCCAGGTATTATAGGCAAACGATTCAAAGATAATTTTTTTATCGATGTCCGTCCGCTTTGAAGTGTTTGCCGTTTCATCATCAATGAATTTGAGAATATTACGGTGCATCTCCTCGCCATTGTTGAATGGTGTAATGGGAAGTTTCTCGGCAGCAAATATTTCGTTCAATCCTTTCCAAAGAATTCCATCGGCAAGCGTGTGCCAGTTCGTAATCAATCCGCTGATCTCTGAAACTTCTTTTGCTTGAAGCGATGATGGAACGTATGCTTTGGATAATTTCTGTCCCACGCCTTTCCACGACGATTCAAATCTGCGTTGTTCGTTTAACAACTGCGGGATCTGCTGAGTAGAAAATGATGCCGACGACAGGAACATGATATTATCGGTAACCGAACGCTTAAGGCTGGCAACCACATTCTTCTTTTCCAGCAATGAAAGTTTCTTCATGTCGCTGCCGGAAAGCTGATCGGTATCGTATTTAATGAACAAACTATCAACAAGTGCAAAGACCGCTTCGTCGCGTTTCTGTATCTCATCCTGAAGCACGGCGATCGATTTCTTCAACGCCGCCAATTCCCCTTGTGCTTTAGCCAGCTGCGCACGAAGCGATGTATTCTCTTCTTTCAACGATTGTACTTGCGATGTAAGAGAACCAATTTCACGTTCTAGTTGAGAAGCACGGATCTTGCTTTCCGCCAGTTCTTTGGATTTTTTCAACCGAGCAATCAATCCATCATATCCATCCGGAAATACTGCTTTGTTCAGAAATTCCTGGTGTGGCTTGAATTCCGTTTCAAAATCTGCGACTTCTTTTAAAAGCTGTTGTAATGACGCTTCAGTTTCCGCACTGTTAAGATTTTTTGTTAGAAGAACAAAACGTTTTTCGAAATCACGTTTCACATCGGAAGACGAGCGCTCTTGTGCATTCAGTCCAACAGAGAACAGAACTGCGGCAACGAAAAGAATGATGCTCCTCTTCATTTCTTACCTCCCAACAATGTTGCCCCGCCTTTTGTTAATTGAAATTTTTCTTTTCCATTCCACAGTTCAATGTAGGATTCTTTCTGGTCGAACTTCGGGTCGTCCATCGCTTTTTCTGCGTAAATAACGATTGTGTTGCTCACCGCTAGCGCACCGTCGCTTTGCGCAAGAACATATACGTTCTTGAATTTTTTTCCGGTCAAATAATAGAATCCTGCTTTATCGCGGATAAGACGAACTTCGTTCGTGTTCTTTGCAGCCATGGAGTCCGTGGCAAATTCTTTTGCAAGAAGCGGTGTCACAGTAAACGCAACACTGTATTGTTTTGCAATAACCATTCCTTTAGAATTGATTTCAAGTATTTCGTCTGCTTGCCACGCAAAATCTGCGGGCTGAAGCTGCAGGGGTGTGCATCCGATCATCGCCAACGATATGAACATACTGATGAGGATAAGAGTCTTTTTCATAGTGGTTCTCCTTATGTGAGTAAATAAGTTTCTTTCAAATAAACAACGCTGTGGCAAAAAAAGTGTTCTCATTTATTTTTAAACGTAAACTACTGATATTGCTAACGAGTTGAAAAATAGCGCATCCCTTGTCAATACAAAATCATCCAAAAGGATGAAAGAGTAGTTAATCCTTTTTTAGAATTATTTCTTCCCCTTTTTCTTTGACTTCGGTTTCGCTTTCAACGGTGTTGAAGTCGGCTTCTGCTTTACGGTAGCCGATTTCTTCGTGGTTTTTTTCTGCGTAGCCGGCTTTTCTTTCTTTGTTGTTACGGTTTTTTCTTGATTCTTGCTAATTAATTTTTCTTTACCTTTTTTTTCAATCTTCTGTTTCTTCAGGGCTTTTTTTTTATCACCAAACAGATCGTTCTGCTCAATATTTTCATCAGTTATAGACGAAGAACTGCGCGCTTTATCCGCAGCCTCGAGTTGTTTTTCTTCTTCATCCTCCGATGTGACAATTGCGATTGCCGTAACAGCATCATCAGAATTCAAGCGTATCAATCGTACGCCAGATGTATTTCTTCCGGAAACTCGAATCGCTTCGGCGCGTTGACGGATCACCATTCCGCTGGACGTTACAACAACAATATCATCAACATCCTGCACCTGTTTAATTGCGATCATTTTTCCTGTTTTTTCATTCGCACGAAGAGTTGCAATACCTTTTCCGCCACGGTGACTAACGCGATACTGTGAAAGATCTGAACGTTTTCCGTACCCATTTTCTGTTACAACAAGAATAGTTGTTGTTGTCCGTTTTAAGGAAACAGCACCGATCACTTTGTCCCCCTTCTCAAGTCGAATCGCACGAACACCGGATGCGGCGCGTCCCATAGACCGGACTTCGCTTTCAGGGAATCGGATCGCAATTCCTTCGTGGGTTCCAATCACCAGTTCATCAGAACCATCAGTCAGTTTTACGTCTCGCAGGAGATCTTTTTTGTCAAGCGAGATCGCGCCGATACCATTCTTTCGCGGGTTGCTGAATTCCATCAGCGATGTTTTTTTCATTTGTCCTTCTTCTGTTACCATAAAGACAAATTGATTCTCGCTGAATTCTTTGACGGATAGAAATGCCGTAATGTTCTCTTCTGCTTCTTTGGCAATAAGATTTGTGATCGCCTTGCCTTTTGATGTTCGTCCTCCTTCGGGAACTTCGAACACTTTCAACCAATAACATTTTCCTTTGTCGGTAAAGAAGAGGATATAATTATGCGTGCTTGCGATAAACATGTGCTCTACAAAATCATCTTCACGCGATGCCGCTCCCGTTACACCTTTTCCGCCCCGAGATTGTCGCCGATATCCGCTGACGGGGAATCTCTTGATATATCCGCCATGCGAAATTGTGATAACCACTTCTTCCTCGGCGATCATATCTTCGATCTTGAATTCTGTCTGAGTCATCACTATTTCTGTTCGTCGTTCGTCGCCGTATTTTTCTTTGATCAACAGCAGTTCTTCTTTAATGATCTGCATCTGAAGTTGTTTGCTGCTGAGAATTGCTTTTAAACGATTGATAAGTTTTATAAGTTCTTTGTATTCGTCTTCAATCTTCTTGCGCTCTAAACCGGTCAACCGCTGCAACCGCATATCCAAAATTGCCTGCGCTTGGATCTCCGACAATTTGAATTTCTTCATCAATCCCTGTTTTGCCGTCTCGGTGTCTTTTGATGCTTTGATCAATTTAATGATTGCGTCAATATTGTCGAGCGCAATAATATATCCTTCTAAAATGTGCGCACGTTTTTCTGCGGCATCAAGATCGAATTTTGTACGGCGGACAATTACTTCGTTGCGATGTTCGATAAAATGCTTAAGTGCATCTTTCAACTGCAATACTTGCGGACGACCATCCACCAACGCCAGCATAATAATGCCGAACGTTGTTTGCATCTGTGTCATCCGATAGAGATTGTTTAAGACAACGCTGGCGTTAGCGTCTCGTTTTAGGTCAATCACGATTCTCATTCCATCACGATCGGATTCATCGTTCACCCCGGAGACATCGTCCAGTTTTTTATCACGAACAAGATCTGCAATCTTTTCAATCAGCGTTGCTTTATTAACTTGGTATGGAATCTCAGAAACAATAATACTTTGCCGGTCATTCTTTGCTGTTTCAATGGTTGCTTTTGCGCGCAGAGTAATTTTTCCACGACCCGTTGTATACGCTTCACGCACACCATCATAACCATAGATAATCCCACCTGTCGGAAAATCTGGGGCTTTGATATGCTTCATCAATTTTTCATTGCTAATATCGCGGTCGGCGATCATTGCAATAACCCCGTCGATCACTTCACTGAGATTGTGCGGAGGAATATTGGTTGTCATACCAACAGCGATACCGCTTGCTCCATTAACAAGAAGATTGGGAACGCTTGCTGGAAGAACCGAAGGCTCTTTCAGTGTATCGTCAAAATTAGACGTAAAATTGACGGTGTTCTTTTCAATGTCTTTCAACAACTCTTCCGCAACACGGGTCAGACGAACTTCTGTATAACGCATTGCCGCCGGTGAATCACCATCCACAGAACCGAAGTTTCCCTGTCCGTCAACAAGCGGGTATCGTAGAGAAAAATCCTGTGCCATGCGCACAATCGTATCATATACCGATGAATCACCGTGCGGATGATATTTACCAAGCACTTCTCCAACGATACGCGCACTTTTTTTATAAGCACGGTTTGGAGCAAGACCAAGTTCATTCATTCCAAATAGTACGCGGCGGTGAACCGGTTTTAGTCCGTCGCGAACATCGGGCAATGCGCGCGCAACGATAACCGACATCGAATAATCGATGTACGATCCTTTCATTTCTTCTTCAATATCAACAGGAACAATTCTTTCATTTGTGGTTGCCATAGATTCAGCTGTTCTTTCTAAATATTACACTCTGTTTGTATATTTGTATACAAGATTATTTTACTTTTTTTGTTTCCACACAAAAGTTCCGGCGTGGTTTATATATCCTTGTTCTGTCGATGTTTCTACAAATGCCAATTCATTTTGAAACGGTGCCGCTTCTAAAAATTGGGGTTGAATAATCGTTGCGCCGGCCGTATCAACATATCCCCACAAATTATTCTGCTGAATTGCGGAGGCTCCTTCGGAAAAACTTAACGCATTTTGAAAAAGAACAGAAAACACTTTGCTTCCCTTTTTATCAATGAACTCCCATTCTCCTCTTCTTTTAACAAGGGCAAGGTCGTCAGAAAAATTTCTCACTTCTTCAAACTCAAACGGAAGAATGATTTCGCCGGCTACGTCAATAAACGCCCAAAGAGAATCTTTTCTAACACCGGCGAGTCCGCAAGCAAAATTCTTTACGGCATTATATTCTGTCGGGATAACGACCGCGCCGGTTGTATCAATAAATCCTTTCTTATTTCCAACCTTAACCGGTGCCCGGTACTCGGAAAAATCACCGGCTGCATCAAATTGATACGGTATAACAAGCTCGCCATTGTGATTGATGTATCCGAATTTGTCCGGTGTCAACTGCGGAAGAAAAAATGGGCGGACAATAACTGACGCCCTGTTGTTGTAAAAATTTCCCGCCTCAGAATACTGCGGAACTATTTTCTCTGTTCCCACGGTATCGATAAAGCCCCATTTCCCACTAGTAAAAAAAACAGCTTTTCGGACTTTCGCTAATCCTTCAGAGAAAACAGCGGCGTCTTCATAGGTGGTAGCAATCGCAACATCTCCTTTTGTGTTGATAAAGTTGACATCCTTATCAAACCAATGTTGCTGGATTTGTTTTGAATACCCACTAACAAAATTTGAGCGTGTTGTCAACGTTGGCTGAATAACAACGCTTCCTTCTGTGTTGATAAATCCAAACATCTCTCCCGCTTCAATCAAGAATAGTTTTTCTTGAGAAAAGGTTTGTATGGACAACAATGGTAACATTAAGAATATTTTTTTTGCGTATTTAAACATCAAGATTCCGAACGTACTTCGCATTCTTCTCGATAAATTGCCTGCGTGGTTCAACATCGTCACCCATTAAAATTGAAAACGTGCGGTCGGCATCAGCAGCGTTTTCAATTCCTACTTGAAGAATGGTTCGCGTTTCCGGATTCATTGTTGTTGACCACAATTGTTCCGGATTCATCTCTCCAAGACCTTTGAATCGTGAGATCACTATTCCACCTTTTAACACTCCCCCTTCTTCGGGCACTGTTTCTACATCTTCCTCTTTTGGTGCTTTTTCCGCTTTTTCACCCTTCATTTTTTTCAATATTTCGTCCCGCTCTTCGTCGTCAAAAGCGTACAGTTCTGTTTTTCCTTTTTTTAATTTATACAGCGGGGGTTGTGCAATATAAACATGGCCGAGTTCGATCAATGGTTTCATATATCGGAAAAACAAAGTTAACAACAGGGTGCGAATATGTGAACCGTCCACGTCGGCATCGCACATCAGGATGATTTTGTTGTATCGTAATTTTTCCGGATTAAAATCTTCGCCGACTCCCGCACCAATCGCCGTAAAGATATTTCTGATTTCTTCGTTCTCCAGCATTTTATGCAGACGCGCTTTTTCAACGTTCAGTATCTTACCTTTCATCGGAAGAATGGCTTGAAAACGTCTGTCGCGCCCTTGTTTCGCGCTTCCGCCTGCGGAGTCACCTTCAACAAGATACATTTCGCAATGCTCGGGGTCGTTGATAGAACAATCTGCAAGTTTTCCGGGAAGACCCGCGCCATCCATTGCATTTTTTCTGCGGGCTATATCGCGTGCTTTGCGGGATGCTTCACGTGCTTCTGCCGCCCGTAGACTTTTATCAATGATTCGTTTTGCGTCTGGTGAATTGCTGTCAAGCCAATCAGAAAGTGCGGGTCCGATTACGGATTCAACGATCGATTTAATTTCGCTGTTTCCTAGTTTTGTTTTTGTCTGACCTTCAAATTGCGGCTCGGGAACTTTTACGCTGATAACAGCGGTTAGTCCTTCTTTAAAATCTTCACCGGTTAACTGTATCTTGTCATCTTTAACAAGATTGTTCTTCGATGCAAAATTATTTAACGATCGAGTTACCGCCGTTCTGAATCCAACAAGATGTGTTCCCCCTTCGTGCGTGTTGATGTTGTTCACGTACGAAAACATGTTTTCTGAATATTGATCGTTGTATTGAAATGCAGCTTCTACTTCTACGGTTCTGTTGTTTTCATCCTTCCCTTCACCTTTTGCATAAAAAACTTTTTTCATAATTGAAGGGCGTGTTGAATCCGTATATTTCACAAACTCCTTTAAACCGCCTTCATAATGGAATTTCTCCGTCTGCTCTTGCTTATTTCGCAGATCGGTGATTTCAAGTGTTACTTCCGGATTCAAAAATGCAAGTTCTCGTAATCGTTCGGCAAGAGTATCAAATTTGTATGTACGGTTTTTGAATATTGAACCATCAGGCATAAAAGTAACAGTTGTTCCTGTTTTATCGGTCTTACTCATATTGCCGATTATTTTCACCGGCGCAACAGGATCTCCTTGTTTGTACTTTTGATACCATATTTTCCCTTCGCGTCTTACTGTCACTTCAAGAACCTCGCTCAACGCATTCACAACAGAGACGCCAACACCGTGGAGACCGCCGGAAACTTTGTATGTATTCTTATCGAACTTTCCGCCTGCATGAAGAACAGTCAGAACAACTTCCAGCGCAGAGCGTTTCTCTTCTTTATGAATGCCGGTTGGAATACCTCGGCCATCATCAACAACGCTTACGCTTCCATCTTTATTTATCTTAACATCAATATTTCTACAATATCCTGCGAGCGCTTCATCGATGGAGTTGTCAACAATTTCGTAAACAAGATGGTGAAGTCCGCGAGCGCTGACATCGCCGATATACATTGCCGGCCTGCGACGAACCGCTTCAAGGCCTTTTAAAACCGTAATATCGTCTGCTGTGTAATCTCCGTTTTGCTTCTTTGGTTTGTTCTCTGCCACAGTTTATCCTTTTGTTTGATTGCGTTCCCCGTACGTTTTGAACGATACGAGATTGTGTGGTTATCTAAATTTAATGTCGGTAATACTATGTGATTTGGTTACCGAATAGATCTTCTCTAAAATTTCTTTTTTTCGGAACGTTAGCTCTGTTCTCCATGGAGCATTGTTCACGCTGACGATCAGTAAGCCATTGACCAACCGTTCGGGTTGCGCAACTTTTGCCACTTGCGGACCGACCGCTTCATTCCATACGTCGAAAATTTTATACTGCTCGATCTGATTTTCAATACCAAGAGATTGCACAAGCAGTTTTAAAGCATCGCCAAGCGATTGCATATCTTCTTTTTTCTTCATGCTGCCAGCAATTCATTTACTGATTCGCCATTTTTAATAAAGAACTTTCTTCTGTTGCCGCTCCACTCAAGACCATCGAATATTTTCTCGCTTGTTGTTGTTATAAAAATTTGCCCAAGCGATTCCACGAGAGATAATATTTTTTTACTGCGGTTCTCATCAAGCTCACTGAAAACGTCGTCCAGCAAGAATATAGGCGTTTCGTTGCATCGTTCTCGCAAGAAGAAAAATTCTGCTACTTTTAGAGCAATAAGAAATGTCTTGTGCTGTCCCTGCGAAGCAAATTGTTTCAATGACATTCCGTTTAGCGAAAAATTTATCTCGTCTCGGTGCGGACCGACAAGCGATGTTTGAAACCGCAGTTCGTCATTTTTCTTTTTTGCTAATTTTGTTTCGATCGCCGCTGTTATTTCTTCAACCGTAGAATCCAGACGAACTGGAACAGAGGGCACATATTCAATTTTAGGCGTTTCTCGTTCTGCGACAATATCAAGATATGTTCGTGCAATAGACGGTTCAAATTCGATTAAAAACTTGTTGCGTTTATCAATGATCCTTGCCCCGTACCGCACAAGCATTTCGTTCCACGGTGAAATTTCGCGGCTAATATCTTTTCCTTTTGCCGTAGAAAGAATGGTGTTGCGTTGCCGAACAATGCGCCTGTATTCTATTGAATCTTCAACATACGATTTGCTGCTTTGTGAAATAACAAGATTGATGAATTTTCTTCTGTCTGCAGGCGAACCAAATGTTATCGAGTTGTTTTCAGGAGAAAGAATTACCACCGGAAACATTCCTATCACTCCTGAGAATTTCTCTACTTCTGCGCCGTTAATGGTAATTTTTTTTTCTTTTTTAACATCGTCATATGTTACACGCACTTGAAATTCTTTTCCGTTGTCTGATTCAAGCGTACTTTTTATTTCAAAGAATTGTTGTTGTTGTTGCACAACGGTAGCATCAGCGCTTGCATAAAAACTTTTTGTTAAACATAAAAACGATAGTGCTTCCAGGGTGTTGGTTTTTCCTTGACCATTCTCTCCAAGAAGAACGTTGATTTTTGAACCAAACTCAAACACTGTTTCGTTGTGATTGCGAAAACTACGCAGGTGGGCATTGGAAATTCTCATGAAGGCGCGTCGAATTAATTATTCAACCGAACTGGCATAATCAGCATTAAAACTTCTTCCCCTTCTTTTTTGTTTACCGGGGAGACTATTGCCGCACGGTTTGGCGAACTTAATTTAAATTCCACCTCTTCTGCATCAATATGAGAAAGCACATCGATGACATATGCAGAATTAAAACCAATCTCGAGTTCATCATCATTATAATCACAGGAAATTTTCTCTCTCGCTTCACTTCCAAAATCTTGATCCTCGGCAGCAATTCGAAGCTCGTCTTTTGTTACAGAAAGTCTAATTTGATGGGTTGTAGAATTGGAATATAATGATACACGACGAACTGATTGGAGCATTTCATTTTTACTGATTATTAATTTTTTTTCATTGTCTAATGGAATAACGGTTTCGTAGTTAGGATATTTTTCTTCTATTAACCGAGATATCAATGAAGTTCCATCGAATTTAAACATTACATGTGTTGCGCTGATAGACACTTTTGTTTCTGTTCCTGTTGACACTTTATCTAATTGCCCCAAAGCTTTCGCAGGTATAATAATATCTTTGGTTAATTTTGTATTCCCCAAATTCTTATTATTAATTCTAACAAGTCTGTGTCCATCCGTAGCGACAGCACGAACCTCACTTTTTGAAAATTGAAACAAAACACCCATCATCGCCGGACGTAATTCATCTGCACTAACGGCAAACATTGTTGTTCCAATAAGGCGTTGTAATACCGGCACATCAAATGTTACCTCTGCTTCCCCTTTAAATTCCGGTATTGCCGGAAATTCTTCACTTGATTCGCCGGTAAGAGTATATTCACCGTTATCGGTTTTCATTTTTATTTTTTTTGTTTCTGTGTCGATTGTAAAAATAATATTAGTATCTGAAAGTGCTCGAACAGTATCAAAGATTCTTTTTGCAGGAATCGCAATTGTTCCGTTTTGGCTTCCTTGAACCTCTAAAGAAACCGAAACAGATATTTCAAGATCTGTTGCAGTGATTTTTAATGTATTTGCGTGAATATCAAAATGAAGGTTTTCAAGAATTGGCAATGTTGATCTAGTAGGAACGACACTGACTGTTTTTGCTAATGCTTTTTGTAAATCAGCGCTTCGTACGGAAAATTTCATGATCAATCTCCTTAAATATTGGTAGTATTAAACAAGAAGTTTAATGGTCTAATATACTAAAATTGTATGGTATTCCCAAAAGAAGAATACCCGTAAGTATTTATTTTTTCAGTGAGTTATAGCATATTATAATAGATATATATCTTTAAAACAATAATACTAATAATGGTGTGGATATGTTGACAAGGGGTCATTTTTAATATTTTTACAGATAAAAATTGAAATTATCATGTATATAAAAAGTTCATATCCCCCAAAGTTCCCCACACTGATTAACATTTAAATAGAAACAGTTTTTCAAACGCAGTTTACCAACAATTCATTAACACAGTATCACAAATCATCAACAGAATAATGTTGATAAATATTTTAAAATAAAAAAGGGATCAAAAAATAGACCCCTATTTCTTTTTATACGGAAAAATTTCACCGAGAACGAATCTCGATTTTCTTTTTTATTTGCTCAACAGACAAACGGAATTTTTGATCGATCTTGATTTGTTCTTCCACTGTTTGATATGCGTGGATAACCGTGCTATGATCCCTTCCCCCAAAATTCAATCCGATTGTTTTTAGAGAGCAATTAGTCAAATCCTTTGCAATATACATTGCAACCTGACGCGCAATAACAATTTCCTGTTTTCTCGTTTTTGCTCGTAAAAGATCGTTTGGTATATCATAAAACTCAGAAACGATACGCTGAATTTCTTCAACCGTTATCGGAGAACGAACCTCCGTTACAACAGAGCTTAGAACTTCGCGCGCCATATCAAGATCGATATCCTTTCCCAACAACGAGGCGTTGAACAAAAGCTTTGTGTAACAACCCTCCAACTCCCGCACATTTGAAGTTACATTCGCAGCAATAAAATCTAAAACAATTTCGGGAATAACCACATTGTCCCGCTCACATTTATTGCGCAATATTGCAGACCGTGTCTCCAGGTCGGGCGGCTGAATATCTGCTGTCAAACCCCATTGAAAACGTGATATTAATCGTTCGTCCAATCCCTTTAGCTCTTTTGGTGGCCTGTCGGATGAAAGAATGATCTGTTTTCCGAGTTGATGAAGAGAGTTGAATGTATGGAAGAAGCTGTCCTGCGTTTTTTCTTTTCCAGTAAAGAATTGGATATCGTCGACAATTAAAATATCCATGCTTCGGTATAATGTTGAAAACTCAGTTGTTGCATCGTTCCGAATAGCATCAATAAACTCATTGGTGAATTTTTCACTGGATACATAGATAACTCGTTTTGCTTTTCCGGTTTCCAATGCATAATTACCAATAGCCTGCATTAAATGTGTTTTACCAAGTCCGGTACCACCATACAAAACCAAAGGATTAAAAGATGTTCCCCCAGGATTGTTTGCTACAGCAGTAGCCGCTGCACGAGCAAGCTGATTACTTTCTCCCTTAATAAATGTATTAAACGTATTCCGTTTATTTAAAAAAGTTTTTTCGTAAGGCAACGGTTGTGTGTAATGCGTTTGTTCAATTTTAGCATTTATCAGTTCGCTTGCTTTAATAGCTGCTTCATTTGGAGAAACGAGAATTGACTGCGAAGCTTCGTCCGAGGGAACCACCGTGTAAGAAAGTTTTGCAGTCGGACCAAGAGTTTTTTTCAGTGCATCCGAGATCAGAGAATAATAATGTTCTTCAAGCCACTCATAAAAAAATTGACTTGGAACAGTAACAAAGACCTCGTTGTTCTCAATTTTTACAGGCTTTATAGGTTCAAACCAAGTTTTGAAACTCTGCGAATTTACCTGTGGTTGAACGTGTGCAAGAATACTTATCCAAACAGCATCCACCTCATTTTGTGGCGCATCAGGCTTCTTTATTGAAACAGGAGCATCAGAAGATGTAGCAAATGAAATCATAAAAACCCCAAAACGTTATCAACAGCAAACATTGCCTTATCCACAAAATTACCAACACGCCCACAATGCTTAAATTAAGAGACTTAGAGACAAAACAAGAATTATACACATTAATTTTGAAACGCTAACCGATTGAAAAACAACGCCCACCCACCACAACAGACAAGCTTATCAACACCCACTGTGAATATCTTTTTGCGCCCATTTCGAAGCGCAAAAACAGCAAAAATGTATATATAAAAGTTATCCACAAATAACCCACACACAAAATCTTTCTTGTTCACAATATATTATATCGTATTTGGTGGATAGAAGTCAAGTAAAATTTTAACAAATTAAATATTTGTAGATTGTTTTTAGTATAACTTTGTAATAAAAAAATCCAAAAGCATAGAATTATCTTGTTTGTCCTGCGATGTTTTTGTATTTTTATATCGCTTTTATTCATTTGGAGAAACAATGAAACGAACTTTTCAACCCCATAAGCGAAAACGCAGAAACACACATGGTTTTCGCGAACGTATGGCGACCAAAAACGGACGCAAAGTATTATCAAGTCGTCGTGCAAAAGGGCGACATAAACTGACAGTTAGCGACGAGCCGCGCAACTAACGCGGCCTTGCTTTTGTCTGTGCTTTTCCCCTCTCTCAATATCAGGAAGCGGTGGCGTGAGTGCGACAGACACTTCCCAAACTAAACATTCTACGCGGATATCAATCGTTCACTAAAGTCATCACCAACGGGATTTCATTTAAAGGAACACTGTTGTCGGTCTTTGTTTTGAAAGATTTGAACAAGAAGGATTTATTGGTTGGAATTTCTGTTCCCAAAAAACGCGTTGCGCTTGCGGTTAACCGGAACAGGCTAAAGAGATTAATACGCGAAGCAGCGAGAAGGAATTTTAAGGAAGCGCTAATCAAGACGCACGAAAAAAATATCGGCGGTGATATTGTTATCATATTTAAAGGTGACAAGAACAACAACACCCGTCGTTTAAGATTGCAAGACATAGAGACGGAGTGGATTAAAATTCAAGAACAAATCCTTCAAACGCTATGAATCACACACTGATTTTTTTGATACGCGTTTATCAAATGGCGATCTCGCCGTTTCTTCCTGCCAACACTTGTAGATTTTTTCCAACCTGTTCTACCTATGCCATCGAATCAATACACAAACACGGCGCACTAAAAGGATCAATACTTGGCGTAAAACGGATCTGTAAATGCCATCCATATAATGACGGAGGGTATGATCCGGTACCGGAATATTTTTCATTGAAAAAGAAAATATAATACTATGGGAAGACAAGAGACAATCGGATTTATTTTGATCGCAGCGGTGTTAATGGCGTGGATGTATTTTACATCTCCGCAACGTCAACCGCAACAATCCCCCAAAACGACACAAAACAGTGTTCGCGATTCTGTAAAAAGAACAGAGCCACAGCGGCGCGATGAACGGCAACAAATACTGCCGAACACATCTTCGCAAACATCGCAGACTATAAGCGATACACTGGGTAAATTTTTCAGCGGAACCGAGCTTGGCAAAGAACAAACGTTTACCGTTGAAACGGAAAACTATATTGCAGAACTTTCCACCAAGGGCGGATCGATCAAGCAATGGACCTTAAAGAATCATAAAACGTGGGACAACCATCCCGTGCAACTGGTAAACGACAGCAAGGGTGATTTTAATATTTTATTTACCACCACCGACGGAAAAATGATCAACACAAAAAATCATTTTTTCACGGCGCAATTACCCGTTGGGGGAAAAATTGTTTTGTCGGGTAACGATGATGCTGTTATCCAATTTGTATTGAATGCAAAAGAAGGACGTATCACAAAGAAGTTAACGTTCAAAAATCAGGCGTTCGATTTCGATGCCGATATTGCCTTTGAAGGTATGCAAAACATTGTAGCAAATTATGAATACCAGATTTTATGGGAGAATGGAATTCGTTACACAGAATACAACAGTGTTGACGAATCTAATTCGGCAGCAGCGTACACGTTTGGTGGGGGCGAACTAAAAGAAGTGGATGCTAAATCCGCAAATGAAAATCCAAAAGAAGATCCCACGGGACAGACAGAATGGGTTGCCCTACGTAATAAATATTTTACCGTTGCACTTCTTTCGCAGGATAAAAAAGCAACCGGTTCGTATTTGGAAGGTCAGCATATAGCTACAACAGACAACGGTGTTTTAGAAAAATATTCCATTGCTTTGAAATATCCGTTTAAAAATTCTGCAAATGAAACCGCAAAAATTTCCACCTATATCGGTCCGCTTAAGTTTTCAATAATTAAAAGTTATGACCGCGGACTTGACCAGATCATGTCGCTTGGATGGTCGTGGATCCGTCCGATCACAGAATATATCTTCATCCCGCTTTTTGCATTACTTCATACCGTAATTTCTAACTATGGACTAGTGATCATTATATTTTCAATTTTTATTAAACTTGCATTGTATCCGTTGACAAAGTCCAGTATGGCGTCAATGAGAAAAATGCAAAAACTGCAGCCGTTAATGGCGGAGATTCGCGAAAAATACAAGAGTGATGCTCAGCAGATGAACATCCAGATCATGAAACTGTATAAAGATTACGGTGTCAATCCAGCCGGAGGATGTCTGCCGATGTTGTTACAGCTCCCAATTTTATATGCGTTGTATTCATTGTTTACAGCGTCCATTGAATTGAGACAAGAACATTTTATGTTGTGGGTTACCGATCTTTCGGTACCCGACGTATTGATTTCACTTCCGTTCTCACTTCCGCTGCTTGGTAATTTCATCAGCGGTTTGACGGTGGCAATGGGTGTGACGATGTTTGTTCAGCAGAAACAAACGGTTACAGATCCGACGCAAAAAGCAATGGTATGGATGATGCCGATCATGATGACGGTGATGTTCAATCATTTTCCGTCCGGCTTAAATCTTTATTATTTTGTATTCAATTTGCTTTCAATAGGGCAGCAGTGGTATTTTAATCAGCGCCACAGCAGCGAGCCGCTGCAAAAGATACCGGAGAGTCAACGTAAAACCGGATTTATGGAACGGATGCAACGAAATCTGCCTAAGAAATCAGGTAAATAAAATTTGAAGGACATAAAAAATCCCCGATGTCTTAAAGGCTTCGGGGATTTTTTATATCGAAAGCTCAAGGAGTAAAAACAGTTATTCTTTTTCAGAATCGTTTTCCATGAACGCTTGTAACTTTTCGCCAATCCATCCACCGATCAACGAAAGCACAAATCCAGCAGCAAGTCCTTCAACAACATATACTGATTCTTCCATCATCAACAGAGAGAAAGAGTAAAGAAAAATTGCATTAAGAAAAACGCTTAGCGCCCCGGCAACTCCCGCCTCCATAATTGTAACACCAGGAGAAAAATATCCGACAAGCAATCCGGCAAACAGAAAACTAGCACCAAGCGCAAGAAAGATGCCGCCAACACCGAATTTAAGCAGAGCAAATCCGCCAATAACAAAGAAAGCATTAAAAATAAATGCGATCACGGTTCCGGCAAGTATCCACCCCCATTGCAAACCGCCCTTTTTATCGGCTTCTAATTCTTTTACAAGTTCTTCCGGTGTAATCTGGATCTGCTCGCCCACCCATCCGCCAATCAAACCCAAGATCAAACCGATAACCGGAGCAAGAAATCTTTCCAACACTGTGAAGTTGTAATTAAATCCGAACGACAGAATAATTCCGACAAACAACAGGGTTACAAATCCTCCAATAGCAGGCTCTTTAATCGTGTATCCCTCAGATTTATATCCGACAATAATACCCATTACCACAAAACCGAGCAGAGACATAAAAGTAGGTATAATCGGGACATGGAAAGTTTGCGAGATCATTAAATGCAGCGAAAGGCAGAGCGCCGTTCCTGCGACAATACCGGTGATCAGCCATTTCCAATCAAAACTTCCTTTGGATCCGGTGGCTTCAGTTGTCATTGAAAACTCCTTGAAAATATGATTATGAAAGTAAACAAAATAACTGTGAGAATTTCCGCAATTCTGGTTTGAAAGTCAAGAAACGAAAACATTCATTCTAAAGGTAAACGATTGAAAATATTTTTCAAATTATATCTGTGATGAATCAATAATACCCAGGAGATCTTTGATATCACCAAAACTCCAATTGACCTTATTACACAATATGATAATGGTTGCATGATCATCCAGCCGTCGAACGAAAAGAGAGTTGTACCCGCGCCACCATCCGCCATGATAGACGATCTTGCTGCCGCCGGCCAGAGTATCTATTCTAAAACCATATCCGTAATTATTATCCCGTTTGTAATCATAGCTCATTGGCGTGAATGCTTCGACGAGCGTCGTTTGTTTAACCAATTGTTCGGAATACAACGCCTGGTCCCACAGAAACATATCTTCTACAGTAGAATGAATCCCCTTATCACCACAGACACCATCAAGAAAATCTTCGTAAGATTTTCGACGATTTCTGCTATATCCGTTCGTTTCAAATTCTATAGTTTTTTTATTGAGGGGACTATAGACGAATGTGCTTGTCATACCAAGAGGGCGAAACACGCTCTCTTCCATAAAAACATCAAAGGGCATTCCAGAAACGCGCTCAACAACCAGCGCCAACATTGCATAACCAGTGTTGCTGTATTTGTACCGTCGATCCGGCAGGAATTCAGCAAGGGGTTTGTTGGTCTTCATGATTTCCAGCAACTGTTCATTGCTAAGATATTCTTTTTTCTTTTTCCAATACTTAGCAGCAAAATACATATAGTTTGGCAGACCAGAACGATGTGACAATAATTCTTTTATTGTTATGTTTTTATAAGGAAAATCCGGAATGAACTTTTGTATTGTGTCGGAATATTCCAGTTGACCTCGTTCTTGCATCATCATTATTGCCATTGCGGTGAATTGTTTTGTTACTGACGCAATTTGAAAAACCGACTTGACACTAAGCAGCTCTTTTGTCTTTAGATTAGAGAATCCGAAGGAATTCTTATAGACAATGTTTCCCGACAGGCCAATAAGCACGTTTCCGTTAAAGCCTCTTTTTGTTGAAAGAGAACGGAACAAGGAATCGAATTTTGTGGCAACAGCTATTGATCGTAATGCTACATTTTCATTACTGTTAACCGGCTTTGTTGGATCATTGCCAAGCACAAGCGACCAAAAGAATGTTGTTATTAGGATAAAAAGATTCATCAGACTCCGCGGATTAAACATACAAAGCAACCAACCATTGACAACGTACCAATACAAAAATACATTTCCGGACAGGATTTTCCAACAAGTTTAATCCGTTACCGCTCCGAGCGAACTTGTTGAAACCAGTTTGGCATATTTTGCCATTACGCCTCGCGTGTATTTATTTTCTTTTGGTTTCCATGTGGACCGACGTTGAACAATTATTTTTTCATCAACATTGAGTTGAAGAATATTTTTCGTTGCATCGATCGTTATAGAATCCCCCTCGTTGATCAACGCGATTGTTCCGCCCACAGCTGCTTCGGGCGCGATGTGGCCGACAACCATTCCATACGTGCCGCCGGAAAATCTTCCATCGGTGATGAGACCAACTTTGTCTCCAAGCCCTCTTCCAATAATTGCAGAAGTTGGTGCGAGCATTTCTCTCATTCCCGGCCCCCCCTTTGGTCCTTCGTATCGAATCACGACGATATCTCCGGGAACAATTTTATTTTCCGTGATCGCTTTCATAGCGAGCTCTTCTGAATCGAACACACGTGCTGGTCCCGTGATCGTCGGATTTTTTACACCGGTTACTTTTGCCACAGCGCCTTCCGTTGCAAGATTTCCTTTTAAAATTATCAGATGTCCTTCTTTATACAATGGTTTATCGAAAGAGTGAATAACACTTTGATTTGCCGAAGGTTCGTTAGGAACATTTTTTAAAAGTTCGGCCATTGTTTGTCCGGTGATCGTTAAACAATCTCCATGAAGAAGTCCGCGGTTCAACAACATTTTCATCACCTGCGGAACGCCCCCGGCTTTGTGAAAATCCACCACAAGATATTTTCCGCTAGGCTTCAGATCGCACAGCACGGGAACCTTTTTTCTTATCGTTTCAAAATCATCGATTGTCAGAGGAATGTTTGCCGAATGCGCAATCGCAAGAAAGTGAAGAACGGCATTTGTCGATCCCCCGATGGCGTTAATAACGTTGATCGCATTTTCAATCGACTTCCGAGTGATAATATCGAGTGGTCGAATTTTTTTCTTCACCGCACCCATCAGCACTTTTCCCGATTCATTTGCGCTGTCGGATTTTTCATGATCTTCTGCAGCCATGGTCGACGAATACATCAAGCTCATTCCCATCGCCTCAAAAGCAGACGACATTGTATTTGCGGTGTACATTCCCCCGCATGAACCTGCACCGGGACATGAAAAACATTCCACCTCTTTTAATTCTTCCTCCGAAATTTTTCCGGCGCTGAATTGCCCGACAGCTTCGAATGCACTGACGATATTCAAATCTCTTCCATCCTTCGGATGATGCCCCGGCTTGATCGTTCCGCCGTACACAAATATTGCAGGAATGTTCATCCGCGAAAATGCGATCATTGCTCCTGGCATATTCTTGTCGCAACCACCGATCGCGATAACGCCATCCATACATTGCGCATTGCATGCTGTTTCAATTGAGTCCGCGATTACTTCACGGGAGACAAGAGAGAATTTCATTCCCTCTGTTCCCATTGCAATACCATCGCTGGCAGTGATCGTTCCGAATGATTGCGGCATCCCTCCGGATTCTTTAATTCCCCTCTCAGCAACAGCCGCAAGGTCGTTTAACCCCATGTTGCAGGGAGTAATTGTGGAAAAACCATTAGCAACACCAATAATTGGCTTGGCAAAGTCGTCGTCATTAAAACCAACAGCGCGAAGCATAGCACGGTTTGGTGAACGGTTTGTTCCCTGGGTGATAATAGAGCTTCGTTCGTTGTCCATAAAAAACACAGTGAAATTAGTAAATTTAGTGAGATTTTACACTTAGAATGTATCGATTTTTCGCAGAAATTCAAAGATTACGCGAAAATACTTTGTATTAGAACAATAATTAATTAATTGTTGTAGGAAATATGAAATCTTTACTATATCTTTACAACGTCAATTAACAGTACACCGTAATAACTCCTTAGGGAGTCTTCTGCTCAGTAGCGTTGTAAGAGCCGCTTGTCTTTACAGTTTGATGGATCGTTACACCTGTTTTCTCTGAACACACCATCATCGAGAAACCGCTTTTGAAATTTAAAGCGAGTAAGGTAACTAAGTCGGTATTCTCGGAGTACACCCGTCCGGTGGTCTTGCCGGACAACATAAATGAAAGGATGTGTTCCATGGAAAAAGGAACAGTCAAATGGTTCAACGGAACAAAAGGTTTCGGTTTTATTTCACGCACAAATGGCGACGATGTGTTTGTTCACTTCAAAGCGATTGTTGGTGAAGGTTACAAAAACCTTAACGAAGGCGACAAAGTCGAATTCGACGTTGAACAAGGTCCGAAAGGATTTCAAGCTGCAAACGTTCGCGTTATCTAATACGCAAGCGAAAACTGCTTTTTGAACAGAACACCCCGCTAACGCGGGGTGTTCTGTTTTAAAAACGGCCGAAATAAGATTTTCCTAATGCTTCAACCGTTGACTTTTTAAAATGATTTGACTACCCTTTGAAAAGTTATTGGTATAATTTTTCTATGAACATTGTGCAGCAATATGAAATCTATTGATCAACATTTGAATGAAATTCGCTCTGTTCTGACGGAAGAGACCACCGCTCTTTCTCAAACGCCGCGAGAATCAATCCTTAGCAACGGTCAACGAATTGCTTTGCGTGGCGACGCCTCTGTCTACCGGTTTGAAATCCCCGAGAATTATCGGTTTACCCCTTCGTCCACCGTTCGTTGCACAATCGGTTCGACCGTTCGATTTTCATTCCCCGCGGCTGTTGCGGATGTTCAAAGCCAATTTTTATTTCTATTATTCCCGTGCAATGTTGGTGAGTTTATTCCTGAGATAGAATGTAAGTGGAATCCTTCTGAAAATATTGAACAGCTCGGTAAACTTTGGTCAATCTTTTCTTCTACCGCCATAGTCAACAATCTCTTCGAAAGAAACTTTTCGGACAATCAGTTTTCCCCAAAAAAAGACCCAATATTTTCATCAACATTTTCGTCATCACAGCAAGAGGCAATAAAGCAATCGCTGAATAGAAAAATATCATTCGTTATCGGAGAACGCAGATGTGGAAAAACCGGTGTTGCAGCGCTTCTTTTATTAAACGGACTTCGCGAAGGGAAACGCGTATTATATCTATCCGGTTCCGCAGGAAGCCTCCACGATTGTTTGAAAGAGATTGCCGGGGTTAATCCGGTCGCAGTTGAAGATTCCATCACGGTTATGAGTGAAGGATTATTTTTTCGTCCCGATGTCTCGGTTGAATATCTGCCGAAGATACCGCCAATAAACGAAGAGACGCGCACTGGTTTAAAGAAGTTGATTTCCATGATTACCGCAGAATCCGAATACACGCATGTTCAACTTCTTCAAGATAAACTGAATGAGAAACAGCGACAGATCCATGATGCCGGCGATGAATGGCAAAGCGTGGCGAATGAATTGAACCGCATTCAAAATGCTTCAATGATAGAACGTTTGCGGACAGGAAAAAAAACAATTGAAGAACTTCAAACCAAACAGAGCGACAAACATGCGCTTCTAGAACGACTGCGATTGCATCAGAATGCTCTCAACAAGGAATTGTTGAAAGAAGAATTGCGTCTTCCTATTACTCTTAAAGATAAAAGAGCCGTTGAGCAATTTGCATTGACACAATTTCCAGTCATGGACATGAAAAAAGCAGAAGAAAGCATTCTGTTAAAACAATGTTTTGCTACAACCGTCCACAACATTACGGCAATGCCGCAATCTGTATTGTCTACGTTCGACATTGTCTGTATCGACGACGCTCATTCGTTAAATCTGCCACAACTTCTGTTGTTTGCGTCATTTGCAAAAGAACGATGCTTCGTTCTGGCAGACGCTACGGAACAGCCGCCGCAATCCGTATCACAATTCGATGCCGCCCGTCTGTGGCTTCACAAAAATTATTTCACGTATTTTCAGAAAGAGGATGTTGATCATTATCGTTTTATGGTTAACATCCTTCCCCATAACGTTGTCAGTGAATTACAATCAACGAATTCGCCCCCAACCATTTTCGAATCGAGCTTGATGGCTGCGCTGGAGAACACCGATCATCAGCCAGGAGGAAAAGGAAGGGTGTTCCTTATCAACACAGAGGATCAACACGCGGTATCTCCGCAGTACATTGGTAAGAAAAAAATCCTTCCGTTCAACGAAGTGAATGCAAAACGAGTGATTGATTGCATCAAGCACGCATTGCTACATGGAGCAACAACTCTTGCCGATATTTTAATCGTTACACCGCCGAGCGGACAAACCATGTTCTTGCGTGAACATTTGAAAGCACATCAATTTGGGAATGTTGAAATTACAACGCTTGGCTCAATTCGTTTATGCTCTAAGCGTACGGTTATTTTCGATCTTACGGCGGCAGGAATCGATTTTACATTGCGCTCTTTAGATGACAAAAAAGTCGGATTAGTTCAGGTTGCCGATATGTTTAACACACTTTTTTCTACCGTTAGCGACGACCTGTATGTTGTTGCTGATGTTGCTCACTTCAGAAATAAATACAAAGGGCGGTTTATAGCAACGCTATTAGAGAAAATACATTCGGTCCGCGAGAATGAAGCGGCAATCATCAGCGCCGTACGACGATTTGACGATCTTCCGCAGGAGATTCGCAAAAAAGTGATCTTTGGCAGCGAAGAAGAAAAAAATCAACACGATTATAGACTTAAGCTTGAACAATCAAAGCAATCAACGCTTGAATCATCAAAAAATGCGCCGGTCAATTCAATTGCAGCAGCCGACAAAAAACTGAAATCGGAAATCCGACTTGCATGTTTGCGAGTTCTTGGCCATCGAGAGATGATCAATCTTATCACACAGTATCTCGGCGCACTTCCGCTCTATAAAACCACCGCCGAGACACAGAAATTTTCATCACTTCTTCCGGAATGTGATTGTCAACATGAGAACGATTTTAAGATCGTAATGGATATGTGGAATTTATTGATCTATGAAACAAGCGATATTCGAAAAATAGATCATCCACTTTTTCAAAAAGCGAGAGTTGATTCAAAAGTTCCAATCGATCTTCAACAGATTCACTCTTTCTATCACTCTGATCTTGAAATGGTAGTAGAAGAAGGAAAGCATCGCCTTGCACAGAGCATTCAAAAGATATTCAATGATTGTATCGGAAAAAAACCGGTGACCCCAACCGATTGGATGAATGCATATATTGTTTTCCTCAACAGGATGGAGAAATATCTCGATACCATCATCAATCAAATCCGCGCATAATCCTGCATTGCATTTTACTTTGATTTGTGCTACTTTGATACAACATTTTATTCAACTTTCCGTCATTTCGAGATTGAAGCGGCGACACGCAAGCAGAACGTATCGTCGTCCCGATAAAAGAATATCGCGACTCCTTGTAATGACTTAATTTTCTATTGAGCGTATGGCAGAAGAGACACCAGAACAAACCCCGGATCCATCATCGGAGCAATCCAACAATAATCAGAAACGTGAAAATCCGTTTCGTCGCAAGAATTTTCGGGGAAAATACCCGCGACCGCAGCGAAAACCGGAATCGGAATTTCCATCGCTCGAAAAGATAGAAGAATTACCGGCATCAATTTTCCCCGAGGTTGCCGAAGAAAAACAGTTACAATCACAACCCACACCGCAACCAAAACAACAACAGAGAACGCAACAACCGCGACAGCACAAACCGTCGCAAGCTCAACCACAGCAGCAGGCTCAGTCCCGAAACACACTTATTTCAGTAATTATTCCGTTGTTGAACGAAGAAGAATCTCTCCGCGAGCTGCACGATCAACTGAAGAACGTTTTGTCTCGTATCGGCGGAAATTATGAATTGATCTTTATCGACGATGGTTCAACAGATAATTCTTTTAAAGTGCTTCGCGAGCTTCGTCAGCGTAACAACCGTGTTAAAGCAGTACGTTTCCGAAGAAACTACGGCAAAAGCGCCGCGCTTGCAGTCGGTTTCCAAAAAGCGCAGGGTGAATATGTGATCACGATGGATGCCGATCTTCAGGATGATCCGTCAGAGATTACAAATATCGTTCGCGAACTAAAAGGGGGACTTGATGTTGTTTCCGGCTGGAAGAAAAAAAGAAAAGACCCGCTCGGAAAAACCATCCCTTCAAAATTCTTTAATTACGTAACCGCAAAAGTAACAGGGATCAACATCCATGATTTCAATTGCGGTCTTAAAGGATATAAGAACGATGTTGTAAAGAGTGTGAATGTATACGGCGAACTTCATCGCTACATTCCAGCGCTGGCACATTGGCTCGGATTCAAAGTTGGTGAAACTGTGGTGAACCATCGTCCGAGAAAATTTGGAAAAACAAAATTTGGAATGGCTCGTTACTCCCGCGGATTCCTCGATCTGCTGACCGTTGTGTTCACAACACGGTATGTTTCGCGCCCACTCCATCTATTTGGCGGCTGGGGCATTTTATCATCGCTCATCGGATTTTTCATCAGTCTGTGGCTCGTATATGAAAAATATTTCAATGATCAACCGCTCAGCAATCGTCCGCTCTTTATTGTAGCATTGATCATGATCATCGTTGGTGTGCAGTTCGTTTCCATGGGACTTCTCGGCGAACTGATCACGCGCAACCAGCAGATGGAAAAACAATATTCAGTCAAAGAAGAAATCAACTGATCTATGTGGTAAGAATTTTTTTTGTCACAATGCCGAACACTGTTCGGCATCTTTTTTTCGTGCAATATAATCTATAGCGTGTAATCCTTCATGAAAATCCTTCTTCTCGGTCCTGCATACCCTCTCCGCGGTGGAATGGCGCATTTTATTGCGATGCTATACACACACCTGACGAAACGAGGACATGATGTTTCCGTCATTTCGTTCACACGCCAATACCCAAAGATATTGTTTCCCGGAAAGACACAGGAAGAGAGCGGTGATGCGGGAATTCCGGTACCAAGCACCGCGTTGATCGATTCCATCAATCCTTTTAACTGGATCACTCAAGGATTGAAACTGCGGAAACAAAATGCCGATCTCGTGATCTCAACATTTTGGATTCCATTTCTTGCACCAAGCTCCGGAACACTTCACGCGTTGCTCCGCACGAAAAAAACAAAAACGCTGACGATCCTTCATAATTTAATCCCGCATGAAAAACGCCCCGGCGACATGATGTTGACCCGCTGGCTCATGACGTTTACGAATTATTTTATTGCTCAGTCCGCTTCGGTGGAAAAAGATCTGTTATCTCTTCTTTCGTCGGCAAAATATAAACGTGTAGCACTTCCAATGTTCGACCTGTTCCACAACCGTATTCCAAAAACAGAAGCACGTAAACACCTTGCAATTACTGATGAAAAAGTGATCATGTTTTTTGGGTACATCCGTCCGTACAAAGGATTACATGTTTTGATTGAGGCAATGAAAATTGTCAAACAAAAAATGAATGTTCGTCTTTTGGTGTGCGGGGAATATTACGGAGACGAAGAAAAATATCGCGCACACATGAAGGAAGCAGGAATAGAAAATATCACAACGGTGTTTTCGGATTATATTCCTAACGAAAAAGTACATATCTTCTTTTCGGCAGCAGATGTTGTGGTGCAACCATATATTTCTGCCACACAAAGCGCCATAGCACAGATCGCATATTTTTTTTCGTCGCCAATCATTGCGACGAATGTGGGAGCACTTCCGGAGGTGGTGATCAACGAGAAATCGGGATTGATCGTTCCGCCGGGTGATCCACAGCAATTAGCAGATGCAATTTTGAGATTTTACAACGAAAAGATGGAAGCGAAATTAACCGCCGGAGCATCGGAAGAGCGGAAAAAATATACGTGGGATGCGATGGTGGACGCCATTGAACAATTAACTTTAAAAGGGTGAATTTGAACTCTGTTTGGAGATTTTCATAATTCATAATTCAAACTATGCAATACGATCCAATTAAAAATATTATAGGCGATGTCGCAAAGAAAGCACCGATTCTCAGAAAATTCTTCTATTGGATCCTTGGTGTGATGTTCCTGCGGACATGGTATGTTAAACGAGCATTACGGGAACTTCTTGGTAGCAAAAAAGAATCGTTCAACCTGTTTGATGCGGGGAGCGGATTCGGACAATATTCGCATTTTATTGCGAAGACATTCCCGAAAGTGAATATCCATGCGATCGATGTGAAGGAAGATTATATCGAAGACTCCCGACAGTTCTTCTCTGCTGTTGGAATTTCGAATGTAAAGTTTGGCGTTGAAGATCTTACGATTCCGACACACAACAACAGGTTCGATTTTATTCTTTCCGTTGATGTGATGGAACATATTGCGGATGATGTTCAGGTTTTCAAGAATTTTTTTGCTGCGATGAAGAGCGGCGGACGATTATTGATCCACACACCGTCGAATTTAGGCGGTTCGGATGTCCATCAAGAAGGTGATAAGAGCTTTGTTGAAGAACATGCGCGAGATGGATACTCTGTTGAAGAGATTACGACAAAACTTCGCGGCGTAGGATTCAATATTCTCTATACAAAATATTCCTACGGACCAGTTGGAACATTTGCGTGGCGTTTAGTTGTGAAATATCCATTGTTGATAGTGAACGCGAGCAAAGCATTCTTTATCGTTCTTCCCTTCTATTATTTGCTTACGCTCTGGTTTTCGTTAATTTTGATGTGGATCGATTTCAATTCAACAAATATAACAGGAACAGGTTTGATGGTAGCGGCGGAGAAGAAATAACATATAACTGTTCTTTGCAATACAATAGGTCCATTCATACAATGGTGATCCCTCTATCCTTTCACGGCATTTCTCCTTATATTTAGTAAGTAATTCGTTTTCTCCTCCTCTTTATTACTTCGCATATTATTATGAATTTTTTTATTGAACTACTTGCTGCAAATCAATTATTGATATTGTTTCTCGTTATCGGTCTCGGTTATCTCATCGGCAACATCAAAATGTTTGGCTTCAATCTTGGGATCACCGCCGTACTGTTTGTGGGAATGGCGCTCGGCGCGCTTGATCCGAGGCTTGCGCTTCCCGACCACATCTATATTCTTGGATTGGTCTTGTTTGTTTATTCAATCGGATTACATGCCGGTCCTAATTTTTTTGCATCGTTCAATAAGCATGGATTAAAATCGAATGTCTTTGCACTCATCGTCATAGGCTCCAGCGCTCTTGTTGCAGTTCTTATTTCCAAGTTTTCTAACATGCCCGCATCGATCATTTCAGGAATTTATTGCGGTGCGCTGACGAATGCTCCTGCTCTTGCCGCTTCCATTGAAACTGTAAAATCACTTTCTGCCGGTATGCCCGCAGCGTCACGCGACGCACTTGCAAATAATTTTGTTGTCATGTTCGGTCTAACGTATCCGTTTGGTGTTCTTGGATTGATCCTTTTCTTTTATGCGTTCATTAAGATATTTAAGGTTGATCTTGCGAAAGAAGAAGAAAACCGCATCAGTCAATCGGATTCGAATGACATCATCAGTAAAACTTTTCGAATTACCAATCCGGCGGTGATTGGAAAAACAGTTGATGAAGTAATGCACACGCTGTTAAAGACAGGATTTGTTCTCAGCCGGATAAAAAAAGGAAACGATATTGTTGTTGTTACTCCCGCCATTATCCTTGCCGCCGGGGATGAGATCGTTGTTGTCGGAACCGAGACGTCACTCTCACGTGCTGCAATTTTATTCGGGGAAAAATTAGAACAACATCTTGGAACAGAGAATGACGGAATCGAATATCGGAGAATTTTTGTTTCCAGCCATAAGGTTGCCGGAAAAAAGATCCATCAGCTGAATCTGGAAAAAGATTTTGGAGCTACGATCACGCGGGTTCGCCGAGGTGATATCGATCTGGTTCCTTCTCCCGAGATGATCCTTGAGCTTGGGGACCGAGTGCGTGTTGTTACCCGGAAGGAGAATTTGGATACGGTCACCAAATTCTTTGGAGATTCGATCAAAGGAATTTCGGAAACTGATTTTCTTTCTCTGTCGTTCGGAATTGTGATTGGTGTATTTGTTGGAATGTTTCCTATCCCCCTTCCAAATGGAACATCGTTTAAATTAGGTTTCGCGGGCGGACCACTTGTCGTTGCATTACTTCTTGGTCGCCTTCAGAGAACCGGCTCTATCATTTGGACACTTCCATTCAGCGCAAACATGGTTCTGCGTCAGATTGGTTTGATATTTTTTCTTGCTGGGATCGGCACCAAAGCAGGCTTTGGATTTGGCAGCACATTTCAATCCGGAGGTTTTGGATATATTCTTGCCGGTGCTGCTATCACCAGTTTTGCCGCGATCACGACGATCGTTATCGGTTATAAATTTTTAAAGATTCCGATGACAGCATTGATGGGAATTGCGAGCGCAATTTCTACCCAGCCCGCGGCGCTGGCATACGCAAATCAGCACGCACAAAATGAACAGCCAAATCTTTTCTATACAAGCGTTTACCCGGCATCAACAGTAGCAAAAATAATCTTAGCGCAGATACTAGTGACAGCGCTTTGGAGATGATTGCCAAATACAAAAATTTATTTTTAATAAGCCCGTCATGCTGACGAATGTCAGCATCTATTTCATATAAAAGATACCGAAATGACGTCGTACGGCATTCCGTACAGCGGAACAAGTTCGGCATGACGTTATATTTTTGATTTATGATATTCTCATAATTCTCTGTTTGTGCTAAACGTTTGGTTGTGTATATTGTCAACAAACGATCATCATCAAGAATTATTTAATTTGATACAATGAATAAAAAGATAAAAATACCGTTAATGCTCCTTTGTCTCTTCACAACGACCGCATTTTCACAAAACGCATGGGAAGTGTATCAGCAGTCATTGAAGAAACTTTCAGAAAAAGATACAGCCGCATTTCTACAGCTTGCGCAACAGGCGCATACGCTTGCTCCTAAGCATCCGGCGATCATGGTAAATCTTGCAAAAGCATTTGCAATGAACGGCAAAAAAATAAAAAGCATCGAATTACTTGATGATATTTCTGTCATTGGCGTTGATTATGATGTAGCGAACGACAGCGGTTTCTTGAATATCTGGAAGCATTCTCTTCTTAACGATATCACAGCTCGTGTAAAGAAGAGCAAAGAGATTATTTCAAGCGATGTGGCGTACACACTCAATGAAAAAGATCTTATTCCGGAAGGAATAACGTACGATCCGAGACAGCAGCGATTGTACCTCAGCAGTGTCTATAAACGGAAGATCGTCTTTATTAATTCAGACGGAACATCAGGAGATCTTTTTTCCGAAGCGCAAGATGGTTTATACAGCACGCTTGGAATGAAAGTTGATGCCGCCAGAAATCAATTATGGGTGGTTGGCATTCTCAATTACACCAAAGCGCGCATTGGAAATAAGAACGAACCGACGAAAGCTGCAGTATTCCAATACAATATTGAAACAAAAAAATTGATCCATCAATATTCATTAAATGATACCATTCAGCATTTTTTCAACGATCTTGTGATATCAGGCGGAAACGTATTTATTTCCGATACAAAACAATCTGCAGTGTATAAAATCGTTCCATCAAAACAAACAATAGGGTTATGGATTCAAAGCAATGATATATTCCGCCCAAATGGAATTGCTGTTTCACAGGATCAACGATATCTTTTTGTTGCACATTGGAGCGGAATAACACGAATCACCATCGCTGATACCCAGCACATTCAACTGCCGACAAAATTAAACACTACGCTTTCCGGTATAGACGGTTTGTATTGCTATGGCAACGACTTGATTGCTATTCAAAACAATGTCGGTCCGCAGTCACGGGTGATGCGGTTTGAATTGAACAAAGAGATGAACAGTGTTGTTCGATCAACAATTTTGGAATCAGGAAATCCGTTGTTCAATGTTCCGACAACAGGCGTGATCATCAACGATGAATTTTATTTTATTGCAAACAGTCAGCTGCGAAGTTTCAATGCCGAAGGGATGATCTTTACGGAAGACAAATTGCAGCCAATAATAATTCTTAAACTTCCATTGGACAATTGATTTTTAAATCGAACGCTGTTACCGAAACAAAAAGACCCGCAAAATAAGCGGGTCTTTTTGTTTGTTGAATGCTACGATTTATTATTGATTGTCCACAACGCTTTCAATAGTTGTCTGGATTGTGGGAGAAACTTTTCCAAGAAAATCATATCCCGTTGCCGCTTCGACCGCATCAACGCTTACACGGAACGTCTTCCAATCTGCTGTTCTGCTGATCAACGCATCGCTGTTCGGCATGTCGACGGCAATAACGCGGGTAGTTGTTGTTACCCGTCCGAGATCGTTTGTTCCCTCATCGATCACAACAACAATTTTCCAGGTTCGTGTCGGAACAATAACATGTCCCGAGTTGATCGTTCCCTGTGAACCGTATCCGCCGGAATAGATGTAGAGTTCTTTTCCTGCGGTAACAAGGGTGCGCAGATAATTTTCCATGCTTGCCCACGGACCCTGATTGTTATTCGGTGCTTGCGGAATCATGTTTGTCATTAAGAACGTGGAAGAGTTATCTGGTACACTTGCGGTTCTATCTGCCGAAGGACACATATGTCCTCTGTCGTAACCGCTTCCGCTGTAACTTGTGGAACCGACTTGATACCATCCCGCAGGAATTGCTGCATCCGCTCTAAAATCATCCTGACGCGCCGTGCTGCCGATCCACGATGCATTCAGATGCCACGCGACCCAGTTTGCCGTTCCCTTATCGCGGTGATAGGAAAGAACATATTGCGCTTTTTCCATTAGATAATTTGTCACCAGATTAACATCGTTTGCGGCATTGCTTGGATTGCCAAGAATTGTATGAACGCTTGTCGATGTTGTTGTATCTGTTCCTCCTCCACCTCCGCCATACGTTGAAAGATTTGCAGTTAGTGTATATGCGGTTGTTGTGCTTGAGCCTGAGGTTGAAAGCACTTCGATATAATATGTTTCGTTTGTCGTGGAATTATATGAGATATTTTCTGAAACACCGGCTGCATTTGCTGAACTTGCAACAGTTGTTCCGGTAGAGTTCAGCAGTACAAGATCATAATTAACACCGGCGGGCACCGTTAAACCAAGCGCGATTGTTTGTGTTGAATTCGCGGACAGCGAAAAGAAATCAACATCGGTTGTTGTGCTGACTAAACCTGTTTGTGTTGCGGGAACAGCGGTGATTACATTTGCCGTTGTTGTTGTATTATTTGGCTCCACTTCTGTTACCGTTGGAGTTGTTGTGTAATCAGAGATATTGATCTCGTCAAAATTCAATCGTACCGATGTTGTGCCGGTCGTTTTTCTGATTTCAAATCGAATTGTTCCGGCAATGTTAACAGTAAATGTTGCCGTCGAAAGAGTTGTTGATGTTGTTGTGATTGTAGCACCGGTCTGTGTCCACGATGTGCCGCTGTTTGTAGAATACCACAACTGCCAGGAACTATTTGCATCAGTTCCATATTTCGCATGTTGAATTGTTACCGTGCCGGCACCGGCCGTTCTGTCAAATTTCATTGTTAATTTACCAGTACTCTGAACGCGCGCGCTTTTGGTTGCAACCTTACGGTCGCTTGTAGATGTTCCTAGAAGAGCATTATTGAAATTCCAGATTCCGGAATTGAGCGTAACATCGGCAACGGTGTATGAAGTTTTTGTACCAGTTTCAAATGATTCCCACGCTGTGCTTCCGCCGCCACCGCCAACATAATCATTGATCACAAAATCATCGAAGTTTACCCGCGCAGTTGTACCGTCTGTTTTTCGAATTTCAAATCGTATTGTTCCCGTGATGTTGACGGTAAAAGAAGCGGACGATAATGTTGTTGAAGTGGTTGTAATCGTTGAACCAGTTTGGGTCCATGAGGTTCCGCTGTTGGTAGAATACCACAACTGCCATGTTGAGTTTGCATCGGTTCCATATTTTGCGTGATTCACCGTAACAACTCCGGCACCGTCTGTTCGGTTAAATTTCATGGTAAGTTTACCGCTGGTACGTGTTCGGATACTTTTTGTTCCATTCTTCGGATCACTGGCGGATGTTCCAACCAGCGCATCATCCAAACCCCACACACCAGATCCAAACGTTACGTCTGCAACCGCATATGCAGTTTTTGATCCCGCTTCAAAATCTTCGGAGACGGTGATCTTTTTCAGTGAAACATTTTGATCTATAATAGATTCTTGCGGAGAAGGAGTAACCGGTGTTTCTTGACATGATGGAATGGTGAGAAGAATGAGAGCGGCAATTGTAACCGCCAAAACTCGGAGTGTAACTTTCATGCGGACCTCTAATTGGTTGATGAATTTGTTTAAATCACACGCCGTTAATATATGTATTTCAGTGTGCTTTGTAAAGCATTTGGCAGGTTATTTCTTTGTTACCGGGGTGTAAAGAAGAATGATCAGTCAGAATCGATCGACCGCTCAATGATCGATTGGATTGTTCTTGGCAGAGCGGAAAAGAAATCATATCCCGTAAGTGATTCTATCGAATCAACGCTCACACGAAAAGTTTTCCAATCATCGTGTTTGCCGATGAATGAATTATCATTCGGCATCACCACCGCAATTGTTCGTGTTGTAAAAGTGACGCGGTTAATGTCATCAACACCTGCATCGAGCACAAGAATTGTTTTCCACGTTTGCATTGGGACGAGAACTCTTCCGCTGTCGAGAAACCCTTGTTCACCACTTCCGCCGCAGTAGATGTACAGCTCTTTTCCCTGCTTCACCAATTCCCTGCAGTATATTTCTAACGTAGCCCATGGACCTTGATTATTGTTCGGGGCTTGCGGAATCATATTGGTCATCAAAAAAGTGACAGAGTTATCTCGTTGAGTATTAGTTCTGTCACCGGAAGGACACATATGTCCGCGATCGTATCCGCTTTTGCGATAACTCTTCTCGTTAACGTGATGCCAGTTTTCAGGAAGAGTGCTGTCTGCGCGGAAATTATTTGAACGCTTAATTTCTCCAAGCCATGTGCTGTCCACATGCCATGCAACCCAATTTGGAATACCATGAAAACGATTGTAGGATTGAACGTACTGTGGTTTTACCATCAGATAGTTTCGAGACGAAGATATTGCCGCTATAGTATTGTTTGGATTTCCCAATGCAAGATGTTCTGCAAGGTAATCCGAATCCTTTTGCGAAAATACCGCTGCAGAAAAGAGAACCAATACGAAGAAATATTTTTTCATCAGATCAAACCCAAGCCCAAACCTACAGCAATGATAATCAACATTACCGCCACAGTTTTTTGCACAAATTCGAGTGTTATTTTTTTTAGTAATTTGCTTCCGACATACGCGCCGATGAATGCGGAGATCACAGCAGCGGCAACATATTCCCAGTGCCGCATTGCGTTCGATGAAAGCAGTTGAGACGAATAGAGCGACAATCGCGTTAAATCAACAAGACAGGCAACAACAATTCCGGTTGCAAGGAATTGTTCTTTCGGTAAACCATAGCGGATCAAAAAAATACTTCGCAGCGCTCCTTGATGCCCAGAAAATCCCCCGAAAAATCCACTCAATAAACCTCCCGCAGGCAGAGATTTTTTTGTTGGTTTAATCGATTGCAGGGCAGGAAAAATCTCCACCAGTGCAAAAAAGATCATCAAAACTGCGATAATAAATTTGACAGGCTCAACAAAAAATTCTTTTCCCCATATATGATAAGAACCAATAGGCGTAAATGTCGTTAGGGATAACAATAGTTTTGCACCAATAAACGCGCCGAAAATTGACGGTATTCCAAACCGGAGCACAATTTGCCATTGTGCATTTTTACCAAGCAATGCAAGCTTAAATAGATTATTCAACAAATGCACAACACCCGTTAGGGCCACGGCAAACTCAATAGGAAAAAAGAGTATGAAGACCGGAGTAAGAATTGTACCAAGCCCAAACCCGGAAAAAAGCGTAATGAGTGATGCGAAGGCAGACGCTAAAATTATGATGAGTAGCTCCATAATTTAAGCCGAATTTACATCAGAAATAGAGTCCATCGACTCAGCTTCGTACACAAAACACCCGGCGTTTTTTGGATGATCTTCTACCAATGCGGACCAAGGTACACTCCGAATAAGGTAGACAATCAGAAAATCTCCCGCCGATGCGAATGTAAAAAGTATGCTTACGATAAAAATCCAACCATTGCCATTAATTAACGAAAGCAAAAAAGGAAAAAGACCAAGAATCAGCGCGGGCATAAGTGTTCCAAAAACGTAAGCACTTTTTTGTATCGGAACGGTGCAATGTGCGTACGGTGTAAGTGTTTTGCGTTGAAATCCGAATTTCATTTTTGCAAACGGAAGTTGTCCGCCAAGCATCCATGACAACCCATGAATAAGTTCGTGCAGAACAATTCCAACTGCAAAGATCGGGAAGAAATACCATGGCAACAAAATATCACTCGCATTTTTGATCGTTGCAAATCCCCACACCGAAGCAAACAAAGCAAACTCTGCAATTGCAAACAAACCAAATGGCAGGGAGGCTGTTTGGGCTTTGAGCATTGGAATGGAGTAATCTTTTTTAATGGTTGAATCCATTACACCTTCACAAACCATTTCTTTTTGTACATCACCAATACTACCAGATACATCACCGAAACCCATATGATGGCATGCATTAACGATGCATTAAGTGGAGAAAAATACGGATCAAAAAGATTTTGAATTAGAATTGTTTTAATTGAAACATCGGCGTAGGTTCCATCACTCAATTGTACGTTCAATTTCCACAAGCCCATTGTCCGCGCAGCAACACCAGAAAGAACAAATACAAATATCGCATTCATTCCATACACTGTGAACGGATACGCCCACCGTTTTATTCCCTTGGCATCGATCAGAAAATAAAATATCCCGAAGATACACATTGCCCACCCCGCCATAAAGATTGTATACGAAACAGTCCAGAGACTTTTGTTGATTGGCATCCACATATCAAGTGTTGCGCCGAGCAAAAGAAATCCAGCTCCAAATGTGAACAGCCATGCCGATTTTTCAATTTTAGTATGCTCAGAAGTTCGAAGATAATCTCCTACAAGTGCGCCAAACAGCGATGATGCGATAGCGGGAATTGTGCTGATAATTCCTTCCGGATCCCATGTTTTTGTTGCGCCCCACATATGTCCGGTTAAAAGTATTGAATCGATATAGGCGGCAAAATTCTTTCCTCGTTCAAATAATCCTGCGCCAAATTCCGGGATTGGAATATAGAACATCATCATAGTGTATGAAATAAATAAGACGCCGATCGCAATAATCTGTGTGCGCGTGCTGGTATATAAATACACAAATGATGCAATGAGATAACAGATTGCAATTCGCTGCAACACTCCGGGAATTCTGATGATAGCAATATTAAAATGATGACCCCACAATAATCCGAACGGAAAGCCAGCGAGAAAAAGTCCAAGTCCGAAAATAATTGCCGAGCGGCGAAGAACGCCGAGCAGCAATTTTTTATTGCTGTCTCCTTTTGTTCTTCGTACGGCAAACGAAAATGTCATGGAGACACCAACGATCCAGAGAAAAAACGGGAAAATGAAATCGGTAAAGGTCCATCCGTTCCACGCGGCATGCTCTAACTGTGGATAAATATTCCCCCATGAACCAGGGTTGTTGACAAGAATCATTCCGGCGATCGTGAATCCGCGGAATGCATCGAGTGAGATAAGACGTTCTGGTTTCATACTATTCCCTTTTTAACTATATATCGTAAAAATTATTGAACGATCAAGATCTTATACCCTTGCGGCGGCAGAGTAAACTTTGCAGCATTTTTGAATCCTATAACATTTCCCGTAAAAGCATCAATAAATTTGAGAGGAATGGTTGACGGAAGAAATAATGCAACTCGTTCTTCCTGATTTGTTCCGTTCAACAGAACAACAACGGTGTTTTTTTCTGTTGAACGAATGAAAGAATATATTTTTTCCGGATTATTGTTACTAACACGTTCAAAACCTCCAACAGAAAGTGCGTGATTATTTTTTCGGATGGAAAAGAGTTTTATGTAAAACTCTCGCCACTCGCCACCAACCGTCCAATCGATTTCGAATTTTTCAAACAACCCTAATGTTTTTTTGCTTCCCACTTCTTGTCCGTTATACAACAACGGAACGCCGGGAAATGTATTGACAATAACGGCGGCAAGTTTTGCTCCATCATCTCCTAGTCGTATAACATCTGGATTATCCCATGCATTTTCATCATGATTAGAACTAAAACGCATCCGCAACGATTGTCGAGGATATTCGCGTGTTTCGCGTACAATAACAGAATCAAATTCTGAAAACGGTTTATTTCCATCGATTACATCTTTTATCGTTCCATAAAAATTCCATGAATAGGTTAGATCGAACGCTGTTACATGGTGTTCCGGCCATTGTCCTTCGGAAAGCATGATGATCGGTTTGATCGAGTCGAGGGCGGCGCGGGCATCATTCCAAAAATCAGTCGGAACCATTTCTGCAACATCGCATCGGAATCCGTCGAGACCGATATCGCGAACCCAATATTTCAACATCTCGATCATATAACGGCGCATCTCTTTATTGTTATAGTTCAGATCAACTACGTCGGACCAATCGGCAACGGGCGGGATGAATTTCCCGGTTGAATCTTTTGTGAACCACTCAGGATGTTCATTGAACATTTTACTGTCCCACGAAGTATGGTTCGCAACAACATCGATGATGATTTTAAATCCCAGCTCATGAGACTTCTTTACCAATCGTTTGAAATCATTCAGATTTCCAAATTCAGGATTGATCCCATAATAATCTTTCACGGAATACGGTGAACCGAGACTTCCTTTTCGTTTTTCAATTCCTACAGGATGAATAGGCATTAACCACAATGTTGTGACACCAAGTTTTTTTAATTCGGGGAGTTTTTTTTCGATTCCAATAAAATTTCCTTCCTTGGAAAAAGCGCGCGTATAAATCTCATAGATGATTCCTTTTTTTACCCACTCTTCTGATGGGCGCGCAGTTTTAAGAGCGTATGGGGCTGGCTGTTGTGCAAAAAGCGAAGCAGAAAGAAAAACGAAAACAAAATAATTTTTCATATAAGTCAATAGATTAGTGGTTGAATACGGATGAAAAGTAACGAAAGAAATTTCGCAATGCAACGAGAGACAAACGTAAATTATTGTTGGATGGTATTGGACAACTTTCTCTCTTCACACTCTAATGGAATAGTGGTATATTAAACATATCTCAGATCTAGAGCGTCTAACAAAGAAACTATCTGGTAATTTATGATGAAATCGACTCCGCTAGTTACTCCTTTTATTCTTCTTGTAAGCATATTCCTTGTTTCTTCGTGTGGTTCAAAAACTCAAGAAGCGGCGCCACGTTCTTCTGCCTCGGCAAGTATGTTAACGGTTAGCGGAGTGGTGATTCAGCCACAAGCACTGGACAACATTGTTCGCTCTTCCGGAACAGTTCTTGCATCGGAATCCGTTGATCTGGTCGCCGAAGCGGCTGGGCGGATCGAAAAAATAGCTTTTAAAGAAGGCGCGAACGTAACAAAGAATGCACTATTGGTGAAGATCAACGACGACGATCTTCAAGCACAATTGAAGAAGACGCAACTTCAAATCCAGCTAGCATCAGAACAAGAGAAACGACAAAAACAATTGTTTGATATCAACGGCATCAGTAAAGAACAATACGACATTTCCGTCAACCAAGTTAACACTCTTAAAGCCGATCGAGAAAATCTGACTGCTTCAATTCGAAAACGGGAGATTAGGGCTCCGTTCGAAGGACGAATTGGATTACGATATGTTAGCGAGGGAAGCTACGTTTCATCGGCAACACGCATTGCGTCGATTCAAAAGATCAGTTCGTTAAAAGTTGATTTTTCCATTCCCGAAAAATATTCAGATGATGTAGCGGTTGGTGATCTGGTGGAGTTTAGCAGTAATGAAGCAAAAATTGAATTTACCGGAAAACTCTATGCTATCGAACCAAAGATTGATGCAACTACACGCACAGTTCAATTACGAGCATTGTGCAACAACAAAAATGAAAAAATTTTTCCCGGTGCATATGTTCAAATAGAATTACGACTTAAAAAAATTCCGGACGCGTTGATGGTTCCATCGCAGGCAATTATTCCCGTTCTAAAAGGTCAATCAATTCTTGTCAAACGTAACGGCGTTGTTGTTTCTCTTTCCGTTCAATCGGGAATTCGAACTGCGTCACTAGTTCAGATTGTAAACGGAATTTCTGCCGGCGATACCGTTCTCACAACCGGTCTGATGCAAGCTCGTCCGGGAATGCCTGTTAATGTTGTTGTAAAATAGAATTCTATATACAAAGAATATGAGTTTAGCCTCGATAAGTATTAAGCGTCCAGTATTAGCGATTGTTATGTCGCTGGTGATTATTCTGTTTGGGATCATCAGTTTTCAATTCCTTGGTGTGCGTGAATATCCGGCGATTGATCCTCCCATCATTTCTGTTCGCACAAGTTACGTCGGCGCGAACGCGGATGTTATCGAATCGCAGATCACGGAACCACTGGAAAAGGCGATCAATGGAATTGCGGGCGTGCGTAATATTTCATCGAGCAGTAGCCAGGGTACAAGCAATATCACCGTTGAATTCAATCTCGACGCAAATCTTGAAGCTGCGACAAACGATGTGCGCGATAAAGTTTCAGGAGCAACGCGGTCATTACCTCAGGATATAGATTCTCCTCCCGTTGTTACGAAAAGTGATGCAAATTCTGATGCGATCATTTCTCTTACTATTCAAAGTGACACCAAAAATATTTTGGAACTGAGCGATTTTGCTGAAAATGTTGTTGCTCAAAACCTGCAAACCATTCCCGGCGTAAGTTCAACACAGATCTGGGGACAAAAGCGATATGCAATGCGTATCTGGATGGATCCGGCAAAGTTTGCGGCTTATGGGTTGACTCCGCTTGATGTAAAAAATGCTCTCGGTAAAGAAAATGTTGAACTTCCTTCTGGAAAAATTGCGGGCAACCAAACCGAACTTATTGTCAACACAAAAGGACGCTTAAAAACAGTTGAGGATTTCAACAATCTTATCATTAAATCCGAAGGTACAAATACTGTTCGCTTGAGCGATGTCGGTTATGCTAATCTTGGCCCCGAAAACGAAGAAACGGTATTGAAACTTTCCGGAACACCGATGGTGGGCGTTGCAATTATTCCACAACCAGGAAGCAATTATGTTGAAATTGCCGATGCATTTTATAAACGTATTGAACAGATCAAAAAAGATCTTCCAATAGATTTTAAACTTGATATCGCGCTCGACAATACTCGGTTCATTAAACAATCAATAGCCGAAGTACAGGAAACGATCTTCATTGCGATACTGCTCGTTATTCTTATTATCTATCTTTTTTTTCGGGATTGGCTCATCGCATTCCGTCCGCTGATCGATATTCCCGTATCATTGATTGGTGCGTTTTTTATTATGTATCTGATGGGATATTCGATCAACGTATTAACATTGCTTGCAATTGTTCTTGCAACCGGTCTTGTTGTTGATGATGGTATTGTAGTGACAGAAAATATTTTCAAAAAAGTTGAAGGCGGACTTCCTCCCCTCGAAGCGGCATTTGCCGGATCAAAAGAAATTTTCTTTGTAGTAATTTCTACATCCATTTCACTTGCCGCAGTATTTCTACCGGTAATTTTTTTACAAGGATTTGTCGGACGTTTGTTTCGTGAGTTTGGAGTTGTCATTGCAGGTGCCGTGTTGATCTCAGCGTTTGTCTCTCTCTCGCTCACACCAATGCTCAATGCACGGCTTATTAGAAAAAAGCAAAAGCACAGCAGATTTTACGATCTGTCAGAACCATACTTTGTGAAAATGAATTTGATATATGAACTATTATTAACTCGATTCATGAAACACCGGTGGATCGCTACCGCGATCATCGCCTTTTCGGTTGCATTTATTGCGCTCATTGGAACAATTCTGCAAACAGAGCTATCGCCATTGGACGATCGGTCATTTCTTCGCATTTCTGCAACCGCTCCCGAAGGTGCATCGTTTGAATATACCGATGCTTTTATGGAAAAAATAACAACATTCGTTAGTGATTCTATTCCGGAAAAAAAAATATTCTTTACTATTACTGCGCCGGGATTTTCGGGATCTGGTGCTGTTAACACCGGAAGCGCACGATTGATGTTGGTCGATGGCGCAGAACGTAATCGTTCTCAACAAGAGATCGCTGACTATATTACTACAAAGACCCGCCGAATGACAGAGGCCCGTGTCTTTGTGCTGCAAGAACAAACTATTTCCGCAAGTGGCGGTGGAGCCCGTGGAGGGCTTCCTGTACAATATGTTCTTCAAAATCAAAATTTTGAAAAACTGCGTGAGTTTGTTCCAAAATTTTTAGAAGAAGTGAATAAGAGCAACGTGTTTCTGGGCTCCGACGTCAATTTGAAATTTAATAAACCGCAGATAGATCTGTCCATCGATCGTGATCGTGCGCGAAGTCTTGGTGTTTCTATTATCGATATTGCGCAAACATTACAACTGGCATTCAGCGGACAACGGTTTTCATATTTTGAAATGAATGGGTTTCAATATCAAGTGATCGGGCAAGTGAATCGGACGAATCGAGATGAACCGCTAGATCTTACCTCGCTCTACGTGCGCAACAACCAGGGACAATTGATTCAGCTTGATAATCTTATAACGCTAAAAGAACAGAGTGCGCCGCCGCAGTTATATCATTTTAATCGATTCAAAGCGGCAACGGTTTCCGCGGGACTAGCACCGGGAAGAACTATTGGCGATGGTATTGCTGAAATGGACCGTATTGCGAAAAAGATATTGGATGAATCATTCACAACAGCGCTCAGCGGACCTTCACGCGATTATGCGGAAAGTTCTTCGAATATTATCTTTGCATTCATCCTTGCCTTAATCTTAATTTATCTTGTGCTTGCCGCTCAGTTTGAAAGTTTTATCGATCCATTTACGATCATGCTTACTGTCCCCCTTGCTTTAGCAGGTGCGCTTCTTTCGTTATGGGTCTTCGGCAAAACACTGAATATTTTCAGCGAGATCGGAATAATCATGTTGATCGGACTTGTTACAAAAAATGGAATTATGATCGTTGAATTTGCCAATCAACAAAAAGAAAAAGGATTGAAACTGCTTGATGCAGCACAGGTTGCAGCGGTTGCACGATTCCGTCCGATCTTGATGACAAGTCTTGCAACAATGCTTGGCGCACTGCCAATCGCTCTTGCGCTCGGCGGTGGTGCAAAAAGCCGGGTTTCTATGGGAATTGTAGTTATTGGCGGGTTGTTCTTTTCACTTGCGCTGACACTGTTTGTTATTCCGGCAATGTATACGTTCTTTTCAAAAGAGAATAAAGAAGATGTTGTAAAATAATAAAACTTAAAATTGAACATCTAAAATAAAAAAAATCCTCCTTTGCACTAGAGGATTTTTTTATTTTGCAGATTTACAACCAACTCAAATCAAGAAGATTTTCTCGGCGGTCTTTTAAAATTTCCCGGACGCTTTCCCCTGCTTCCGGTGCGGATGCCAGAGGGCCTTTCTTTTTTCATTTCTTTTCGCGGAAATATTTCAGTTACCGGTGTAAGTAATGTCTCATCCGGATAAATACATTCAATCTTCCGTTTCATAAATTCTTCCAGTTTCGGAATCTCATATGAATCTTCCTCATCGGCAAAACTGATGGCGATTCCGGTCGCGCCGGCCCGGCCGGTTCGGCCGATGCGATGAACAAATTCTTCCGCATCCTGCGGCATGTTGTAATTGATCACGTGTGAGATCGCATCGACATGAAGTCCACGTGATGCAACATCTGTCGCAACCAGCACACGCACTTTCCCTTCACGGAAATTCTCTAATCGCTTAATTCTTTGCCGCTGGTCAACCTCACCGGACAATAACGTACACGGGATTCCATACGTTTCAAGCTTATCTTTCAGATCGCGGCCAACATCTCGACGGTTCACAAAGATCAACACACGTTCCAAATGTTTCTGCTGCATCAGATTGTAAAGGAGCGGAAATTTTTCATCTTTTGTGGTGATGTAGGTGATCTGTTCAATAGCAGAAACGGCCATCGTATCAGGCGTAACAGTAACTTCAATTGCCTGCCGTGTCCACGATTCCGCAAGTCGTTTCACTTCGCTGTTCATTGTTGCAGTGAAGAACATCGTTTGCCGTTCAGATTTTTGCGGCGTGCTCAAGACAATGCTTCGAACCGCGGGGATGAATCCCATGTCCAGCATTCTGTCTGCTTCATCGATCACCAAAAATTCCGCTTTTCCGAGATCGACATATTTTTGTTTTTTGAAATCGATCAATCGTCCGGGTGTAGCTACAATAACATCAACTGTTTCATGTTTCAAATTCTGCATTTGCTTGTTATAATCAATGCCGCCAACAAGAGAAAGAACAGTGCACGGAGCATATTTGCCGAGCAAACGCGCATCTTTTTCGATCTGCATCACCAACTCTCGTGTCGGTGCCAAAATCAATGCACGCGGCGTTCCTTTCTTTTGATCCTTCAAAGGATGGCGGATGATATGAGAAAAAATGGTGATAAGAAATGCGGCAGTCTTTCCTGTTCCCGTCTGTGCTTGTGCGGTAACATCTTCACCGCGCAGACAGATCGGAAGAGTTTGAGCTTGAACTTCTGTACAATACTGAAAATTCAGATCAGCGATTGCATGCATAATGTCCTGGGGAAGATCAAAATCCTGAAATCTTGTTTTACCATCAACCACCGGAACTTTGAACGATGAAGGATCCCAAGGTTCTGATGGAATAAATTTTTTCGGTTCTTCTTTTGCTGTTTGTAGGATCTGTTGATTTCGAACCGGACCTTCTTTTTCCTGACGCTCGTGACGCAAACGATACTCTTCGCGCGTCTCTTTCTTTCGCTGGTCACGCGGATGATGAGCAGCTGATCCTTTTTCAGTTGGATATTTCTTGTGTTCGTGTTGACGCGGTTTTGGCGTTTCTTTTTGAGTGGTCGCCTTGGGAGGCAGAACCGTTTTCGGCTTTGCACCCAAAAGGGTTTTTAGTTTTGTTACAAATTTATTAAACAATTTATTTTCCTATTGATTGTAAACGAACAGTGATGCGGTAATTGCTGTTCTCAAAAATTATATAAAAGGAATATTCCGCCGGCAAAGGAAATAGATTTGCTGGTAAAAAAGAATGTAGGATAATATACTACGGCACCGGTTGTGATATTCTGAAAAATACCGCTTCCGGTCAAAGGAACCTCTAATCCGGTACCCAAAGCAATTCGTAAATTTGGTTTCTCGTATGTTACTCCTCTTGTTCCTGCGGATGGTCCAATAAAGACTCGAAAATTTTGGTTTTTAGTCAATTCTTTTTGATAATCAATTCCAAATGAAAAATATGTTTTATCATTATCACTCAGTAAACCGCCGCTGAATAAAGCTCGATAACTATTTTTCTCATTTATACCGTATGCGATTCCTATTCCAGAGACAAAACTTACCTGAAAGCCAACAGAATGATATCTCAACGGTGTCTCTGCCGAAGCGGTTGAGTCTTGAGAAAATGTTCTTTCAGAAAAGATGGTCAGAGACAAGAGAGAGAGCAGGAAATACTTTTTCATAGACAATATTTTTATTTGATTCTGTATCAATATACAAAATTGATTGTTTGCTTCATACTTTTAATGGTTGCGGTCGAAGATATATCAGTGAAATCAATGTTTTTTCGCGTTAAAAATATAAAACAATAATCCCGGAATCATAAATCCGAAACAACCGGAGAGCAATTTAATTTCATACGAAGCAACATTCTCAATTCCTCCGGATGAAATAAAGGCAAATATAATTCCGAAGAATGTCATCACCGCACCGATGATTCCTGCACCCGTAGTAAGAAATTTACTTTTAAAATATCCTTCAACAATGGAATATGTTTTTCTTACCTTTGTCAAACCGATGAACATATAAAGATATGGAATCAATTGAAGCACAACGGTAGTTTGAAGTAAGATCAAATACATATCGTGAACAGAGGAACCAATTGCAGCAAAAATAATAACTATGCTCGAAGCAATTCCCTGTATGATCAACGCAATATGCGGTGTATTATGCTTGGGATGAATAGTTCCGAGTGATTTTGGAAGGTAATGATCGATACCAATAACAAACGGAATGCGAGCGGCACCGGAAAGCCAGGCAGAAGTATTTCCCGCCGCATTCATACTCATCAATATAGCCATTGGAATCACAATCCAAGCCAAACCAATTTCACCGGCAGCTTTCTCAATTCCTTGAAGAATACCTTCAATGATTCCAATCTCTGAAGTAGGAATTGCGACAAGAAGAGAAGCGGTTACTACAAGGAACAACACCACGGTGGAAATACCGGTGATCATCACTGCGCGGGGAATATTCTTCAACGGATCCTTAACTTCATCTCCAATCACCGCCCCGAGTTCGAGGCCAACATAGTTCAAACAAACAACGCTAAGCAAAGCAAACGCACCAATATCGGATGTCGAAGGAATAACGGTAGAAAAAGAAAATGTGTTGGATGCTCCGCGATTAATGAAAGCAATGATTGCAATGACGAGGATTGTTGCCGCCGTTACAAATGTTCCCGAGGCTCCTATGTTCTGAACCCATTTTCCGATTGTGAATCCGCGAATGTTGAGCCAGGTGAGAAACCACAATAAAGACATCGAGATTAACGTCATTGGAAGCGGATCTTTTGACAGCCAGGAAGTTGTTGGTCCGCCGATATATGTCAGGAATCCAATGATATAGAACAGAAGTGTTGGAATATAAAAAATATTATTAACCCAGTAAGACCATCCCGAAAGAAAACCATGAAAATTACCGAACGCCGCTTTATTCCAATTATAAATTCCCCCTTCGAAAGGAGATCGATGGGAAAGTTCCAGCACAGCAATTGCCTGTGGAATAAAGAAGAGAAAGAATCCGGTAAGCCATAATGTGATTGCGTGTGGACCGGCGCCAGCAACAACCGGAACGCTGTTAAGATTTACCAATGCAGCAATAAGAAAAAATGAAAGATCTCGAAGACCAAGTACACGAACAAGATGTGGTGAATTGCTATTCAATATGGTTGATGTTCCTTAAATAAGGTGTGACAATGTAATAATTATTCTTAAGCGAAATAGTAAAAATGATTGGATCTCTTGAAAATTTTATTTTTGTTCATCCCATTTTAGAATGGTGCGATGTGAAATAAGCATCCATTGGTTATTTCTTAACGCGTAAAGACGAACATAACGGATTCCGTACGGAGGTTTTGGTTTATTTCCGCCGTTATAAACAATCACTCGTCCTGTAACAAGTGCAGCATTGTCATGAACCTCCACTTTCGTTGAATCGGTTGTACGAGATGCATAATTGGATTTAGGAACACGAGCAATATACGATTTCTTATTGTCAACATTTCCGCCGCCATGAAAGAAGAGAAGATCATTTCCAAACAATGTATCCAACGCGGCAATATTCTTATCCAAGAACGCTTTTTCAACAGCATCATTTATCTGAATAATCTGTTGAACCGTTGTTCCGGTTGTGTCTTGCGCCTGCATTGTTGATGACAGAACAAAAACCAGCACAGCAAAAAAATACTTTTCATAATAGCACAAGTCAATTGTTTAGAAACAGTATTATATGGATGAATAATATGGACAGCACATTTATTTCAATTCCCATACAATCGTTACTTCATCGGTCAACGTCATTTCTTTTACGTCGAAACCAAGCGATTCATTGCCGACAGCAGCACGGCCCAACATTGCAGACTTATACATCGGAACGGTATTCTGCGTACCATACGCAATATGTTGAATTACACCAAGAGTTTGTTTTGCTGTTGCCGCAATAAGTTCCGCACGTGATTTCGCGTTTTCAATTGCAAGTGTCAAGACAACATCATTCACTTGTTTTTCTTTTTCCGCCGAAAGGATGAAATTAAAAGAGAACCGAACATCATTATCACTGCTCATAAATGAAGTAAGGATTGCACCGATCTTCTCTTTGCTATTTGGAAATTCAATCGTAATATTCTGCCGTGCAACATATCCTTTGTCAATATTCTTGTTGTTCTCCCACACCATATTTTTTGACACACTGAAATCTGTTGTCTTAATGGATTCTTTTTTGAATCCAATGGTCTGTAATTGGGCGATCAATAGTTCTGTCTTTGCATTGAGACCTCTCACCGCATCGGCAAATTTGGGATTGACAATCGTTGCTTCAATGGTCAGCACACCGATGTCCGGCATCGCCTTGTTTGTTCCGACACCCCTTACTTCAAGCGTGCGAGTGTTTTGTTGTGCGTTTACCGAAAGAATAAATAAAGAAAAAATGCAAAACACTTTTAAAAACTGTTTCATAAAATCCTCAACGGTAAGTAATTGTATAAAATAGTTTACAAATATTTTACACAAATAAAAAAGGTCAGAAGACCCGACCTTTTGGTGAAACAATGGTAATATGTCTATTATGATTTTGGAACTATTTGCGGCATTTCGTACGCTTCGCAGACAGATTGGAATCCGCTTGTTTTATGAGTTGCATCGCAGAACGGTTTTGTTTTGCTCAGTCCGCATCGACACAACGATATCTTCGTCCGCCCATTCAGCCCATATCTCTTTCCGTTTGAATCCAACAATTCTATATCTTCACCCTCTATGCGAAAGCTCCCATTATTATTCACAATAATTTTTGTTGCCATAGTATGATTCCCCTGTTCTAAAAAAGTGCAAAGGTTATTTCAATTGAACAGAAATCTTCGCAAGGTTTTTCATTTCTTATGATGCTCGTAATGCATTGATGATGTTCATGCGTGATGCACGAACCGCCGGCAAAAATCCTCCGATCAGTCCCATTAGAAGAGCAAACGATAATGTGTAGATGACGATTTGCGGCGATAATGAAAAAGAAAATTCAAGTTCCGAGAATGAACCGAAATTAAGAGTAGAAATCCTAAAGAATTGTAAAAATGAAGATAACGACAGACCAATCAAGCCGCCAATGATTGAAATAAACAACGATTCCAACAGGAACGCACCGAGAATACTTCTTCTTCGAAATCCAAGTGCGCGAAACGTTCCGATCTCTGTCGTTCTATTTGCCACAGCTGAATACATCGTGATCATTGCACCTATTGTTGATCCTAAACTGAAAATGATCGTAATAAAAATTCCTAAGATGCGAATGAATGCCGCCATCGCTTCGGATTGTTCTTCAAAATATTTTCGCTCGATCTTTGGCTCGAACTGCTGCAGCCGAAGATCGCTCTCAAAGATAGTTTTCAATTCCTTGAAATTTTCTTTTTGATTCAACCGAAACGTGAACGTTGAATATCCACCCCGTCTGTTGAACGCGTCTTGCAATTGTTCGGAATCACCCCACATTTCAGAATCAAAACCGCTCCCTTCAGTGTCAAACAATCCGACGATTGTCCAATCATCTCCGGCAAACCGCACTTTCTCTCCGATTTGTGCACCTTCAAATCGTTTTGCAATTGATGCTCCCACGATCAGTTCCCGTTTGCCAAAAAGAAACATTCTTCCTTCCGTTAACTTTACACGAGGCCGCAGAGTAAACACTTGGTCGGACACCCCTCGAACGGTTACATTGCTCACTCCACCGTCAGTTCCCCTCTTTACAAGATTGATAACAACAACTGTTTCCCCGGATGAAATAGGTTTATTCTCATCATTTTTTGCGAGCTGCGGAAGCGTATTCAAAATATCAACAACATCTTGAGTGATAATACTTGAGATTTCTCCATTTGCAGATTTTCGTGCAACAAGAACGTTATCATCAGATCCGGTCTGTATCAATGTCTTCTGAACTCCGTACGCCATCATCAGCACTGCAGAAAAGACAAAGACTACGAGAGCAATACCGAAGACGGTGATTCCTGTTGTGAGCTTTCTATTTTTGAAATTTCTGAATATATATTTGAACGGAATCTTCATGATTCATATCCTTAAACTATTTATTATCCAATATGCTGCAACCCATCAACTATAGATGTGCGCAATGCTTTGATGATCGGAAAAATAGATGCAGCAACACCGACCAGTATTGCTGAAAGACCTGCCAGAATTAATGTGGAATTTTCAATATTGAATATCGGAAAGAATCCTTTTGGAATAACCATTCCAATTCCATCAACAAGCGGAAACGTCAGTGACAGACCAACAATGCCTCCAATTATGGCTATTACCATTGATTCTCCACCGATGAACGCAATAAGATGTCCTCCGGAAAAACCTAATGTTTTAAGAACAGCGTACTCTTGTGTTCGCTCACGTGCCGACATGATCATCGTGTTTCCAAGCACCAGCATAATGATGCCAATAATAACGAACGACATGAAATTCATTGCGCCGATTATTGCACCGGATGCTGCAACAAATCCTTGTTGAAATGCACGCTCTGTCTCCGTTTTCGTTTCTGCCCTTGAGTTTTTGAACAGGTTATCAATCTCTTCCGAAATTGCCGAGGACTGATTTGGGTTTTTGATTTTAGTGATGTACCATCCAACCTCTCCTGCACGTCCCGGCATTTCTTTGCGAAGTCGTTCATCAATATACTTCCAATGGAATAACATCTGCGTAAGATCGGTATTTTTGTCGCGAGGCGTATAAATTCCTCGAACAACAAACTCCCAAGTTCCCGGATAAATGTCCCCGTCCAAATTCATGACATCACCGATTTTAAGATTATACTTGGTTGCTATATCCGATCCAAGAACGCAAGAGTTCTGTTCTTTCTTAAATGTCTCCAGTTCTTGTTTCGTTAATTTCAATTCGGGATAAACATCAAAATATGTTTCGGGATCGATGGCAATGCGTGCAAAGAATTGGCTTTTGTCAATATAGGTACCCCCAAACCAATTTGCCCAAGTAACATTTTCCACCCCTTGAACCTTTAAAACTTGTTCGCGATAGGCATATGGTAAAGGAAAAATAAACGAGATTGCTTGTCGCGTTATCAATCTGTTAGCCGCAGAAGCTTCAACGCCGGCATTCCATGCTGTTACGACCGTTCGCAATACGCCAAAAGCAACGACAGCGATGGCAATTCCTACAATCGTAAGAAATGCACGCAATTTATGACGCAACGCATTCTTAATAATTACCTTGAATATTTTCATAGAATAATCCTATTTGAATTCGCCTTTTTCTAATTGATGAATGATCTTTGCGCGCTCAGCAGCATGAGGATCATGCGTAACCATAATAATTGTTTTTTTGAACTCTTGGTTCAAACGTTCAAGAAGGATCAGAATTTCTTCTGCTGATTTTCGATCGAGATCTCCGGTTGGTTCATCACCGATGATCAAGGTGGGATCGGAAACGACCGCACGAGCAATTGCTACACGCTGCTGCTGTCCGCCGGAAAGCTGTTTTGGATAATGATCCATCCGATCTCCTAAACCAACCACCTTCAAGACCATCTCAACGCGCTCTTTCTTTTCTTTCTTCGAAAGATTGGTGAGAAGAAGCGGAAGTTCGACATTTTCGTATGCCGTCAGAACCGGCATCAAGTTATAGAACTGAAAAACAAATCCGATATTATTGGAACGCCATTTTGCCAGCGCCGATTCATTCAGTTTTGCAATATCGGTCCCCGCAACAATGATTGAACCGCTCGTCGGTTGATCGATACCCGAAATGAGATTCAAGAGCGTTGTTTTTCCGGATCCCGAAGGACCCATCAGCGCAACAAATTCTCCCTCCGAAACATCAAGCGAAAGGTTTTGTAAAACCGGGATCTCCAGTGTATCGCGTTTGTACACTTTAGAAACATTCTTTACTTGAACAAGTGGTGTCATATGATTTTATAATAGTTGTTGATGAATACGTTGTTGTATTATTTTTGAAAAGACATTTTTTTTGTTTCGGAAAATGCTCCCGCCGTAAGTTTGTAGAAATAAAGACCGCTTGATAAATGTGAAGCATTAAATGTGATGGAATATTTTCCAGCAATTTTTATCTCGTTAACGATCGTAGCAACTTCTCTTCCAACAACATCGTACAGTTTCAATGATACATGATTGGCCATTGGTAATTGATAATTGATCACTGTTGCAGGATTGAACGGGTTCGGATAATTTTGTTCCAATAAAAACGAATTTGGTATTGTTTGGTCATTTACAACAATCGTTGGTTGCACGCCTCGATAACTCCATTTTACAGCGTCGAACACGATCGCTTGTTTTACGGTATCGCTGCCATCGCCAAGTCGTACCGAAGCGGAATTTCCTTTTGCAAATGGAAATGTTCCAAGCGACAACCAATCGTTCTTGATATTCTTTTGATTGACGATTACTTCGTGGATCCCGTCTGTTGCTGTCACCTTGTATTTTGCAGCAGTTGCTTCGCTCATAGGAATGTATGCAAATACTTCATAGAGACCATTGGTATCGAGATTTGGAGTCCACGTTGTAAAACAAGTGTCACTCATTTTTGTCTTGGTCCACCAATAATGATTGTTATATCCGCCACTCTTTTTATCTGACCAACGCACCAATGATGACGGCGTAGCGGTATTCATAAAGAACCCTTTGTTCAAATGAAAATCATCAACCAGTGAATCAGCAGGTTGGACAGGAGTGTTCCGAACGCTGATGCCCCAATAAACACGATTGAAATTTTTATATCCATTATTATAACCGGGCCAATCGTATTTCACTCCTTTTCCATTTAAACTGGGATAAACTCCGGTATTTTTATTTCCATACGGGTCGTTCACGATCAGCGTGCGGTTGTTTACATCATAGCCATTGATGACAACAATATGTCCGGCAGTTGTTAATCCGTTACAGAATGTGAATGGGTAACCTGCATCAACATTAGAGATCACCGTTTCAAAAAATATTGCATTAGAATCATATCTTGTTGCACTCAATCCATGATAGGTGTAATAATCAACCGTGCGTGAATATGGACTGTAACTTTCAGTCCACATAAAACCGTATCCGCCGTACGAAGGTTTTTTATTTATACTCGGATCGGGAGCCATTGCCGAATAAGAATATTCTCGATAAGTATATATTTCACAAACATAATTTCCATACGGACTATAGTGTCCGGGTGACGAACCTGAAGCAGAGCACCACACATTCCATTTTGGAACGATATTGAAATACGCAATCACCATGATCGACGAAGTTGCACCACACGCAGAATGTCCATTATACCAATCCGGAGTATCCCACACTTGATGCACGTATGGCATTTCAAAATAAACCGCTGCCGGGCTTTGAATCTGATTGATCGACTTCATCGTGTTTATTTTTCTTAGCTCGCTCGGAATTTTTTCAAATGAAACAACTATTGTTTCACCATTAACACGCATATCAGCAGATAAGAATTGGCGTGAATATATTCCCCCTCGCCTTGCATCGGAATAGTAGATTGTTTGTGTCTGCGAATCGAATGATGGATCAATCTCTAAGCAATCTTCGGTAAATGTTATCCGCAGTTTCTTTTGGTTATTGATGTTCACTATAAACAGATCTGATGATATCAACTGTTCGTTGTTGGATTGTTTTTGATAAAAGAGAATCGTTTCGTTGTCGATCCATGATGACGAAAAACCTTCGCACAATTCATTTAATTTTTTAGTTAAAATTGAATACGTAAAAAGATTCCCGCTCAAACTTGAAAACATCAGTTGTGATCCATCGGGCGACCATTGCGGAAGAAAATACGATGCACCGCCATCCGTAATCTTTGTTGATGTTCCGGTATTTAAATTAATAATATATAGTTGATCTTTATCGTCATTATACGAAGCAAGATTGCCGTTTGGAGATATTGGCGCCAGATTCGAATACGTTCCCAATTCGAATGTTCGCGTTGATGTTCCATCTAAAATTAATAATTCTTGTTCAACCGTAAACGCAGTCAATCCATTATTTGAAAAACTGATTTGCCCGACACGTGCAGAACCAGAATGCAGTTTGGTTTTTCCATTGGTCTTCACATCGTAGACAACCGGATATTGTTTTCCTTGATCATCAATTTCTTTGAATCCAATCAGAGATTTTTCTGACGACAACGTGAAATACATATCGCTTCCGGGGCGATCAGAAATTTGGACTACAGAATTATCAATTGCTCGGAAAAGTCCCCCTGTAAGATGATCGGAAAAGATGATTCCATTTGCAGAAGCTTTTGGAGTGGCAAGAAATTGTTCCTGCGCCGGCTCTTTTTGTGCAAAAAGAACAGAGATGCAGATTACGACGAATGTCAGAATTGATCTCATGATATTGCGTTCTTATTCAGTTGTAAAGTGAGTTCCCGTTGAAAGATTTTCTGCGGGACGCAGAACAACTTTTTGTCCTGCAGTGACACCTTGTTTTACTTCGATTCGATTTCCCATCACTTCGCCAAGAGTAACCGGTGTTTCTACAACAGCATCATCTTTAATCGTAAAAACAATCTTCTGTCCATTACGCGTTGTGATCGCTGAGGCAGGAACGGAAAGTTTCGGTAAAGAATTTTGTGTCTGCTGCTTTCCTTCTTTTAAGAAGTTCACCTTGGCGCGCATTTCGGGAAGCACACGTTCATCACGCTCTTTGAATCTCACCTTGGTGAGTACCGTTGCTTTCGCTCGGTCTGCTGTTGGAACAATCTTGTTCACAAATCCTGAATATCGTTTATCCGGATACGCATCAAGAGTGATCTCGCACGGCATACCTTCTTTGATTTTTTCAATGTTCGATTCCGAAACATCAGCTTCCACTTCGAGGGATGTCATATCGGCGATCGTAACAAGAGCGCTTCGCGATCCTGCAGCTGCTCCAAACGGAGAGATCACTTCTCCGACATTTGCATTTTTTGTCAGTACAACACCGTCGAACGGTGCACGGATCAATGTATACTCCAATTGAACTTCCGATGCGCGAACATTTGCTTCGGCATATTTAATCGAGGCATCAGCCGATGTTACTGCCGCGACGGCTCGTTTATAACGTGCGTTTGATCCATCATATTCTGCGCGAGAAATAGAATTCTGAGCAAATAATATTTTTTGTCGTTCAAAACTCGCCGATGCATCTTCCAGTTCTGCTTTCACACTTTCCAGTGTTGCATTTGCTACAGAAAGATTTGCTTTCACTTGTCCTAATGCTGCTTCAACATCTCTCCGCTCTAATCGCCCGATGATATCACCGGTCTTAACACGGTCCCCTTCAATCACCCCAAGAAATTCCAGACGTCCCGTTCCCTTGGAAGCCACCGCAGCTTTTCGTTGTGCAACAATATATCCGCTTGCCGAAAGGACAGCACTTTCTTGCCCCGAGGTTGTGAATGCTACAGTGCCTAGTTCGACTTTTTCTGTAGAAGAACCACTCCGCACAGCAAAAAAAGAACCGATCGCAATAACGACAATAATAATTAAAACAGATAAAACTATCCTGTTTCTCGCTCCGCCCTCTGTTTGGCGAGGCTCGTCACGATTGATCTTTAAAAATGAAAGATCGGTATTTTGAGTTTCAGACATGATGAATAATGGTTTCTAAGTTTTTCTTAAATAGTTGTTGCTACAGTAAACAAACATTACGTTGAAATTGTTCGATAATATCCCCAAAATATGCACAAAAGGCAACGCGACGAATATTGCATTATTGTAGGTATAATGCTGTAAAAATAGTCTAAACCGAAAAAATACCGGCAGAATATTCGGTGAAAAGAAGAGAAGAAGCGGTAAAACGCGACTATATCATTATTTTTGTGGGAAGAATAGTCCAAGTCCGTCAAGAACAGCAAGAACCTGTCCAGCGACAAATTTATTACCCGTATCATTCAGATGGACACCATCAAAGGTAAGAACATTTTTCTCTGAATTTGCTAGATTATTCTTTTTAAGGTAATCAATGAATGCAGACCGAAGGTCGCACAGTGGAATTGAATATTGTGTGGCAATAGTTCTGCTGATCGCGCTGTACTCATCGAGCATCATATCATATTTATTTGTTCCATCAATTTTTTCTCCGATAACACTCGGCGTACATAGAATTACCGAAGAACCGGATGATTGAATTCGTGCAATAATTTCTTTCAATCCTTTTTCAAATTCCGGTTTTGATGTTCCGGTTAATCCTCTGCTCGCAAATTCAAAATGCCACACATCGTTTATGCCGATGTAGATAACAACAACGGACGGATTTTTTTTAAGAACATCGTTCTCTAATCGGCGCTGAAGATCGCTCACTTTATTTCCGCTGATTCCGGCACCGATCACCTCGATCTTTTGACCGAGAGCATTAAGCGTATCGCGAAGGATTGTAACATATCCATTTGGTTTCACACCTTGTTCGGTGATAGAATCACCAAACAAAACGATTCGCGACAAAGAACGCATTGCTGTTTCGTGAGTTGAACATCCGGAAACAAGAAGAAGTAAAAAGAAGAAAAAGTTTTTGTTGTTCATGATTTTACCTAATGATTACCAATTCATTGTATCACGCAGACCTTTGATATGACCGCAATGTTTTTCTCCGTGACCGGAATAGATCTGCAACATCCTGTCCATTGTAACAATTCCGTTTTCGGGGTGATCTGCTTTTCGTGTTTCCCAATCATGTTCTGAAACAGATTCGAGCATTGCCGCCCATCGCACATGCAATCCGCGAATGAGTGTCAATGATGAATCGAGTGGTAATGAATATTCCGTTGACAGTGCCCACGTATCCTGATTGTATGTTTTGATCTTTGGAAAATCTTCCATCAGCATAAATTTGAAACGGAGAAAAGCATTCATGTGTGAATCTGCTAAATGATGCACAACTTGTCGAACCGTCCATCCGCCGTTACGGTACGGGGTATCTAATTGTGAATCATTCAATCCTTTAAGAATATTCTCTAATTTTACCGGCAGATCCTTTATTTTTTGGATCATCTGTTTTCGTTCGTCCATTGTCGGCATACAACAATTCCTTTCATCTAATAAAAATCATTGATTTATTGATTTTAATCTTGGTAAAGTTAGAGAATGGAATTGAGAGATGCCAATACAACTTCTAAAATATTTTGAAATTTATTCCAGACCAAGACGGATTTCTGATATATATTCTTTCAGATCGTGATGTTCAAGAAAGTCAATATCTGTTCGGATACGTGATTCATCACCCCAATCGTTCCAATAGACTCCGTTCATCTGAAGTACGCACAATTTATCGGGGATCCGTTCTAACACCCGTCGCGAGAAGTCGACAGAAAGTATTCTTTTGAATACAACCCCAGTCACATCAGATTCAGACGATGTCCCAAAAAATTGTACCGTACGATTTAACGGTACAAATACTTCGCTCATATGCTCTTTGCAAAGGTTCAAGAAATTCAACGATGTACCTACGAGTGTCATTGTATTCCACAAACAATTTTTATCGTAAAGATATTGAATCAGCCGTGCGTCCGGTTTTTCCCAAAATTTTTTTACTGAATAGAATTCATCAAAAAATACATGTTCTCCTTTTTCGATCCACCCATATCCATTTTGCAATGAGCTTGGAGCAATTCCCAACGCAACAATGTATTCATTATGAGCAGAAACAAAATCGATTGCCCGAGAAACAAACGATCGATATCGTTCTTCCCGTAGAATGAAATGATCTGCCGGAAACAAAGCAACGATCGCCTGCGGATCTGCGGAATGAACATGAAGAAGCGGAAGGAGAACTCCCGGTCCCGTATCACGATTAAGCGGTTGACGGATGATTGTTTTCGGTATTCGGTCGTGAATATCTGACGATGCCCACGACATATGTCCTGCATTGATCGATGTTAACAAATGATTGCGAGCGAAAAGGGGCGAAACGCGGTCGATCGTATGCCGAAGCATTGTTCGCTTTCCGATTAGCGCACAATATTGCTTGGGACGATACTCACCGAATCGTTCTTTGATGAAATGTTGAAGTCGTGTTCCATCCCCTCCCGCAAGAATTACTCCCCACCGATGATCTGATTGTGGATGAGTATCTTTGAACCACGATCTGGTATTCATGCAAATACCCTCCTTTGGTAATAGAGAGAGCAGCAGCAATAGCGTTGAGATCGGGATCGCAGATTGAATATGACGAAGAGTGTAATGAAGAGACGATGGGTACACAAGATCGAGAATTATGATCCCTTATCTATAGAAGTGTACCATTTGATACGTGAAAAGTCAAACGTAAGGGAAAGTTATTTTTTTCAGGTATTTCCAGTTTCGGATATTCTTATCCACCATCCATACAAAAGCGCTTTTTATTCTTAAATTCTTGGTTTTCCGTTTTTGTTTTAGCAATACAGGCAACGGACTATTTTTTTCTTGTTAACTGTGGAATCGTAGTTTCGTTTTCGGAATGTATTATCAACTCGTTAAGCCGTTTTAGTTTTGTTTTTTCCTGTTTTGCGCTGATCACCAGCCAAATGGAAGTTCGTTGATACCACGGGGCTTGTGAAGAAAAATGTTTCCAGGCTTTTGTGTTTGCTTTGAATTGTTTTACGAATGCCGCAGGGAGTGTTGGATTCTTTTGTTGTTCAAAGGAATAGAGATTTGTATTGCTTACACCTCGTTCTTCAAATGCTTTTATCCCCGGCGGTTTCATCAGTTTGAATTTCTTTAGTTCACCAACACGTTTAATGTTGATGGTGCTCCATGTGCTTTTTTTCTTGCGGGGCGTAAATCGATTTGTGTAACTGATCTCGTCGATCCCTTTTCGAATGCCATCGATCCATCCGAAACAGAGCGCTTCATCGACAGCTTCTTTATATGTTGTGGCAGTTTTTCTGGAATATTTTTTGTAGAATCCGATCCATAATTCAAAAATTGAAGCGTGATTTTTTTCAAACCATCTTCGCAGTTCTGCCGGGTTCTTAAAAAATGTAATGTTCGTTGCCGTCGGCATAGAAGATCTATTGTTCGATCATTTTTTTCATGCCGCCCATTATAGCTACCCAATTCTGTTCGCTGTGAGTTTTCTTTTCCTCCGTTTCAATTCCATTCTGATTGATTGTAAGAATAGTCATACTTCCTTTTGCGGTCAATTCGTATGAGACACTTGCATAATTTTCTGGAATATCGGGTTGGCCGGACATTGAACTCCAATAATCATACTTCACAAATTTTTCAAGATGAATGTCAAGGATCGTTCCTTTGTCTTCATACTTCTTTCCTTCCCATTCTCCCCGAAAATAGATTGGGCTTCCTTTTTTCCAATCAGTATCGGTCTGTGTGCCGAAAAAATATTGCTTGATCAATTCTGGCGCAGTGAGCCATTTCCAAACGGTTGCATTGTCTGCATTGATCTCGATGTCTATTTTTGCGATGAGATTTTTTAACATATAATTTCTCCAAACATTTTAATCAACAATAAACAATGATACGCCCGTTTCTGTAAACGAGCGGTGACTATCAGAATGGTCGCCAACTTGATAGGACATTCCTTTTTTCAGAACGAACGTTCTCCCGTCATTCAGTTCAGTTGTCATTTCTCCATCAATACAGTAAATGATGTATCCTTTATCGCACCAGTGATCGGCAATGTAGCCGGCAGAATACTCAACCCGACGCACGCGGATGTTACCAAAATGAAGAACTTTCCATGTTGCCGATCCTTTTTCTCCGGAATGTTCTTCAGATGGGACAAGATCCCAGTCTGTTGATGTGAATGGTATTGTCGATTCGATATTCATATCCTAAAATTACGCTCCAAATTGCTGAAGATGATGATTAAGATGTTTGTATGTTGAAGTGCCCCATTCCTTCGGAGTGAACGGACCAAAGAATGAATGCTGCTGTTTTGTACATTTATCCTCGCCGCCTTCAGAGAATTGTTTGACCAACTTCATTAATAGTTCTTTTTCCTTAGCAAAGACACGCTCATCGGTAATAACAAAAAGAGGATTCGTCGGACTGTTTTTTCGGAGCGGTGCTTCGCTTAAATAATCCTTCTTAAAAATTGGTCCGAGAATTCTTCCGATCATCCGTCGTTTAGTGATCAGTTGATCGGTCACGACGAGCATCGCTTGGTTGCAATGGGCGAGCATTTGCTCAACATTCATTTTCCCCCACTGTCGTTCTGCGTTGGGCTGTAATTGCCCGATGCGGATGAGGATCTCTTCAAGCGCTTCTTTTTCAAAGATTGATTTCATAGGAATGAATAGTAGTTTACAATATTTGATTAATCGTGATGTTCCGCGGGAGTCAATCCTTCAGCGCCGGGAAGTTTTCCAACAAGCATCTGCGGATTGTGGATAAGCACCGGCAAATGCTGCGGACAAATATGGTACATTTTATTTTGAAAGATAAGAGCGATCAATGGAATCTCTTCCTGTGTTCGCTGGCAGGCAACGCATGATGGTTGTTGTGGAGGCATAGTACCCTACGGGTGTTCAATGAATGAAAATATAACGTATTTGTTAATTATGTGGAAACTTTTTCTGTTCTATTCTTATCGATCCACCACGCCCAGAGTACAAACAACCATGTTGCATTTCCTGCTATGGCTATCATATCAACAGTTGGCGGAGGAGGACCAAAAAGATTTCCAAGATGAATAACAACTAGAAACATCATTAACGCAACAAGTGAATATGTCCCGGTTTTGTTCTTTGCTGTAGTGGATGTGAAATACAAATATGAACCAAGTCCGAACAAACCGAACTCGACAATCATCGTCCCTGAAAAACTATTCCATAACCCCAACCCGAATTTCATCGATCCATTATTGAACAGCGGAAGATCGGGACGATGCGTGATAAAATCGAGGATCCAATGACTGAAAACAACGCCGCTGACGATAAACGATTCTTTCGGTAGTCTTCTTCTAAAGTAATACAATGCACCAAACAATAAAGACCAACCAATTGCACCGATCAAGCTATGCGTAAGAGGATAGTCGTAAAAATCGAGCGGAGTAACAACAGTGTTGCCGATTTCAATTCTTGCGTGTTCCAATCCAAACAATAAGAAGATCGGCCACAAAAGATCGACCAATTGTGAAGCGGCAAATAGTATTGCGAGCGAAGTTTTTGGTGCAGCTTTTTTTGCCGCTAAGGCTACAGCAAAATGTCCGATGAACATAGTTTCTCCAATTATTCGTTGATCATTCTTGTCATTAAGATACGATGATGATCTTTAAATTGAAATGCTCGATATAAGTTCAAAGCTTTTTCATTATGCTGTTCCACTTCCAAATGCAATGCTGTAATTTTTAGTTTTTTAGCTTCTTCCGTAACATATTCTATCACCTTTTTTCCAATTCCTTTTCCGCGATATTCTTTTTCAAGATAGAATTCATCAACAAACGCGTTACGACCGCCGAATTCGAAACAAAAATCATATGCTAAAACAATGTATCCAATCACTACTTGATCTATTGAGATCAGCCAGATCCGGCCAAGATGATCGTGTGGAATGAATTCAAATAATGCTTTTTTTGTCCTCTCGTATTGAAAATCGTACCTGTCAATCGAATAGAATTTTTTCATGAACTGAAGAATTGTTTCTATCTCATTAAGAGAGGCTATAGTAAGAGAAGGTATTGGGTCATTCATAGTCGCTCAATATTTATTGTAACACCATTTTTAAAAAGTATTTTACTGCAAATCTGCTCACTTGTCCGCCGGGACCATTGAAGTTAAAGTCAAATGCGTGTGTTCCCCACGGCAATTCGAGATAAAGATTTGGAATGGAACGTTCCGTCAATTTTTTAGAAAGCCGCTCGCTTTGTTTATACCATGTGAGCGGATCTTTTGCGCCATGTATGAGCAGCGTCGGTGGCGTTGTTGATGAAACATGATTGTACGATGATGCATCATCATAATTTGGGCTGGCGGATTGTTGCGGACCGCCGAGATAGTTTTCCAACAATGTTTTTGAATCGAGGATGTCCGGTTCCGGCGAAAGGTGTTCGTATGCAAAATTGAGATCGGCCGGTGTATAGAATGCGATACATCCTTTGATGGATGAATCGTTTGCAGAATATGCAACAGCCTCTGCAATCTGTCCGCCGGCAGAACGGCCGAAAAGAACAAAGCGGGATGAATCGATCCCTAATTTCTCCGCATTCTTTTTTAAGAACGACATCGCAGCAAACGCATCTTCCTTTTGTGCGGGCCATTTCCATTTCGGCGCAAACCGGTACGAGATTGCCGCAACGGCATATCCGCGCGATGCAAGATAATGATTCATTGTTTCAAATTCGTCGGGACTTCCACTGTCCCATCCTCCGGTGTGAATAACGATGATACATGGCGCAGGTTTTTCAGATTGTGTTCGAAAGAAATTGAAATACATTTCTTCTCCACCGCGAAGGGCATACATAATTCTTTCTTTTTGAATGTTCTGAATCGGCGAACCGAACCATAATCGATTCCATTCAAAAGCAGACCATAAAAGATTTTGATTTTCATTTTTGCCAAATGATTTTTCTAATCGTTCAGGGAGCGAGCGAGCAATTGTCATTGCAGAAAAACTTGGAAACATGAGGATTGCAATTGTCAAAAGTGAAATGACTGTTGCTGTTCCGTATAATGGATTTTGAAACCGGCAACACAATATAATCGCAAGAGGAAGAATACAAAACCAATGTCCAAACTCAGTAGTGATGATTGAAATTTTCCATAACAACACGATTGAGAGATGAAAGAAAACGAGTATAGAACAGCAGAAGAGTAATACCGAAAGAAGCAACAATATCATAAATTTCTAACTTCCAGAAGGTATCGTTAGAGTTTCAATTCCATATACACAACCTCATCCATCGGATTGTTGTAATATGCGGGAATAACGGTGAATCCAAGTTTTTTATAGAGCGATCGTGCAGTTTCCATACGCTGAAGGGTATCCAACCGCATTGTATGATAACCGATCTCTTTTGCATCGGTAAGTATTTTTTCTGTAAGAATTCTGCCGATCTTTTGTCCGCGAAATTCCTCACGTACAAACAGACGTTTCATTTCGCAGACTCTCTCGTCAGCCATCGGGCGTAATGCAACGCATCCTGCAACAACATTATCAACTTCGGCAAGATATATTCTTCCATTCGGAGGAGCATATTTTCCGGGAAGCGATGCGAGTTCCTGATCGAATCCTTGAAAGCAGAGTGAAAAATTCAACCAGTGTTGATATTCAAGAAACAACGAACGAGTGATCTCTATCTGTTCCGTAGTCGATGCTAAGCGTATTGTTGTCATATAAAATAGATGCCCGCTAACAATCCGCGGGCATGACAAAGTATTCACTCAATGGATCGTTTAATGTCCGTGATCGTCTCCGTGTTCATCTTCAAAACCGCGTGTTGCACCCTGCGGTGTCGGAGGCATTGACGGTTTCCGCGGAAGTTTCTCATCGCGCATTGCTGCGTTGTAGGCGAATGCAGCCATCAGTATCGCCGCTTGTTTCATATCGTCTTCCTGAGCGCGGTCCCACACATCCATTGTGGAATGCCAGGTGCGTGTTCCGTATTCGATCGGATCCTGAATGAACTGGAATCCGGGTAGTCCGACACCGTCAAATGATTGATGATCTGTTCCCCCGGTATTCATCGGTGTAATGGTTGTTGCGCCGAGATCTTTGAAGGGAGCAAGCCATGCGCGGAAGATCGGACGAAGCTGTTCATTTCCCTGCATATAAATTCCGCGGACTTTTCCTGTACCATTATCGTTGTTGAAATATGCGGCGAACTTATCCGCTTCCGGTTTTAAAGTATCTTTCACACCAAAATGTCTGTTCACATATCCGCGTGAACCGAGCAATCCCTGCTCTTCACCTCCCCATAATGCGGCACGAATTGTTCTGCGGGGTTGTGCGCCAATTGTTTTTAAGATTCGCATCGCTTCCATCACTGCGGTCGAACCGGTTCCGTCATCGGTTGCACCTGTTCCGCCATGCCACGAATCCAAATGTCCGCCGATGATCACTACTTCGTCTTTCAAATCAGTACCTGGAATTTCAGCAATCACGTTGTAGCTAGAATCATCCTTTGCGGACATCTCCACATCAAGTTTAACGGCTAGTTTCACCTTCTCTCCCTTTTGAACCATTCGTACCAAACGATTATAATGTTCAGCTCCCACTTCGATCTGTGTAGGAACTTTTGGTGCTTTTGCGCTGAAGATTGCAACGCGGGGAGAATCGGGATGTACGGGAACGGTTGCACCCATCACAAACACACTTCCACCTTCATTACGCTGAGCGGCGGCGCTTGTAAGTACAGCAGCCGGATTTTCTTTTATCAGCAATTCCCATTTCTTGAAATTGACCAGTGCTGCTTGCTTTTGTTGTTGAGATAGTTGGAAATTACCTCTGCCTCCCCTGCCCGGTACGGGTGGTTCCGCATTTGCCATTTGCAATAACGATGAATCCGGAGTCCGTGCTGCCGGTGGTGTAAAATATGCATTCAATTTATTTGGTTTGGTGAAGAGAACATATTTGCCTTTCAGTTTACCTTTATATGCTTCTATCTGATCGAGAGAATCTGCATCAAAGTAAATTACTTCGCTGACAACTTCTCCTTTTAATCCGGGAGACCATGCTTTCGGATACGAAATAAGCGGCTGTGTTTGTCTGCCGACAAGTGTGGCGGAAAATTCTTTCAGCTTCCAGCTCTTTCCGAATGGACCCCACGATTCAAGATGAGAATTCTCGATTCCCATTTCAGTGAATTTATTCTTCGCCCAGTTCGCAGCATTATTATATTCCTGTGAACCGGTAAGACGCGGACCGTACACATCGGCAATCCACGACAAGATCTCTGTTGCCTGCGAACGATTCCATCCTTCGTCTCGGATCTTTGCCATCATTGCGCTGTCAACTTTTTCCTGCGCCGCGCTGAGTTGAATGAACATCAATGCAACAACAAAACGGATACCATGTTTCATATTTCTCCTAAAAAGAATGTTAAAAATTTTCTATTTATTGCGGCTGTTGTTGTTGAAGCGAATCCGTCGGCACTGTTGTTCCTGTCGTTTTTTTCTGGACTGGTTCAACAAGCGAGTTCACAAAATCTTTTCTCATGTTCGTGGCTACGCGCACGTCGGATCCGTTCAGCCAGATCTTTCCGTCCCAGATCCGTGATTCGATCTTGTATTCTACTTTCTTTCTGTCCGGGGTGAACTTAGCAACGATTCGGACCTGATATTTATCATTCGCCAGATCTTCGGTAAAATAGGAAGGACCGTATGCCGACCGCACATATCCATCTTCTTTGGAGATCATTTCCAATTCGAACTTCTTCGTAACGATGTAGATAACACGCTGCCATGCGTCATCATATTTGATGGATTGTTTTACATCCACCACTTCCCAATACTGTTTCGTCATTCGCATAAAAGATTCCGGCGCTCCGGTTCCGCAGCCGCTGAACAGTGCTGATGAAGCGATCAACAGCAAACCAATAGTGTAAATATTTTTCATTGCGGTTTTTCCTCTGCAATAGTATGTGTTTAATTTTAATCAGGATAGTGAAACTGGATGTCAAGTTCAACATCGGGGTGCAAACTTTTTACGACGGGACAATTGTGCCCAATGGATTCAGTTTTTACTCTATATTCTTTTGGAATCCCCGCTGTCATTTCAAGCTTGGCAACAAGTTTAGCGATCTTTCTCGGCGGTGTGGTGGTCATATGTTTTTCGATCGCAATTGTAGTGCCGGCAAGCTGAACACCATCCTTTTGTGCCGCAATTCCCATTGTTGTGATCATACATGTGCCAAGCGCGGTTGCAACAAGGTCTGTTGGAGAAAAACTTTCTCCTTTTCCCTGGTTATCAATCGGCGCATCGGTTATGAATTGCACGCCGCTCTTATCGTGTGTTGCAATGCAGCGCAGTTCACCGTTATATGCTATTGAAATTGGAACCATAGTTTTTCCCTTGGCAATGATTATTCTTTTTCAAAATCAATATTACTGCGATATTCCAATCCATTATTGTTTGCTCGAACAGAAGACTTGCTGAAGCGTAAATATCGTTTTACAAAATTCAAACGCTCGCTTCCGTATTGAGCTGCCGGAAGAGGAAAGACAATTTCAGAACGTAATGCCGATGGAATCAGAACCGGTCTGATAAGATCGGTTGCCTGCAGCGGAATCTCTTTATAATACGGAATGTTCCAGCCAAGCAGCGATATCGTCACTTTCGATTTTAATATCACCGTTTTGGGGATCGGTGCCAATTTGATATAATCCGAATCTGCAGCAGAAACATTGAATTGCACTTCTTCATCAAGATAAAAACGAACCTGAGGGGTTGAATGTGCTGAGACTCCCGTATATTTTCCGGAAACGCCGATCGAACCGGTCCCTTCTATTTCAATTTGTGCGTTAATGAGATTATTGGAAAACGAAGTAAAGAGGAATTTTTTGAGATCAATATTGAACGCACCAGTATCAACATCGACGAAATTCGTAAAGCCGATTCCAAATACCGATTTATCTTCTTTCCACAATGGACGCGTTGGTAAAAAATTGATATGAATATCGGTAAGAGTGCGATTGGCAACGCGCGATAGTAGCATATTGATCGCCGATACTCTTGTTCGAGAAATAAGATCGTGTCCGCCGGGAAGCGTCTTTGTTTGTTGATCGATCAATGCGGTGAGAGAATCTAACCTTGGTTTTATCTCCACAATCTTATTTTGTGATTCTTTTTTTGAAGGAATATTGACGGATGAACCGCAGCCGATAAGAATAATGCTTAATGCAAGACCACAAACTAATAAAATGCTTCGACGCAGCGCCGATTGACACCCATCCTGAGTAAATCCCAACGTTGTTAGTTGGGATGCATCGAAGGATTTATGGATAACGGCGCTTTGCTCAGCATGAACGTTAATCGTTATCATTTTCCCACCCCAACGTTTTTTACATTCATTGCAAGAAATAATTTTTCTTTGAAGATAAGAACTTCTTTTAATGCGAGGGAATATTTCAGCGTATGCGCCGGCGTGGAAATATCCATATTTAATCCTGAGCGGATCTGAACGGAGTTTGCCTGAACGGGAAATTGATTGTTGAAGTCGACCGGAAATTGGATCGGCGGAAAGTTATCACTCAGCGTTGATAGTTTTAATGTGACGATGTCTCGGATGATGCCGTCGAACTGTCCGATCATTCCCCCTGCCTTTATGTTCGGCACAACGTTGAACGGCTCCAACGTTGCATAAAATTTTCCACCGTCTACTTTAAAACTCAACACACAATCCATCAACAGGTTTACATCAACATCGTATTCGTGATTGAATGCGGAGAGTGATACCGTTGCAATTGATGATCCATTGTATAGTTTAACACGAATGGTGTGAATATTATATGACGTGAGTGAGTCGATCCATCCCGTAGCGCCATCCAATTGCGACGATGCTTTGTTCAATAACGCTTCGCTGAAATAAAAAGTAATATCGGCATTGCTGATCGAATCACCATTCGCCAATCGCTGCGAAAGATGCTCTGCTCCGGCAAGACGAACCTCCAGCACTTTTGCTTCGCGCGCTTTTTGTAATTGTTGTATATCAACATTTGCACCGGCAACAGGACGAAGAATGAAACAGCTGGTAAAAAGCAATGAACAGTGAACAATAAACAATGATACAATAAAAAACGGCGCAGTCACACGATTTGAATTGTTTGTGTGCGCGTCATTGTCGAATAATTTATTCATCAGATCATTTTTTTAATTTATTGCTGAACTCCTTCTTGAATTTACTCAATTTTGGATTGATTACCATCATGCAATATGGCTGATACGAATTTTGATTGTAATAGTCCTGATGATATTCTTCTGCTTTATAGAATTCGGTGAACAGAGAAATTTCTGTTACGATCGGATCATCCCAGATTTTTGCAGCATCGGTTTCCTTCTTCACCTGCATAGCGATATTTTTCTGTTCATCACTGCGATAGAAAATTGCAGAACGATATTGTGTTCCGATATCTGCTCCTTGTTTATTCAAGGTTGTTGGATCGTGGGTTTTAAAAAATACATGTAATAGTTCTTTTAACGGCAATATTTTTGGATCGAATGTAACCTGAATAACCTCTGCGTGACCCGTTCTTCCAGTGCAGACTTGTTCGTATGAAGGATTCTTAACCGATCCACCCGAGTATCCTGATTCTACCTTTTCAACACCTTCAAGGCGTTGATAAATAGCTTCAACGCACCAAAAACATCCGGCGCCAAGGGTCACAATTTCAAATTTTTGTTCCATCGCTTTTCCTTTCGTTGATCCTCTATTTTGAGCGGTCAATAAGCCGCCGAATAATAAAATGTATACTATAATAGTAATAGATTTCATTTGTTACCTCCGCATTTAATAACGCTATTTTCTCCCAAAAAATTCTCCCAAAAGGATAACATTTTAAGTTTTATTTACGGCCGGGTTTAATACCTCGATGCCTGTCCGAGGGACCACTTTGTAGCGTTGGGGTAATTCATTTTTTTGGAATATAGAAAAAACTCAATTGCCATATCAACACCGAATTATATAAAACAAATTAAAAATTTTGTAGACGGAGAACAAAACATATTGAACATCTATCCAAAGGATTGTTCGCTCAGCGTTGGTTCTGATAAACAGCAATAGAATGACGTTGATTTGAAAGGTTTGTCTGTTATGAGAAAAATCTAATACAATTGTAGTTGACCGTTACAATCGGAACTCCTATATTTACACCAGCACCATACAACCTTGCGAAGGTTTAAAAAAACTCTTTTCTAACCTTCGCAAGGTTTGATACAACGTAAATAGTCAATCGGAGAAATACTATGAAAAAAATCATCATTCTTATATCATTTGCATTTCTGCTTGCCGGATGCTCAAATGCACCCGTTGCAATGAAATCAGCTAAAAAATATTTTGCACCGGTTAAGACATTTGCTCAGAAACCGATGCAAAACAAATCAAAGTTTGCATCGTCTCTTTCCATAGAAAAAGAACTGTCAGAAAAGAACACGATGATCGAACTGTTGACAAAAGAGAACGATCAATTGCGAACACGGCTGGCAAAATTAGAAAAGAAACTTCAGATCATTCAATCATAAACAATATTGCTGCACCCTTCTGCTTTTAGCAGAGGTCTGTTACAAAATGGGGAAAACATAACGCCGCTCGATAGAGCGGCGTTATGTTTTTAAAATATCAGACTGAACCCATATTTTATTTTTTCATTTCTGTCAATTGACTAAGCGTGGAACGGACATTATTTATTGATGGTACCGTCAATAAATTTTACAGGCAGTGTGATAATTTTCCAAACAAATTTAAGGATTCCATCGACCGCAATACCAACAATTCTGAACGGCAGTAGCAACAGCCATACCATAGGATAAATGATTAAGGCAAGAATTGCCAAAGGGGCACTCAGAACAAAAAGTATACACCACAGCAAAAATTTTACCATTGAGAACCTTTCAAAAAATGTTCATTTCTTCGGTTTCTTTGCCAGCGCCGGTTTCGTCACACTCATTAGATCATGTGCAGCGGGAACTTCAAACGCTATCTTTTCTATCATCTCCGCAGATTCTTCACTTTTGTTCGTGACAGGAAACGCCATCATCCTTTCTGCGGGATATGGAACAAGAAATGTTTTCAAAAATTCAATATCGTTTATCCCTCTGTCTAACCAAACATTGTAATCTTTTTGCTGAAGAATGACCGGCATTCGTTCATGTATATCGGAGACCAATTCGTTTGCCGATACAGTGACGATGGTATAGGTCGGAAATTCTTCTCCGTTTTCTTTCTTCCAGACGGAGAATAATCCCGCCATCATAAACGGTGAACAGTCTTTCATGCTGATGAACATCTTTTGTTTCTGTTCAGCAATTTTGTGCTTTCCCTTAACCATTGTTTCAACCGTATATTTTTTCCACTCATAAAATCCATCGGCGGGAACAAGGCATCGAGCACTCTTAAAATATGGTGCGTATAGTTTGCTTGCATCTAATGTTTCGGCTTTTGCGTTGAACGTGGAGAATTCCGATTTTCCATCTTTGCTCCAATGCGGCACTAAACCCCACCGCATTAGCAGCACTTGATATTTATTTTCTCGTTGCGCAACGATCGGCATAAGATTGGTCGGACGAGCATCGTATTTTGGAAGAACATCAAACTCTCTTCCCTCATTGCGCCACGTTTGTAGCTGCGCCGAAACAGCAAACAATACTCTTCCATCGATAAGAACATAACGACCACACATAGCACCAATCTTTAATTAAATAAAAGTGTAATTATCGTTGAATCAATGGTTCCTGCTGACTGATACAGTGCAGCGTGCCTAATCCCCAAACAAGATCAATGCAGTCAATCCCAATCACCGCGCGATCTGGGAATTGCGATTGAATAATTGTAAGCGCCTTTAGATCGTTAGGCTGATTGAAGACCGGAACAATCACAAATCCGTTGCCGATCAGAAAGTTCGCATAACTTGCGGGCAAACGTTGTCCATCGTATGCAACATATCCGGGCATCGGCAGTTCGATAATTTTAAATGGGTTATTATCTTGATCAGTAAGCGTGTTAAGAAGTTTCAAATTCTCTTGAAGAATATTGTAATTCTCATCCTGCGGATCTTCTTCAACACATGTAACGATCGTTGTCGGATTGACGAAACGTGAAAGATCGTCGATATGTCCATCCGTATCATCGCCGACAATGCCGTCATTCAGCCAAAGAATTTTTTCCTGACCGTAATATTCTTTTAAATATGTTTCGATCTGTTCTTGATTGAGGTGAGGATTTCTATTTTTATTGAGCAGACATGCTTTTGTTGTAAGCAGACAACCTTTGCCGTTAACCTCAATGGATCCGCCCTCCATCACAATTCCCGGATAAAAAACAGGAACGCTATATTGCTCTGCTATCTTTGTCGGCACAACATCATCCAGATCGAACGGCGGATATTTGTTTCCCCACGCATTGTATCCCCAATCCACAATGGCGAGCCTCTCTTTCGCGTTCGCATTAACCACAAATGCCGGACCATGATCCCTGCACCATGCATCATTCGTTGGGATTTTATATAATGCAAACTGATCTTCCTGCACACCCGCAAGCAGCAATCGAGATTTTACATCCTCGAACATCTCATCATCTTTTACGTTGATATTCACTTTTTGGAATTGTGCTATCGTACGTACAATGTTAGTATAGATATACGGTACCGGTTCGAATTTATCCGGCCACGATTCCAGTTTGTGCGCCCACGAAAGCCATGTTGCACTCTGGGGTTCCCATTCTGCAGGAAATCTATAGCCAAGTTGTTTTGGTGTTTTTATCTCAATTATCATTGACCATTTACCAATAATCAGTTATTATTTGTCGTTAATTCGGGTTGTTTTTAAGATCGCAAAGAGAATTTTAGATAGCTCATCGCAATCATTATAAAGACTATCAAATAATTTTTTTTCAATAAAATTGGTTTCGTGAAGCAAGGAAAGCCAATATTTTGTTTCTAAAGACTCTTTGTACGAAATAGAAATTTTTGCTGAAAAATCATGGTTTGAAATTGCACCGTTTGCTTCTGCAACATTTGCTCCTATTGATGTTCCGCTTTTCAAAATTTGTTTTGAAAGAACAAAATCTTTTTTTTCTTGACTAAGGTATTGATATAATTTCACGATCCTTTTTGAAAACGTGAACGACTTCTTTGCGAGAACATTTTCTTTCCTATTCATTGTTTTTTGGTAATTGGTTATTGTTAACTGATAATTGTATTAATCAATAAATCGTTTTGTGATATCACCATATGCATCGATTCTTCTATCGCGGAGGAATGGCCAATGCATTCGTACAGTATCGGCTTTTGCAAGATCGATCGGAACAACATTCACTTCTTCTTTGTCGTGTGATGCTTTGAAAAGAATTTCTCCTTGGTTTCCCGCAATGAACGAACCGCCCCAGAAAGTTTGATTTCCTTCATGTCCGACTCGATTCACGGATACAACTGGAATTCCATTCGCAATTGCGTGGGAACGCTGAATCGTTTCCCAGGCATCATGCTGCTTTTTATTTATGGATGGATCCTCACCATCCGCCCAGCCGATTGCTGTTGGGTAGAATAAAATTTCTGCGCCGGCTAATGCTGTCAGCCGAGCTGCTTCCGGATACCATTGATCCCAGCAGATAAGTACGCCGAGCTTTCCAAACTTTGTATTGAACGATCTGAATCCGAGATCTCCCGGAGTGAAATAAAATTTTTCGTAATATGCCGGATCATCCGGAATGTGCATCTTACGGTATTTGCCCAGATACGATCCGTCGGCATCGATCACCGCGGTCGTGTTGTGATATAATCCTTCTGCACGTTTTTCAAACAGCGATGCAATAACGACAACACCAAGTTCTTTTGCTAACGGTTGAAGAATATCGGTTGATCTACCGGGTATAGCTTCTGCAAGTTTGAACGGTGCATAATCTTCTTTATCGCAGAAATATAATGATGTAAACAATTCCTGCAAACAGACGATATTAGCACCTTTTTCAGCAGCATCTCTGATTCCTTTCACCGCTTTTGCCATATTCAAAGAAGTGTCATGAACGCAGCTTGTCTGCACAAGACCAATAGTAACGATCCGATTAGTGTCCATAGGTATTTTAGATATTATGATGCAGTATTTGTAAGACGGTATTGTTGAATCATTCCGTCCAGTACTTCTTTAGTGATTGGTTTTCCAATGACGAGATCAGCTCCGACAAGAGGAATATAATTTTCAAAACTCTTATCGTAATACCCTGACATTAAAACGCAGTAGGGATGTTGTTCTTGCTGCTTTACGACTTTAATGATCTCTGAACCGTCACCGCCAGGCAGAACAAGGTCGCAGAGAAGGATATCAATTTTTTCTTTTGATAATAATTGCAGTGCTCGCTGAATATTTGGTTCGACAACAGCAGTATGTCCATCCTGAGACAATGCTTTCTTTAGAAAAAGTGATAGCGAAATATCATCGTCAACGATCAGAATTCGTAATGGAGGTTTTTCTTCAACCATGATTGTTTATGCTTTCCCAAAACAGATTGTCGCATTCGTTCCGCCGAAACCGAATCCATTCGAAAGTGCGTAACGAATCTCTTTTTTTCGTGCAACATGTGGAACATAATCAAGATCGCATTGTGGATCAGGATTTTCCAGATTGATCGTTGGCGGAATGATCCCTTCTTTCAACGCAAGGATCGTCATCACTGCTTCAACCGCACCGGCAGCTCCGAGCAAATGCCCGTGCATTGATTTTGTTGAACTGACCATGATCTTTTTGGAATGATCTCCGAACAATCGTTTTACCGCCATCGTTTCCGCAACATCGCCAAGTCCTGTAGATGTTCCATGAGCGTTCACATAATCGATATCTTCCGGTTTCAATCCGGAATTGCGCACTGCTAATTTCATTGCACGCATTGCGCCGTCACCATCTTCCGGTGGAGCGGTAAAGTGATACGCATCTGCAGTCATTCCAACGCCGAGGATTCGTCCGTAGATCTTTGCTCCCCGCTGTTTTGCATGTTCTTCTTCTTCAATAACGAATGCCCCCGCACCTTCACCAATTACAAAACCATCCCGATCTTTATCGAACGGACGCGAAGCTCGTTCAGGTTCATCGTTTCGTTTGCTTAATGCTCGTGCGGAACAGAATCCCGCAACACCAATTTCAGTAATAGATGCGTCCGCTCCGCCGACGATCATCACATCAACTTCACCACGCTGGATTGCATGGAAACCATCTCCAATCGCATGATTACTTGTTGCACAGGCAGAGACGACACCGTAGTTCAATCCTTTTGCTCCGATACGAATTGCCAGCATTCCCGAGACCATATTAATGATTACTGAAGGAATAAAGAATGGAGAGACCTGTTTTTGTCCTCCCGCCTCCAGTTTCAGAGCAGTATGGCTGATCCCAATAAGACCACCAACACCTGAACCAATAATGATTCCAACTCGTTCAGCATTTTCAGGAGTAATCTTCAAGCCGGAATCAGCGACTGCATCAAGTCCTGCGCCCATCCCATATTGTAGGCACAGATCCCAGCGGCTGACTTCTTTCGCATCAAAATATTTTTTAGCATCAAAATTCTTTACTTCAGCAGCAATCTGAGTTGTGAATCGCTCTTTTTCAAACCGTGTAATGTATCCGACAGCCGATTTTCCTGCAACGGCATTCTTCCACGATTCTTCCACGGAAAGACCAAGAGGGGAGATCAGACCCATTCCTGTAACGACAACATTTCGCATAAAGGCACCTTAAAAATGATGGTAGAAGATAAAGAATTTTTAGAAGTTGAACAAGGAGAGCATTGTTCAAAAAAATATTCTTGTTGTATGGCAGGTTGCTGAATTATAATTTTGGATCATACTAAAATTTTTTCCAGCCAATGCGAAACATCGTTCAAGCATTCGTCGTTGATCTGATGTGCCATGTCGTATTCATTGTAGGAAACAGTTGCATTAGATCCTTCGAGCATTTCTTTTGTTTTTCGAGCCGATGAAACCGGAATAACGGGGTCATGAATTCCGTGAGAGATGAATATTTGTAGGTTTTGAAGTTTCTGTAAATGATATGAATGTGATAATTGTTCTGGTGCAAAACCGCTGAGCGCGGCAATTCCCGTACAGACTTTCGGATGTGTGAGAGCAATGGAATACGACATGATTGCACCCATGCTGAATCCGAACAGGATAAGTTTTTTTGTCTCTAGCGTATTGATGAACGTGACGATCTCGTTGGTACTGTTGAGAAAACTTTTTTCATCAACGGTTCCGTCTTCAAACAGATCGAACCATGTATATCCGCCCCAGCCGAATTGATTCGGTGCACGAAGACTGTAGATCGTTAATCTCGGATCAAAATGATCCTTCAATCCGAACAGATCCTGTTCATCCGATCCCCGGCCATGCAACAAAATGAGTGTTGGATTGTCTGAAGTCTGTTGTTGTGCTGGCGAGTGTATGGAAGTGAGCATAAAGAAAAAATTAAAAGATGGATGAACCAAGTTTTGTTGTGAGTAACTCCAGTGCTTTCATTCCCATCACGGAATTTCCTTTTGAATTCAATCGCGGTCCCCACGTTGCAACAGTATATCGATGCGGATGTAAAGCAACAATTCCTCCGCCGACACCGCTTTTTCCTGGAAGACCGACGGTGAAAGAAAATTCTCCCGCTTCATCATAGAATCCGCACAACTGCATGATCGCGTTCAATCGCTTTGTCTGACTTTTATTGAGAATGGATTCGCCGGTTGAAACGATCTTCCCATGATTTGCAAACAATAAAAATGATGCAGCAAGGTCTTTGCACGACATTTCAATGGAACAAATATGAAAATAGAGATCCAATACTTCATCAACATTGTGATGGATATTGCCGAATGATTTTAAGAAATTCGCCATGGCAACATTTCGAAAGCCAAATTCTTTTTCCGAAGCGGCGACATATTCATTGAATGATATACTAGGATTCCCGCTTAATTTTCTGACAAAAGCGAGCATTTCATTTTTCGGTTCTTGTAATTTATCAATCAAAACATCGCAAAGTACCATCGCACCCGCATTGATCAGAGGATTGCGGGGAATTCCTTTTTCGTATTCCAACTGAACAAGTGAGTTGAACGAACTTCCCGACGGCTCAACACCGACGCGTTCGAAGATCGTTTCTCCGACCAATGAAACGGTGTATGCAAGTGCAAATACTTTTGAAATACTTTGAATGGAAAAGAGCTCTTCATTATTCCCGACTGAAAAATCATTTCCTTCAATTGTGCGCAAATGTATTCCGAATTTATTCGGATCGATCTTTGCCAGTTCGGGAATATATTGCGCAACGATTCCTTGATGTTGTAACGGAAGAACCTCTGTATGGATCTCGTGAAGGATGGCTGAGTATCGTGAGGACATAAAAAATTATTTGAGAATGTTTTGCATTCCAACGCGGATCATCATGACGGCGATGGCAACCATAAAGAGCGATGCAATTTTTGCAAATGCCTGCGAACCGCTTTTTCCCATGACTCTTATAAGAAAATCAGAATTTCGCAGTGTAAGCCAGACGATGAAGAGATTGACAAGAAGAGATACCATTGATATCCAATAGCCATAGGAATCGACGATAATGATGATCGATGTCAGCGCAGCCGGACCCATGATCAACGGAATTCCGATCGGTACAACTCCAACCGATTGTCCTTCTTCCCGTTTTGTTTCGCGTGAGAATAATAGATCGGAGACAGAAAGAACGAGCAGTACAATTCCTCCGCCGATACGGAAATCATTTTCCGTGATACCGAGAAATCTGAAAATCACTTTTCCCAATACAAGAAAGATCAGTGCAACTGCACCGGCAGTCATCGTTGCTTCAATGATCAACTGGCGCTTTGCTTTTAGAGTCATCCCTTGCGTTAATCCAATGAATGACGGTATAACACCCGGAACATCAATGGCAACAAACAGCGGAATGAATGCCATGATAACATCGTTCAATATGTGAAGAACTTCTTTCATCAAAAGTGGTGATTAAAGCGTGATTCCCGATTTCTGTAATTCTTGTTTTATGATTGCTATTGTTTCTTGCTCAGAGATGAGAATTCGTGAACCGGAATTTTTCACCGCCTGCTCAAGAGTTCCTTGTCGTGCGGAAAGCCATTGCCAAAGATGATATCCAAGCCTGTAATTATCGTTTTGTTCCCGTGTTGGAATGGATGTAATGCTGTTATATGCAATTTTTTCCAGCGTGGATTCATCGAATGCTTTTACTGTTGAAGGGGCGACTGTTGCCATAAAAATTCCTTTGTTTTTATTTCAAGATACTTGGAAAAATCGTCAGAAGAAACATTACTCGTTGAACTTCTTTTCACGTAAGCCAATAATGTCCAACATATGATCGGTTATTTGCTGCAACAGTGGCGCATGCTTCTCCGTTGCTCCGAACTTGATTGCATAATCATGCATTGCCGGGATCATTCCAACATCGTTCCCTGCCAGTTGACTGAGGTAATATTTGTTGTTCATGATTTCAATATAAAGTTCTGCTGCCGTTTTTCCTTTAAAGAGTTCTACGATATGTTCCGTACGAAACAATCTGCAGATCGGGACAAAGATCGTGTCATACCAATCTCGCGTAGCTGCAAAAAGAGTGATATCACGGTTTAATTTTTCGCTCATGTACCATTTATGTTCTTCAATATG
>CAYHFN010000012.1:0-77917 GCA_964355925.1 uncultured Chitinophagaceae bacterium
ATGCCTGAAGAAATTTATTAACTTAGCATTGGTACATAAACTGGGGGCAGGTCAAGTGTCACAACTATTAAACAATGGAAACTCCGATGAAGAAGTATCTGTAAACGAAGCTACAATTCTCGATGCAAAATCTGTCAGCAATGTAGATTATTATAATAATGGTAAACCGCTTGATTTAGGTGTTGAGCTTACTTTGGAAAGTGGACTTTCATTTACACAGAAAGTCTGTGTTGGTGGCAATAGGGAGGTTGGCAAAGATGGGAAAATTGATTGGTCCTCACCAATGGCTGTTAAGATTTTATTGAATAACCTAAATGTTAAATGGACAAGTCTTAATCCTGATAATTCTATTCCCGATACCGTGTTGGAACAATTAAAGGGATTGAAAGTATTATGTATCTCATATAAGAGTGGCAAAATCCAGAAGGATAAAGAGGGTAACTTAACAGACAAAACATCTTATTTTATCTTTAGTGAAATGCATTTAGCATCCGAAGGAGATATAGGGAAACATAAACTTCGAGCATCATTCGATAAAGCTCTTAACGCTGGATTAATTTGATTTCGGTAACATGGTTGGAATGATCGTTGAGAAGTGAAATATCGTAGGTTATGTATTGATTGCGATGGTAGGTAACTTTATATTGCAGAATGAAAAACACCTTGTCACAATTAACTAACGATCACAGTTTTCTAAGGTGTTCTGTGTATTCACATAGTTCTTGTGTGTTCATTTTCCTCAAAAACACTTCAAGTAGCAGTTCAAGTAGCAACCCCCTTTAAAACACAAACGCCAACCCTAAAGTTGGCGAAAATGCTGTTTTTTTGTAGCGGGGTCAGGACTTGAACCTGAAACCTCCGGGTTATGAGCCCGACGAGCTACCAATTGCTCTACCCCGCGATCAATTTTATGTAACAATATACTCAATTAATGGAAGGCAGTCAAGGTAAGAATTATTTATGGACAAGAAACTTTCAATTTTGGTCTCAAATGACGACGGAATTTTTTCCGACGGATTAGGAATGTTGGTAAAAGAACTGCAGTCAATCGCAACAGTTACGATTGTTGCACCGGAAAGTCAGCAAAGTGCGGTTGGTCATGCCATCACAATGCATCGTCCGCTTCGAGTGAGAGAAGTTTCAAAAGAAGGAATTTTTTTCGGCTATGCTGTTGATGGAACTCCGGCGGATTGTGTGAAACTTGCAATCCGTCATCTGATGAAAAATAAACCCGATCTCGTGATTTCAGGGATTAATCATGGGTCCAATACTGCGGTCAGCGTTATTTATTCGGGAACTGTTTCAGCTGCAACCGAAGGAACCATCCTCGGTATTCCATCATTTGCAATTTCATTGACAACATTTGAACCGAATGCGGATTTTTCATACGCGGCAAAATTTGCGCGTATCCTTGCATTGAACGTTATTGACCATGGTCTGCCAAATGGAACATTATTAAACGTGAATGTTCCGCCTGTTCCGGAAAATGAAATTCGTGGCGTTGTCGTTACTCGTCAAGGAAAATCGATGTGGAACGATGAGTTTGAAGCCCGCCGTGATCCGGGGAATAAACAATATTTTTGGTTGAAAGGAGAGTTGGTAGAGCTTGATGAAGAAGAGGATATCGATCAGCGGGCCATATTGAATAATAAAATTTCTATTACGCCAATTCAATTCGATCTCACTAATTACGATATGATCAAAACGCTGCAATCCTGGAAGATCACGCTTTAAAGAAGACACTACACTCATCCATTGCTGGGAAAGCAGTATTGTTCTTCCGGTTTAGTACCGCACAATGATTGATTCTTAAAATATTATAAATTGTTAATCGTGCTATTCATTGCAACTCATAAGGAATTTTGGTACCTTTTTGTCCATTTTATAGAGAATTTATGCGTGCAATTATACCAGTTGCCGGCGTTGGTAGCCGACTTCGACCACATACATATACCGTTCCCAAAGTTCTTTTAAATGTTGCCGGGAAACCGATCATAGGGCACATTATGGATAAGATCATTGCAGAAGGATTTGATTCTGCTACTATCATTGTTGGGTATCTTGGTGATCTTATCAAAGAATACATCACCGAAAATTATAAGATCAAAGTAGATTTTGTTGAGCAGGAAGAACGGCTCGGACTTGGTCACGCAATATTTCTATCGCGCCACACCATTTCTAAAGATCCGATCCTGATTATTCTTGGTGATACGATATTTGATGTTGATCTGGGGAATATGATCAAAAGTGAATATTCCACCATTGGCGTAAAAGAAGTGAAAGATCCGCGCAGATTTGGGGTTGCGGAAATAGAAAATGGATTTATTACTAAACTGATAGAAAAGCCAGAACACCCAACAAGTAATCTTGCCATTGTTGGTCTCTACTTTATCAAACATCCGGATGTGTTGATCGATTGTTTGAAAGAAAATATCAAACGGGATGTTCGTACTAAAAATGAATATCAGTTGACTGACGGTCTGCAGGCGATGATCGAACGTGGCGAAAAACTGACGACGTTTAATATTGAAGGATGGTTTGATTGCGGAAAACCTGAGACATTGCTCGAAACAAATCGTCATTTGTTACACGAAACACAAACAAGCATCATCCCCGACGGAGTTGTTGTTCGTCCGCCGGTATTTATTTCTCCGAAAGCGATCGTAAAAAATTCAGTTGTCGGTCCGTTCGCAACCATTGCCGATGGAGCAAGAGTTGAGGATTCCATTGTTCGGAATTCGATCATCAGTGAAAATGCAACGGTTGAGAATGCATTGCTCGAAGATTCCATTATTGGCAGCAACGCACTCATCAAAGGCGGATTCAAACGGATCAATATCGGGGATTCATCAGAACTAGAATATTACTAATCAAGATATCTGTTCTTCGACAGTTAAACTGTCGAAGATGTTTCAATCCGAGAGTTTAACTCTCAGACAACTTTGAATTTTCATTTTTATATTTTTTCATCATAACAGGAGTTAACATTTAATGCGTTATCTTTTTACATCAGAGTCGGTTTCGGAAGGACATCCCGATAAAGTTGCCGATCAAATTTCAGATTCTATTCTTGATGCACTTCTTACGCAAGATAAATATTCACGCGTTGCGGTAGAAACAATGGTCACAACCGGTCAAGTTATTGTTGCGGGAGAAGTGACGACCAATGCATACGTTGATATGCACGAAGTTATCCGCAATACCATTAAAGAAATTGGATACACAAAAGCAGAATATAAGTTCGATGCTGAATCGTGCGGAATTTTGAATGCAATTCATTCACAGTCGGCCGATATTGCAATGGGAGTAAATACCGGCGGTGCAGGCGACCAGGGAATGATGTTCGGATATGCGAACAATGAAACTCCTGAACTAATGCCGGCTGCGATCATGTTTGCACATCAGCTTGTGAAAAAACTTGCCGATATCCGCAAAAAGAATTTGAAGTTAATGCCGTATCTTCGTCCTGATGCAAAGTCTCAAGTGACGATTGAGTATGAAGGACGCAAACCAGTTCGTGTTGATGCAGTTGTTATTTCCACACAACACGATCCGAATGTTTCCCAAAAAAGAATTAAAGATGATATCATCGCCAACGTTATAAAAAAAGTCATTCCTGCTCGTCTTCTCGATAAAAAAACAAAATATTATGTCAATCCGACCGGCAACTTTGTAATCGGTGGACCGCATGGCGATAGCGGATTAACAGGACGAAAGATCATTGTTGATACGTACGGCGGACGCGCACCGCACGGCGGCGGAGCATTTTCCGGAAAAGATCCGTCCAAAGTTGACCGCAGTGCCGCTTATGCAACACGTCATCTTGCAAAAAACGTGGTTGCAGCAGGTCTTGCAGAAGAATGTCAGATCCAGGTTGCGTATGCGATTGGTGTGGCAGAACCGGTTTCTATCTATGTTCAAACGTTCGGCACGGGGGTTATGCCCGACGCAGAGATATCAAAGATACTTGTAAAGAACGTTGATATGACCCCTCGCGGCATCATTAAACGTCTGAATTTGCTTCGTCCGATCTATAAAAATTCTGCAGCATACGGACATTTTGGAAGGAATGAATTTTCGTGGGAACAATTAGACCTTGTTTCAACGTTAAAGAAAGCGGCAAAGTAAATACAATTTTTCATTAATAATTGACAATTATTACAACTAACCCCGCGCCGAAGGCGTGCCTTTGGCATAAGGTTATATTCACAAATAAAGGAGCAACAATGAGTGCAGTAATGGATGAAGTAGCGGCAAAAAAGATCTCAAAGCCGTCGCTTCCGTACAAAGTAAAAGATATGTCTCTGGCAACATGGGGACGGAAAGAAATCAAATTAGCTGAAGTTGAAATGCCCGGCTTAATGGCAATTCGCGAAGAATACAAAGGAAAAAATCCTTTGAAGGGTGCACGCATAGCTGGTTGTCTTCATATGACAATTCAAACCGCTGTGTTGATCGAAACACTGATCGATCTTGGCGCAGAAGTTTCGTGGTCATCGTGCAACATCTTTTCAACGCAGGATCATGCCGCTGCCGCAATTGCAGCCGCAGGAATTCCTGTGTATGCATGGAAAGAAATGTCTGCAGTAGAATTTGATTGGTGTATTGAACAGACATTGTTTGCATTTAAAGATGGTAAACAACTCAATATGATCCTTGACGACGGCGGCGATCTGACCAATATGGTGTTCGATAAATATCCCGAACTTGCACCAGGAATAAAAGGGCTGTCCGAAGAAACAACAACCGGTGTTCATCGCTTGTATGATCGGATGAAAAACGGAACATTGTTAATGCCCGCAATTAACGTAAACGACTCTGTAACAAAATCAAAATTTGATAACAAGTACGGCTGCCGTGAATCATTAGTTGATGCAATTCGCCGCGCTACAGATCTCATGCTTGCCGGTAAAGTTGCTGTTGTTGCCGGTTTCGGCGACGTTGGAAAAGGTTCTGCTGATTCATTGCGCGATGCAAAAGTTCGTGTGATCGTTACCGAGATCGATCCGATCTGCGCACTTCAAGCTGCAATGGAAGGATACGAAGTAAAGAGAATGGATGATGCAGTAAAAGAAGCTGATATCATTGTAACCACAACCGGAAACAAGAATATCATTACAGCAAAACATTTCAAAGCGATGAAGCACAACGCGATCGTTTGCAATATCGGTCACTTTGATATTGAGATCGATATGGCGTGGTTGAATGCGAACTACGGCAAAACAAAAGATACCATTAAACCGCAGGTTGATAAATATACGATTGACGGGAAAGATATTATTGTACTTGCTGAGGGCCGCTTGGTCAATCTCGGCTGCGCAATGGGACATCCGTCATTCGTAATGTCGAATTCATTCTCGAATCAAGTGCTTGCACAGTTTGAATTATGGAACAATTCCGATAAATATGAGAAGAAAGTCTACACACTTCCAAAACATCTCGATGAAAAAGTTGCACGTCTGCATTTGAAAAAGATCGGCGTTGAGCTTGATGTTCTTTCCGAAGATCAGGCGCAATACATCGGTGTTGCGGTGGAAGGACCGTACAAACCGGATTATTATCGGTATTAATCTGTAGCAACATTTTCTTTCCCGATTATTACTATCGGAAATCAGAAAATCCCTGAAGTATTTCACTTCAGGGATTTTTGTTTTTAAAAACCGCATGTCATTTCCGCAAGTTTTTGGCGGGAATTCATTAATGAGATGCCCGACAGAAATTCCGTCTTTTGAATCCCACAACGAGCGGAATCTAAAAAGCGGGATATTCGGCATGACGGTTTTTTGTCTTTATTGCCGCTCTTTCATAGCTTTAACATACATCTCATTCAGTTTCAGCCACGCTTTCACATTCTTCGGATGGATCCAATCGTTGCCGATCTCATTCCATTCCGGCAGTGTGTGCGGAAGACCAATGCTGTCCACAAAATGTTCTTCAACGATGAAGAATTGATTCTTGTAAGGAAGAAGAAATCCTTTTCCTTCGGTCAATACTCTTTTTGCCTGTGAGTATTTTGCAAACCAAATATTCCAGTAAGTCGTATATCCTTTCGGATAGAACTGTTCGATGATCTCCGCCAGAGGAGAAGTTTCCGCAGCATTATCGAGTGCGGATTTTAATTCATTCCACGATTCGTAGTTGTTCTCTACGGCGATGACGTTAAGCGCATGTTTTAACTGCAGATCGTTCAATGCACTTGTATCATCTGTAGAAAGGGTTGTGAACGACGATAATCGTTGAAATCGGGCAACAGCATTCGCATCGCGCTGTTGAACGTGTTTCAATAATAAATCTGCTTCGTTCTTGAGAAATTCGTAGTGCGTGTGAAATATATTCATACAAACTCCTTGTGTTCTATCGTATGCCCTCGGTGATAGAAGAGTTTTAGAATATATGTTTGGTCGAATTGTGCACAATGAAGTCTTCTTTTAGGGCATAGGTGTCTGTGCAAACCTGATGTTGCAATATAGAAAGGAATTTTAAGGAAGTAAAATTAATTTTTATGGAAAAACATAAAGTGTGGATTCAGCGATACCGTATCACTAGCTATAAATCTTTTTAATTGTCAAGAAAAAGTCCAATTTTTTTGGAATGTAATACAGAAGTTTCTTTATTCATTTGAAGGTAATGGATTTCTTTTGACAGTTTATTCCAAGTATATGTTGCTAGAATATTAGGAACATTATGGTTCTTTCCATTGAGATCGGTAAAATCCAAAATAATCTTGATGACACATTGTTCGTCATCATCCCGCTCAACCAATGAAATTATTTGTTTTATGGTGAAATTCGGGGATTTTTCGATGGATTCTAAATGGTTAATCACATCTTGATTCACAGAAATGTCCTTGATACATTGTATCAATAGTGCAGAAGGGATTTTGCTCATAGAACTCTCAAAATTGATTATTAGAAGTTGTTATTCATCGATTGAATGTAGAATTCAATTGAGAGATAATCAAGTCTCTGAATGCCTACTGAAAAAAGAAAAATGTATTGAACCTTTCTCTGCATTGCTATGTTAAAGACATTAACAGTAGAAATAAATAACGAGGTTTGAAAATGAACAAATTCATCATGAATATACTTATTGCATTATTAATGTTTGGAACAATTTCAGCACAGGAGACAAAAAAGAAAATGGACGCACCGATCTATTATTTTACAATGAAAACAATCGATGGTAAAAATAAATCTCTTGCCGATTACAAAGGCAAAGTGATCATGGTTGTGAATACCGCTTCATTTTGCGGAAATACGCCTCAGTATAAGCTACTTGAAGAGATCAATAATAAATACAAAGACAAAGGGCTGGCGATCATCGGATTTCCGGCGAACAATTTTGGGAAACAAGAACCGGGAAATGATTCTGATATTAAAACGTTCTGTGAAAAAAATTACGGAGTTACATTCGATATGTTCTCCAAGATCAGCGTTAAAGGAGACGATATTCATCCGCTCTATACGTATTTGACAACTGAAGCCGGATTCAATGGTGATATCGACTGGAATTTTGCAAAATTCCTTATTGATAAGAGCGGTAAAGTTGTTGCGCGATTTAAAGCAAGAATGAAACCGGACGAAAAAGAGATCATTGCAAAAATAGAAGAATTGCTGACACAGAAATAAAATTGCTTACTTTTTGTCATTCTGAACGAAGTGAAGAATCCGGTTCGTGCGGCGGGAGTTTTTCCCTTTGTTCTTTGCCAACGGCTCACCAGATTCTTCGTTCGCTTCGCTCTCTCAGAATTACCTCTTGTAATTATTAAAAAAGGAAACCAAGAAAACGGTTTCCTTTTTTGTTATATTACTCAAGGAAACGTCATGCTGAACTTGGTTCAGCATCTTTTATAGATTCCGAAATGCCGCTTTACGGCATCCCGTACAGCGGGACAAGTTCGGAATGATGATGAAATTTTAGATTGTAATGCAGATGCTGAAAATAATCGACATTAGAAAAAGAAAAAATATTTCATTTGATCCCGCCGCTGTCCGGTCGGACAATGCTTCAATCGAAAAATCCGTTGCGGAAATAATACGCCGTGTGCAAAAGAACGGCGACGATGCGCTGAAGTATTACTCGAGGAAATTCGATGGCGCAACTATTTCTTCGATTAAAGTTCAGCCAAATGAGATCGCTGCAATACTAAAGAGCGCTGATTCTTCATTCATTACCATTCTTAAAGAATCTATTTCAAATATTCGAACATTTCATAAAGCCCAGGTACGAAGACCATTCTCTATAAAAACAAAACAGAATTCTGAACTTCGGCAATTATATCGTCCTATTGAAAAGGTCGGTGTCTATGTCCCCGGCGGGAAGGCAGCATATCCTTCAACCGTGTTGATGAATGTGATTCCTGCACAAGTTGCAGGAGTGAAAGAGATACATCTTGTTTCACCACCGGATAAAAATGGAAATATACATCCCGATGTTCTACTTGCAGCTTTATTGCTTGGGATAAAAAATATATACAAAGTCGGCGGGGTACAGGCAATTGCTGCACTTGCATACGGAACCGAGACAATTCCTGCCGTTGATAAGATCGTCGGACCGGGGAATATTTATGTTGCGACAGCAAAGAGAATTGTGTTCGGAACTGTTGGAATTGATAGTTTTGCGGGACCAAGTGAAGTTGTGATCCTTGCAGATAATTCTGCCGATGCTTCATTCGTAGCGGCTGATCTGCTTGCACAGGCGGAGCACGATGAGCGTGCGATTCCAATCTTGGTCACGCCAAGCCGTTCGTTTGCGGATAAAGTGAACAGTGAAGTGAAACGAATGCTTCAGGAATTGTCTAGGAAAAATATTATTACAACTTCTATGATGAATTACGGAAAAATTTATCTTGTTGCGTCGCTGCAACAAGGTATCACGGTAACGAATCAACTCGCACCCGAACATCTAGAGATCATTACAACAAAAGATGAATCTGTTTTGAAGCAGATCCATCATGCCGGTTCGATCTTTCTCGGTAATTATTCTCCAGTTGCGATCGGCGATTATTTTGCCGGACCGAATCACGTTCTGCCAACCGAACGAACATCGAGATTTTCTTCACCTCTTTCTGTTGATGACTTTATCAAAAAATCCAGCGTTATTCGTTATTCAAGTAAGCGAATGGAATCAGTGTCCGAGCGTATTGCAATATTCGCTGAGCACGAAGGATTAACTGCACATGCAATGTCATTGCGAATACGAAAGAAAAAATAAGAGCAAATGTCATTTTTACAACACATAAAACCATCAGTTCAGAAACTTGAAACATACAATGTGAAAGGGAAACCTCTTTCATCTGAACTGATCAAGCTCAATCAAAACGAAAATCCATTCGATCTTCCCAATGAATTGAAACGTGAGCTGATCGAAGAATTTTATCACCAACCATGGAATCGTTATCCCGATGTATTTCCAACGCATCTTTTGGAAGCATTATCGAAGCATCTTAATCTTCCAATAGAAAGCATCATCGCAGCCAATGGTTCCAATGAATTGATGTATACAATTGGGATGGCGATCATCGGAAAAGGAGCAAAAGTTTTGATTCCGACGCCGACCTTCTTTTTGTATGAAAAGATCGTGAAAGTGATGGATGGTGAATTAATCGAAGTGCCGATGAAATCCGACCTATCGTTTGACGTTGAAATGATCATTCGAATTGCTCGTAACAAGAAACCAGCTCTCATTATTCTCAACTCTCCCAACAGTCCTACAGGTCAATCAATTCTGATCTCCGATGTTGAAAGAATTTTGAATGAAACTGATTCGATTGTGGTTGTGGATGAAGCGTATATTGAATTTTCCGATAAACCCTCAGCAGTAACTATCGTATCCAAATATGATCGCTTGATCATCCTTCGAACGTTTTCAAAAGCATTTTCCCTAGCTGGACTTCGTATTGGATATTTATTGGCGCATCCGGCGATGGTTTCCGAACTTTTAAAGCCAAAAATCCCGTTTACGGTGAATAATTTTTCTGCATCAGTTGCGATAAAATTATTGCAAAAAAATGATCTGGTTGCAGAGAGAATCCGTTACATTATACGTCAGCGTGCATATTTATACAAAAATTTATCTGAGCAAAATGGGATTACTGTCTTTCGTTCAGATTCAAATTTCCTTATCTTTAAATCAAAGAATGAAGCGTCAGTATTGTTAGAGCGGTTGTTAAGCGAAAATGTTCTTATTCGTGATGTCAGTTCATATCCGATGTTAAGCGGATTTCTTCGCGTGAATGCCGGAACAGAATCCGAAAACAATGCTTTTCTTACTGCGCTGAAAAAATATTTGTAAAGCAAGATTTGCGAAGTTTTAAAAACTTGGCAAATCTACAATAAAGAGGAGTTCAATGAAAATTTTGGTGTTTGTCAATCATGTTCCCGATACCGAAACAAAAGTAAAAATCGGTGCAGATGGAAAATTGATCGATCCGTCAGGCGTAAATTTTATGCTTAATCCATACGATGAAATTGCTGTGGAAGAAGCATTAAAGACCAAACAGCAATTCACCGGTGAAGTTGTTGTATGCTCGCTTGGTGGAGAAACGAACAAAGAAACGCTTCGCAAAGCATTAGCAATGGGTTGTGATAAAGCAGTGTTGTTAAAAGACGCAGCAATACGCGATTCATTTGCGGTTGCTTCCGGACTTGCTGATTACGCAAAAGAGTATGGTGCAGAGATCATTTTCTTCGGTAAACAATCCATTGATTATGATGACGCTCAGGTTGGCGGACTTGTTGCAGAAATGCTTGGGATGCCTTCAATCTCTGTTGTAGTGAAACTCGAAATTAAAGATGGGAACATTGTTGCAGAACGCGAAATTGAAGGAGGTCACGAAATTGTGCATTCAAAACTTCCGGCAGTCATTACAACGCAAAAAGGATTGAATGAACCACGGTACCCTTCGCTGAAAGGAATCATGGATGCGAAACGGAAGATAATTGAAGAGAAAACAATCGCGTCGGTTGCATCGCGCGTTGAGGTTTCTGTGATGCGTCAGCCTGCTGCAAAAGCTGCGGGGAAAATTGTCGGAACAGATGCTTCTGCAGCAGCGGAACTTGTTCGTTTGCTTCACGAAGAAGCCAAAGTAATCTAACGAAGGAAATTAGGACTATGAAAATATTAGCATTTGCGGAACAACGAAACGGTCAATTCAAAAAGACAGCATTTGAAATTGTTAAAGCAGCAAAGACAATTGCGGATCAGATCAACGGAGAAGTTGTTGCTGTTGTTGTGGGAAATTCTGTTGCATCAATCGCAGCTCAATTGGGCGGATTTGGTGCATCAAAAGTAATAACAGTTGAAGATGCTCGGTTGGAATTATATTCAACAACTGCATATTCAAAAGTTGTTGCAGAAATTGCAAAACAAGAATCAGCGGAGATCGTTATTTTTCCTGCAAGCGAACTTGGAAAAGATATTGCACCCCGCGTTGCGGTAAAATTACAAGCCGGTGTGGCAGCAGGATGCACGGCAATTGCTGTCGAAAATGGAATGATCAAAGCTACACGACCTGTCTATGCAGGGAAAGGGCTGATAGATGTAATTATTACAACCGGAACAAAAATATTTACATTGCGCCCGAATGTATTTACAGCGGGAGATTCAAACGGATTTTCTGCTACAGTTGAGAATAAGAAGATCGAATTAAGCGATGCAGATTTTGGTGCAGTAGTAAAAGAAGTAAAAGCAGCGAGCGGAAAAAAAGATGTTGCTGAAGCCGATATTATTGTCTCCGGCGGACGAGGTTTAAAAGGATCTGAACATTTTGCAATGATCGAAGATCTTGCCGGTACGCTCGGAGGTGCCGTAGGTGCTTCGCGCGCAGTAGTTGATGCAGGGTGGAGACCACACGATGAGCAAGTCGGACAAACAGGAAAGACAGTTTCACCGACGCTTTATGTTGCTGTAGCAATCTCCGGTGCCGTACAGCATTTGGCAGGAATGTCGTCTTCAAAATATATAGTTGCAATCAATAAGGATAAAGATGCACCGATCTTCTCTGTTGCCGATTATGGAATTGTTGGCGATGCATTTGATGTTGTTCCGGCAATAACCTCAGAAATAAAGAAGCTGCAAAGTAAGTGATTTCTCGTATTGCGGGTTGTCGGGAAAAATGATATACTCGGTAAAGAAGAACAAGGAGAATATTTGTGGAGAAAGTACAAGTTGACATACTCGGATTATCGACAAGTCCTTCGAGTGCCGGTGCGTATGCTCTGATCTTGAAAGAGACAAACGGTAAACGAAAATTGCCGATCATTATAGGTGCGTTCGAAGCGCAGTCCATTGCACTTGAATTGGAGGGAATGAAACCACCTCGTCCTCTGACGCACGACTTAATGCGCAATATCATCGATCTATTTGCCGTATCGCTGAACGAAGTATGTATCAGCGAACTGCGGGATGGAACATTCTATGCAAAGTTGACGATTGAAGGATTAAGTGAAACACAGGAAGTCGATTCGCGTCCGAGTGATGCTATAGCTCTTGCTGTTCGGTATGGTGCACCAATTTATGTGGGAGAAGAAGTATTGAATGAAGCAGGTATTGTTTCCGAAGATGATGATGAGACAGACGAAACAATGACCAAGGAAGAAATCACGCAGATAAAAAAACCGCTGACGAAACTTGAACAACTTCAGACTTCCTTGAAAGAAGCAGTTGAAAAAGAAGATTACGAAAAAGCCGCTAAACTCCGGGATGATATCAGGAAGATGGGAATTAGTGAACAGTGAAATTAAAAAACCGCGAAAGCGGTTTTTTAATTATCGTGTGAAACCTTGCGAAGGTTTTATGAAAAGTATAATCAGCCTTCACAAGGTTTATTTTACCAGCGCGATCATTTCTTTTACTGCGCACTCAAGTCCAACGAATGCGGCTCGTGATATGATCGAATGTCCGATGCTCATTTCATCGATCTGTGTAATTGCTGCAACTGAAGATACATTCTTGTAATTCAATCCGTGACCTGCATTTACCTCAAGCCCGATACGTTTGCCGTATTCAGCGGCGAAAAAAATCTCTTTCAACAACCGCTGCAGTTCTTGTTCTTCTGTTGCTTCTGCATATTCTCCAGTGTGAAGTTCTATCATATCGGATCCGATTTCTTTCGATGCTTCGATCTGTGCAATAACGGGATCGACAAATAAACTGACAGGAATTTTTTTCGCACGAAATATCTCAATGACGTTCTTTAACTTTTCTTTTTGCGCAACAACATCAAGCCCTCCCTCGGTGGTCAATTCCTGACGTTTTTCTGGAACAAGCGTGATCAGATCGGGAACGATATCCAAAGCGATTGCTACAATTTCATCCGAAGCTCCCATTTCAAGATCTAGTTTTGTTGTGACCATTTCGCGTAATTTCCACACATCATGGTCTTTAATGTGTCTTCGATCTTCGCGCAGATGAACGACAATTCCATCAGCACCAGCGCGTTCACATATTATCGCAGCTGCAACCGGATCAGGTTCAGTTCCGCCGCGTGCATTTCTAAGCGTGGCGATATGGTCAATATTGATGCACAGTCTCATAGATTCTTCAAAAATTACAAAATTTCATCGATTATTCAAAGGAATTGATGTTGGTATGTCGTAACTTTTTCGTTGTGGAGTCGTAAAAAATATGATCTTTTATCCGGAGGAATTATGAAACATTTCACTACTCTCTTTTTTTCTGTTCTGTTCTGTATTTCAATATCAAGCGCTCAGAATAATGATGATTCATCTATTGACGATACGTCAGACCGTTTTGATCGAACTGCAAATGATATAGAAAATTTTGTTGAAAGTTTGGTCGACAAGATTGAATCGCAGGTTGAACGGATGGCGGAAGAACGTTCGCAGCGTGTTGATTACGGAAATGAGGATCAACAAGAAAAGTCAAAAACAAAAATTCCATCCGATGCGATCACATTTAACGGTGATACGGAAATTAATGAAAAGGACACAATTCAAGGGGATCTTGTTGTGAAAAACGGAATGTTAACTGTCCGGGGAATTGTTGACGGTGACGTGCTGGTAGTGAATGGCGATGTTGAATTAAAGAGCACGTCGCATGTGAACGGAAATGTCCGAACAATGAATGGTTCAATCATTAAAAATGAAGGGGCATTTGTAAAAGGATACACTGAACAATCATCGAACTCAACTTCCAAAAATAACAAAAAAAAGAACACCTATCGAACCAAATATTCGTATTCATTTAAACCCTACTTCTGGAACAGGGAGAATGTTTTTGATGATAGTTTTCTCTTTCGATACAATCGGGTTGAAGGATTTTTCTTCGGATTCGGATCAGAAAAAAAATTCTATTGGGATGGAAGCAAAGCGGTTTCCGGCTTCGGTTCATTCGGATATGGTTTTGCCTCGCATAAATGGCGGTTGCAATTAGGACTCGACCGTCAATTTGCCGCATCGAGTGCTTCGTTGTATGAAATTGGAGCAGAGGCACATAGTTTAACAGACACAAAAGATGAATGGATCATGAATCTTGGGGAGAATAATTTAGCGGCATTATTCTTTCGTCAAGATTTCCGTGATTATTACCAGCGCGAAGGTTTTTCTGCGCATTCAGCATGGTATACAAAAGATGGTGATGTGACGTCAATGATCGACATTCGTTTTTTGAATGACCGGTATGTATCAATGAACAATGAAGCGAATTGGGCAGTGTTTGGTGGAAATATTTTTCGGAGCAATCCTGCGGTGAATACCGGGATAATGAAAAGTGTCGCGTTCAGTGCCGGATTTAGCACCGTTGAAAAATATCGGTATCGTTCAGAAGGATGGAATGTATTTGCTCGAGCAGAATACGGAGGCCGTTCACTTGGGGGTGATTTTGATTTCACACAAACAATTGTCGATTTACGACGATTTCAACCGCTTTGGGATGATAATCAGATCAACGTACGAGTTCGTGCAGGTGCTTTGGAAGGTGCCCCAATCTTTCAAAAGTCTTTCGAGTTGGGCGGAGCAAACACGCTTCCGGCTTTTGGTTTCAAAGAGTTTATCGGTAATAGGTTGATACTTGCGAACTTAGAATATCAATTAAGCGGAGAAGTTATTGATGAAATTTTTTTCTGGCCGAACAGTTTAAATATTATTGCCTTCGGAGATGCGGGTACCGTCAGCACTGTAAAGACACGTTTAGCCGTTTACGAAGGATTCAACACCATTACATCAAATCAAATAAAATCCGATCTTGGATTTGCTTTAGCCTGGCATGATGGTGATGCACGGTTAGGCTTTGCATGGAGAACCGATAAAAGTGCACCGGTCTCAATTTTTTTCCGCCTCAACAGAGCATTTTAAATTTATCGACACTTTCAATAAAAAAACCTTCGAGTTTTTCGAAGGTTTTTTTATTTTCTCATCACATACTGAATCTTATTCGGATTCAACTGCACAATCTTCACATTATCCGGTCCGACAATACTTGGACTGATCATTCCGCTTGTATCAAGGAGAATTGATTTGTAATCGATAAATGCCGAGAAATCTTTTTCCGAAAGCGGGGTAATAATGTTCACACCGGAACGAACAATGATGGTAATCTTGGGCGGTATTAAGACGATTTTTTTATTCTCTGGTATCTGCACAATTTCGATCGATATATCTGAAATTGTTTTTTCTGCAATCGGTTGAACATCGAATGATATTGACGCTGTAGAATGTGACCTCGCTATCTCGAATGAAAGAGAATCTGCCAGCGCAGCAATTGTTTTGACGGGCGAATTAATGTCGTTCAATATAATATTGTTCGTTTTCCAGAATAATATTTTTTTCAATAATGATCGAGCACCGGTGATTTCTATGCTGTCGGGATATGTTTTTACTTTCCCAACCAAACCAAATCCTTCGTGGAATGAGGCATTAACCATCGGCAGAATTGGAACTGTTTTTGTTGTTTTAAGATCTAGCCGAACAAGAACGGTTTCAGGGAATATTTCGATAATATTGATAGAACTTGAGATATTAGCACGCTCATTCAATTCTTTGTAGGTAAAAAGGGTATCCTTTTTTGTCAATTGTTTAAAATCGATGGTATATCGAAGAGATGGAGAGAAGATAGTATTCAATATCTGCCAACCTGTTCCCTGTACGGTACAATGAACACTTTTTGGAAGTGGAATGGCGATCGCCTGATCTGCCCTGAGATGTTCAATCTTTACGGGAACATCAATTGCTATCTGAAATTGATTTCCAAGATTGACGGATGCCCAAACAAGGAAAGCGAAAATCAACGAAAAAAATATAACTGGAAATTTGCGTTCTTTCATTGAAAAATATAATGATGAACAGAGCAAGAGTCAACAAAGCAGATGTTTTTATTTTTGTAACTCTCGCGATTTTATCCTATTTTCATTCTAATAATATTCATTTCTTAAACGAAACCGACGAATTATGGCAACTCTTAAAAAAGAAAAGTCTCTAAAACAATCGCAAGAGTCAACGATCATTCCGCTGAAATATCAACATATTGCTGCGGTCGTTCTCATTTTCCTCTCACTTGTTGTTTTTTTCAGTGAACTTGTCTTTGAAGGTAAAGTTTTTGTTGCGGCTGACACCATTGCTTCAAAAAGTTTTGAAACATTGATTGATGATGCAGCCAAAGAAAACACCGTTCCTTTGTGGAATCCATATATCTTTTGCGGTATGCCGGGAGTTGGAAGTATGATGGTGCATGGTGATCGAATATATGATTTCTCTGCATATCTTCTTGGTCGGGGTCAGATATTATTTGGGATCGTTGTCAATAATTCTGATGTCGGTTGGCAGTTATTTTATTATTTCATTCTTGGAACGGGCGTTTATTTCTTTGTTTGGCATAAAGTGAAGAACAAAATTGCTGCCGTTATCAGCGGACTTGCAGTAATGCATTCAACATTTATTATAATTTTAGTGATGGTTGGGCACATGACAAAGGTGCCGGTGATCGCATTTTTTCCTTGGATATTTTTGGCGGTTGAATATCTTAGAGAAAAATTCTCAATTTGGTCGTCACTCGCTTTGGTTGTTCTTATTCACTTTCTGCTGTTGCCAGGTCATATTCAAATGATCTTCTATGTATACTTTGCTCTCGGAGTATATTATCTCTTCTTCTTGATTCGAGCGCTCATTACAAAAGAAGATTGGAAAGGGATACTTCGTTCCGGAAGCATCCTAGCGGTTGCATCAGGTCTTGCCTTTGCCATGACGGGCGATCAATATCTTGCCACACTTGAATATTCAAAATATTCTATGCGTGGAGCCGATCCGATTGTTCGTTCTCAACAAGCCCAGGAAAAAGGGGCTTCCAACGGTGGATTGGATTATGAGTATGCAACTCAATGGTCGTTTTCTCCAGGTGAAATGTTGACCTTTGTTATTCCTTCCGCTTATGGTTTTGGGGTGAGTGTTCCGTACCAAGGTCCCGAAACAAATAATCAAGCAGCAAAACTTCCGTTGTATTTTGGTCCGCAACCGTGGACCGACGCCCCGCAATTTATGGGAGTGATCATCGTAGTTCTTGCAGGAATAGGATTCTGGCGAAAAAGGAGAGATCCATTTGTTCAATATTCGGGAATATTGGTTTTGGTATCATTGTTAGTTTCATTTGGGAAAGAATTCCCATTGGTTTACGATCTGATGTTCAATTATTTTCCAATGTTCAATAAGTTTCGTATTCCATCCATGATGCTCATTTTGGTTCAAATGATTGTTCCTATGGTTGCCGGGTATGGCGTTGTAAGTTTGATGAGGACAGAAGAAAACAATGCACCCCGCGTTCGTAAATACTTTGAGTATTCATTGATTGGACTTGGAGTATTATTGGTGATCTCACTTGTTGCAAAAAATTTGTTGCTCTCTGTTTACGAAATATTTGTTCCGAACGCCGAACAACTACTTGGTGTAAAATTTGGAAACAACGCACCTGTTGTCTATAAAATTGTTACCGGAATGATTTCGAATGAAATTACTGTTGGGCTTCTCTTAATGCTTGTTGTGCTTGGAGGATTTTACCTTTATCAAAAACAGAAAATAAAATTGGCTCCGCTCACCATTGGATTGATTGTTGTTGTTCTTTTTGATCTATGGCGCGTTAACTTTAAGCCAATGGAAATGCATCCCCGAACCAAAACTACTGAAGCATTCTCAACACCCGAGTATATCAAATATTTGCAAAACGATACCACGCAATACCGTACACTATTGATTGAAAATGGGCAGCCTACGTATGATAATACATTTGCTTATTATCGGATACAAAGTGCGTACGGATATTCTGGAACAAAAATGCGACAGATCCAGGATACATATGATGTTGCTGGTATCGGAAACCCTCTTCTATGGGGATTAATGAATGTAAAATACATCATTTCGGATCGTCCTGATTCCAATCAAGTTCTTATGCCGGTATTTCGAGGAGAAAAAGCGGTAATGTACAATCGTACCGTACTTCCCAGGGTATTCTTCGTTAATAGATATGAAGTAAAAGAGGGATTACAAATTCTTCAAAACATAAAGGAGATGAATTTTATACCCACCGACGTTGCTTACGTAATGAATGATATCGGAAAAAAAATTGATGTACCTCAAACAGGAAGTGAGGTTCGCTATACGCATTTTGGTATTCATGATATAACTCTTCACGCCAATGCCACCGGCAACAATCTTCTCTTTTTGAGTGAAGCGTGGTATCCCGAAGGATGGAAGGCATATATTGACGGAAACGAGACACCGATCTATCGGTTGAACTATATGTTTAGAGGTGTTATTGTGCCACAGGGAGAACACACTATCACAATGAAATTTACATCGTCGGCATTCTCACTTGGCAAACAGTTGAGTTTATGGATCAATATTCTTGTGTTAGTAGGGATTGGATATTTTGTAGTTGTATGGTTAAAATCTTCAAAATTTAAACAAAACGGATAAACGCTAAATATTTTAATACGACTCTCCTTATGTTAACAACGATTTACAGAAATCTAATACCGCTTTCCATCAGAGAAAGTATTTATGAACTATTCTTGGGAAACGTGCTTTATTTTTTCCGTAATCTTCCAGTTATTGTCCGTAGTAAAATTGTTCATTATTTCTATTGGCTTTTACCGAAAACTGAATTAAATAAAGCATATAATTTCATGGGAAAGTATGGTCTTACATCGTATCCCTATGAGTATATGCTTGAATATAAAATGAAAGATATCCAAGTATTTCTTGATCCTCAAAACATGCTTCCTTTTGTTCTTCACAATGATCAGAAATTATATTTCCGTAAATCTTCTAGTCTCGACGTTGTTAAAAATGATTATCGTGCGCTTATTACAGAACAAGATCCACGTTCTGCGCATCGATATGTTCACTCTTATTCTGACCTCAGCCACAGAATATTATTGGATGTTGGTTCAGCAGAAGGAATATTTTCGTTGGACTGTATAAATTATGTTGATCACGTTTATCTTTTTGAGTATGATAATGATTGGATACTTCCATTACAGGCAACATTTTACCCTTGGGCACACAAAGTTTCCATCATAAAAAAATTCGTTGGAGATGTAACATCAAATTCTCAGATAACTATTGATGATTTTCTCTCTGATAAATCTAATAACAGCTTGTTCATTAAAATGGATATTGAAGGTGCTGAGAGACTTGCTTTATCCGGTGCTTTGAAAACACTCAAAAACTCTAATAATATACAACTTGCAGTATGTGTATACCACCGAAGAGGTGATTCCGAGTTTATGGCAGATCTCATGACCTCCTGTGGTTATCAAAACGAATTTACTCCCGGCCTGATGTATTGGGAAAAAAAATTCAGCAAAGGTGTGATTAGAAGCAGGAAATGAAATATTTATGATAAACCTAATTAATAAAATTCCAATTATACGATCGATTGTTAGAATATATATAAAAACTCAATTTGATAAAAAGTGGAGAAAAAATAATTTACACAATGACACGGTTGTAGGAGAAAGGATGTTTCCAATAGAAAATGTATCTGTCGGAAAATGTAGTTATGGAATGCTTAATATCCAGAGTTTTTTCCCAAATGTTGACGAACGATTAGAAATAGGAAATTATGTATCAATAGCTCCCGGTGCTCTCTTCATGTTGGGTGTTAATCATCAGACACAAACTTTAACGACATTTCCGCTTCATACACGATTAATTGGACCGACCCCACTTGATGCGAACAGCAAGGGGCCGCTCATAATCGAGGATGAAGTTTGGATTGGAACAAATGCAATTCTATTTTCAGGTGTCACTGTTGGAAAAGGATCGATAGTAGCTGCCAATGCCGTTGTAACATCAAATGTTCCTCCGTACTCAATTGTTGGAGGAAATCCCGCCAAAATAATCAGATACCGTTTTTCGGAAAAAATAATTTCAATACTCCTTCCCATTAAATTAGTTGATATAGAAACGAAATGGTTAAGAATGAACATTGATGAGATATATAAAAAAATTGAAACTGTTGAAGACGCGCTTCGAATTAGTAATATGATTAAAAACAATAAAAACAATGGAAATATCAAAAGCTAGAATTATTGCCTCTTATTTACCTCAGTTTCATCCAATTCCAGAAAATGATCTTTGGTGGGGAAAAGGATTTACTGAATGGACAAATGTTGGGAAAGCAAAACCATTGTTTAGAGGACATTATCAGCCAAAAGTTCCAGCAGACTTAGGCTATTATGATTTGCGGTTGCCCGAAGTTCGTGTTGCACAAGCAGAACTTGCGCGAGAATATGGAGTTGAAGCTTTCTGTTACTGGCACTATTGGTTTGGTAATGGAAAGAGATTGTTAGAACGTCCTTTTAATGAAGTTTTACAATCTGGTAAACCTGATTTTCCATTTTGTTTAGCGTGGGCGAATCATAGTTGGGAAGATAAACAATTTAATAAGGAAGGCTCCAATAAGTTACTTATCAAGCAAGAATATCCGGGAAAAGAAGATCATGTACTTCACTTTAACACCGTTTTACCTGCCTTTAACGATAAACGATATGTGAGAGTTGATGATAAACCAATATTTCTTATCTATGATCCAATGGGAATGCCGGATTTGTCTGAATTCATTAAAAATTGGCGTCAGTTAGCACAAAAAAACAATTTAACTGGAATTCATTTTGTTGCAAATACTCACATTGTTGATAAGATTGACGAATTCCTAAGCATAGGATTTGATGCTGTTAATTTAAACCGTTTATTCCATCCTATACATCAAGAGTTCTCAATTCCAGTCAGAATATATTCGAAAATAATGAGAATTATTTTCAAGCGAGGCCGTTTGTTAGATTACCAACGTCTTTCAAAATATTTTCACGGGAAAGAAGACTCTCTCATTCATGTGTACCCAAGTATTTTCCCAAATTGGGATCACTCTCCTCGATCTGGTCGTGAGGGACATATTTATATTAATTCAACGCCGGAATCATTTAAAAAACATGTTAAGAACACTCTCCAAAGTATTACTAATAAACCTGAACAGCAGCAGATAATTTTTTTGAAATCTTGGAATGAGTGGGCAGAAGGAAATTATATTGAACCAGATTTAAAATATGGAAGAAAATATTTAGAAGCATTGCACGAAGCGATTAATGAACACTCCTTTGAGGTACAGCGGTAATGGGAGTTGTCATTAGACAAAGTATCAAAGCTACAATGGTTAGCTATTTTGGGGCGGTTATCGGTGCATTTTTAGTAATCTATTTATATCCAAAAATATTAACGCCAGAACAAATCGGATTAACAAGGATACTAAATGAATCAGCACTTCTTTTTTCATTTTTTGCTCAAGTTGGAATGAGCAGCGTTGCCATAAAATTTTTTCCATATTTTAAGGATACTGCCAATAATGATAATGGATTTACATTTCTTGTTTTTATAGTTCCATTGATAGGTTTTATCCTTTTTATTTTTTTGTTCCAGTTCTTTCAAGGTGGAATTATATCACTCTTTCTTCAAAAGTCAGGCTTATTTACAAATTATTTATTTTTTGTTATTCCACTAACCTTCTTCGCTATTTATACTGCAATTTCAGAAACGTATGCTTCTTTATTACAGCGCATCGTTGTTCCAAAATTTATCAAAGAAGTGTTAATTCGGTTGCTTACGATTGTTATTGTCATTGCTTTCTTTTACGATAAAATTTCTTTAGACCAATTTGTTTTATTATTTACTGGTATCTATGGGATAGCAACAATTCTTAATCTGATCTATCTTAATTCAATTAAAAAATTAAATTTCAAACCAAATCTTCAATTTATCCATGGTTCTTTAAAAAAAGAATTACTTTGGTTCATGCTTTATATGATGGTGGTTGGAGTTGGATCAATTCTATCAAGTAAAGTAGATGTCTTTATGCTAAGCAATAGAGTAAGTCTATCGGGAACTGGGATATTTACAATAGCGTATTTCATTGCATCCTTTATTGAGATGCCGTCTCGTGCAATTTTTCAAATGGTAACACCATTTACATCCGAGGCATTGAAAAATAATAATATTGCATTAGTTGAATCACTTTATAAGCGAACATCAATTAATCAACTTATGGTGGCAGGCTTATTATTTTTGTTGATTTGGATTAACGCCGAAAATATCTTTAGAATTATGCCGAACGGGAAAGTTTTCGAAACCGGTAAATATGTGATTCTATTTATTGGTTTGGCAAAAGTCTTTGATGCTTTGACTGGTATCAATGCAATAATTCTAGGGAATTCAAAATATTATTACTACACACTTTATTTTATTTTCTTTCTTGCAATTGTTACCATAGTCAGCAATCTGTACTTTATTCCGATCTGGGGAATTGTTGGCTCAGCGTTTGCAACGTTCATTTCGGTTATCGTTTACAATTCAATTCTGGTAGTTTTCGTAAAGTGGAAAATAGGGGTTCAGCCGTTTACCAAAGATACATTAATTGCAATACTGTTCCTGATATTATCCTATTGTTCTTCTTTTTTAATTCCAGTATTGGACAACCCAATTATTGATTTGTTTGTCAGGTCAATAGTAGTTTCTACTATTTTTGTTTCCGCAATATATTATTTTAATGTTTCAGATGATATTTCTAACGTAATTCAAATAGGTATACAAAAGGCAATAGCAATAATTAAAAAATGATCGAAGCTACTCAGCGTTTATTAATTAGAAACCGTTATAGTCTAAGCGGTCCGACAAAGTTCTGCAATGCGGGACGACGCAAATGAATCGGGTTGTAATGAAAATGAACGCACAGATAGCCTCGTTAAGCATAAAAATAGAGGTAGACGAGTCTTTAACTACCAGACGAAGTCAACACTATAAATTATAATCCAGCAGTATTTCTACTATAAACGCGCAACACATTCCGCCTTAAATTCCTAAAAGAATATTATTTACTCACCTTACACAAAATATGAAATTAGTCATGCTGAGCGAGGCATAACATAAATTTATTAGGTCATCCTTCGACGCATGGCGCTAAAGCGCCATTTGCTCAGGTCCGAAGGACCACTTCGGGGATAACTTTTATTGTTGTGCCGAGTCGAAGCATTTTTACCTCTTTGCGTAACGACAGTTATTCAGACAAATTGGTACGCAACCAATCAATTAGCAGTTGCTCGCCGACTAAAATGTCAGTACTTTTTAAATATACAAGGGCATATCTAAAAACTCAAAAAACGGAACTTCGGTCGCTTCCTGCCCGACTGCGTTGGTCAGGCGGGCGCTCCTCCAATGACGGTAATGTTTTTAGGGGTACCGATAAATCAATTATGGAGTTACGATGAAATACATCTTAGTAGTGATTATTTCTGCCGTTATTTTTATTGGATGTACAAAGGATTCATCTACAAATGCGCCGCAAAAATTACAAGGCGGCAATGGTTCGGTAGGTTTGATTTTTGACAAAGTTTCCACACCGGAAGGCGTTGTGAGTATAAATGCAACGCTAAGTCGTAACGGAAATATTTCCATTACAAAAACCCTGAATCTTTTGTCAGATTCATCTGCCGAAGCCTTGTTCGAAAATATTGCAATAGGAATCTGGAAATTAAAAGTTGATGCAACGAATTCATCAAGTCAGGTTCTCTATACAGGTCAAGCGGATGTGACTGTGATTGAAGGTATTATAACTCAAGTAAGCCTTGTATTGCAACCTATTAGTAATGGAACGGGGGGTATTAAAATAAATGTGAGTTGGGGAAATACACCTCTTTCATGGATTGATTTTGGAAATAATCCGGTGCTTAAAAAACAAACAACAAAATATGACGGACGTGGTATTGGTTATCCGATAGTCTTCAGGGAAGATTCATTGTATCGATTATATTATACTAATATTCAAAGCCAGGTAGATTCTAATGGTGCATTTAGTTCTGTTGGTCTTGCAACGTCTATTGATGGAATACAATGGAAACATTATTCCCAAGAACCAGTATTGAAACCAACTAAAAATGGTTGGGACGCAGCCATTGTAGTGTCAGGACAAGTTTTGAAGGATGGAAATATTTATAAAATGTTTTACGAGGGTGCATCCATAGTTGGCGGTCAATTAAAAATCGGATTAGCGACTTCGTTGGATGGTATCCATTGGGATAAAAGATCAGAACCAGTATTTCAAGGAACGACGGGTTGGGAAACTTCAATTGGGGTTTGGGGAGTAGTGAAAGTAAATACTACATTTTATATGTATTATCATTCTGCTGTTCCACAAAATATTGGACTTGCAACTTCGGCTGATGGAATTAATTGGACCAGGTATTCAGGGAATCCTATCGTCGTTCCAAGTCAAAACTGGGAAAGTTCAGGTATTGCCATGGCTTCCGTAATATTTGATAATGGTTTATTTAAAATGGTTTATCTTAATGGAGATTACAGCGCAAGTTTTGGATATGCAACTTCGAAAGACGGAATTATTTGGGTAAAAGATTTGGTAAATCCAATATTCTCAAAAGCAAAAACATTGAATAATTGGGCACCTGGAACGATCAGTTATTCGTTTCTTACAAAAATTGGTAATCAAGAAAGAATTTATTATACCGGTAATAATTCTGGGAATAGTGAAATGTCAATTGGTTTTGCTTATAAAAAGTAGATAATCGAGATCAATATTTAAACTTTAATCCCCGAGGTTGTTTCGGGGATTTTTATTTGTAACTTTAATCCAAACATTCTATTCTTTATACATGAAATATTTTTAGAATTTACTAATTGTTAAATACTTGATAATTCTTCTAAAAAGCCCATGAGCTATACATTCGTTAAAATAACAACGTACTACCGTGATTATCTCAAACAGTATTACGAAAATAATCCGCAATTGTCATTGTTGTCCTACGATGATCAGCATTTGCATTTAATGAGCCAAGCGTACGGCTGGTCGGATTATTTTGCAAAATATTTACGTGAGCTTGGTGTTGATGCGTATGAAATAGTATCAAATGCAAAACCGTTACAACAAACTTGGGGAAAAGAAAATGGGATTATCGGCGGTGATGACGATGTTGTTTTTGAGCAGATCAAAAAGATCAGACCGGATGTCATTTTTTTTCAAGACAGCTTAAAATTCGGCAAAGAGTTTGTCAAGAGAGTAAAGGCAGAAATTCCTTCGGTGCGATTCACCATTGGATGGTGCTGCACAGTCTATTCGGACGAAAACATAGATGATTTTCGGGCATTTGATTGCATGATGGTCTGTTCTGAACATTATGCGTCAGATTTTCGACGACGTGGTCTAAAGGTTTTTCAAATGCATCATGCCTTTGAACCATCGTTGCTTCCACGCATTCAAGAGAACAACTTCTATCCAGAAAATGATTTTACGTTCATTGGCTCATTAATTCCCGGAAGTGAATTTCATATGTTCCGTCAGGAATTGATCGAACATTTAATTGAATCGAATGTCAATCTGGAAATATTTGCAAATCTTACAGTCATTTCTCAGACGGATCTGTTCTTCCGCCGGAGTGCATACGCTGCAAATGTTTTGTTAAAAACCCTAGGATTGAAGAATCTTGCCCATAATTTACCGTTGATCAATAAAGCATATACTTTAAAAGAGATACCGAGAAATTTCAACAATATATCGGCAATTCAACGAATTGCAAAACCACCAATCTATGGGATTGAAATGTTCAAAGCACTTTCAAAATCAAGGATCGGTTTCAATGTCCACGGGGATGGGGCGGGTGATTATGCGGCAAATGTTCGTATCTTTGAAGTGACCGGTGCCGGTTCATGTCTGTTGACGGACTGGAAAAAAAATATGAGCGATTTGTTTGAAGATGATAAAGAAGTAGTATTATTCAAGTCAATAGACGAATGCAAAGAGAAATTGCAATGGCTTCTGGATCATCCTAAAGAACGGAAAGAAATTGCTGAATGTGGCCAACAGCGAATTTTAAGAAGTCACACGTATAAACATAGAGCGGAACAATTACATTCTATCATTCTTGATTATTTACGAAAATAATTATGGCGAAAAAAAATAAGAAACGAATATTGATCCTTGCTCCTCATACCGATGACGGCGAACTTGGATGTGGCGGAACGATATCACGTTTTGCTGAAGAAGGAAACGATGTCTATTACATAGCTTTTTCAACAGCAGAACAATCATTACCGTCGGGTTTTCCCCCGAACACACTTGAAGTTGAAGTGAAAGCTGCAACAAAGGTGCTCGGTATTCTGCCAAAGAATCTTGTGATTTTTAATCACGAAGTGCGTAAACTCAATTATATCCGTCAGGAAATATTAGAGGAACTGATCAAACTGCGAAGAGACATACAGCCGTCGCTTATTTTTCTTCCTTCACCCAACGATCTTCACCAGGATCATCATACGGTTTCCGAAGAAGGGGTTCGGGCATTCAAAAATTCCAGTATTTTGGGATATGAACTATTGTGGAATAATATTTCATTCAACACGCAGTCGTTCGTGATCCTTTCTGAGAAGCATGTGAGTACAAAAGTGAAAGCATTGAGAGAATATAAATCACAGCACCACCGGAAGTATCTTACCAAAGAGTTCATCACCGGCTGGGCGCGAACCCGTGGAACACAGATCAACACCGATTTTGCAGAAGCGTTTGAAGTTGTTCGTTGGATTATTTAAGGAATTAGACATGATAAAAAATTACTATTCATTCTCCGAGATAGAGTTGACAGTTGGGATGAACTGTGCCGTGTATGGAAAGAAAGAGGAGATTACATTTAATAATGTTAAACCGATCTACGAAGCAGACGAGTTATCATTGGCTTGGGTCAATTCGAAAAAAAATATTGATGTTTCAGCAAGTAAAGCAAAAGTGATTTTAGTTGATCCCGGATTTAAACCTACCGATGACTTGTTAAAGACAAAAATATTTATTGTTGTAGAAAATCCGAAGTTGGCATATATCCGTGTCGTTGAAAAATTCTTTATTGAAAAACCACAATACGAAATTCACCCAACAGCTTTTGTCCATTCCGGAGCAAAAATTCATCCGCAGACCCACATTGGCCCATTTTCGTACGTTGGGAAAAGCACAATCGGCGAAGGAACAATCGTATATGGGCACTGTTTCATTTATGACAACGTTACTATCGGAAAAAATGTCATTGTCCAAGCTGGCGCAATCATTGGTGGAGACGGTTATGGCTATTCTCGAAATGAACAAGGGGAGTTTGAAAAATTTCCTCACGTCGGCGGAGTAGTTATTGAAGACGATGTCGAAATCGGCGCCAATACGTGTATTGACAAGGGAACATTAGGGAATACTCTCATTTGTGAAGGTGCAAAGATTGATAATCTTGTTCATATTGCACACAATGTTATTGTTGGAAAACATGCCGCCGTCATTGCCCACTCAATGATCGGGGGCAGTACGGAGATTGGCGACTATAGTTGGATAGCACCTTCAGCAGCATTAATGAATGGAATTAGCATTGGAAATAAAGCAACAGTTGGCTTAGGTGCAGTGGTCACGAAGAGTATTCCTGACGGCGAAACGTGGGCAGGCGTACCGGCGCAGCCACTAAAAGATTTTGTAGTAATACAAAAGAAATTGAAGGAATTAAAATAACAATTTCTATTATGATCTATCTTTTCAAGTAATACATGTCAACACCAACACAACATATTGATGATCCATCAACAAATGATAATCGTAACTATGATTATTCACAACACCAAGAAAGCGAGAGGGCAGAATATCCGCTGATAGTGGATATGGTAAAACAAAATTCCCGTGTGATCGATCTCGGATGCGGGAATGGAGCATTGCTTGCGCTTTTAAAAAGGGAAAAGGGTATTGTTGATTTTGGGTTGGAAATATCGGAAAGCGGTGTCACCGTTTGCCAAGAGCGTGGATTGAACGTTCGTTTGGGAAGGATCGATGAACGGCTTCCGTTTGACGACAATACTTTTGACTACGCGATCTGCAATGTAACGATTCAAATGGTGATGTATCCCGAAGTATTGTTGAAAGAGATGAAACGAGTTGCAAAATACCAGATCGTTTCATTTCCCAATTTTGCATTTTGGAAGAATCGATTCGATCTGATGTTCAATGGAAGAATGCCGCGTCCTATGTTGTTCAATTATTCATGGTATGGCACAGGGCATGTCCACCAATTATCATTTTCCGATTTTAAACAACTTATCGATGATATCGGCGGATTAAAAATTGTTACGCAAAAGTTCAATGAGCCTAACGATCTGTTCCGAAAAATAATTGCAGCAATGTTTCCCGATCTATTTTACCTTCTTGGAATATTTCTTTTAGAAAAACAATAATGAGCTTCCTTACATCTCTCATCAAAAAAGAACAATTTAATCCTGGAATCATTGGGATAATCACAAATCCGTTTTATTTTTCCCGTCGGGGATTGTTTCTTGCTATGACTGAATTGGGAAAAGACCTCTCAGGAAAACTTCTTGATATCGGCTGCGGAACAAAACCGTATGAACCATATCTTTTTGTTCAGCAGTATATTGGTGTTGAGATCGATACGGAACGAAGCCGGACGACATCAAAAGCAGATTTTTTCTACGATGGAACAAGAACTCCGTTTAATGACGGTGAGTTTGATTCTGTGCTGGCGAATGAAGTGTTTGAGCATGTGTTCAATCCGACAGAATTTTTGAGCGAAGTAAATCGTGTCTTAAAAATCGGCGGAAAATTTCTGCTAACTGTTCCGTTTGTGTGGGATGAACATGAGCAACCGCACGATTATGCACGGTACACCTCGTTTGGACTGAAACATATTCTACAGGAGCATGGCTTTGAAGTTGTGAAACATAAAAAAAGTGTGACCAATGTCCGTGTTATCTTTCAACTCATCAACGAATACATCTATAAAAAGACTTATGTCAACAGTACAATCCCTCGTCAGATATTGAACACCGTGTTGATCTCACCGTTCACGGTAATTGGTATTTTGGTGTCTGCAATACTTCCTTCCAATGAAGATCTCTATCTTGACAATATCATTTTAGTGCGGAAAATAAAGAATGGTTAATTTCTGCACATTATTCGATTCAAATTATTCATCCCGCGGTTTAACACAGTATCGTTCGCTCGAAAGAGTATGCAATGATTTTCATCTGTATATCTTTGCATTTGATGATCGGTCGTATTCTGTTCTTCAAAAACTCGATCTTCAATATGCGACGATCATTTCATTGAAAGAATTTGAAGATGAGGAATTGCTTCGCGTGAAACCGACACGGTCCCGCGCAGAATATTGCTGGACATCAACCTCATCAACCATTCTGTATGTGCTGGAAAAATATCATGTTGAAATGTGTACGTATCTTGATGCGGATATGATGTTCTTTGGATCTCCGGAGGCGTTGTTTGATGAAATGGGAAATAATTCTGTGATGATCACCGAACATCGATATTCTCCCCGATATAACAAAGAAGCACTCAGCGGAAAATATTGCGTACAATTTGTCTCATTTAAGAACGATGAACGAGGTTTAGCCGTACTTCGCTGGTGGCGTGAGCGATGTATTGAATGGTGTTATGCACGGTTTGAAACAGGGAAATTCGGCGACCAGAAATATCTTGATGATTGGACGTCACGGTTCAACGGTGTTCACGAATTGCAGCATCTTGGCGGTGGAATGGCTGCGTGGAATGTTCAACAGTATGATGTATTTAAAAAAAATGGTAGATTGTTCGGAAGAGCGAAAAACAACGAACAAGAATTTCCAGTGATCTTCTATCATTTTCATTATCTTCGTTTTCTTGATCACGACCGAATTGAATTGGGAAGACGGTTGTTATCCGATGATGTACTGCGGTTATTGTATGTTCCATATTTGGACGAATTAGAGAAGGCAAAGAATGAAATATCATCGATCGATCCGTCATTCGATCCGCATGGAACAGGGAAATACGAATATTCAATCAAATCGTTGATATTATTTGTTTACCGAAAAATCTTTACGATTTACCATATTTACCCATTGAAAAAATTTCTTCATTGAGCATTTCAAATTATGGCGTATATCATTCAATTAAAAACACATTCCGATAAACGAGGGAATCTTACTGTAATAGAGAAGGAGATTCCGTTTGATGTGAAACGGACATTCTATATCTATGGAGTGGATGATTCGATCCGGGGGGGACATCGGCATCATACAACATTTCAAGCGTGTATCTGTGTCCACGGAAGCTGTATCGTTTCGAACAATGACGGAACATTGAAACAGGATTTTGTTCTTGACCATCCGAACAAATGTTTGATCCTTGAGCCGCGCGATTGGCACACGATGCATCATTTCACTCCGGATGCCGTTTTTCTTGTCTTTGCGTCGGAATTATTTAATCCCAAAGATTATATCTACGAGCAATATTAATTTCATACTTCGACGCATGGCGCTAAAGCGCCATTTGCTCAGCATGACTTAAAAAATATTATGATCGATTACGAAAACCTACGAAAAGCGAACGAACCATTCTTTGATGAATATCGAACATCATTCAATGATCTATTGAACAGTGGCTGGTTCATTCTTGGAAATGCGGTGAAGAATTTTGAACAGGAGTTTGCTGCATTCAACGGCAATAAATACTGCGTGGGTGTTGCAAATGGATTGGATGCTCTTATCCTTTGTCTGCGTGCGTTAAATCTTGAAAAAGGAAGCGAAGTGATCGTTCCTTCAAACACGTACATTGCTACGATCCTTTCGATCCTTCAATGCGATCTCATTCCCGTTCTCGTGGAACCGGATATCCGCACATACAATATCGATCCAAAAAAGATCGAAGAAGCAATTACAGCAAAAACGCGAGCGATCATGGTCGTTCATCTCTACGGAAAATCATGCGAGATGGATAGTATTTCAACAATCGCAAAGAAACGGAATATTGCATTGATCGAAGACTGTGCACAATCGCATGGCGCGAAGTATAAAGGGAAGATGACCGGAACGTTCGGATACAGTGCATTCAGTTTTTATCCGACCAAAAATCTTGGATGTCTTGGTGACGGCGGTGCAGTGACGACCGATGATGAATCGTTTGCCGGAAAGATCAGAATGCTCCGGAATTACGGTTCAGAAAAAAAATATTATAACGAAGTTGTTGGATATAATTCACGGCTAGATGAAGTGCAGGCAGGATTCCTGTCGGTAAAACTGAAGCATCTGAACGAGATTACATACCATAAACAAAAGCTTGCAAAGTTGTATCATGATGGATTGAAAAACGATTTTATCAAGCCTGTCGCTGATAGCGATTATATTGATGTTTTTCATATCTATAATGTCCGTCATCCCAAACGAAATGAGCTGAAAGAGTATCTGTTAAAGAATGAGATCAAAACAGATATTCACTATCCGGTTCCGCCGCATCAGCAGAAAGCAATGGTGGGAGTATTGACGAAACAGCATTTTCCTATTTCAGAAGAAATTCACGCGACAACATTAAGTCTGCCGATCTCGTATTGTCATTCCGAAAGTGATGTGCAGCGGGTTATAGAAGTGATGAACAAGTTCTGAATCAATTAACAGTTACCAATGAACAATTACCAAAAAAGCAGTAATTAAGACATAAGAATGTCATGCCCGAGTGCCCGCCTGAATGACGAAGTCGGGTAGGTTTTTATTGGGCATCCATTATATAGATTCCCGCTTGAAACGTGCGGGAATGACGGTCAGTTTTTGGATTTAATGTGAGATTATAACTTATCTAAAATTACTGCTAATTTACCCGCAATAACTTCTCTGCTATACTGCTTTGCCACTGTTGTGTTTGGGGCGAGTGTTTTAAGCTTGTCAAAAATATCCATCGCGATGTAATTATACGGAAGAAGAATTCCTGCCTGTGCTTCCTGCAATATTCCACTCACTTCAGCATTATCATCTCCAAATGCAATAATTCGGTTTCCGGTCCGGAGATATTCGAATAATTTTCCAGGAACGTGTCTTTTTTCCGTCGCACACATTATCAGATATGATGCATTGAGCATTTCTTGAACAACTTCGTTATATGGAAGAAATCCTTTGTAATCCGTGTGGAGATCCAATCCCGCTTCGGTGATTGCATTCTTTATTTCAGGACTGACGGTGCCGACAAATTGGAGCCGGAGTTTTCTTCCCTTGTCAATTTCTAATCTGATGTTCTTCCAGAGTCCGATTGGATTTTGGTAGTCGAAAATATTTCCAGCATGAAGAATGATTTCCTCTTTTCCCGTAATTTCTTTTTTTATTCCCTCAAAATTCTCTTCGTTATAACCCCAATACAATACGTGTGATTTTTTTTCGATCCATGGATATTTCTTTACATACTCATTGCGCGAACTTTGAGTAACAAAAACAATCTGTGAAGCACTGCGCAATGTTGAACGTTCAAAATATCGGTCAAGCGCAAGTGTTGGCCAGCTTCGTTTGAATTCTTTATAATAGACAATATCGACCCAGGGGTCGATCAATACGGGAATGTGCGGAATACCGAATTTTTTGCTCAATCGCTTACCGATCAAATGTGAACTGTGCGGTGGTCCAATGGAAACGATCGCGTTCGTTTGTTCGGATTCGATCAATTGTTTCCCGCCGTTCATTGCGGAGAATATCCATCCAATGCGGGCGTCCGGAACGAAGAGATTCATTCGGATCCAAATCGCAAACTTGTGTTTCCAATCTGCATTGGTGAGCGAGATCGTTTCGGATGCGATGAGAGGTGCATCGGATTTTTTTCCAAGGAATTTTCGGTATAGATTGAATGGCTCATTCGCAGCAGTTTTGATGACTGTTACATTCTTCACTTCGTTCAGCAGACTTTCATCGGTATGAGAAAATGAATCTTCGTCCACTGTAAGAACACTTGGTTTCCAGCCGTGGTTCTGCAAATGTTTAATGATAAACAGTGGCCAGTGAAGAGATGCTTTACCGGAAGGAGGCCAGAAATACGATATGAAGAGAACATTTTTCATAAGAACAAGCTTCAAAAGCTAAGTTTCGTTGTCACTAAAACACAAAAGCACGAAGAAAACAAATACTATTTCTTCAACCATAATTCGGTGATCGCTTCGCCTTTCCATTTCAGATCTAGGAACAGATCACATACTTCGCGAACCGCACCGTATCCGCCATTGGTTTTGGTGACATAGTCGGCGATCTTTTTATTGATCGCTGTTGCATTGGCGGGAGTGGCGGAAAAGCCGACCTTTTTCATCACAACAATATCGTTGATATCGTCGCCGATGAATGCGATCTCTTCCCATTTCAATGAATATTTTGCGATCAATTTCTCGATCGCTTCCATTTTGTTATAACTTCCCTGGATAAGATCATCAACCTGCAGTCGTTCAGCCCGTTTTTCAACGATCTTCGTATTTTCCGTTGTGACGATCGCGATCTTGTAGCCCGCTTTGCGGAGAAGGACCATTCCCATTCCGTCGCGGATGTTGAATTTTTTCAGTTCAATTCCATCACCGGAATAATATGCGCCGGAATCGGTCAGAACGCCGTCGACATCACTGACAAGGATCTTGATCTTTTTTAATTTTGATTTGAGTGCTACTGATGTTGCCATAGTTTATCTTTCACGTTCAAATTGTGACAATAAACTACGGAAAAAATAATGTGATTCCAAGAATTGAGGAACGCTATAAAATAGATCGTTGTACTGTCGTTACTTTAACAGCGTCATTGATTTTATTTGCACCGTTGAGCCTTGTTGCAGCCGGCAATAATATGTTCCACTTGGTAATGATGCTCCATTGAAAACAATTTCATGATCGCCGGAGGAATATGTTCCTTCAACAAGTGTTTGAATCTCTCGTCCGAGTGAGTCATATATTTTCAAAAGAATATATTCACCGTTCGAAGTAAATCGAATCCGTGTTGATGGATTAAATGGATTTGGATAATTTTGATGTAATACAATTTCTGTCGGGGTAATTTCATTATTTTGGACTGAAGATGGTGCTGAGATAATTGGCAGCGACTGAAAGTTCTTCAACAACACTGTTTCCAGTTCTGTTTGTGGAACACCAAACCAATCTTTGAGAATCGAAGCATAGACAGAACGAAAATCATACTGCATCGGCAGATTGTCTTTTGCTGTTGCTGTGCCGGGAATGATCGGATTCGATCCGATGATTCCCGGATTGACTTTCTTGCCAAAGACTATTAATGGAGCGGCAGCACCATGATCTGTTCCGCCGCTTGCGTTTGAAATAATGCGTCTTCCAAACTCTGAGAATGTCATCCCGATAACTCGATCTTCAACGCCGAGTAATTGCAGATCATTTTGAAAAGCAGAAATTCCTTTTGAAAGTCGTGCCATTAACGTTGCATGAGTTCCTGTTTCAGGTGTTCCAAGCACAACTTGATTTGAATGTGTATCGAACCCTCCTAAACTCACAACATAAATTCTTGTTTTCAATCCGCCGGCAATGAGACGTGCAACAATTTTTAGTTGATCGCCGAGAGAATTGTCTGGTGAGATTGGATACATTGTTGAAAGAGTATTCGCTTTTGTTGCCGCATTTTTTATTACGGTTGCATATTGCTGTGTTTGCTGCGCTACCTGTCGTATGAATGTCAACTCATGTCCCGCAGGAGTGTTTGGTGCCGGATCAACAGTTCCTGTTACCAGTTGGTAGAATTTTGTAGGATCGGTGATCGTCATTCCCATTGAAACTGCCGGACCCTGCAAACCGGGAGAAATTGTTGAACCGATCTGAATTGCAAGAGGATCGGGCATGACAGTATTTGGATAATTATTTGGGAACGAAGGATATTCTTCATTCAAATATCGTCCAAGCCACCCATTCGTCACATATTGATTTGAATCGGAGGCGGTAAGCCAAATATCCGTAGCACGAAAGTGCGAAAAATTCGGATTCGGATAGCCGACACTCTGTATAACGGAAAGTTTTCCGTTGGAATAGAGATCCATCATTCCGCTTAATGAGGGATGAAGACCTGTTGATGCATTCATCTTCAAAACTTTTGCTTCCGGAATTAAAATATTTGCACGTGCTTTTGCAAGATTGGTGTATTCGCTTAACGGAATAACAGTGTTCAAACCGTCGTTACCGCCATTCAATTGAATTAACACAAAGACACGATCTGTTTCCGTTGCAGCACTGACAAGAGTTTCCAAGAACGGCGAGCGCCCGTACGCTTTTACGGAAAATCCCCCAATGAACATTGGAAGTAATGAAACCGGAACTGCTTTTGAAATAAAATTACGGCGATTCATAGTCTTCCTTTTATGAAAGTTGATATTCGGCAGCGTTCATCAATACTTTGAGCAGCGATTGTAATCGAGTAACGACAGTTGATTTTGCGTTTGCATCACTGGTGTTTAATTTATATGCATTCCATGCATCAGTCCAATAATGATCCGATGCTTGTCCGGAAAGAAGAGAACTTGTTTTGATGGATGCTTTGAGTGAGTCAGAAATTATTATTGGATAAAGATGCTGCACGATATCATTTACCAGAATTGTTGGATCGGATGGATTTGGGAATTGATCGGCATACGCAATCACATCAACAACTAATCGCGTGTTTGATTTTGTATATCCGCTGGCTGTTACCATTGTATCGGTAAACTGATCTCGTTTTGGAAGCGTATCTGCGTTGATCCAAATCTCATAATATTGCGGTTCCTGATAGAATGGCGACCACCCGGCAACATTCGGCGGATCGCCAATGTTCATTTGCATCGTTGATGCCTGGCTGCGCACATAGTCCCAAATCCCATATTTCTGAGTGTTCGTCAATACTGCGGGTGGATTAATTGTTGATATTGCGTTGATATGAAATTCTCGACACAATCCAACAGTAAGATCGATCGGAGTTTTGATCACGCATCCCATATTTACCGGATCGAAGAAATGAGCGCTCTTCAATAACGCAGCAAGTGCTGGTTTAATTTCGTAATTATTTGCTCGAATAAGATCCGCTAATGGAGTGATGACATTCAATTCAACAGTTGAATCGATGATGTAATAGACGAAAAACCTGTACAATTTTCGTGCAAGAAATTTTGCAACTTCATTTTGTGCAAAGATCATTGTCATTAAGTCGTCAAGTTCAAGCGCCCCGGCTGTTGCACCGGTCTTTCCTGCAATAGTTGTAGAATTATAGAATGCTGAAAATGTTTTGTTCGTTGCATCGTGTTTTGTTGAATCAAACGTTGAGACATTATTTGCAGCATCAATTCTCCAGCCTGTAAGCGTGCGTGCGGCATTCTTCACATCATCTTCAGTATAATGCGAATCCGGACCTTTGCCAACGGTGAATAATTCCTGAAGTTCACGCCCATAGTTCTCATCGGGCGCAGTTTTTGTGTTCACATACCCGTTAAGAAATTGCAGCATTGCTGGATCTGTTGTTATTTGTTTCGTCAGTTCTTTAAAATTTCCGAGTGCAAACTGACGAAGGAGAGCATGATGTTTGTACACATATCGAGCATCGCTGATATTGTTTGTTTCTGTGGAAAAATGATTGTGCCAGAACAGTGTCATTTTTTCTCTGATCGAAAGTTGTTGAGAAATCATCTCATTGATCCACCATGATTTCCATGATGTAATTCGAGATCCATTGACAGTGCTGTCGTATGCGGCATTTACCCACGTTGCGCCGGGAAGCACTCCGGATGGATCTGCGGTTGCTGAATAATTATTCACCGGTGGTGTTGGAATTGGTGGTGCGGTCAAAAGAAGATCAACAGTTTCAGAAAGTGTTTTTGTTTTGATTACATCAAGGTCTGGACGACTTGCACCGAATGTTGTCCTGCGTAAAAGATGAAGCATTTGATCGGTTCCCCACGTTCCTGCAAAAGGTTCTAATCCTGCAGAAGATCGTTCCAATCCTTTTGGAAGAGTTTTATTTGCAAAATCTTCAATGCTATTTTCATTCAAAAGAAGATTTTCTTCTTCAATGATCAAAGGAGCAGTTGCTAAAAAATCTCTTCTTTTCATAATAATAAATTCCCGCAATGGAATAGAATTTGTATATGTATCTTACAAGAAGTCTGCCAATGTTTGCCTCTTTGCAGTATTGTAAGTATGACTGTAATTTGGCCGATTGGTTTAATATATCACTTAGACTTGACAAGTCAATATGCATAAATCACATAGTTCAATGCATATTTTGCACAAAATATTCTTACCTTAATACTATGAAAATAGCCATCATATCCGATATTCATGGAAATCTTGAGGCGCTGAACGCCGTGCTTTCAAAGATTGATAGTCTAACTGTTCAAACAATTTATTGTTTAGGCGATATCGTCGGCTATGGACCGAATCCGAATGAGTGTGTGGAATTGATCCGTTCACGAAATATTTCCTCAATCGCAGGAAATCATGATAAAGCAGTGACCGAAGAACTTTCCATTGAATCATTCAGCCAAATGGCAAGGGCGGGAGTTTTGTGGACGCAATCCGTGATTACGGAAGAGAATAAAAATTTTCTGAAGAACCTGCCGTATTCGATACAAGAACATAATATTCTATTTGTCCATAGCTCACCCGATTATCCTGAAGAATTTCGTTATCTATTATCACCGGAAGATGCTCGCGAAAGCTTTGATTATTTCTCAAATCTTTTATGCTTTGTCGGTCATACGCATCGTCCCGTTGTTTTTTGCGAAGATACTAGAACATTGGAAATTACACCGGAAAAGAAATTCATCGTCAATGTGGGGAGTGTCGGTCAGCCGCGGGATGGAAATTGGAATGCATGTTTTGTTCTGTTGGATACCGAACTCTATACTTTAGATTTTGTGCGTGTTGAATATGATGTTGAATTAGTGCGCAAAAAAATTGAAACGATTGGATTACCGCAAAAACTTGCTGACAGATTGTTGGTGGGAATATAGAAAAACTTTATATCAATGCAATTTAATATCACCACCCATGAAAAAATATTTTCTTCTGCCGTTCTTTCTTCTTCAATTGCTTCTTTCACAATATAATTTCAGATCGCAGTATTTGCAGACACCGGAAATGTTATTCGGGTATGTTGATAGCTGCGCCAAATTTTGGATGAAAGCATACGAGCCTACATCCGGCGGATTCTACACCAACATCAATCGACAGGGAAATCTTAATGGCACATCCACCATCAAGAATACTTTGAACCAATCACGCGATGCGTACGGATTTGTACGCGCATTCCAGATGACGGGTGATACAACCTATCTTCGATTTGCACGATACGGTTTGGATTTTATGTACGCGTACGGCTGGGATAAAACATATGGCGGATGGAACAATGATATCAGCAAGATCGGAGTTGCGACAAGTCCCACCACAAATAAAACAGCGTACTATCAGCATTACGCAATGCTCGGAATTACGGCGGCATACGAAGCAACCCGCGACACAAACGATCTGAATTGGCTGATGAAAAGTTATGACTATAACGAATCACACCTCTGGGATTCCAGTACCGCTAATTTTGGGTATTACGATTATGTGAAATACGACGGCACCACTCCGACCGATAAAAGTTTCAACGCAACAGTCGATGCGGTCACCACACATCTGCTTCATCTTTATTTGATGACAGGTGAACAGCGATACAAAACGCGTCTTTTGCAGCTTGCGGAAAATATGATCGATCGTCTTGCAGTGAGTGCTTCATTACAGCAGATCGGGTTTGCGGAAAAGTACACGTCGTTGTGGCAGATCAAAAGCAGCAACAGCAACGATGAAAAAAGAACGATCATGGGGCACGTCTTAAAAACAGGATGGTGTCTTGCGCGGATCTATCAATTAGAAAAAGATCCCATCTTTCTTTCCACCGCGGAACAACTTGTGCAGATCGTTCTCGACAAAGGATACGATCATCAAAACGGCGGACCATATAAAGATTACGACCGCACAACCGGACAAATGATGATGTATGGAATTTCCGATACGGCAAAAGCATGGTGGCAGATGGAACAGGCAATAACATCAGGACTGATGCTGTATCAGTTAACCGGTAAAGAAAAATATCTAAAGATGGCGGACGAAACGCTCGACTTCTTCATGAAATATTTTGTGGATCATGTCTACGGAGATGTCTTTGAGAATGCCAATAAATATGGCGGAATGATCGCCGCCTGGGGAACCACAAAAGGGGGAACGGGAAAAGCTGCATACCATTCCATCGAAACCGGTTATTATTCATATCTGTATGGAAAACTGTTGGTAAAAAAAGAATCTGCGGTATTGTATTACCGTTTTGGCCCCGAAAATCGTGATCGTACGTTTACACTTAGGCCTATTGGTGTGCCGAATGGATATCTGGTGATCAGTGGAATAAAAAAAGATGGTTTATTGTATAGCAATTATTCTGAGAATAAATTGACAATAACGCTACCAGCAAACACCGGCGGAGTCTTTGCCGTTACATATCAACCGCAGATCATTAATGCTATTGCTTTGAGAAACAAGAGTCTCCCGAACGATTTTCAGCTAATGCAGAACTATCCGAATCCTTTCAATCCGAGCACTACAATTAAATACCAGATTCCAGTAGATGGATTAGTCTCGTTGAAAGTATATAATCTTATCGGTCAAGAAGTTGCTTCTCTTGTGAATCAATTGCAAGCGGCAGCAAGTTATGAAACATCGTTCGATGCATCAAAACTTTCCAGCGGAATATATTTCTACACGTTACGCGCGGGAAATTTTGTTCAGACGAAAAAGATGATGTTGATGAGATAGTGCCAAATGGTACTATCGTGAATAGTATTGGTGGGTTATAATGAAAATATTATTCTATCTGTTTTTCTATTGTAATTCGTGATTTTGCATTAAGGAAAGCGTATATTCTCACATACTTATATTTGGAGAATGTAATGAACTATCGCCTTCTTTCTTTTCTTGTCATTATCTGTTGTCCTTTCATCTCAGCACAAACCCTTTCTCAGATCGAATCAAAACGGATAACACTTCCGAATGGCTGGAGTTTAACCCCGGCAGGGAAACAACTTCCGCTGGGAGATTTGCCGCTAAATATTGCAGTATCTACTTCGAAAAAGCTTCTCGCTGTGACAAATAATGGGCAGAGTAAACAATCAATTCAACTGATCGATGTCCGCACCCAAAAAATTCTTGATAATATTGAAATAGCAAAATCGTGGGTGGGTCTTGCTTTTAGCGACGACGATAAATTCCTCTACGCATCAGGTGGAAATGATAATTGGATATTGCGGTATGCAATTGAAAAGAACAATCTCGTAGTACGGGATACCTTTATTCTTGGCGAAAAATGGCCCGAAAAAATTTCTCCAGCAGGAATTGCAATCGATGATAAAAGAGATCTTCTCTACGTAGTGACAAAAGAAAATAATTCATTATATGTTGTAAATACAAAAACAAAAGCTGTTGTAAATCGTGTATCGATTGGCGGAGAAGGATATACATGTATTCTATCTTTCAATAAAAATGAGTTATATATCTCGTGCTGGGGATCGGATACCGTCCGAATATTTGATACCAAAACAATGATGTTCAGTCAAGCATTTGCTGTCGGTGATAATCCAAATGACCTATGCGTGACAAACAATGGCCAATTTCTTTTCGTTTCGAATGCAAACGATAATTCAGTTTCAGTGATCGATCTTAAAAAACGAAGAGTGATAGAAACATTGAATGCCGCATTGTATCCCAATGCACCGAGCGGATCGACAACAAATAGTGTTGCACTCAGTGATGATAATAAAACATTGTATATCGCTAACGCCGATAACAATTGTCTTGCATTGTTTGATGTTCGTTCCCCGGGTTTATCAAGAAGCATGGGATTCATACCAACCGGGTGGTATCCAACATCAGTACGAGTTGTCGGAAAGAATATTTTTGTTGCAAACGGAAAAGGACTCTCATCAATGGCAAATCCATATGGACCAAATCCGTACGGAAAGCGTCAAAAAGTTGCTTACCAACAAGGGGATTCGACAAAACCGATCGGTGTTCAATATATCGCAGGATTATTCCGAGGGTCATTAAGTGTAATTCCAATTCCAAATGAAAAGCAGTTAACAATTTTTTCACAAGCAGTCTACCGAAATACTCCATACAAAAAAGAACAAGAAATACTTGCAAAAGGTGAAGAAGGAAATCCAATTCCGCAGAAGGTTGGTGATCCCTCTCCCATCAAACATGTTTTTTATATCATCAAAGAGAATCGGACATATGATCAAGTACTGGGAGATATTGCTGAAGGGAACGGCGATACAAGTTTGGTATTGTTTGGAGAGAGAATAACACCGAATCAGCATGCTCTTGTAAAAGAATTTGTGCTGCTTGATAATTTTTATGTTGACGGTGAAGTCAGCGCCGATGGACATAATTGGAGCACCGGTGCGTACGCGACAGATTATTTGGAGAAAACATGGCCGACAAGTTATGGCGGCAGAGGTGGAGGTTATGATGCGGAAGGGAATCGTGCTGCTGCAAACAATAAAAATTTTATCTGGGATATGTGTAAGAAGAACAATGTTTCCTATAGAACCTACGGTGAGTTTGCCGATAATAACAAACCGAATATTCCATCGCTTGCCGGGCACATTTGTCCCTATTTCACCGACTGGGATGAATCTGTTCGAGATACGACACGATTTTTTCAATGGAAGCGTGAGTTTGATTCATTGCTGGCTGTGAACAGTGTTCCTCAGTTCAATACGATTCGGTTCATCAACGATCATACTGAGGGATTACGAAAAAATAGGCCTTCACCATTTGCACACGTTGCTGACAATGACCTTGCGGTGGGAATGTTCATAGAATATTTAAGTAAAAGCTCCATCTGGAATGAAAGTGTTGTATTTATCGTTGAAGATGATGCACAGAATGGCCCTGACCATGTTGATGCACATCGCAGTCCGGCATATGTTGCAGGCGGATTGGTGAAACGAAAATTTGTCGACCATACTCCGTACACAACATCATCAGTCTTGCGGACAATTGAACTTATTCTTGGACTTCCGCCAATGTCCCAATATGATGCTGCCGCAACGCCAATGTGGCGTTGTTTTACTGCTGAAGTGAATAACAAACCGTTCATATCGCTTCCGTCTAATATCGATTTAGATGAAATAAATATTGCCGTCAATGAATGGCAGCGCAAAAGTGAAGAATTCGATTTTACCATGGAAGACCGTGCACCCGATCAAGAGTTCAACGAAGTTCTATGGGTTGCGGTAAAAGGAGAAGGAGTTCCATTTCCGGCGATCAATCGCGCTGCGTTTGTTAGAGTTGAAGAAAATGACGAAGATTAGACAAGCGTTGTTTGATATTTCATTTGACTGATTCCATGAATAGAAAATATATCTTACTACTATCTTCAATTATTATTCTATTTGGAATTATTTTTGGGCAATATAAACAGGATCCGCCGGAAAATAATGTTCAAAACAGAACAATCCTTCCGGATGAAATCTATCATGATGGCGAACTTGAAGTTTATACTTTTAAGCAATTTGACATGACTATTGTGTCGATCCATGGTAATATCAATTTCATCTACGAACCGTTCAATGCAAAACCATTTGGCGAGCTAACAAAAGAAAATGGTTTTCGCTATACCATAAACTCAACATATTTTGCCGGATCGAATATTAATGCAACGCACTGCGGATGGTTGAAGATGTATGGAAATAAAATTATTTCAAAAAAAATAAATGATGCACAGATCAAATATATTGTTCAGTATAATAAGCATAATAAAAAGATTCATTTTTTTTATTATGAAGATTTCATTACTACAGATGATAGTAATTCGCTTGAATTTCAAACCGGACCAATGGTTGTTGAAAGTGATTCGTTGTCAGTGCAGTCCATAGCATCATCAATCAATGGAATGAGAAAAGCATCTAGAACACTTTTGGCATCGACGGATCATGAGAATATATACTTTATCACAGTTCGAGCATCTGTACAGCTTCAAGAGATTGGGAATTTCCTTCGGTCATTATCGATTTTTGATAAAAAGAAGTTAGATATTATTAATTTTGATGGTGGTCCCTCGACTGCGTTATATTCAAAGAATATTTCTAAAATAAACTACAACACAAAATCTCGATTACCGTTTCTTTTGGGTGTTCAATAACGGACGAATAGTCGATCAATCATAGTTGATAAAAATTCTGAGTCAACAGAATCGTGTTGTGCAGTAATTGCTCTCTAGCGTTTTGTTAAACCTTCTCAACCTACACCAGATTTCTCATTTCCCGAACCAAATACGCTTGTTTTCGATATCATTTTTTTCTTGACTCTACGGTTTGGCAAGTCTATATTTATCGTGAAACAAGTTTCTCATAAACGATATATAAAGAGAATTTAATTACATGAAAACCCCTCTTGTTGATCTCTTCCTAAATGCAATAAAGGTAGATTCACAATCGCTAAACGAACAGGCAATGGCACGTTATGTTCGCGAGACATTGTACGATTTTCCGGTAACGATAACAGAAGACGGAACCGGTAAAAAAATTAATGGCAATACAGGAAATCTCATCTGTGTGCCGGAACATTTCAATCAGGGTGAACCTGCAATTGCCTTGTTTGCACACCTCGACACTCCTCGTTCGACAAAAAATGTCTCACCACGTGTTACCGACACCATGATCACAAGCGATGGAACGACGATCCTCGGTGTTGACAATAGGGCGGGAACATCAATACTCTTGAATCTTTTGCAAAATAGTTCGAACAATAAATTCAATGCAAACTTCATCGTTGTCTTCACCGTTGCCGAAGAGATCGGATTATTCGGTTCAATGCATGTCGATCTCACACCATACAATGTGAAAATGGGATTTGTTTTTGATTGTTCGAAAAGACCCGGTACGTTCATCCGTGCAGCAGTAGGATGTTCGTTGTATCAATCTGCATTTATCGGCAAATCCTCCCACGCAGCAGTCGCTCCTGAGCAAGGAATAAATTCCATACACATTGCAGCCAAGGCTTTAAGTAAGATTCAGATCGGACGTCATTCATCATCGATGACATCGAACATTGGGATGATTTCCGGAGGAGAAGCAACAAATGTTGTTCCTGACCGATGTCTTGTGGAAGGTGAAGTACGTTCATTCGATCCCGCTGCAATTGATAAGCATCTGGATGAATTGGAAGCACTATTTAATAATGTTGCAAAAGAAAACGGCGGTACTATTGAGTTTGCATCAAAGATAGATTTTGCGCCGTTCTCGCTTTCTCAGGATGACCAGGTAATGAAAGTAACATCGAAAGTTCTTCAGCACATCGGTCTGACACCAAATCCCATAGAGTATGTTGGCGGAAGTGATGCAAACATGCTCAATGCCAAAGGGATCCCGACGGTGAATCTCGGCATCGGTGCTCAGAAACCGCACTCGAATGAAGAATTTATTCTTATTGAGGACTTGAAAAAATCAGCAGAATTTGCTAACGCTCTGATCAATCACAGTGAGTTTGTTGACTAGCCAAAAAATTATGAAAAAAGTACATCTGGTCTTTTTACTCTTTTTGCTGCTGACTGTAACAGCTGAGTCTGCTGCACCGAAAGGGCATCTCTTTATTATTGGTGGAGGTAAGCGGTCGCCTGAGATGATGAAACAGTTCGTTGAGTTAGCAGGGGGACCGGAAAAAGCCCGGATTGTTGTGTTCCCTATGGCAAGCGGTATCGCTGATACGGTTGGTATTGAACAAACAGCATCATTTCGCGAACTCGGCGCAAAGAATTCAGAATTTATGATTCTTCGCCATGATCAGGCTGACTCCATCGAATATGTGAATCGTTTGACCGGTGTGACTGGTATTTTCTTTTCAGGAGGAGATCAATCCCGTTTAACGAAAGCACTTGCCGGAACGGCAGTGCTTCGAAAAATTAAGGAATTGTATACAGCCGGTGCAGTCATTGGTGGAACAAGTGCAGGTGCAGCAGTGATGAGTGCGATGATGATCACCGGAAAGGAATTGCTGCATCGTGATACGGTGAATGCATACACAGCGATCAAAGCACATAATATAGAAACTGTCGAAGGTTTTGGATTTATCAGCAATGCAATCGTCGATCAGCATTTCATTAAACGAAAACGCCACAACCGTTTGCTAAGTCTCGTTTTGGAACATCCGCAACTTATTGGAATTGGAATTGACGAAGCAACTGCGATTATTGTAAATCCAGACGAAACGTTCACTGTTATCGGAGACGCAACGGTATTGGTTGTTGACGCTACGAGATCGACGCAGGTCCGAACAAATACTAAAGGAGATCTCAGTGCCGGAAATATGTCATTGCACTTGTTGATGGCAGGAGACAGCTTTAATTTGAAGAGCCGAAAAATAATTCCGCGAAAGGTGAAATGAAAACAAACAAATCATTCAATACGCTGGTGATGATCTTTTCTGTTGTTACATTGGCGGCTGTTGCAACGTGGCTTTTGCCCGGTGGTGAATATGCACGCGAGATCAAGAACGGAAAAACGCTTGTCGTTCCAAATTCGTTCACATACATCTCTAGTCAACCACAAGGGATTGGAGCACTATTAATTTCCCCAATCAAAGGATTTATTCAGGCGGCAAATATCATCGTTTTTTTATTTGTCATCGGCGGCGCATTCATGATCATTCAAAAGACCGGAGCAGTTACCGTTTCCGTACAGCGCATGGCGTTCACGTTTTCACAAAAACCGCATTTACAGAAGTTCTTTATTCCAGTGACGATGACCATTTTTTCGATCGGCGGAGCTATCTTTGGAAGTTCCGAAGAGACATTGCCGTTCATCGTTATCTTCATCATGCTTTCGATTTCGCTCGGATATGATTCGCTCGTCGGAACAGCAATTCCATTCCTTGGAACAGCAGCAGGATTTGCCGGATCTGTTCTGAATCCATTCACCGTTGGCATTGCGCAGAGCATTGCGGAACTTCCGCTCTATTCCGGGATCGAGTTCAGGATCATCATCTGGTTGATCAGCACCGTTTCCATGATCGTTTTCGTATCTCGATACGCTTCCAAAGTGAAAGCCGATCCAACAAAAAGCTTGGTGTATGATCTCGATCAGGAGCGAAAGCAGTCGCTGCATCTCGTCAACAATACTTTGATAGCTTTTACGCGATCACATGGTTATGTCCTACTCACATTCGGAGCCGCCATGATTTTTCTCATTGTCGGCATTCTAAAATTTGGGTGGTACATCAATGAGATCGGAGCGCTCTTTTTAGGACTTGGCATCGTTTGCGGATTCATGGGGAAATTATCACTGACAGAAATGACAGACGGCTTTCGTGAAGGTGCGCGTGATATGGTCGGCGTTGCGTTGATCATCGGCTGCGCTCGGGCAATTCTGGTGATTGCCACCGATGGAAAAATTTTGGATCTGATGCTGTATTCACTTGCAAGTATGATCAACGGCCTTCATCCTGTCTTTGCCGCTCAATCAATGTTCGTGATGCAATGTGTCATCAATTTTTTTGTTCATTCTGCCTCAGGTCAAGCAATGTTGACAATGCCGATCATGGCGCCGCTCGCCGATGTGGTAGGAATATCCAGACAGATAGCCGTGCTTGCATTTCAATTCGGCGAAGGGTGGATCAATCCGATCTTGCCAACATCGGGTGTGACGATGGGTGTGTTGGGATTGGCAAATATTTCATGGTCAAAATGGTTCCGCTGGATGCTTCCGGTACAAATTTATTTTTTTGTTGTCGCATTAAGCCTTTTGGCGGTTGCATACTTTATCAATTACCAATGATACCGAAGAGTGATCACTATATTTGAATTTCACCGTAAGGAAAGGGTCTGTATGAGAGAGTCCATTCACTATCTATTTCTTTCCGTGCTTCTGGTTGTCTCCATCGCTGTTGGCGGCACAACAGGAAAGCTTGCAGGGCGGATTACTGACCGGCAGACAGGCGAAGCGATTGTCGGTGCTAATGTGATGATCACATCGGTGAAACCTGCGATCGGCACCGTAACGGATCCGGACGGGTATTATTTTATCATCAACCTACCCCCAGAAAATTATGAAGCCGCCGTGAGTTTTATCGGATATACACGTGTGACTCAGCGTATCTCGATCAAAGTTGATCAAACGACCGATTTCAATGCTGCCATGGTTTCGGAGACTGTTAAAGCGGACGAAGTTGTTGTTGTTGGAGAACGCACAGTAATTCAACGTGATCAAAGTTCGACTGTCCAGCGCACAAGTGCGGAAGATCTTTCAGTGATGCCTGTAAACACCATTGCAGGGGTGCTTCAGCTTCAGACGGGTGTCGTCAACACCGGAGCGTTGCATATTCGCGGTGGACGTGCCGGTGAAGTTGGATATTATCTTGACGGATATAGGATCGAAGATCCACTATTCAATAATGCTGTTCTGGAGATCAATAACGAAGCGATACAGGAAATGGAACTGTTGTCCGGAACCTTTAACGCAGAATATGGAAACGCACTTTCAGGAGTGGTGAATGTTGTGACAAAAGAAAATAGCGATCAATACCGCGGACGTCTGCTCTATAAAAGAACGAATGTTGGGATTGAAGCACCGAGCAATAATTTGAACGAACGTCAAATTGAAGGGACGGTCAGCGGTCCGGTCTGGAGCGATCTTCCTTTAGGATTTTTGATCTCCGGGAAGAAAGTCGATGCCGATAACTATTATTTTTCGGGATTGACGCAGACAGCGGGTGGTCTTAACAAGACAATAGAATTTTCTAAAAACAAACCTTTTGGATTCAATGATCAACTGTCCACAGTTGGGAAACTATCGTGGGTCCCGTTTGGTTCTGCCAAGGTTACGCTTCTTGATAATTATTCAAAACGGAAACGTCGATCATACAGTCATTCCATGCGGTTCATTCCAGACAGCACCTACATCACGAATACCGAGAGCAATCTTCTCGGATTGGATTTCCGACATGCACTTTCCAACGATCTGTTCTACGATGTTCGCATTTCGTACTATCAATACAGTTATCTGCGCAATGTGGATGGCCGGTCACCCTCTCAATACACACGCGCGTTGTTCACTACATTTACGAACACGTTGTTCTATCAGAATATGTCCTCCTCGGTGTATGAAGATCAAAAGACAAAATCTTATTCCTTGAAAGGGGATATGACATGGCAGTTAAACAGATTCAACCTTGTTAAAACTGGTATCGAGTTGAAAGCGAACGATCTAGACTACTACTATAATAGTAATCCGGTGAATCCTACCGATCAGATAATCAACATCTATCGGAAGAAACCTTTTGAAGGTGCGGGATATATTCAGGACAAAATTGAATTTGAAACTATCGTTCTGAATCTGGGATTACGATTCGATGCGTTTGACGCTGCAACGTCATATCCAAAAGATCCTTTTAATCCCACCAATCCTTCGTTAACGCCGTTGAAAACTGAGATACAATCCATGCTCAGTCCGCGTGTTGGGATTGCATATCCTGTCCGGGATAATATGGTGTTTCATTTCACGTATGGACAGTTCTTCCAACGACCGGAATATCAAACACTCTATAATAATCTGGAACGAGCATTTGCAAACCGCGGTACAACATTGTTCGGATCACCAACGCTGGAACCTCAAAAGACTTCGAGCTATGAAATTGGAATCATGACAACGTTGAGTGAGGGTACCACGACCCAGGTGACATTCTTCAGCAAGAAGATCGAAAACCTGATCGGCGTAGCATGGATCTATCTGCCGCACGCATATGCATTTTATGTCAATGAAGATTTTGCAACCGTAAAAGGATTTGAATTATCAACAAAGACGAGACTTGAGAATATTTCGTTTGCCGTGAATTATACGTTCTCCGTTGCCAAAGGAAGTTCGTCATCACAACAAGAACGGTATACGAGTGTCTATAATATTGTCGGCGTTCAATCACTCCGCTTTCTTCCGCTTGATTTTGATCAACGACATACTGCCAATGCACAACTTGCACTCGATTTTGGAAAAGACGACGGTCCATTTGGAATATTGCCGGAAGTGTTTGAAAGAACAACATTTAATTTTATTGGACAATATGGAAGCGGTCTGCCGTACACATTCAATCCTGCACGTTCTATCTATGTGCCGGAACAGAATAATTCCCGTCTCCCCGGAACGTTTACCGTTGATCTATTTGCACGAAAGGCGTTTACGTTTGGTCCTGTTCAGTTTGGTGTGTTCTTTGATGTGAGAAATCTGCTTAATCGAAAAAATGTTAACTCCGTCTATTCGGCGACCGGATCTCCGGTTTTTTCAGGTGACGAATCGGTAAAATCTACTCCCGATTGGCAGCAAGACCCGACAAACTATTCTTCGCCAAGAACAATTTACGTTGGCGTTGACATTGGATTGTAAAATATTTGGAAGAGCCTTCTTTATAAAGGAGAAAGAGATTTATGAAATACAAACATATAATTTTTATCACGATGATGTTTGGTTGTGCAACGATACTGCCGGCGCAGCTGCGCATCGATGCCCGGGAACAAAGGGTTGGTCAACCATTAGTCCAACCTGCGCTACCGATTGACCGCGCACAGAACGTCATCAACATCAATCAGTTAGGTCAAGTAGTGACGAACATGGGGCAGTGGCATCCGTATACCGGAACATTTCCACGAGGCAGATGGCCGATTAATACAAGCCATGATCAATTATACAAGATGACTTTTGCTGTTGGCATACCGTATAGCGGAATTAACGGTGCCAATGTTGCAAATGCCCGCGGGAATGGAACAAAGGAATGGGATCCTGTGAGCGGAAATAATAATCCAGCCGTCGGTAAGATCGCTTTAAGCACGGATAAGACCACATGGCCGATCGGAACGAATGGCCAGCCGTATTGGCCCGTTCGAACCTTTGATGGAAAAGATAGCATCGTGTCGCAGCAGGATTCCTACTGTGTCTATCGTGATAATACCAATGCACAACCGGTCAAATTGAACATTCAGGTTACGCAGACAAGTTATGCGTGGAGCACATCTAAAGATCAGGATTATATTGTCTGGAAATTGGAAATATTTAACGATACGACTGCCGCGAAAGATAGTCTGTATTTTGGATTGTATTATGATTTCGATGGTGGTGGAATCTCGAATGAATTTGATGACGATTACTATGTGTGGGATCCAATCCATCAGTTCACCTATGTTATTGATGCACCGGGGAACACTGGTTGGGAGATCGGCTCCGTACCATTTGCGTTGGGATTGCATTTTTTAGAAACACCAAAAGTGAATGCGAGCGGACACCTCGATCCGAATGGAACACGAATGGGAATAACGGACTGGCATTGGTCGGGTGTCTATAGTTCTGCCTGGGGGGATAACGTAGCTGACGATACAATTTTCTATGGTTGGATGAGCAGCAGTGAGAGACTTAGAGTAAATACTTCACGGCCGACATTGTTTCATGGCTCTGATCGCCGGATTGATAATTGGAGGCTTCAAGATACTATTACAGGTAATCAAGCAGGTGGCGATGGTGTTGATGGTGTTGTGGCAAGCGGTCCATATCATATGGAGTCGGGTGAGAAAATGACATTCATCTTTGCGCAAATAGCCGGACCCGGTGCGGGTCCCGGAACTCCTGATGTGTCTCGACTTTATAAAACTGTAGAGCGGGTCGATTCTGTGTATGCACATAATTTATCCCTCATCCCCCCTCCAAAACCAACGGTGAAGTTTACAGCATTGGACAGCAAAATAAAGTTGACATGGAGTAACGATAAAGAATTGGCATATATAGTTCCGGCGACCGGGAAGTCGGCTGTGTTGGAATATCGTGTTTATAAAACAACCGATCCAAGTCGAAATATATGGGGCTCACCGTATGCTGTCATTCGAAGAGATACTACAAAAACGACCGTTGATCCGATCGCATACCAATGGCAGGATTCGGCAACGACCACGAACTATTTCTATTATTCCTATGCTGTCACATCATTTGATCTTGACAGCATTGAATCCGGGAAAGCATTTCTGCCGGCAGATTCAACCAAATTTGAAAATGTCGTTGAAGCAAGGCCAGTGAATTCGCCAAGAACATCACTCAATGATATTAAGGTTGTTCCTAATCCCTATGTCATCTCCGCTACGTGGGAACGAAAACGATTGGGAGATCCAAAACTGGGTGAACCGATCAGGGATCTTGCGTTTACAAATCTTCCGGCACAATGCACGATCAGTATTTATACGCTCGATGGAAATTTGGTAAAGACGATAGAACATTCCAATGGAGTAGGTACGGAGTTTTGGGACTTACGCACATTTTCAAATCAACTCGTCGCAACCGGAATTTATTTCTATCATGTGAAATCATCGATTGGGGAAAGAGTCAGCAAATTTGCAGTTGTTCGATAAGAACGAAAAGGGAAATATTATGAAGACACTACTGAAGAGATCTATCACAGTGACGGCGCTGTTTGCATGCATCTGCGCAGTCTCCTTTGCACAAGGATTCAGCAATGTTGGATTCGCTGGTGCCAATTTCTTGAAAATACCCGCTGAACCGGTTGGTGCAGCGCTTGGAAATTCCATTGTTGCCTCTGCCACCGGTATCCAGGGATTGTTCTGGAATCCGGGTGCTATTGCAAGCACAGAAGGTACGGAGATTCTCTTTTCCCGGATGAATTGGATCAGTGATACTCGTATTTCATATCTCGGGGTTGCACAACGTCTTGGTCCCGGCACAATCGGTCTCAGTATGACAGCACTGACGATGGATGAGATGGAGATCACAACAGAAACACAGCCGAACGGGACCGGAACATATTTCAATGCCGGCAGTTATGCAGCCGGACTCTCGTATGGATTGAAGATTATCGACCGGTTTAGTTTTGGTGCAACAGTAAAATATATCTACGAATATATCTGGGATACACACGGCTCCACGTATGCATTCGATCTAGGTTCTATCTACGTCACGAATTTTTATAATATGAGGATTGGAATGAGGCTGGCGAATTTCGGTGGTGATGTCACATTCACCGGAGCGCCGATCGATAAAAAACCGGCAACAATCGCACAGTCAGGAATTTCCTATTCGTACGATCCTCGTCTTGAACGTGTCTCCAAGGAATATCCGCTGCCGCAGTTCTTCAACGCCGGTATCTCCATCGATCCTCTGACGATGGAAGGACATAAATTGACATTAACGGTCGCTGTCACCGATCCGAATGACAACAATACACAAATGCAATTCGGTGGAGAATATGTCTTGCAGGATATGTTCATATTGCGCGCTGGATACAAATCAGGTTATGATGAACAAGATCTTAGTATGGGGCTCGGCGTTAATGTGAATGTGAGTGGAATTACCACCGGCATCGATTTTGGGTACAGTACGTTTGGTCAACTAGGCAGCGTGAGCGCGCTCAGTCTGCGGATAGGGTTGTAGTGTTCATTCAACCGATTTTTGTAAAATAGTTTTTATCAATTAATCATTGCAGTATTCATTATTTAATCCATTCACTTAAGGGAGGGTACAATGAAATCTCGTTCACTTTTTTGGTTCACCGTACTATGCAGTATGGTTCTTATACTAACTACGGGAGTCTTTGCACAAAATATTACAGGGACAAAGATAATCGGTACAGGAGGTGATTATGCAACACTGGCAGCAGCCATTACTGCTTTGAACACCAACCATGCTTCCGGTGCAGTAACGTTTCTGATCAATGGTGATTTGACCGAAACTGGCGGTCTCGAGATCACCGATACCGCACTGGTCGGCGGAAACAGTCTCGTCATTAAACCGAATACGGGGAAGACACCTGCGGTGACCTTCACGACGGTTGCCACTTCCGGAAACAAAGGAAACGCAGGCTTCACGATTACCGGTAATTCTATAAGTATGGGAAGTGTCGGTAATGTTACGATCGACGGTTCGAACACTGCAAACGGAACAACTCAGGATATGACATTTGCGATGGGTGATACAACGAATGGACGCTACGTTATCCGATTGAGCGGAAATACCGATAATGTTATGATTAAGAATCTCAAAATTCCGGGAACAGGTGTGAAGTCAGCCCTAGCATCCGGATCCAGAACGTATGGTATCAACTGTTTGGCAATGGCTTCCGGTGCGGCAGACAATTTGACGATTTCCAATTGTGTGATAGGATCGAGTGCTGCTGCGTGCTATTATGGTTTGTATAAACCGGACGGTGGCACGGTTCCGGCAGGTAAAGGATTAGTAATATCCAAGAATACGATATTTGCACAACATAAGGGTATGAATATCTGGTATGCTGAAGGTACAACCAACATTAATAACAATACAATTTCCATTATCGGTTCTCAGAAAGGATATGTTCAAAATTCTGTAAATGCGATCTATATTGAAGCGTGGTCAGGAATATGTAATATATTCAATAACAACCTTATCACTTTGAAGGCTAGTGCCTTTGGTCAAACGGCCCTTAGACCGCTCTATGGAATTCTTCTCTATAATCCCTCTGGCGAAGCACCTGCTGGTCAAACTGCAAACGTGTATAATAATTTTATCAGCGATTTCTATTATATTGGGGATGCGACCACGTATCCATCTGAAATCAATGGGATAGCAATTGATGCCTATGGACAAACCGTGAATGTTTTTTTTAATACTATCTATATGAATAAAACAAATATAACATCCAACCCGGTCTATGGCATTCGCATCTATGATGATTCCCTTCAAACAGCAAATCTGAAAAACAATATTATTGTCAACACTGTAGATTTTGATAGTGCCTATGCAATTTATCGTGGTACGAATGCAACAAACAGTACGTTTACCTCGGATTATAATGACCTTGTTGTTACCGGTGCAAATGCAAATATTGGGAATCATAACGGCGTGAAGAGTAAAACACTTGCAAATTGGCAGACAGCATCGGGTAAGGATGCCAACAGTAAAAGTGTCAATCCTGCAAATCCGTTTGGAGGAGCAGGTCAATTAAAAAGCGTTACAGATTTGCATTGGGTCTCTGCTGCATCCAATGTTTTTGCCGGTACGCCGATCGTTGGTTATACAACGGATATCGATGGTGATACCCGAAATGCGACAAAACCATATATGGGTGCTGATGAAGCCGGAACAATGACGATCGTTGGCCAAGGACAATCAGTGTCACCATTTGAATATTCGCTTGGACAAAATTATCCTAATCCGTTTAATCCATCAACGGAGATTTCTTTCCAACTCAAAACAAATGCATTTACTTCCGTGCGCGTGTATGATGCTCTTGGACGGGAAGTCTCAACAATGGTGAATGAATATCTGTTGGCGGGTTCACACACTGTGAAGTTCTCTGCTCATAATCATGCAAGCGGAGTGTATCTGTATCGTTTGATCTCCGGATCGTTCAGCGAAACCAAACGAATGATTCTAGTAAAATAAATTGTGGAAAGAACTATGACATCATCGAACATCGGAAAGCAAAGCGATTTTGACCTGAATAAGTTGATACAGGAAAAGTATCCTTTGCTTTCCGAGCAGCAACGCAAAGTTGCAGATTTTCTTCTTCAAAATTTGCGTGATGTTCCATTCTATTCTGTTGTTGAACTGGGAAAAAAATGCGGGGCGAGTAAAGCAACTGTTGTTCGCCTCGCGCAGGAACTGGGGCTTTCAGGATTTCAGGAATTACGGTCAAAACTGCTGGAAGGAGTTCAATCCGAGATACGAATGAAAGACAAATTCTCATTGATCCATAAATCGGATCATAAAGAAGCTCTTACTATGGTCGCACAGCAGGATGTAAAGAACATCAATCAAACGATCAATCACCTCGATAAAAAGGTTTTCCATGAGGTGTGTGATACGATCTTGAAGGCATCTCATGTTTATACCGTTGGATTGGGTATTTCCTATTTGATGTCCCAGATCCTTGCATACTCACTCAATCAGGCGGCGGTCCGTTCGACACCGCTTGTGCATGACTACAAAACCTTTGTTGAGCAGATAAAATTTCTGACAACGAAAGATGTACTGATCGCATTATCGTTTCCGCCGTATTCCAAGGAGACCATCGATGCGGTAAAATATGCATCGCAGAAAAAGATACCGGTCATTGCCATTACCGATAAATTGACGTCACCAATCACTTTTTATTCGTACAAGGTAATTCCGGTGCGAAGTCAGAATTTGAACTTTACAAACTCATTTTCAGCGATCTCGGTGATCATCAATGCAATTGCCACCGAGCTTTCAATGTGCAACGAAAAAAAGGCTTTGCAGAATCTCGAAGAGATCAATTCAAAACTTGAAGAAACAGGGCATTATAATGTTGAATGAATTCAGGTTCTTTAACTACACATTGCATTGAGGATAATATTAAATGAAGAACAATGTGCTCTCTCGATGGATTAAAGTATTGTTTTCAATCATACTTCCGATTGTGAGTGCAGCGCAAGGTTCAGTATTGCTTGTAGGTGGAGGGAGTGAAAATTACAACGATTGGTCCGACGTACCGTACCGGTGGATGGTCGACCACGTGCCGAACAAAAAAATTCTTGTGATGCATTACTCCAGCGGGTCGACTTGGTTGGAAGGATATTTTAAATCGCTCGGTGCAGTTTCAGCTACAAGTTTTGTCGTTGCTTCTACCTCAGCCGCAAATGACTCCGCTGCTTATAAAACAATTCTTGCAGCAGACGGAATATTTCTGCGCGGAGGCGATCAATATCAGTATATCAGCAGATGGAAAGGGACGCTGACCGAAAAAGCGATTCGAGAAGTATATCAACGCGGCGGGGTGATCGGCGGATCGAGTGCTGGTGAAGCGGTACTAAGCCAGGTTATTTTTGATGCTCGTGTTGCTTCCACTGATCCTCGTAACGCACTCCGGAATCCTCTTTCATCAGGAATCACATTTACAGAAGATTTTCTTGGTTTTGCTTCCGGTATACTTGCAGACACTCATTTTTATGAACGGGGAAGACTGGGTCGATTGCTTGCAATGATTGCTGTCTATAAATCGCAGACCGGAAAAGAGATCACCGGAGTCGGCGTTGACTATAACACAGCGTTGGCAATTTCGTCTGATGGTGTTGGAGAAGTGATGGGTTCGGGAACGGTTACGATTCTCCGTTTCTCACCAGCCACGCAATATGTTTTGGAGCCAGGTAAACCATTATCAATGTCAAATGTTCGGCTTGATCAATTGACGAAAGGATTCAAGTTCAACATATTGACCGGAAATATTTTAGTTCCGGCAACGGCAGTGTCATTCCAACCCAAAAGTGTAAATACATCAGCACAATCTATAATGCTTGATGGAAGCGGTCGAATCGCAGATTGGTTCTCTGTCTCCGGAAGTTTGAAAAAATTGGTGGCCCTGGTTCCAAATTCAACGGACACTATTGGTATTTTCGCTTCGCCCGTTTCGGCATCGATCGCCTCGAGCATTGACTCATGTTTGAAACACTGGAATGTACCATCTCGATTTTTGTGGATCGATGAAGCTCGAAAGAATGATCCCGCGCTGTCGGTTAATATTGAAGGTTGCGCAGCATTTGTCTTAGCCGGTAATAATGGCGACAGTATTTCGCGATTGCTCAATGCTTCAACAACGGCAGGAATTTCTCTTTTCTCAAAATTTTCAAACGGCAAACCCGCGCTCTTCCTCGGCAATGATGGGATTGTAGCGTCGGAAAACGGAGTGGGACAGATTGAAAAGAATATTTACGGCGCATATTATGGATACATGACACTCATTCAAGGAATTGGAACTCTCCAGGGAATTTCTGTCATCCCCCGATTATATGAAAATTCCGATTACATCGACAATAGGGCGAGCGGACTTTTTTGGGGATTGGGAAAATCACACAATACTTTTGGTATTTTACTTGATGCCGGTTCATATGTTTCTGTGACAAATAAAAACATGCAGGTGTTTGGTCCAACACCGGCAATGATCATCGATGCCCGAGCAGTGCGTATCGTGGATTTTCCAACATGGAAAGATCCGGGCAAAGCAAATCCGCGACAGAATGTGGCGCTGATCGGAGCGATGATCCATGTGCTGCGCGAGACGGAGGTGTTTGATCTAAGCTATCTATCGGAAGTGAGGATCGATAAAATGAAAAACGATATTCCGAATGAATTCTCGTTATCACAAAATTATCCTAATCCATTTAACCCGACGACGAATTTTATGTTTTCACTGCCTCAGCGCGGCGTTGTCACGGTAAGAATATTCGATATTCTTGGAAAAGAGATATTGACTCTGCTGAACCAGGAAAAAGCAGCGGGAAAGTATCGAATGACATTTGATGGGTCGCAGTTTGCGTCCGGAGTCTATCTTTATCGATTGCAGACCGGAAGTACCATCAACACAAAGAGGATGGTGTTGTTGAAATGATGCCATTCAAGATAAACTCATCTTATGAATACCACAATGATCCAAAGAAACTTTTTGGATCATTTTTTTGAGATATCATTCTCAGAGAATTGTCACTATATTTTAATAACTAATTATTCCACCTTCTTATAAAAAAGGAACCGCACCGTGAAATCCCATGATTTTTTGACTATTCGTGATCTCAATAAAGAAGAAATGCACGAAACATTTACAATCGCACGAGACATGAAAACTGATCGCAGCAAATACGCAGAAGCATTGAAAGGTAAAACGCTTGCTCTCATTTTCGAAAAGCCGTCGTTAAGAACCCGCACCTCGTTCGATGTTGGAATCCAGCAATTAGGTGGATTCTCACTCTACTTATCTCCTGCCGAAATCAGTCTTGGCAAACGGGAATCCATCCACGATGTAGCAAAAAATCTGGAACGGATGGTACAGGGTATCATGATCAGGACGTTCGCACATCAGATCGTGATCGATATGGCAAAATATGCCTCCATTCCTGTCATCAATGGATTGACCGATTATTCACATCCATGTCAAGCAATGGCAGATTTTCTAACGATCCTTGAAAAGAAAAAGAAACTTGAAGGATTAAAACTTTCGTATGTAGGTGATGGCAATAATGTTGCTCACTCATTGATGTTTGCCGGTGCTCGACTCGGTGTGAATGTAACGATTGTCTGTCCTCCGGATTTCAAACCAAATGCCACAGCATTGCAACAATCGGTGGAAGATGCAAAAGCAACCGGTGCAGTGATCGAAGTGGTGCATGATCCGGCTATAGGAGTGAAAAATGCTGATGTGGTGTACACCGATACGTGGGCATCGATGGGACAGGAAAGTGAAGCTGAAGCACGGAAAAAAATATTTGCACCGTATCAGGTGAACAAGAAACTGATGTCCTATGCAAAAACCGATGTACTCTTTATGCATTGTCTGCCTGCGCATCGTAATGAAGAAGTGACCGATGAAGTCATTGATTCACCTCAGTCTGTTGTCTTCGATGAAGCGGAAAACCGACTTCATGTGCAAAAAGCAATCATGTATCAGTTAATGAAATAATCAGTATGAAAAAAACAGCGTTGATTGCAATTGGCGGAAATTCACTGATCCGTGCCGGAGAGCGCGGCACAATTGATGAGCAGTTGAAAAATGCCCATGCGACGGCACGATGCATTGTTCAGATGGTGGCTCAAGGATGGCGCATTGTCATTACGCATGGCAACGGGCCACAGGTAGGTGCTGCGTTGATGAGATCTGAGCGAGCTGCCAGCGATGTGTACACACATCCGCTTGATGTCTGTGTCGCAACCACACAAAGTGAGATCGGGTACATCATTCAACGGGCGATGGAATTTGAATTGCGGGAGATTGGGTTGTTGACGCCGGTGATGACTGTGTTGACTCAAGTAAAAGTTGATGAGAACGACCCTGCATTTACGAATCCAACAAAACCGATCGGTCCGTTCTATTCAAAGTCGGATGCGGAAGAAAAACAACGAACGCTCGGCTGGCACATTATTGAAGACGCTGCGCGTGGATATCGGCGCGTTGTTCCATCTCCCGAACCGGTCGAAGTGTTCGAACAGGAGATTATACGGAAGATCCTCGATCTGAATATGATCGTTATCGCTGTCGGCGGCGGCGGAATACCCGTTATCGAGCGCGAAAAATATCTTGTGATCGGCAGTGAAGCGGTGATCGATAAGGATCGTGCATCTGCTCTTCTTGCAACCGGATTGGGTGTTGACCTTTTTATTATCAGTACCGATGCTGAGAAAGTGTGTATCGATTTTAAGAAACCAACACAATATGGAATAGATACCGCTACCGCAGATGAAATGCAGAAGCTCTATGATCAGGGACAGTTTCCAGCAGGAAGTATGGGACCCAAGGTTCAATCTGCTATCCGGTATCTGCGAAACGGCGGGAAAAAAGTTATCATTACATCGTACGAATTTTTAATGGATGCGTTGGACGGTAAAGCAGGAACGCGTATTGTTCTATAATATTATTGGAGTGAGCAAACCATGAAACTACAGCATATCATAGAATCGCAGCAATTCACCGTTCCATTGTTATTGGAACTGTTCGAACGAACACGACAGATGGAAAAAATAGTAGCCCGCGGCGGAACTCGCGATTATGAAAATAAGATCATGGCGACACTATTCTACAAATCGTCGACACGAACTAGATTTTCATTTGAATCAGCGATGTACCGGCTTGGAGGAAAGGTATTATCTACGGAAAATGGACATGATTTTTCTTCGGAAATAAAAGGGGAATCGCTTGAAGACACCATCCGTATTATTGCAAATTATTCTGATGTGATTGTATTGCGACATACGGAAGAAGGAGCAGCAAAACGCGCTTCACTTGTTTCACCTGTTCCGGTCATCAACGCCGGTGATGGGAATGGAGGCCAGCATCCGACACAAGCGCTGCTCGATCTCTATACTATTTATAATGAATGTAAAACAGCAAATGGTCTATCGGTAGCGTTTATTGGTGCACTTGATAACGGACGGACGGTTCGTTCGCTGACCTATCTTCTCAGTAAATTTGATCGTATCAAATTCTATTTCATCGCTCCTAGAGAAATGCAAGTGAAACCTGATATTCTTGCATACCTTGATAAATATAAAGTAAGCTATGAACTAGCTTCTGATCCTGCAAAAATCATTTCACAGGTTGATGTTGTTTATCAGACAAGGATCGATCGAGAGCGTCTGCAACGGAGCGATATCGATCTTTCTGTTTATAACATAGATAAGAGTGTCCTTCAAAGAATGAAATCAAATGCAATCATTATGCACCCCCTGCCGAGGTCAGTCGAGATCGATCAAGAGATTGATGCTGATCCGCGTGCAGTCTATTTTCGACAAGCGCGCAACGGCTTGTTTGTTCGCATGGCGCTTCTGACAATTTTATTTGATAAGGAATGATGCGATGGCTCTCCTTGTATATTATTTGAACATGATGTAATAACTGGATTCCTGTTGTATCGAATCATAGAGAACATTACACTATTCATTTTATAAAAGGATTGAACCATGAAAACGCAAGAATATATCGCGCTTGAAGAACAATATGGCGCTCATAATTATCACCCGCTCGATGTTGTCATCCAAAAAGCACAAGGAGTGTGGGTTACCGATGTTGAAGGAAATAAATTTCTTGATTGTCTTGCGGCGTATTCCGCCGTCAATCAGGGACACTGCCATCCTGCCATCCGGAAAGCATTTATCGAACAGGCAGACAAAGTAACTCTCACCAGCCGCGCATTCCGCAACGACCAGCTTCCATTGCTGTATAAAGCACTTCACGATATGACGGGATTCGAAATGTCGCTGCCGATGAATTCCGGTGCCGAAGCGGTTGAGACCGCCGTGAAAGCAGCCCGTAAATGGGGATACAAAGTAAAAGGGATTCCTGATGGGAAAGCGGAGATCATCTGTGCCACAGATAATTTTCATGGACGCACAACGACGATTGTGAGCTTCTCAACCGATGCTCAGTATCGTGACGGATTTGGTCCATTTACTCCCGGATTTCCGATCGTAAAATATGGGGACATTAGTGCGCTGAAAGCAGCGATCAATAAAAATACCGCGGCATTTCTTGTTGAACCAATCCAGGGTGAAGCAGGAATCGTTGTTCCTCCGGAAGGATATCTAAAAGAAGCCGCACGGTTATGCAAAGAGAATAATGTGCTGATGATCTGCGATGAAATACAGTCAGGACTTGGGCGCAGCGGAAAAATGTTCGCTTTTGAATACGACGGCATCCGTCCCGATATGGTCATCATCGGTAAGGCATTGAGCGGTGGATTCTATCCTGTCTCTGCGGTTCTTTCGTCGAAAGAAGTGCTCGGCGTTTTTCATCCGGGCGATCACGGTTCTACGTTCGGTGGCAATCCTCTTGCGGCAGCAGTAGCATGCGCTGCGTTGAAAGTATTGAAAGATGAAAATCTCATCGAACGCTCGTTCGAACTTGGTAATTATTTTATGGGAAAACTGAGGGCGATCAAAAGCAAGCATATCGCAGAAGTTCGCGGTCGCGGTTTATGGATTGGTTTTGTGCTCGATACGAAAGCTCGTCCGTACTGCGAACGGTTGATGAAAGAAGGCATCCTTTGCAAAGAGACCCATGAAAATGTCATCCGTTTTGCCCCTCCTCTTGTGATCACGAAAGAAGAGATCGATTGGGCATGTGAGCGAATTGAACGGGTAGTGCTTTCACTCGACTGACTTTTTGTTTCACAATATAAACACAACGAAATCAATTAAACTCAAATTTAAAGGAATACAATATGTCAAATAATAAACCAATCGTCACGCTGATTGTAGGAGCGGCCGGCAGAGACTTTCACAATTTTAATATGATCTATCGCGATAACCCGATGTATAATGTTGTTGCTTTTACCGCTGCACAAATTCCGGATATTGCAGGACGAAAATATCCGGCCGCATTGGCGGGTTCATTATATCCGAAAGGGATAGCAATTTTCGAAGAAAAGAATCTTGAAGCATTGATCGAAAAATTCTCTGTTGATGAAGTTGTTTTTTCTTACAGTGATGTAACATACAAACATGTCATGAGTATCGGTTCGCGGGCGACGGCGGCAGGTGCACATTTCAAAATTTTAAGTGCGGGCGGAACGATGATCAAAAGCAAGAAACCGGTGATCTCGGTCTGCGCCGTTCGTACCGGAAGCGGTAAGAGTCAAACGACGCGGAAAGTTTCTGCGCTCTTGCAAGCAATGGGATATAAGGTGGTTGCAGTCCGTCATCCGATGCCGTATGGTGATCTAGAAAAACAAAAGGTACAACGATTCGCCACCGTTGCAGATCTGAAAAAACACAATTGCACCATTGAAGAAATGGAAGAATACGAACCGCATATTTCAAGTGGTACTATCATTTATTCCGGCGTAGACTATGCCGCAATCCTTGCGCAAGCGGAAAAAGAAGCCGATGTCGTATTATGGGATGGCGGTAATAACGATCTTCCGTTCTTCACTCCGGATTTGCACATTGTGGTTGCCGACCCGCTCCGCGCAGGTAACGAGTTAACGTACTACCCGAGCGAAGCGAATCTTCGATTGGCAGATGTTGTCATCATTAACAAGATCGATTCGGCGACACCTGAATCAGTCACTCTACTCAGAGAAAACATTCGTTCGGTCAACGCTCGCGCTCGGATTGTTGACGCAGCATCGCCGATCGGTATTGAACATGGAGAGAAAATTACCGGAAAACGAGTTCTCGTCATCGAAGATGGTCCGACATTAACGCATGGCGAAATGAAATTCGGAGCTGGTACAGTAGCTGCTCAGAAATTTGGTGCATCAGAATTAGTCGATCCGCGTCCGTATGCAACCGGTGAAATCAAGAAGACGTACGAAACATATCCGAAAATAGGAATACTTCTGCCGGCGATGGGATACAGCGATAAGCAGGTGAAAGATCTCGAAGTTACCATCAACAAAGTGCCGTGTGATGCGGTGATAATCGGAACGCCGATCGATCTGAACAGGATCGTCAAGATCAAGAAACCAACATTTCGGGTGACATACGATCTTCAGGAGATCGGTGAGCCAAGCCTATCCACTATTCTGGATGAGTTTGTTGCGAAGTTGAAATAGAAAAAATATTTTCTTATGCAGAAAGCCGCGTGAATTGAAATTCATGCGGCTTTCTTATTCATCTCATGTTCTTAAAACCATTCTCGATCTCGAATGAAAGACGCTCGAATACTTCCTGAAACGTACCGACGCCGTTAATTTTCGTCACACCATGCAGTTGATTGTACTTTAAAATTACCGGGACAGTTTTTACTTCGTGTTCTTTTAGCCGTTTTACGATCTTCGAAGTACTATCATCGTACGGCATGCACCGTTCTGTTTTGCTTCGCTCATCAAGTCGGTAGATCAGATCAAGTGCCGGAACTTCAATCTCAATAATTTTTGAAATTGAAGAACCGTGTTTTCGCAGCAAACCGTCGAGAATATATGATTGAACGAGCGTTCGGGGAAATCCCTTGAAAATATAGCCCTTCACATTTTTTGATGTTGCAAGTTTCTTTTCGATCAACTGAACGACAATTTCATCCGGAACAAGATTGCCATTCTCATACATCGAAATGATCTTCTGGCCGAGAGGTGTATGTTGTTTTATTTCGCGCTCAAGCATTTCTCCTGTTGCAACATATTCAAGACCGAAACGTTCTGCAAGTGCTTTTCCCTGCGACCCGCGTCCCGACCCTGGATAACCAAACAATACGATATTCAATAATTTATTTTGTAGCTCTTTTGAAATGATATTCGCAATTTCATCTCTGACGTGTTCGATTGATGCGGAGCTGTCTACATCGTGACAAATACCTTTCTCTTTGTAAAACTGAAGCACGGGCAATGTTTTTTCGTTGTATTCTTTCAGTCTGTTTCTGATCACCGTTTCATTATCATCAGTTCTCCCGGAAGTTTTTCCTCTGTTTAAAAGACGGGCAACAGATTCTTCTTCGGAAACATTCAGACTGATCAGACAAGTGAGAGATGTATTCAACTTTAACATTAATCCTTCAAGAATATATGCCTGGATGTATGTTCGAGGAAATCCGTCAAATAAAAATCCATTTGCTTCCGGATTTTCTGTGATTGTTTTTTCGATGATCTGAACGATGATCTCGTCTGAAACAAGACCGCCCGCCGATATGATGATTTGGGCTTCCAGTCCCAAAATTGTTTTAGCTGCTATTTCTTTGCGCAGCAGATCTCCGGTTGATATATAAAATAGATTATATTTTTTTATGAGGAACTCCGATTGGGTTCCTTTACCTGCGCCCGGTGGACCGAAAAGTGCAATATTAAGCATGATAATTCTGGTTAGTGAAGATTATTTAAATCTCTATGGTCATTATTTAACCTGGAGTCGGGGCAGTAACCGTGCAATTTTACTCGTTAGTGTCGTCCGTGGAATGTTGAGTAGTTTCGCAGCATCGGTTATACTATTCGAGCAACGCGTCAGTGCCCATTCGATCATTGCTTTTTCTTTTTGTGAAATGTATTCTTCCAACGACTTAAACGATTCAAAAGATTCTGCGCTACTATGGCGACCGTGTAAATGGGAACCGAAATCAAGTACGGAAATATCAATCTGTCCGCTGAATGATAATGCGATCATTCGTTCAACAATGTTCTCTAATTCCCTCACATTTCCTCTCCAATCGTATGATTGCAGTTTATCGAAAATCTCTTTTGTAAGAAGCATTATTTTGTCTTCAGCATGATGTTTTCTAAAAAAATATTCTACAAGCAGCGGAATATCTTCTTTTCGTTCGCGAAGTGGAGGAAGTTTTAATGGGATAATATTCAAGCGATAGAAAAGATCTTCTCTGAATGTTTTATTCTCAACCTTTTTCTTAAGGTCGATTTTTGTCGCACAAATAATGCGAACGTTTATACTAATGTTTTGATCCCCGCCGACGTGTGTAAGTTCACGCTCTTGAATGACACGTAACAATTTGATCTGTACGCTTAATGGAAAATCATCGATATCATCAATAAATAGGGTTCCGTTGTTTGCTCGTTCAAAATATCCGATATGTTGTTTAATTGCACCAGTAAATGAGCCTTTTTCGTGCCCGAACAATTCGCTTTCTAAAAGGCTTTCCGGAATGCTTGAAACGCTGACCGTTACAAAATTTTCATTACGACGTGAACTTGCTTTGTGTAATGCGCGTGCAACAAGTTCCTTACCCGTTCCGCTTTCTCCTTCTATCAACACCGTGGAATCATTTTGAGCAATTTGGTTGATCGTTTGCACTAATTTCTTCATAGGCTGCGATAAACCAATAATGGTCTTGTTCTCAAGAGTTTGGATCTTGTTCTTTAGCTCTTCGTTTTCCGAAAGCACTTTTTGCAGTTGATCTATATTACGGAGAATGGAGATCAGTTTTTCCGGAGAGAATGGTTTTGTAAGATAATCATAGGCACCAATCTTCAATGATTGAATTGCCGTATCAACGCTTGCAAACGCAGTGATTAAAATAACCTTGCACATCGGATTGATAGCCATAACTGATGTTAATATTTCAATTCCATTCATCTTTGGAAGCCGAAGATCGGTAATGACAATTTCAGGTTTCTCCGATTTGAAGATTGTTAATCCTTCATCCCCGTCTTCTGCAGAATGGACTTCATATCCCTCAATGGCTAAAATATCCGAAAGAGATTTTCGTGTAATCTTTTCATCTTCAATGATTAATAATTTTTTTTTCATACGCGATTGGTAATGTTATTCTAAAAATTGTTTCGACATTCTGTATGCTCTTGACACCGATGTGTCCTCCATGAGATTCAATGATTCCCATACATACAGATAAACCTAATCCAGTTCCGATGCCGACATCTTTTGTTGTAAAAAAAGGGTCGAATATTTTCTTAAGATCATCGGAAGCTATCCCTTCACCGTTATCGCGTATTTCAATAAAAACAGATGATTCATCGGCACTTCCGGTCATAATACTGATCGATCCATTTTGGTCAATAGCATCATAACTGTTCAAGACCATATTCATGATTACTTCTTGAAAGAGATGATAATCGATCTGAACATCACAGATATCGTCCGAGAGATGCAATTGTATATCGATCATTTTCTCTTTTAATCGTAATTCAAAAAGATTAACAACTTTTGAAATGGCGTCATTGATATTGATAAAATTATCAGATGTAGATTGCTGTCGTGCAAATCCGAGAAGTTTTTTTACAATGGTCTCAATATCGTTTATTCCTTCATTGATCAGATTAAGGTATTCATTTGTTTTTTGACTATCGTTTGAATTCTGTTTGATTGCGTATAAGCATGATTTTATACCATTCAAAGGATTATTCACTTGATGAGCAACACCCGAAGCAAGTCTGCCAATAGAAGCAAGTTTTTCAGCATGATAAATTTGCTTTTGAGCTTGTTCCAATTCTTTTTTTGAATTATCGAGCCGTTCTTGGAGCAATTTAAAATGATGATAGAAAAAACCGATCTCATCCTGCTGTTGAGGCAGGGCAATCTGGATATTAGTGGCAAAATCGATCGAATCTATTACATGAACCAATTTTTCAATTGATGATGTCATGCGATTGATGGAAATAAATAGGATAACAAGAACAAAAGATGTGATAAGTATTGTTGCCGTAAATAGCAATAGAAAAACACTGCTAATCTCATCGCGTATCGGTTGTGCATCAAATCCAATCTTTGCTGTACCCCAATGTTTTCCAGAAAAAACTAATGGTTGATGAAGTTCCATTGTCCAGCCAAACTGAGGATTTTCATAGATCTTGATTTCATTTGTCTTGGGTAACGTTGTAGCAAGTTCGAACGGAAGGGGTGGATCATAATTTAATCGATTGGTGAGCTGAATAATAGATGTTCCATTCTTATCAAAGATGACGACATATTTAACATTGCCCAAACGGGTAATAAAGTTCTCTACATAGGTTTCGAGAATATTTTCCTTTTTATAAATGGATTTTTCTTCAAAGATCATTGCATCAATCACCGTTACCGCAAACGTTTTGGAAATTGAGACCGCATTATCAGATTGCTTCTGGATGATGATCTTCCTCCATTCAAAAAGAAGAACAAACGAGATCAATAGCATCAACAGGGTGATGACAGTTCCGGTAAGAAGTAAGATTCTTGTCTTTAAACTTGAACGAACATTGAACATTCTTTTCTCAGTTATTTACTTATTGTTCTTACAACATCATAATCTTTATCGATTGCCTCAACAAAGCCATAAATGAATTCGTTATCCCATCCCTGAGTGATTTTTTCTCGTTCTGGATTAAATCGATCGAGTGATAATAGCGTTCTTTTTATGGCTTCAACAATTGGTTTTGAATGTTCTTGTGCTACAACAATAGGGGATGTTGGAAATGGATCGGAGTATAATAGAATCCGAATATTTCTATTCTTAATTTTTTGTATCAAATATTCCCGGGTTACTCCAACATCGAATATTTCATTGATGACATTATAGATTACACTTTGATGATGCGGAAAATTTACGATTGCCGTAAGGTCACTTTCCTTGATATTATTCTTATTAAATTCGTAACGAAGAAGCCAGTTTGAAGAGTATGATTCTTTGGATGGGAGAGCAAGTTTTTTCTTTCTTAGATCATTTAAACTATAAATATTATTTGAACCGGTTGTAAACAAAACGGAACGTGAGAATGGTTCATAATTACTGTTTAAGGGTTTTAAAATAGGGATGACGCCATATTCTTCATGTGCTTTTATATATACATATGAACCTAAAAATGCCGCAACAACCTCTTTCTTTATTAACATATTCACCGCTTGGTTATAATCATCACACAATTTTAATTCGAATCTATATTCAGTTTTCGATGTGAGATAATCCAACATTGGCTGATACCCACTGTATATTATATTAGGCGGGTACCGTGAAATAACGCTGATATAAACGATCGGCTTGTTTATTGAAGTTGTATCGTTCACAATTTCTTCAAAATTACTTTTTACGGTTCCCTCAATATTTACCGCATATTGATAGAAATAAAATGTAAAAATTAATGTAAAAAACAGGAGAAGAAATATTCCACCGTAAATAATTTTCTTTTTCATCTAAGTATAAGATCAATGAATAAAGCTGTTTACAATAACGTTATATAAAAATCGTTCCAAAAATTATTCATTATAAACGGAACAAAAGGATGTTAATTTTTATAGTCTTAATTATTGACGACGATAAACCGCCAGGATGACCATTTATCGTCAAACAAGGTACATTTTTTTCACTAAAAGTCTATTTTTAATGAAATATAGGTTATTGCAAATGGCATATTATTTGCCATTAGTTTACAAAATCCATTAATATTATCGAAAGGAGCTATTATGCAAGAAATTATTCCTCGCTGGGAATGGCGGACATTTACTAATGATCTGAAAAAAGCAGAAGAAAACATCCGCAAACATGCGGAAGGAAAATCGCGTGAAAGTGCCGAGGTTTATATACTATCCGAAGTGAGCATGGACAATACAAAAGTGCGCGATAACTTGATGGATATAAAAACTCTCCAACAGGTGAATGAAGATAGACTTGAACTTTGGCTCCCGATCATGAAAGGAACCTTTCCGCTGCCTGTTGCAGAGATCGAAAAAGTGTTCAAATGTTTCAGAGTGAGCGTTCCAAAGTTCCAACGCGATCAATACACTTTTGAACAATATCTCGAAGAAGTGATCCGTCCTTCAAAATTATTGAAAGCGGTCAACGTACTAAAAAAACGTACCGGTTTCACAATTAACAATTGTATTGTTGAGATTGCTGAAGTGAAAGTGGACGACAAGTGGATTAAAACTGCTGCTGTTGAAATGGAAGATCCTGCAATGGTCATCAAAACGGTACGTGAATTGGAACTTGATACATTTCCGAACATCAACTATCTGCGCGGTCTAAAGAACCTCGTTGGAATGAAATAAGGAGATCCCGTATGGCAAATGAAATTGAGCGAAAATTTTTAGTAAAGGGTGATTTTAAACCGTTTATCAGCAAACAAACGCGTATCGTGCAGGGATATCTTTCATCTGTTCCCGAGCGCACAGTACGTGTTCGCATTAAAGGTGACAAAGGATTTCTTACAATAAAAGGAATTGGAAATATTTCCGGTGCCAGCAGATATGAATGGGAAAAAGAAATTCCGATCACGGAAACGGAAGAGCTATTAAAAATTTGTGAACCGGGAGTGATTGATAAAACCAGATTTATGGTAAAAGCAGGCCCGCACACATTTGAAGTTGATGAATTCTACGGAGAGAACAATGGGCTTGTTGTTGCGGAGATTGAATTAGGATCGGAAACGGAATCGTTTGAAAGACCATCGTGGCTGGGAGAAGAAGTTACCGGTGATACAAAATACTATAATTCAATGTTGATGAAGAATCCATTCACACGATGGTGATCTTTCATTCATTGATAGAATGATAATAATAATAATTTCAATGAGAATATCATGACTTCATTTGATCCGTTCAATATGCAAAATTATCGTATTGAACGGTTACCCAAACGCGAAAAGGGAGCAATAGAAAAATGGCTCGCCATTTCAGGTCCGCTGCTAGCTGTTATCGCATTTATTCTATTTGCATATGTGATCAAACTTCCATTCCTGCACTCCATTCAATCTTCCGATATCGTTACCGATGCTGCCAAAAAAGTATTCTCTCAAGTTGGTGCAGAACAGTTCATCCGAAGCAATGAATACATGCTTGCCATTTTTATTTCATCCATCATTTTGTGGATGACACAGGCAATTCCAAACTATCTCACCTCGCTGATACTGATCATTAGTCTTGTTCTTACCGGCGTTTTGTCGGAGAAAACAGCGTATGCACAGCTCGGACATCCGGTGATGTGGTTGAACATTATGTCGTTCGTTCTCGCCAGTATGCTTGTTGTTACGGGGCTTGCAAAACGATTTGCGTTGTGGTTGATTCTCCGATTCGGGAAAAATGCCAGTACAATCTTTTTAAGTTTTATCGTGATCAATATGATCTTATCTGCATTCATCTCTGCAACAACTGCGAAAGCAGCTATTTTACTACCAATCTTTATGGTGATCGCCGCAGTGTACGGAGCTCAGGGAGGAAAGAATAGAAATAATTTCGGTCGAAGTATTGTACTGCAAAATCTCCTTTGCATCAATCTTGGTGCCGGGGCATTCGTTACTGGATCCGGCGCGAATCTGCTGGGTGCCGCCTTGATCGGTGGAGCGATAAGCGGTAGTGTTTTTTTTGCAGATTGGATGTTAGCAATGTTTCCATTTATGCTAACAATGATGTTCATCGGATACATCGTTGCAATGAAGATTTATTTTCCACTCTCTCCGAAAGAACGTCTGCCGCAGATCGAAGGAGGAATGGAGAGATTGCGAGATGAATATAAAAAACTCGGCCCTGTAACAATGCTTGAAAAAAAATCAGCAATAATTTTCATCGCTATTCTTGGATTTTGGGCAACGGATAGTGTACATGGAATTAGTCCGACAGCTGTGGCTTTTGTTGGAGCAATCGTCGCATTACTGCCAAAATATGGAATAGTGGAATGGAATGAAGTTGATGTTCCCTGGCATCTGATGCTGTTCTCAGCAGGAGCATATACACTTGGAGCAGGACTTGATGCTACCGATCTTCCGGCGATCAGCGTCAATGCGTTCTTTAATCGCATAGGAATTGGTAATTCGACAGAATTTTGGGTTTTGTATCTATCATTGACCGGATTAATGATTTTCAGTGCATTGCTGTTCCAATCCAAAACAATGCGTGCGATGATTTTCATCCCGATCGCAATCGGCGTTGCAAATAGATTTGGATTTGCAGTAATCAGCTTGGCATTACCCGTTGCATTTATGATCGAACATGTTTATGTGCTTCCGTTCAACAGCAAACCCGCTGCATTGTTGTATGAAACCGATCAATATAGTATGGCGGATACATTCAAATTTGGTTTAACAATGATGGTGATTGCCTGGTTATTGAATATCGTTGCAGGAGAAACGTGGTTCCGATATCTCGGCATTACGCCGAACGGTGTATTTGGATTATTCTAACAAAAGCAGAGGATACAATGTCTTTATTTTTTAAAAACACTTCAAAGCTGGAAGCACAGATCGATGAATATCTCGATTTGGTGATTAAAGGCGGTCTGGTTTTTCGCCAGGGAATAAAATGTTATCTCGATCATCAGACGGAAGAGTTCGAAAATTACTTGAAAGAACTTCGGAAAACGGAAGAACGGGCAGATGATCTTCGACGAAATATTGAAATTAAATTATATACAAGAACGCTAATCCCCGAAGCGCGCGGCGATGTGTTGGGTCTTATGGAAAGCTGTGACAAAGCTTTGAATATTACGACCGAAACATTACTGGAATTTTCTGTTGAAATCCCAAAGATCATTCCCGAACATCGGCAGGATTTTCTTGATCTATGCGAAAGCTCTGTAGCATGTCTTGAAAACACGGTCAGTGGAATTCGATCATACTTCAAAAATATCGATGCTGTTCGAGATTACGTAACAAAAGTTCAGTTCTATAAGAAAGAGACGAACAAAATTGCGGAAAAAATAAAACGCTCCGCATTTAGAACCGATGATGAACTGAGTCAAAAGATCCATATCCGATATTTTACATTTCATATCGAACGTATTGCAGAACAATCTGAAGATGTGTGTGACCGGCTTTCGATCGCAATTATTAAAAGGTTTGAATAGTGGTTGATATTTCTATTTGGTTCTTTATCTCCAGTGGATTGTTTTTGGGCTGGTCACTTGGTGCAAACCACGCAGTGAATGTCTTTGGCACCGCTGTAGTATCCAAGATGGTTAAGTTTCGATCGGCGGCACTGATTGCCGGTGTCTTTGTCATTCTTGGATCGGTGATCAGCGGTTCCGGAACAACGAGGACCATTGCGGAATTAGGTCCGATCAATGCGATAGCCGGAAGTTTTTCTGTTGCTCTTGCTGTCGGAATTTCTATTACCGCAATGACTCGCTATAAACTTCCGGTATCGACATCGCAGGCAGTGATAGGAGCAATTATCGGATGGAATATTTTTACCGGCTCACCGACTGATCTTGGATCATTGAGCAGAATCATCTCCAGTTGGATTGCATCGCCGATCATTGCCGGAATTTTCGGCTATCTTATATTTATTGTTTTAAAAAGAACCGTGTTGAAATGGAGGATCCACTTGCTGGAATTGGATCAATATACGCGTGTCGGTTTGATTATTGTTGGAGCATTAGCATCATATTCGCTGGGAGCGAACAACATTGCCAATGTTATGGGGATGTTTATATTTGCACCATTGTTTAGCGATCACACTATTGCCGGGATTGTTACAATAACAGGAGTTCAGCAATTGTTCTTCCTTGGCGGTGTTGCAATTGCAATCGGAATATTTACGTATGGCAGAAGTGTTATGGAAACAGTCGGAAACGATCTCTATAAAATTTCCCCGCTTACAGGTTTTGTTGTGGTCTTTGCAGAATTTTTGGTTCTTACTTTATTCACATCGGAAACGATAGAGTCTTTTTTATTGAGCATTAATCTACCCTCAATTCCATTGGTTCCGCTTTCTACAACGCAGGCGTTCATCGGAGCAATTCTAGGTGTTGGATTGGCAAAAGATCCTCACTCTATCAATTTTAAAGTTTTAGGAAAAATTGCCCTTGGCTGGGTGATTGCCCCGATCAGCGCTGGTTTGATCACATTTGTTTCATTGTTTTTTATCCAAAATGTTTTTGAGCAAAACATCATTTATCCTGTTCCGTATGAAATTTCAAAATCCGTTCTTAATGAACTTGACCGCGAAGGAGTCCCAGTTGAAAATATAAAACAGATAATTGGGAAGAGGTTCTATAATAAAAAAGTGCTTCGAAACGAATTATTAAAACGGCATAATTATACGAACGCTCAGATCTATTCCATTTTTCAATATGCAATTATCGACAGCTTTCGAGTTGATTCGGCACTGGTTCTTTTGAATCTTTCAAACAGTTTCTTGTCCGATGAGCAAATTACTACTTTAAAATCGAATCATGGGAAGACATTTCGACATAAGATCGATTTCGAGATTTTTCTGTCTAACAAAAAAATCGAGTTTATCCCGACGGGAAATAAATTATTTGATAAACGAATTGAAGAGAATAAATTGTTAGTAGAAAAAATATTTAGGGTTACAACGAAAAATAAATAACTGTTTCAGATTTAACAACATCATAATTTTTATACACTATTTAAAACTGGAGTTATTATGAACATCCGTCAAAGATTAAGAAGTATTTTTGTTTTGGCGTGTCTTGCAACAATGAGTTCCATGATATTGGCTCAAGATTCACGCATTCCCGGTGGTGATCAAAAAGTACCATTGGGTGCCGAAGTTCGAAACGGTAAACTGGTGTTCGCATCGGAAGATGGGGAATATCGTTGGTGGTTCGATTCACGAATTCAATTAGATGGTGCAATGTATTTTGAGAATAAAAATGCAATGAGCAATGGATTCACATTCCGTCGGTTGACTTTCGCAATGAAATCTCTGCTTACGAAAGATTGGGAAGCAGAGTTGGATCTTGATTTTGCAGAACAGGTTTCAACAAAATCTCAACTGGAATTGCGTGATGCATGGATAAAATATACCGTTCCGGATGTGAATCTCTCTTTTCAAGTAGGACATTTCAAGGAACCATTTGGAATGGAGCGTTTGAATAGTTCTCGGTTATTGATCTTTTTAGAACGCTCTTCAATTTCTAATGCTCTTCCGTTAGGCAGAAGAGTCGGTCTGTCAGGGCGATATTGGACAGATTATGCACAGGTAACAGCAGCAGTTATGGGGCATGAAATGGGAACTAGAATTGACAAAGGACAGAGAGATGAAGGTTTTTCTACAAATCTTCGTATGTCCGTTGCTCCAATCAACGAGCATGGTATGAATCTCCATATTGGACTTGCCGGTTCATACAAAACTCCAGATGCAACTGCCGAACTGAATGCAAATACCATCGAGATCAGTTCGAGAACCGAAACTTATGTTTCCAATCCAAAATTACTTCATTCCGGTGATATTGCAGACGTGAATTATTACAATCGATATGGTGCAGAATTAGCATTTATTATGGGCTCTTTTTATGCTCAAACTGAATATATGGGAACAAAGATCATTCGCTGGTACGGAAAAGAGGATGTAGATATGTCGGGTGGATATTTGACAGCGACATGGATTGTGACTGGTGAAACGCGCTACTATTATGTTGATGAAGGAGAAGTTGGTCCTATTGAATCTCCAACACATTCGTGGGGTGCATTAGAATTAGCAGCTCGATACAGCATTACGGATCTGAATGATCTTCCTGCAGGTATTCATGGCGGGAAATCGAATCAATTGATGCTCGGTGTGAATTACTATCCGAATATAAACATTAAACTGCAATTCAATTATTCACAGGTTGATCTCGATCAATATGCAACACGGAAAGGAAATTTGATCGGCAATGACGATCATTCATTCATTCAAATGAGATTCCAAGCATCATTCTAACCAAGAGGAAAAAATAATATGAAAACATTTTTGAGCATTATCATTCCTGTTGTCTTCGCCGGCTTCTTCTTCTCGTGCTCTCGAACCGAACCGGCACCTTCAGGACCCCCGACTGTTGAGGTCGTTTCGGTAAAAGTAAATGAAGTCTATACTCGCGGAATTCCCTCCAGCCCTGACTGGATTGAAATCTATAATCCAAATTCGTCCTCCGTTGATATCGGCGGATATAAGGTCTATAATCTTGTCGGAAAAAACGGTACAAAACCGAAGAAAATGATTCCAGCCGGAACATCCATAGCAGGGAAGAGCCTTTATGTAGTGATCGTGAACGATACTGTATCGACCAGTGGCTTCGATCTTTCAGCGGCTGGAGAAACCGTATGGTTTGAAAACGGCAGCGGAACAATCATCGACAGTGTGTTAACACCTGTCCTTGGCATTGATTCGTCCTATGCTCGAAAACCGGATGGTGCAAGCACCTGGGCAACGGTGACACCTCCGACAAAAGGTACAGCAAACTCCATTCTTCCGATCGTGATGAATGAGATTTTTTCACGGGGAGTTCCCGGAGATCTTGATTGGATTGAGATCTACAATCCCAACATTACATCTATTGATGTTGGCGGATATAAAATCTATGATGTAGGGGGACAGAGCGGAGTAAAACCGAAGAAAGAAATACCTTCTGGAACCAGTATTCCCGGTAAAGGATTTTTTGTGATTACCGTTGATACGGCAGATGCTTCCGGATTTGGATTGTCCAGTGCAGGTGAAGCTGCGTGGTTGGAAAATGCCAATGGAAATATCATAGATAATGTAACGTTCCCGGCAATGCCTGTCGCAACTTCATCATACGGAAGAGTTCCAAACGGTTCATCAACATGGCAAATAATGAATACGATATCAAAAGGCGGATCGAACGTGCCATAACAAGAATTAGGGAAGCTTTCATTATGATAATGAATGCTTCCCTTTATTTAATGGACTTATTGTGATTGGTTGTCTCAAAAAATATATTGTTGTGTTCTTTTGTGTCAGTCCTGCATTCATCGGATGCGAACGAGAAGCGCCTGCACAAGGAGCAAATATTGTTCCGCCGGGGGTTGTAACACTTCAACCGATCGCACAGTATTATATTGGAACGGATGTCTCTGAACCTTCAGGAATAATCCACTATGCTAAGAATAATTCATTCTTTGTTGTCTCTGATTCACATAAAGAATTGTATGAGATCGATTCTCACGGCGCTCTTCTCCGGACGATCCCTTCGATTGGTACAGACCTTGAAGGTATCTCTTTATCGAGAAGTGGCGATACAATCTATGTGGTTGAAGAAAGGAACAGGGTGGTTGTTTCATATCTTACCAACGGAACTAAAATCTCATCATTCAGCGCCGATGTCGCAACAATTCCCAACAATGGTTTAGAAGGAATTGCAGTTGATAAGAACGGGCATCTTTTTGTGCTGAATGAAAAATTACCCGGAATGCTGCTGGAATATTTACCGAATGGTACCGAGATAAAACGTGTAACGTTCTCACTCGCATTAGATTATTCGGATATTTTTTATGACGACAGTACAGATTGTCTCTGGGTCATCAGCGATGAGTCCAAAAAAATCATGAAGGTCTCCAAACAGGGAGACTTACTTTCTCAGTGGTTGATCCCATTTTCAAAAGGAGAAGGGATCACAATTGTTCGAGATACTATGTATATTGTAAATGATGAAGATGCAAAACTGTATATTTTTAATAAACCGAAGTAAGCAGTATATATTATAACACAATTAACGGAGGTACAATATGAAACAAAATAGAATATTTTTTTTACTACTTTTTTCATTAATATTTTTGATTGTGAACATCAACGCGCAATCAATTATAAAAATGAATGAAATTTATTCACGAGGTGTTGCAGGAAATCTCGATTGGGTTGAGATCTATAATTCCTCTTCATCACAGGTTGATATTAGCGGATATAAAATTTATGACGGCGGTGGAAAAAGCGGAACAAAGACAAAGAAACTATTCCCTGCCAACACTATACTTCCGGCAAAAGGTTATACCATAATCATCGTGGATACAGCTAGTTTTGTCGGTGATCTAAGTGGTTTTGGACTTGGCAGCGGTGGTGATACCACGTGGCTTGAAAATGTAGTAGGAACTCTCATTGACTCTGCATTTATACCGGCACTTGGAATAGATACAGCATATGCACGGATACCTGATGGTTCAACCGTTTGGCAAAAAACAGCCCCTGTAACAAAAGGATCATCCAATGTTCTTGTAAAAATGAATGAAATTTATTCACGTGGTGTTGCCGGAAATTTGGATTGGGTCGAGATCTATAATTCCTCTTCAACACAAATCGATATCAGCGGATATAAGATTTACGACGGTGGCGGAAAAAGCGGAACAAAAACAAAGAAGTTAATTCCTGCAAGCACAATTCTTTCTGCCAAAGGTTTTACCGTAGTAATCGTGGATACAGCTAGTTTTGTCGGTGATCTGAGCGGTTTCGGACTTGGCAGCGGCGGCGATACCACGTGGCTTGAAAACACTGCTGGAATACTGATTGATTCAGTCATTATTCCAGCACTAGGAAATGATACCTCCATTGCGCGTGTACCCGATGGTTCGAATATCCTAGTAAAAAAATCACCGGTTACTAAAGGTGCAACGAATGGAACAGGAACATCGGTTCAATACAAACCATTAACAATATCTACGTACAACTTGGAGCAAAATTTCCCCAATCCATTCAATCCGACCACGATGATCAGCTATCGTCTTTCCGGTGTTAATCAAGTGACAATGAAGATTTATGATGTTGTTGGTAGGGAAGTTGCAACGTTGATCAACCAACAGCAAGCAGAAGGAGAATATCATGTAACGTTCAATGCATCGGCATTGTCAAGTGGTATTTACTTCTATCGTTTGAATGCGGGTAACTATTCTGAAATGAAAAAAATGGTGTTGATAAAATAAGGACATTTGTCCTCCTACTTTTCTTGCAAACGGCGATCAAAGAAAGT
>CAYHFN010000013.1:0-41794 GCA_964355925.1 uncultured Chitinophagaceae bacterium
ATTAAAAAATCTATCTAATTTTGTAATACTGTAATCTTGCAATCTAGTAATTCATGATTCATTATTCTGCATTATAGTTCCAAAAACCCTTCCGTCATCATCACCGCATTTCCTCCCACGCGCACAGCAGTAGTTGTGCCATTATTTTTATCCGCTTCAATGAACAACAGGCTTGGTCTTCCCATTTCGAATCCTTGTTCAATGTTCCATTTCAATGTTCCGTTCTGCAACGGATCTTTTGCGGCAAGATAACCGGCAAATGCCGCGGCGGCGCTTCCTGTTGCAGGATCTTCCGTAATGCCAAGCAGCGGGGCGAACATGCGCGCGCGGAAATGAAAATCGGGTTGTTCTGCATCGGTCGTAAAAATATAAATCTCTTTTAATTCAAGTTCTTCCATCACCTGCGTATTCACGTGTATCCGTTTTAAAGTTTCACGATTTTTCACCGCAACAAATAGGAATGGATATCCAACCGAAACAAATTGGATCGGAAATTGTGAATCCATGATCTCATCTTTCGAAATACTAAGCATTTTTGCCAGCGTATAAGGTGTGGGAACATGTTCAGAAAATTCCGGAAGTTTTGCTGCGGTAAACTGTGCAAATGTTGGTTTCCCGTTCACGGAATAAATAGTCACCGGAATAGGACCTACCAATTCTTCAAAGACGATCTTCGTTTCTGTTCCGGTAATCGTGATGTCGCCGTTCATTCCCAACGTTATTGCCGTTCCCACCGTCGGGTGCCCTGCAAACGGCATTTCATCACCTGGGGTGAAAATGCGGACACGCTTTGTGTTTGCGGGGTCGCACGGAGGATAGACAAATGTAGTTTCGGAATAATTGAACTCCCTTGCAATCGTCTGTAATTTATCTTCGGGAATGGTTCGTGCATCAGGAAATACCGCAAGTTGATTTCCTCCGAATGGTTTGTCCGTAAAAACATCACACGTATAAAATTTTATTTTCATTGAATCAACTCCATGATTTTTCGATATACTCATGCGCACGCCGATCGGCAGATATGTTGGCAACAAGCATTGGTCCTGATATTTTAGAATTTCACTCTTGTGGTTTCATTTCCCATAACACATTGATGATCTTCCATTCTCCATTCCACCGTGCAAGATGCATAAAATCAATCCAATCGGCCATCTCTGTTTTCACACTTGCTGAATTATTATAGATACTGAGGATGGTAATATTCTTAATCTGTCGTTCGTTAGGAATTCTCTTTCCGAACCCTTTTTTTGTTCCATCCAACAATTGATCAAAATTCATTTCATTCAAAATATTTTCATTTTTTCGATAATCCCTATTCGGACCAACGCTCCGTTTAACCAATTGCGGATGAACAGCTTTTGCCATCCGTTCGGCATTACCTTCATACCATGCTTCAACATAATTTAAAGCAGTTACACGAATAGCGGCAGAGTCTTGAACTGTTTGTGATAAGCAACGATCAACGGCAATGCAAACTATGATCAACAATAATGTTTGTTTCATCGATATTTCTCCAAATTGATTAATGGTTTCTGAATAATGGTATTTTTGAATTAATATCTGAAAATGTTGCTGTCAGCCGATGACTGTACATCTCAAAAATACTTGCAAGTAGAAAATACATAAAACCAGCAGCCAGAAGCGTGTGTGGTTGTTCATACCATATCCCCGCTCCACCGGGACCCATTTGCTGTGAAATTCCGTCAACCCAGCCGAATTGAGGCATTGGCAGCTTCATAGAGATAACCATGCTGATGACATAACAGAAAAGGCTCCATGTCCAGCGAGCAATTACTATTATCTGTAATGACGTTTCTGATGTTTCTCCAACCAGCACTCCTAGAATTCTATTGAACAACAATAACCAAAATGTAACCAGTGGCCAGAGCTCACCAGAAGGCATCGTGAACGACGATATGAAAAAAGAATAAAATATTCCAAGACCGATGACGCGGCTGATCTTTTGAAATTTTGTTTTTCCAGAAATAATTACAAAGCCCAAGAATCCTGCGGAGTGGATTGTGATGAATTCCATCAGCATGATGAGTGCAAAATATTTCATCATACCATCCCCAAGTGCTGTCGGTTCGATCCATGTTGCAAGGAACGCAAGCGCCATCAGAAAATCCGGCGATGATGAAATTCCATTCTTCAAGCGTAATGGAATGGTAGGTATATTCACGATGTCACCTTATTCTTCATCCACTGAGGAGCTTTCAACTCAAACCATCCGATCAGTGAAAAATATAAAAATCCCCATGCCATCATTTTTTCCGGATGATCGACAAAATCACCGGAAATGTTCAAATGAGAAAGATCGTTCTGAGAGACACCGAGCGCAGGAAGCGGAATGAATATCACTGCAAAGACTGAAATCAAATAACAGAAAATATGCATTCCCCACATATTTTTTACAAATTCATACTCTTTTCCGGCTTCTGCCTGCCCTGTCAATATACTCATCATTCTGTTGAACATTAATCCGCCAAATGCTATGACCGGCCACCACGATTTGAAACTGAATGCGAAACCGCCGACAAATAAAAAATAGAATAGTCCTAATCCAAGCACTACTTTAATTTTTTGCACTTTTGGTGAATTACCATAGATAACAACAGACATAAATCCTGAGGAATGGATGATAATGAATTCCAGCACCATCACCTGAAATAAAAACGAAACCATATCATCACCAAGAGAATTCGGATCGATCCACGTTGCAAGAAACGCAAGACCCATCACAAAATCTGGAATCGATGAAATAATATTAGGATATGGAAGACGGAAATTCATGGATCACTATATTTGATTAGTGATATTAAAAAAAGAAATTCCAACTTCCAAATGGCGTAAAGAAATAAATGAGGTAGAATATTTGTGAAATGCGGTAGTGCAATTCTGTTGAGTTATCTAGAGAAGTGCCTTTAATTTTTCGTATCCTGTTCGACTGACGGGAAGCTGAGTTCCATTTTTCAATACAACGGTGCGGGATTCTTTCGCCATTAGTTCAATTTTGGTAAGACGTTCGATATTCAAAATGAATGAACGATGAATTCGAACAAATCGGCGCGGATCAAGCAATGCTTCAAGGTCCGCTAATCGCTGCATTTTGAGATAAGATTTTCCTTCAACATTAAAAGAGGTATAATCGTCCTGAGCTTCAATAAAATCGATCTTCTCAACAGGTATTACAAGGACTTTGCTTCCCTCTTTTATCAAGATGCGTTCAAGGATCTGATCTGGTTTATTGGCCGCAACAGCAATCTCTTTTATTGAATTCGGTCGATTGATATTTGGCAAAACTCGTTCCATGGACTCATCAAACCGCTGTTTGCTGAAAGGCTTCAAAAGATAATCCGCCGCATGAACTTCGAACGCTTTTAATGCATATTGATCGAATGCCGTAACAAAGATGATCGACGGCGGTTCAACTAATAATTCGATCACCTCAAAACCGCTCAATTTCGGCATTTGAATATCCAGGAACATCAGATCGGGAAGCAGTTCTGAGACAGCTTTTACTGCTTCAAATCCGTTCGCACATTCCGCAACGATATCGATATTGGAATGCGATGAAAGATATTCTCTCACTAATGATCGTGCGAGCTCTTCATCATCAACAATAACTACTTTTACTTTTTTTTTTGTTTTCATTGACCTGTTACAATGTTGCGGGAAGAAAGATTACAACATGAAAGTTATTGTTGTTCATTGAAATATTAACACCGCTGTTGCTTCCATACAGTGTCTGCAGCCGTTTTGAAACGATCTCAATTCCCATTCCCGCACCATGTTTCTTTGATTTTATCGAATCATCGGTGTCAATCGGATTTTCTATTGATACAAACAATCGCCCATTCTTTTTTTCGATAGAAATGGTGATTGTACCTCCATCGATCCTGTCGGAAATCCCATGTTTGATTGCATTCTCCACTAGTGGCTGAAGCAGTAAGGACGGAATCATGCACGAAAGTGTGTCTGTTGCGATGTTCTGTTCAACATTCAAACGTTTCCCGAATCGTATCTTTTCGATATCAAGATAGTGATTTAATAAGGCAAGTTCTTCGCTCACAAAAATAGTTTCTTTCGCTCCATAGGAAAGGCATTTCCGGAAAAAATCTGCGAGTGTCGTCGTCATCGATCGAGCTGATTCCGCATTCAAAACGGTCAACGCACTGATGGAATTGAGCGCATTAAAAAGAAAGTGAGGATCGATCTGCATTCGGAGGGCTTTGAGTTCCGCGCTTTGCGCGAGTAATCGGGATTCAAAAGCATTCCGTTCAGCTGTACGTGAGTGTTCAAATGCCGACATCAAATAACTGATTGCGAGTGAGAGTAAGAATAATGGTTTTCCAACTCCGTAAATCACCAGCAATGTTTGGTATAAAGGAAGAGGTGATAAAGGAATGGAAAAAAACTGTTCAATCGCAGCCATCCATCCCCATGCGATCACTGTCCACATAGAGCTGATCAATACCACCGAAACCATTGTGACCAACAAAATTTTCCAGATCGAGTTTCGTTCGATTGGGAATGCTTTACAGAGATACCACGCAGAAAGATTGATCTCTGCATAGATAAGCATCAATGGCAATGTAAAACCAATCGTATAAAGATAATTGATACCGGTCAATGACGAATGAACCAACCCCAATAATATTGCAGCAACACTCCATACAAAGAGATAAATAATGAATTTTTTTTTGTCGGAAAGGATCGGATGCATCGATTAATTTTTTATCTCCACTCCGCCCATCACTATATTTCCGGTGATTACCAATCGTTTTGTTGTTCCTTCTTTTGAAGGATATGTTCCATCTTCAACTCCACCCATAATAGGAGTCGCCTTCACCGAAACACTCCATCCCATCGGAACACGGATCTCTATCCCTCCCCATACTGCTACAACATCAAGAGTTGCTTCACTCCCTTTCATCTCTGCTTCGCGAAGATCAATCTCGCATCCTCCCATAAAAGCAGTCAGTTCTCCGCCGCGAAAATCTTTCGATGTTATTTTCCGTTTCACACCACTAAGCATTGCAATATTTTTTATGTACGAATCGGAATCGTTCAATGATTCTCCGGAAATATTGGAGGTACTGTTCCTCGATCTGTTCCACGAGCCACGAAGAAAATTAAATCCAATAATAATAATTATCACTGGCCACCAATCTGAAATTCGAAAATTAATGATATCCAATACATCAAGAAGTTTAAACGAACCAAAAAGAATTAAAATCCAGCCGAAAATCTGTCCGGAGTTTTTGGGTGAAAGAGATACTTTTGTAATTCCATAAATGATTACTAATGCAGGCCAGTACCGAAGAAACTCACCGGCGTAAATTATATCCATGTTGTCCAGCATAAACACCACGCCGACAGCAATAATGATAAGTCCTAGAATGAACTGAGGCGAAAAAATTGACGGTTTATTGTTTTCCATTATTGTATTCTCCCTGCTTTAACGTTTGAGTTCTTTGCAAACGATTCCCACAAAACACTAGTACCGAACGCGATAATGATTGCGGGCCATGTTTCTCTGAAACTTAGACCATAAATATGGTTGATAGAGACATAGAGCCAGCTGCCAAGAAAGATCCACCATACACCCTCACCAATTTCTTTCAATCTCGGTGAATCAATTAATTTTCCCAGACCAAGAATGACAAAAACTATCGGCCAGGCGTTCCAAATACTTCGTATTCCAAGCAGCTCTTCAAGATAAATAACATCTAATTTTTGAAGAAGGAGTGCTGTTCCAATGATAATGAACAATGCTCCCATAATTATTCTCCCGCTCAATTTGCGTTCTTGTATGTAAGACATGTCAGATGATCCTTTCTGTAAATGAATTACACAAACTTACTGTTTATATAGTAATAAGTTACGGTTGTTTCGGTGAACGACAGCTGAACATCGGTGAAATCAGTGTTTTTGTAATCCATTATTACATTGTGGTTTTCCGGATCGCTGCATTGCAAAAAATTGTTCCTGATTTTTATCGGCAACGTTGGTGAACTGATGCCAAATGTGATATTGAATGGCAAGATTCCTGAGAGATTTTCCAGTTACTCCGATTAAATTAAGTCGATAAAAAATATCCGTATCCTCGCCAACACCGGGACCATCGTACGATTCGTCAAAGCCATTTACAGAAACAAGATGTTCTTTGAATGTGGAGAAATTACAGCCAAGTATTCCTGAGGATTTTTCAGTAAAACTTCGAAGAAAAGGATTTTTTATACGCACACCATCTTCAAGTCTTGCAGAATTTCCTATCAGTCCATCAACAAGATCAGCTGTACGGTAGCGCTCAAAATCTCCGGAAAGAATTTTTTCCATTGAAAGTAAATCTGCCCAGCGTTTGCCATGCTCCACTCTTCTTCCAAGAAGAATTTTTTCTTTCTCCCGTTGCATGAAATGATCCAGTAAAAAATTTTTTGATGGGATACAATCACCATCAATAAATACAATATAGTCTGTGGAGGATTCTTGTATGGCATAATTCAACATTGCATTCTTCCGCCATCCTTTATCGGCATGCCAAAGATGTTTGATGCGATACGGATAAGTCCGTTTCGCTTCATTGACTACATCGGCGATCTCTTTTCCCGAACCGTCATCTGCGATCATCACCTCAAACTTTTTAAATGATTGTCGACTGAGTGCGGCGAAAATATATTGCAGCGCTTTGGCTTTATTATAAACAGCAACGACTAGAGATAGTTGCGGGGTATGCATTATGTTTTTTGTTGTTTCTTCTTTGCTGCAGGGAAAAGAATATTGTTCAGAATAATCCTGTATCCGGGAGAATTTTTATGGAGATTCAGATCGGTCGGTGGATCACCCACCGCATGTTGATAATCTTCCGGGTCATGACCGCCGTAGAATGTGAATGTGCCTCGTCCATAATTTCCGTGAATATACCGCACTTCATCAGTCCCTTCCCGCTCACCCAAAGTGATCACGCTTGATTTAACCAACAATTTTTTGAACGATGTTGTTTGTCCCATAAAACCTTTAATAATGTTCACATGATTTTGTGTGAGCATTGTCGGAACTGGATCATACTTAGCGGAGAATTCAAACAATGTAAAATAATCGGTATTCGGATCACGGAGCGGAACAGGATCGCTTGGCGGATTATCAATGTCGGAAAATTCATATCGGAACGGGTTCATTTCCAGTGTAAATTTTTGGAATGCGAATGTTTTTGTAAAATCTAATTTTTGCTGTGCATTCCTGTCTGCGGGATCGCCGTCGAACATTGTTTCGGCGATATCGACATTTTCCGCGGCAAGCGTAATATCATAACTATCGGTTGCGGCACACATTGCAAACATAAAACCGCCTCCCGCAACAAAATCTCGTATCGTCCGCGCTATTGTTTTTTTCTCATCTGAGACTTTTTTGAACCCAAGTTCATGGGCCGTTTTTTCATAACTTATTTGTTGCTCAATATACCATGGAGAATTACGATGAGAGGCATAGAACTTTCCATATTGTCCCGTAAAATCTTCGTGATGCAAATGCAGCCAATCATATTCAGAAAGTTTTCCTTTTAATACTTCAGGATCCCATAATTTTGTATATGGTATTTCAGAATATTCTAATGCAAGTGTCACTGCATCATCCCACGGTTTAAATCCCGGCGGAACATAGACGGCAACCTTCGGAGCTTTTTCCAACCGGACTACATCCATGTTCGTATTTTCGCCGCCGATCTCTCCCAAAATCTGCATCGATTGTGCTCCGCTCATTTGCTCAAACGCTACTCCACGAATGCGGCATTCGTTGGCAACAATGGGGATATTATCGATCATAAATGATCCGCCGCGATAATTGAGCAGCCAATCAATCTCGATCCCTTTCTCCAGTGTCCAGAATGCAATGCCGTACGCTTTCAAATGGTTTGTCTGTTTCAGATCCATTGGAACAAGAATCTTCTGCTGTGCGAACAGGAGTATCGGAAAGAGCACTATGATGATTAATTTTTTCATTCTATACTAACTTACAAACTTCCGATTTCATCCTCAACTAAAATAAAAAAGGCGAACAGTTACTATTCGCCTTCTATAATACTGATAAAATACGTTTACACCATTGCAAGATTCAATGATTGTTTTAATTTTCTTGGTTTGAATGCTTCAGCAGTTTTTTTGGTGATGTAACTATGCGTCACTGCAAACGAGTATAATTTTTCCTGCATTACTTTTCGAGCACGATGGAGCCGTGAACGAACCGTTCCGAGTGGGATATCAAGAATTTCTGCGATTTCCTCATACGTCATCCCCTCAATATCCGAAAGGATAATAATCGTTCGAAATTCTTCATTTAACGATTCCATTGCCCGCATAACATCATCGCCGAGCACATTATCAAAAATATCTTTTCGAAGATCGGTCGTTGGCGCATAGTCACTCTTCATTAGTTCGACATAATCTTCTACTTCGGTATATTCCACCTGCTGTGGTGTGCGGCTGTTCTTTCGATAATTATTGATAAACGAATTTTTCAGAATGCGGAATAACCATGCTTTTGCATTTGTACCCTGTTCGTATTTAGCGATAAACCGATACGCTTTAAGATAAGTGTCTTGTATAAGATCTTTTGCATCTTCAACATTATTCGTAAGTCTTAATGCATAATTGTACAAAAGACTCATATGTGGAACCATTTCAATCTGGTATAATGCTTCAAAATTTGTGTGGACTGTGGGATTCATATCGTTGCCTTTCACTGTTAATGGTATGATTGTTATTTCTATACCTAACAACGATGGATAGTTCCCGGATTACAATATGTGCTGATTTAAGCTAAATTTCGACAATATAATTAATCGTATGCCCGATTTGAACGATTTTTTAGACTCGTTCGGCACCGAAATCGGAATAAAGTTTCTTTACCAGCGGATGATCTTCGATGGATGTTGCGGATTTCATCTGTGTATCAATAGTAGATTGTTTCGTTTCTATTGCACGGTATGTTTGCGCTATTGATAAACCGACTTCGTGAAGAATTGGTTCAATTCTGATGCGAGCGTTCACAATGGAATTGATTGTTTCCGACAGAATTTCTTTGTTGCGATACAACGTTCCCTGATGGAAATCATCACTGCACGCTATTCGTAGTGTGCCGTTTACAAGATCCAAAGGAGATGTTTCACCGAGTATCGTACCAACAGATATCTTTTTTTTCCTCATCTCATCAACAATATTACCCCATTGCTGTTGAATATCCGAGAATGCAATGATGGAATTTGATTGAACAGATATTGGTTCTGACCTTTGTTCTTCTTCTATCTTTTTAACGGGGGCTACAAATGTATAGCGGGGCTGATTTTCCTGAGCGGTAAATTTTGGTTTTGGGACCGTAACGTTTTGAGAAAAAGAATTTTGAGCTGGTTGTGTAGGCTTCAAAGATTGGATAGTCGGTGTAATATTATACTCAACCGAAGGTTCAATCACTTCTTTCGGTTCAACCGTAATTGACGTCTGACGATTGAACGGATTCACTCCGTTGGGAGGATTCCCTTCAGAATGAAGTTTTTTTTTCATCTCATCTATTTGCAGCAGAAGATCGTCGATCTTGATCGATTGTTCCATTTTCGTCAACTGCACCATCATCATCTCTAGTTTGAACCGAGGCTGTGATGTATATCGAAATGCATTTTCAGTATCGGTTGCTACTTTAATGAAACGCAACAGATCGTTTAGCACAAATGCTGTGGAATCAGCACCATATCGTTTTCGGTGCACTTCGGATTCCTCGATCAGATGAGTTGAATTTGTCGTCTTCACGATCAGCATATTGCGGAAATGTTCCGTCAATCCGGAAACAAATTCTTTCACGTCATAACCACTCTTCACGACTTCCTGCACAAGGTCAAGCGCGGCTTTTGTGTCTTTGTTACGGAGAATATCGGAAACACGGAAGAACAACTCCTGATCGACAATGTTCAATGCATCGCCGACCTGTTTTGAAACGATCGTCATTCCGCAGAATGAAATAACTTGATCGAAGATACTCTGTGCATCGCGCATTGATCCATCACCTTTTTTTGCAATAATCAGTAACGAGTCGGCATCAATAGAAACATTTTCCTGTTCTGCGATGAATTTTAACCGACCAACGATCTCTTCTATTCCAATACGTCGAAAATCGTATCGCTGGCATCGAGAAAGAATTGTTGCAGGAACTTTATGAAGTTCTGTAGTGGCAAAGATGAACAAAACATGCGGCGGCGGTTCTTCCAGCGTTTTCAGAAGTGCATTGAACGCTTCTTTTGTTAACATATGTACTTCATCGATGATATAGATTTTCTTCTTTCCTCGCGAGGGAGGATATCGAACAGATTCCCGAAGATTACGAATATCATCAATGCTTCGATTCGAGGCACCGTCAATTTCTATTACATCAAGTGAACGTCCATCAATAATTTCTTTACAGATTTCACATTCGTTACATGGATCAAAATTATTAGGGTTAAGGCAATTGACTGCGCGAGCAAGAATTCTTGCGGTGGTCGTTTTCCCGCAGCCGCGCGTTCCGCTGAAAATAAACGCATGCGCCAATCGATTTTGTGTAAGTGCATTTCGCAGAGTATCGGATACATGTGTCTGTCCGATAACATCATCGAATACCATTGGCCGCCATTTTCGTGCTGTTACTTGATAGCTCATTTTATCTCAATAAATAGAATTATTTTTGTTTCCCAAACACGATCGGTATCGCTTCGTCAATCGTTGCGATTGGAATGATCTTCAATCCTTCTTTTACACTAATCTGAATTTCGGTCAGATCCTTCAGGTTTTCCTTCGGAATTAACACAGTTTTTATTCCTGCCCGTTTTGCCGCAAGAAGTTTTTCATTCAATCCGCCAATCGGTAATACTTCACCCCGAAGAGTGATCTCACCCGTCATTGCAACATCAGCGCGTGCGGGTCTGTTTCCGATTGCAGAGATCATCGCCATGGTCATCGTAATTCCCGCAGAAGGACCATCTTTTGGAATTCCACCTTCGGGAAGATGAATATGGATCTCGTGCTTCTTAAAGAATTCAGGATTCAATTTTAATTTTTTTGCATTAGAACGTATATAGCTCAATGCCGCCTGTGCCGATTCTTTCATAACATCGCCAAGCTGTCCGGTAAGAGTCAGCTTTCCCGCACCATTCATTACTGTAACATCCACATGCAGAATATCACCCCCAACACTCGTCCATGCTAATCCTGTAATAGAACCGATCTGCGGTTTTTTATCTGCTTCTTTATTGCGGAATTTAGGAACTCCGAGATACTGTTCGATTTTCTTTTCGTCGATGACCAATGCAGAATGTTTTTTCTTTTCTTTTGTTCCCTTTTTGGGTTTTTGTTTTGCTAGAACAGTTTCTTTTGCTGCTTTACGGCAAACCGATGCAATCTCACGCTCCAAATTTCGCACGCCGCTTTCGCGGGTATATTCGGAAATGATCTTCATGATAGCTTCGTTCCTGATCTCGATATCTTTTCCGGTCATTCCATGATCTTTGATCAACCGTGGAACGATATGTCGTATCGCGATCTCTTTCTTTTCAAAATCAAGATAGCTTGAAAGTTCGATCACTTCCATTCTATCCAGCAATGGAAGCGGAATTTGATACCGAACATTCGCCGTGGTAATAAACATCACTTTAGAAAGATCGTAATCTACTTCCAGATAATGATCGTTGAATGTATTGTTCTGTTGAGGATCGAGTACTTCTAACAATGCGCTGGATGGATCGCCGCGGAAATCCATGCTCATCTTATCGACCTCATCCATTAAAATAACCGGATTGACAACGCCGGCACGTTTCATTGATTGAATGATCTTTCCCGGCATCGAACCGATATATGTTCTGCGATGTCCGCGAATTTCTGCTTCATCGCGCACGCCGCCGAGCGACATACGGACAAACTTTCTCCCTAATGCCCGCGCAATTGATTTTGCCAATGACGTTTTTCCCACACCCGGAGGACCGACCAAACAAAGGATCTGTCCTTTCATCTCTTTTACAAGATTAAGCACCGCAATGTGTTCAAGAATTCTGTCCTTTGGTTTTTCCAATCCAAAGTGATCTTCATCCAATATTTTTTTAACGTGATCGATTTTAAGATCGTCTTTCGTCGTTTTTTTCCATGGAAGACTGATCATCCAATCAAGATAATTACGAATAACACCGAACTCCGGTGACATTGATGGTGTTTTTTTCAACTTATTGAATTCTTCGATCGCTTTCTCGTACGCTTCCTTCTTCATTCCGGATTTCTCAATATCATCCTTTAACTTTGAAAGTTCCGGCGTTCCCTCTTCATCACCAAGTTCATCCTGCAGGATCTTGATCTGTTCTTGAATAAAATATTTTCGCTGTGTCTTTTGAATATTCTCGTGCACTTTCGTATCGATCTCGCGTTCGATCTTCAGAATGGAAATTTCTGAATTAAGAATTCGGATCACTTCCAGATACTGATCTTTCATAACATTCAACTTGAGCAGTTTTTGTTTTATTTCAACTGTCTGCAGAATATTTGCCGCCATATAATAGAAGCGGCGTTGAATGTCTTTGATATTATCAAACGCTGCAAGTGCTTCGGGTGGAATATTCCTGTTTGCACGAACATATTCCGAAAACAACGATGTTGCATGACGAACAATCGCATCCATTTCCGTAGAATTATCGCTCACTTGTAACGTTGTCGTGATATCCGCCATCATGAATTTATCATTCGGCAGAAACTGAGCAATGGTTCCCTGCACGGTTCCGTCTACCAAAATCTTCATCAGATTGTTTGGAAGCTTCAATATTTGAACGATCTTTGCAACAGTGCCTTCCATATAAATATCATCTTTGCCCGGTTCTTCCACTGTTGGATCTTTTTGTGAAACGAGAAAAATGAATTTGTTATTTTCCAACGCATGATTTGCGGCGCGCAACGAGGTTTCGCGCCCAACCAGCACCGGAAAAATCATATATGGGAAAATGACCACATCGCGCAGTGGTAACACCGGCAACGTTTTTGGAATTGAGTCGAGGGTTTCGATAGTTACTTCAGGTTTTACTACGATATTGTTTGCCATAACACGGTTTCTACGTTGCAGAGGATAAAAAAAGCGGACAATGCCGCTTTAATATTGATTGTTGAACCAAGATAATCAGATTTTTAAGGGGAAGCAAACGCCCTACGACGCACAAATTCTGGAGAATATTTAATAATCACTCAATATTCTTCTCACACAAAGTCACAAGGAAAACAATTACATATTTTTGTGTCTTTGTGTGAGAAGAATATTCATTTTTTAATGAAATGCTTTAATGCGGCAATTTTTCTCTGAACGCACTGTGCAAATATGCACCGATCAACGCGCCAAACAATGTGATGATTGCAGGCAATTCTCCTGCACCGATCTGTGCAAAGATAGGTCCGGGACAAGCGCCGGTAATTGCCCAGCCAATACCAAAAATTATTCCGCCGATGATGAATCCTTTATGGAAATTTTTTCCTCCATACTTCAGTTCTTCACCGGTTATGGATTTTAGTTTTGCGCGCTGAATGATCTGCATCGCAATGATCCCGACCACTACAGCCGAACCAATGATCAGATACATATGCCATTCCTTAAACTGAAACATATTCTGAATTCTAAACCAGCTAATAACTTCGGATTTTGTAAGAACGATCCCAAAGAGTGTTCCAAAAATAATAAACACTATATTTTTCATTTTCTTTTTCCCTTAATATTTTTTGTTCCTTTGTGTGAGATGTTTTTCTGTTTTTACAAGGAAGCAAAGAATGTATACAGCAATCCCCCCACAAAGAACGACAACGTTGCTTTTAAACTTGACGACTGTAAAATTGAAAGCCCAAAGATCGAATGTCCCGACGTGCAGCCGTTAGCGTAGCGCGTTCCGAACCCGACAAGGATACCGCCTATAAACAGTTTGATATAACCGGGATAGGAATGATACTCTTCGGGTAAGAAATGAACCGGTGATGATGAAAGAAAATTCGCCGCAACGAATCCTCCAATTGCAATTCCGATGGAGAAATAGAATTTCCATCCATTTTCTTCAATATTAAATTTGAAGATCGACTGTTTCTCTTTCGGAAACACCATCATACAAATATTCTCGAATGCCGAGGAGATGCCGAGCATTTTATTGAAGATGATAAGCAATGCCGGCACAAACAGACCGATGATCGGTCCGGCGATGTACCAGTTCCACGTTTCAAATAAAGCGTTCATATGTTTCCCTTTGTTATATTAGAAATAATTGCCAATTCAAATTAAGCAGATGGATTTTACTTTCTTATCACGTCATGTCGAACTTGTTTCGGCATCTTTTATGTTTTTGATAGATGCTGACATTCGTCAGCATGACGGGATTATTTATTCTCTGCGCCTTTGCGTCTTAGCGAGAGGTATCTCTCCTTAAAATAAAAAAGTCCTTCGCGAACGAAAGACTTCTCAAAATTTACTGCACACTATGATTGGTCTCTCAACTCGATATATTTACTAATAGACAACATTGAGAGTGTGATAGCGCGATATTCAATTGTCTCATTTTCATTGTTTATAATATACGAATTTGATGCTGTTATGCAAATTTGAATGACTGAAAAACAAAGTCTCTTTAAAACAAAAGATCCCAATTTGATTTTTGAAACTGATATTCCTTAATGCGGTTATCTTGGGCAGTTAGGAATGCATTGCGCATTAAACTAAAATTGTGAATCAATCTCTGGGAATCGATTCCAGCTTCCGGTGTAAGCATCATAAAAAGATGGCAGTATTCCACAGACAAAATCAAGAATGGCCCAACCAAAACCGATTTTAGGGTATAGAGATACTATTTTTTCTTTGTCATAATATTTAAGATGTAATACATATTCTTTATTATTTCTCAATCGTATTTCCTTTACTGTCACATCTCTATAGGTATAGCTCCCTTTGTACGTTTCAACCAGATTTGTTCTACTAATTACAGGTATTTCAATTCCTTCGTTGGTAAAGACTTTAATACTATCAGGTGCATTTGCAAGCACAACGCGATCTTCATAACCTTTTATTATTGTAGCACAATTAGTAAAAATCAGTGAAACCATAATGACAATAATTATTACTACTATACGGTTTTTCATATGGATTATTTTAAGTGATTAGATAATATTTATTCGCACTGCCTAACAGAGTAGAACTTAAACGACTGAGTAAACCTTACAAAGATTTATCTAAATCAAGAACATCAAATTCATTCCAATTCCCTGTATATCCATCCAATACAAAACCAATTCCTCCGGTAAGAATATCCAAGAAAAACCACCCAAGACCTACTTTCGGATACAGATATTCTAATCGTTGTTTTCCTTTATGCTGTATTTGTATTCGTAAATCGTCATTCCTTCGTACTGAAATTTCACCATCATAAAATATTTCTAAAGGACCATATTTTTCTTTTATCGTTTCAATATATACCGGAGTCGCCATTTTCATGTTTAATTGACTCCCATCTTGGGTAAGAATTTTTATTCTTTTTAGATTTGTTATTTTTATCGTCTTGCCAGAAACATCTTGAAGGATAGTTGAATCTGTCATATTTTTAATTTTTATGGTCGTTTCATAACCCCCAAATATCGTCGCACACCCTGATAACAGTATTGTGTTAATAATTAAAAATATGATTGACTTCATAAATATTCCTTTTGTATAACATCTGTTTACGATAGGTTTGTTCAATACTTAATGCTTTTTAGGAAATGTAAATTCTCCGACTAATTTACCATCAATCGTTAATTCCACAATCTCGTCACCCGTTTTTGAATCATAGAACATAAACGCTTTCACACTTTTACCTTTATACTCCGCATTGTATTCAGTCTTTTTATCTTTTCTACCATTTCCTTTAATCATTACATCACTACGGTCTCTCATTCTGCGCTACTACATCGTTAACTGATCCAAGTATCAATTAACAGTATTAACCATTACTAGGTGCAACAACCATTTCAAAATCTCATATTAATTTCATTTGGACGCGTTTCGATTTCTATTACCCTTGAAAGATTGTAATAATAAGAGTTTGAAGAATACACTACAATTAAGAATCCTTTGCTCGCATAAGCATCAAGAAAACCTGAGGGTGAAATGGTTGGATTCGTTCGCACGTGAATCGTATAAGTATTATTGCCATCATAATTATAGACTCGAATATAGTTAATCGGTCTTATGGTGTTGATTTGCTCTTCTATTGAATTAATTGATGGTATCGATGGAGAAGTGGGATTATCTTCACTCTTACATCCAACAATCAATAAATTAATTCCAATAATTATTGTTAGTATGAATTTCATCTGTTTTCTCGTTTCTAAACTCCCCGCTACAAAGTAGTCTTTCGGGTAAGCGGCGGGGAATTCAACCCGAAGTGATTAAAACCCACCCAATATTGTAACGGCATATCTTGATTGTTTATAATCGGAATATGAAAAATCAATTCTAAAAACATCGGCTATTCGACCGATTCCAATTGTGTATTCTGAGTATCGCCCTTGCAAAGTTTGAATATTATTTTTTAGCAATGGCGATGTTACCCATATAGCACCTGTTGATATTTTTAAAATTAAATCTGCATTAATGAAAGATATCCCTAAAAGTAACAATGGGATATTCCTAAAATTATGTTCGATGGAGCATGCATAATAATTATCTCCTAAAAATTCAAAGTTTTTCATTGTGCGGAACGAATTTGGAAATGCAATATTCGAAATCGGAGTTTCAAAAGAAAACACCCGTTGAATTGGGGCTGAACCATTCGACAAACCTAACGATGCAGAAACTCCTAAGTATGGATTAAAAAGTCTAGACGTTCCCATTGTTGGTATTCGTAAAGCAACATTAGAATAGAACGAAGTAAAATTAAAAGAACTGCCAAAATCAGACGACGAATGTTCTATTCGTAAAAGCCACGAATCCTTCGGCTCTTCAAATAGTTCTTTAATAGTTTCCACTTTATTGTAAAGCTCGAATCGAAATGCACGTAAACTTCCGTCTGTTATGGATGTGTTGTCGCGGAATTTCTTTTTTGTGCCAATGAAATTCAATGCAAAATCAGTGGCTTTCGAAACAGAAGAGTGTTTTTCAATAACAAAGCTTAATGTTGTAAATACGTTTGGATATTTATCAAACGTAAGAAAAATACGGTTACCCCGACTATCATAATAATTGTAGTAATCATCGCCGTTAAATAAAGCTGATACTGAGTTTAGAAATCCATTCACGTGATAATTCAATGGAAATGTTTGTATCGAACGATAGTTTCCCGCACCAAACCATAATGAAAGTTTGGAGTGTAGTAAAATTTCCGGTTGAAGCGTATAGTTCACGAAATGATCTGCAAAGCCATACCCCGCATTTGCACTAAAACGAAAATCGGTCGCAATATTCTTCGAAATCTTTCCCCCCAGGAATGCACCTTCTACTCGATTGTATCGAAAATCAATTGCGTTGATCGTATTTTCGTAATCAATTAAAAAAGAGGTCACTTTTGAAAAGAATGGCCTGGATTTAAATATTCTGTCTATGATCGCATACGATTTTTCTTCTAATTTCGACAAAGGAAAATAGGTGATATTTTTCCATTTCGACGTATCATCATTTTTTATTGAAGGTAAAAGGGTAAGTGACGGTAATGCAATAATTGAATCTTCAATGAAAGGATTTGTAACATACTCATAACAAATAACCGATTTATTATAAAATATTGAATTCGGAAATTTTATAAGCATATATCGAAATTTCATTTCTGCAGAGATATGATATTCTAACGGAAACCAAAACCGATTTTCATACAGACTAAATTGCTGAGAAAATTCATAACTAAGAAACTCGAAAAATGGAATCTTAAATACATTATTTGGATGCAGCTGTACACTTTGAAGAGCATAGCTTGAATCAGAGATTGTAATTCTTCCGGAGAAAAGAGGCTGCGTTTGAGACAGCGGTGTTACCTCAATATCATAATATTTTTGACCTGCATCGGAATAGGTTCGCTTTAACTTATAATCATAGAATTGGAGCGCCGAATCTGACAGCGGTGTAATAAATGTATACCCCCAGTGACGAATAGTATCATTATTGAAATTGAAAAAATCTCGAACCAATGCAAATTGAAATTGTTCCGGCAGATTACTGCTTTGCCTTCGATAGATCACCACTTCCTTTAGCGAATCGTTCTTCTGCCAATACAGATCGGAATATGCTTCCGAAATCAAACTCAACAACGTATCTCTCCCAAAAGTATCTTTTGTATATACTCTTGCTTTAAAGGATGAAATGAGTTGCTGCCATTTTCTTTTCCGGACAATTGCCTCACGCATAATCGCGTAAGCCGGATCTTCTCCATCAATCAATACTTCCGGCAATTGTATATCAATCGGATAGAGGCGTATCTCTTGTTTTACACTGTTCTGTAAGTCAACGGCAATTGTCGTTCCTTTAAACCCTACGTAACTAAAAACAAATTGATAAGACCCTTGAGGAAGCAATATCTCATAGTTCCCTTGCTTGTCGCACATAGTACCAATTGATGAACCAACAATCCGTACAGTAGCAAAAGGTAGCTGTACGCCATTGGTATCTTTTACCACACCGGAAAACAATGCTTTATTTTCTTGCGAAAAAGAAATGAGAACAAATAGTATAACAGATACAATTATTTTTAATAATATTTTCAATTAGGTAATACTACGGTGCACATCATAAAAAGGATAAGAAAAAATACAGTCTTTAAAAAAAGTGAGCAGGATAATATATACTATTTCGTTTCACTTATGAGAATGCGCTCTCATCAATTTTCTAGAAATGTATTGGATAATTTGTAGAAATATTGGGGAACATTCGCCTTTCCGGATGGTCTTGATTGTTCACTTCAATCTCTTTTTTTATGTAAAGTGTGCCTAACGAATTTTAGGGGTTACAGAGATTCACTTACACCTAGAGATTGAATTCAATTTATGAAAAAATGAATATGGTAAATGGAAAACATACTTGTTGAATATTTATGCGCAAGCAGGTAAACTAATTATACCTGCTTGCGCATTTTGATTGGTGATATATTAATTTTATTTTGTTAAAATCATTTTTTTACTTTCTGCAAAATTCCCACTTTGAATTTTGTAAAAATAAATTCCACTTGGCAGACCAACCGCATTCCAATCAACGTAATAAGATCCAACTTCTTTTCTTTCATCTACAAGAGTAATAATTTCTTGTCCGAGAGTGTTATAAATTTTAATGGTCACATTTCCAGGATCTTTTATCCCATAATAGATTGTAGTTGAAGGATTGAAAGGATTTGGGAAATTTTGTGAAAGAGAATTTGATTCAGGAATTATTTGATCAAAACCCCATTTATCAAACAGACCAATAATACTTCCGGAAATATTTATGATATCACCATAAGCTGAAAATTGAGATCTATAAATTGCATTTTCTGGATCATACCAATATGAATTCGCTCTTACACGATAATTGACCGAAACATTTTGACGGTTGGATCGATATGGTTTGACTGCTTTTTGCACTTCAACATCAGTAAATACAGTGTCGGAGGTTGTTCCGATTTGAACAAATGATGCACCATTAATACTTCGTTCTACTGCGTATAGATTAATATTTTTTTCTAAGTTTCTATCCCAGCTAACCCTTACTCCACCAGAAGTGGGAACTGCACATTTAATATTTTGTGGTGGAATTGTAGAAAGAATTTGCTCTGCTGGTCCAATCTTATTAACAACTTCAACCTTATATGTAGCAATAAACACTACCGGTTGAGCACTGGGGTCGTCTTTTCTCTTTAAAACAGATTTTACCTTCAAACAAATATTGTCTGTGTATCCTGGTGGAATTTGAATCGTTCTTCCTTTTGCATATTTAATAGGAACAGCCATGGTTTTAAATTTTGCGGTTGTTGAATTAGCGGGTGCTTCAAAATCTACTAAGTGATTTTGTAAACCTGAACCTACCCAGCTTAAAAAATCGTTTAAGCTGGTGTATGGGGGACTTTCCAATTGCCTATAATCCAAAATCAATGAAACTTCCGTTTTAATTATTTCTAAACCAGAAGATTGGTTTAAAGATAATTGAATATCTTCCGCTATTTCATATTCAGTAAAAGCCGCTAACTCACCATAATCTAACAATCCATATTCGTTATAAAATGGATCATAATATTTGAAAAAGTATTTTTCGTATATTACTGGTGTTTTATTTAATGTTAAAATACCAACAGGGTCGTTGCGGACGATTCCGACAGAACTGCCCCATGTTGGCTTCCAGTATTCATCTCTTGTTCCAGGTATTGTTATTTGAAAAAAGTGAATTGGTTGTGTTGATGTTATTGTTCCTGAAAGTTCTAAATTCATTGCAATATATGTCGGTGCAGGTTCAGCGGGTTCTTGTTTCTTAGCGCCACCATTGACAAAGAAATCAAATAAACCACCAATATCTAATCCGGGAAGGCTAATGGGCAATGCATTTGCCAGAGAAGATAACTTTATATTAAAACCATCAAATAATCCTTTGAAAGGATTTCCTATGTCAACAGACGGTGTTTTAATTGATATCTTGCCAAGATAATTTTTAAAACTGTTCCAATTTACATGAGTTGCTGACGGTTTGAATTGATAATTACCAAGATCGATCCCAGTGTTCTCAAAATCGAGATTTGGCATTTTTAAATTTGGAACACCGACAGAACCATTACCAAAATCTAATCCAGAACCTGTTAACCAATCATTGACGAATTTGGCATTGCCTGATGTACCTTGAGATATTCCCTTGAGGCCAATATTCGAAAGTTTTTGTCCCCACACAGTTACAAAAAACCTTGGGGGATCTTCACCTGCCTTAGGTGTAATTGTAGGATCATACGACAATGGAAAATCTGCCCAGAGCCAAACATTCATTTTCAATACGTTTGAAAATACAGAATTTACGTTATTCTTCATGTTAGTAAGTTTATCTATTGCATCTGCAACTGGTTTGAAATGTGCCAAGACAGCTGGTGTTTTTGTCGCATCCGCAATATTCTGAAATTTTATTTCAACAAAACCCTTGTCAAAAGTATCACCATTTTGAGCCAAAACAAAAAGGCGAGCTATTGAACGATATTTGTTAAACAAAAGAAAATACGGCACTTTTGCTCCGGCACTAACGCCGGTAATTCCTCGCGTAGGTGTTCCAAAATCTCGGGCAAGTAATTCCCATCCATCTTCTTTTTTGTTGTCTCCCAAACCTGCATTTGAATTTGCTGGGTCTGACCAGGGTGCATCTACAAAGTGTTCATAAACTGTAGTATTATCTGATTTGTGATACATGGTATAAGCAGCGTCCGGATAAATTCTGCTTGGGTCATCTCCAATCCGCCAATTCCAATTGGGATTTATATTCGGATCTTCTTGAATTGAAGTATGAGGTATTGATAAATTCGAACTTTGCGAAATTGCAATTTGTCCGGAAATTCCAAACAGGAACACTCCAGCAAAAAAAATAATTATTGGTATGCGCATAATTTTCTCCTAAAATGTTTTGGTTTGCATCAATTGTGAATAAGAAGAATATTTGGCATCTTAGTAGAGACAAAAAGAGTTATGCTTCCCTGAGGAAGTAATCAATTGACTCTCTTTTGTTGTTGTAAAAGGGAGAAGTCAGTGCCGCTGATTTCCCCCTTTTTTATATTTATGAGCTATCCATAGTTCTCTTTTCTTATTCTAACAGGTATTTTAAAAGGCCTTTTCTTGGACCCGCTATTGCTGTTCCTAACATGTATGCTGGGTTGCCATATCCCACAAACAACTTCCCATGGAAATATTCCAAAAAAGAAATGGTGTTGTATAAATCTTTATCCTTTAATGTAACTTGCTGTAACATTAAACCATTGTTCAACGTTTGCCAGCCACCGCCTGGTTTCCATTCTAAAACTCCAAATTCTTCTGTTGCTACAAACATTCTATTTTTAACAAAAAGGATCGTCGTTGGAAGAGTTGTTGATGGGGGGGTATAATGAAATGCTGAGGGTGAATTTGGCAATGAATCGCGATATAACTTCCACGTATTATTATTATCCAAATACATTATCATTCCGGAACTTCCGCTATTTACGCCAAGGAAACCGGCAAGCAATGTATCGTTTTGGACTGCAATTGAGTTTGCTCCTGTAAACGGTTTAGGTAAACCATCCTGAAGAGGGTTAACAATCTCGCCATCAAAATGAAAAATATATCCCGAAACGGCTGTCTCTCTTAGATAAAGAGTTTCTACACCATTTTTCTTTGCCTTAATAAATCTTGCACACGATACGCCATTTTCAAGTCCCGGGAAAGGCTGTATTTTCGTCCACAAACTATCAGGAGTTACCTTAAACATGTAACCTGTAAATATTGTTTGAGCAACATAGAGGTTGCTATTGAAAAAAATCATGTCACCATTAAATTCTGCGTACATAATTTCCCATGGTAAGCCAAACTTTATTACCCATTCTCCCTTAGAATTCATTTTATAAATGAAATGGTCACTCAACACGTAAAGTGAATCGCCTTCCACAGTCATTGGTCCAATCACTTCAGAAAACGTTCTTACAAGAGTCCATGAATCGCCGTTACTTGTTTTGAGAACAGCTCCTTTGTAGAGAGAATCCTTTTGGTAATTGACAACGGCAGCATACAGTTCATCTTTGAAATGGATCATATATCGAATATCGAGATTCGCAAATTCCGGAACAACTTCCCACTTTTTTTCCTCTTTAATTGGTAGCGGTGGGTCAACGCCGTTGTCTTTGCAGCCAGCCATTAAACAAATAATCATTAATGAAGTGTTGAGGAGTGAGTGCATATATTTTTGTTTTGAGATTTGTTAAATCAATCTTAACATTTAAAATCAAATCACAAATAAATGAAGAGAAATCAAGCCAAATTGTTTTTGGTATCTTAAAATATCTATGAACGAGATATTACAGCAAGCGTTACCACCACTACTGAAGTAATTCGGCTTCCCAAAGGAAGCGGTTCTACGATCCATTTGTTTTGTATGTAGAGAGATATTCCGAGCGGAATGAGAATTAGAAAAATAAGAACTAACAAAGCAAATCGTCTGCGAGGATGCATAACAATGACGGTTAATTTGTTTATAGCGCTTTATCTAATTTCTATTTTAAGTTACGACCGAAGTTGACCGTTTTTTTTGTTCTGCGTAAGACGAGTTACGATCTTTGGGAAATATGAGAACAAAATAATACCAACTTGTCTGATTTTCACAAATGTAAATGAATATTTTCATCTTGTCAACAAAAATATATTGACAATAGCGGTTGACAATAGCGGTCAATTTGTTAATGGCAAAAATGGGGTGTTCCAGAGCAGCTCTCTGGTATTGCGTGCTGTTACTTCTTAATCTTTTTATCGTGGCGGTATTTCAGTGGTATTGGGTTTACGCGTTTCTACACGTTTTTAGTTACCGCATCTCTTCCGAATTCGGGTCGATGCAAAAGGCTTCTGCAAGATGCAGACGCAGACGTTGTTTTTGTAAGGGATTATTGTGAAGCAGTTCGTACTCTTTTTTATATTTTTCTCGAAACTCCAGCATTGTCATACCGGCTATTTTTTTAAACATTCTTGCACCGGTGTCTTCCCGCAATCCTAAGGAATAGCATACTGAAAAACATGGATCGTCGCTTAGGAGTAATAGTTCTTTCATCGCACGCACTTTTCGGTGTTGAATAAATTCGTTAAGATGAATTCCTTCCTCTCTTAAAAATTTCTTCCGCAATGTTTCGTAAGGCATCTTTACCATCTTCGCAACATAGGTTAGAGTTTTTGCTTCTGCAAGATGTAAATCAACCATCAACTTTACGTCATCCATTACGGCACTCCAATCAGAAGCGTACTTCGTCCTCCTCCCCTGCGGACAATGTATACTCTATTTAAATAATTTGAATTAGGACTGAATAATGCTTGGGTGGAATATATTTTATTGGCTACAGAGATGCAAGGACAGAAAAACTATACCGTTCATTCTCGTCAAATACCCTTCTTTAATAATAAAACCCGAAGGGTTATCCTCCGGGCAATGGTTAAATTGATCTTTATTTGCCATCATCTCACTTCTCTCCTCTACCATCTCACGCTTCACTATTTATTTATTAAGAACGCTCTTCGCTTTCGCTTTCTCGCTCTTCGTAAATGCGGAATATTCCAGCATCTGTTTCGCAAGATCGAGCGGGTAGCTCACCGTTACATCGCTGATCGTTCCTTTGGCATCCGTAACCGGTTCAAGCTTCGGCATCACAAATCCGGCATAGACTGCGCGGTCAAGTTTCTCCATCCGCTGCAGAACTTCATCCCGCAGTGTGGTATCGATCTTAAATCCGTATGTATCGATCAGTAATTTCGCCGCCGCAAGGTCTCCCTCGGATTTTATCCGCTGAATTTCGGAGAGCAGTTTTCCCACACCCACGCGCATCTTTTCATAATCGGTCACACGGAAATATGTTTTGCCATCCTTCTGCACCCGCTCAATACAATGTGCATTTTTTATCAGCCAATGAACATTCATCTGGCGGTTCTTCATGTGGTCTTCTTCCAACTGGTCGTGTCCTTTCGGAACGCGCTGCAGTTGAACAAGCGTTGCATTTCGCACTTCCTTATCGTACAACGCTTTCACTGTTTCTATTGTATTGGGAACAATTCCGATCTCAGCTAATTTAGGATCCCATATATGATAGAGTGCAACAAGGTCTGCGCGCGCTTCTTCCAGTGTGGAATAATACCCCGGCAGCGCCGCCTGCGGGTCGACTTTCAAATTAGGAGAAACTTTTCCCGATGCGTGTCCGAGCACTTCGTGTAATGCAGTGTGCATATTGTCCGCAAGGCTCGCAAATTTATCAGCGCGTTCAACTTCCTGTGCATCGAAGGCAAACTCTTTTAGAATATCTTTGCCGCCGGTTTTATCATACGCATCCACAATGTTATAGAGCGTTACTGATTTGCTTCCGTATTGTTCCCGCACATCCTGTTCGTTCGGAAGATTGATACCGATCGCGCTGACCGGACCTGCGTCGCCTGTTTCAACAACAACATTAATAACGGTGTACTTCAGCGGTTTCACGTCGGACTTTTTATATTTCGGATCCCACGGCATTCGGTCTTCAAAATATTGTGCATTCGTTCCAACCTTCTGGAACAATTCCGTCAGTTCCGGATTCGCAAAGTTCACCACCGATTCAAACTGTCCTTTCGCACCGCGACCATCAAGATACACTTCAATAAATCCATGGATCATATCCACTTGAGACTTTGTCTCTTTCACCCATCCGATATTATAATCGCGCCAGTCATTCAGGTCGCCGGTCTGGTAAAATTTAATGAGCTTATCAAGATTCTGTGCCTGAAGAGGTGGGTTGGCGTATGCTTTCGCTTTTTCCAAATACGAGATCGCAACTTGAAGATCTTCCGCATACATTCCTTCGGAAATTATTCCGCCAATATGTTTATTTCCGGTGCGATAGATTTTTTCAACAAGTTTTCCATTCTCTTTTACAACTTTTGAATTGAGCGGATTTTTTTCATTTCCTAATTTTGCCCACGCGTCAACTTCTGCGAAGGTCGTACCCTCGTATAAATTATTTGCACTTCCTGCAATCATATCTTCGCCGGGAGTTTTGTTCGTTTGTACCGGCTCAAATGTTTTGTCAAATAGTGCCCGTTGAAGCCGTTCAAGTTTTTGCGTCAGTGTTTCTCCCTTTTTCAAAGAAATATTCGCACCGTTCTTCACTGCGGTGTTCACATTGGCAACAAATTCTTCGAACGATCCCTGCATCACGAATTTTCTGGAAGTGATATTGTCATACTGTGAATTGTTCACCCAGAATAATTTCGTGTATAACACAATATTCTCATAGCTTTTTACATCGATCCCTTTGGGATGCACATAGAGTGCTTCCATCAGTTCGCGGATCTCCAGTGCATCGCGGTGGCGCTGATCGATAGCAATATCGCGCGCCGCAAGCGCGGACTGATACAGATAATAGGTGAATACTTTTTCTTTCAACGAGAGTTTCTCAAATCCGTCCGCATATAATTGTATGATGCGCACGGGACCGACATCTCCCATTTGTAATTTTTCAATTTGATATTTTCGTTCCATACGATTCGATTGTTTTGGTTTATCCTTGTGTTGAGCAAAGAGTTGTGAAAGGATCACGGCAATTATAATTAATTTTTTCATTATCACTCCATATTTTCGTATCACCAAAGTAGGGAGAGAATGAAGTAAATGCAATTGAAGATTGTAGGATAAATTTACATTTTGATTAAAAAACATCGCCACAAAATCACTAATTCACCAAATTACACTAAACTTTCCGTGACCGTTTTATAAAAAATTTGTGTTTTTGTGGCTTAGTGGCATTCTTTGTTTTTCTGATTGAGGCTGATCTGTTATTAATTATGCAATTTTAGATAATGTTTTACCATTTTTGGGATTTAATATCTTCGTTTTTTGGGGATTTTTAACTTTTTTTTTCGGCACGAAATTTCTATATACAGTGTATAGAATTACAGATTTGTAAAGAACGTAACGAAAGGAAATTGTATGACTCCGAGACAACAAGAACTGGTCCGCACAAGCTTTTCATTGGTGCAATCACAACAAGACCGCATTACTGAACTTCTGTATCAAGAACTGTTCCGATTGGAACCGAATAGTAAAGTGCTCTTTCGCGGAGAAATCAATGACCAGAAAGTGAAATTAATGCGGATGCTTCAGATCGCAATTGAAAATCTTGACAATAAAACTGAATTGCAGGCTATGCTTTTCAATCTGGGAATGATCCATCAATCATACGGCGTTGAAGAGCATCATTTTGTTTCGTTCGGAAAAAGTCTGAACTTTGCATTGAAATCAATTTTGAAAGAAGCATTCACGTCCGAAGTTGAAGAAAGTTGGTTAGCTGCTTATCATTATTTCGCAGTTACAATGAGGAATTTTCCGCACGGTTCTGATGCAGTGCAACTTCCACACAATTAGTTTTGTATTCGGGAACGAACCTTGCTCTATATTGTGTTAGAAACAGTAAGAATGCATATTCAATGAAAAAATCAATTGTTATATTGATGTTGTTTGTATACACGGTCCTAACCGCAGGAATGACGATTATTATTCATACCTGCGGTGAAGAATCCGAAACGATGATAGCAACCGCTGTCGTTGAAGATCCGTGCGGCTGCGATGATTTAGCGGCATCTCAAATAATGGACAAATGCTGCACTACTGAAGTTAAAACTACAAAAATTGATGATGCACAAAAAGTAAGCATAGCTTCAATCATTGAAAAGTTGACTGATATCAAACAAATTCAAACTCCAATAGTTACTCTGGTCAACAATGATTCACAAACCAATTTTCTTTTCACACCAACCGTTTCACCGCCTCCCAATACCGATCTCAATATCGTCAATTCGGTATTTCTTATTTAATCTTTCTGCGGACTCAACGTTCATTTCGGTGAACTGTTTCTAAACCACAGACTAAAAATCATTTTAAATAAGGAATATTATCATGAAAACGTACATTCTCAAAACCATCTCCATACTCTCTCTCTTCTCACTGTTTGCATTTGCAGGCGATACGGTAAAAGAAGCTGAATTCAAAGTTTCCGGACTCTGCGGTATGTGCAAATCACGCATCGAAAAGACACTGAAGATCTCAGAAGTGAAATTCGCAAAGTGGGATAAAAAATCCAAAATGCTTAAAGTTGCATTCCTCTCAGAAAAGATCTCCCTTGATTCGCTCCAGCAGCTTATTGCTTCCGTCGGACACGATACGGAAAAGTTCAAAGCCGCAGATAGCACCTATTCGAATCTTCCGGGCTGCTGCTTATATCGCAACGGACAAGAGACGCATTAAATCAAGTTTAAAGGGAAAAGTTAAAAGTTTACTTTCAATACAATGAAGCATTGTCGGTATTCAGTAATATCTTTTTGACTTTATACTTTACACTTTTTACTTCCTAGAGGGATCATGAAAACCATAGTGTTATTTTTATCAATTGTTTTTTCTTTTCTCAATGCTCAGCAACTGACGGGCGTTGTTTTGGAAAAAACGGATGACGGGATGTTTCACCCGATCATCAGTGCAAGCGTGTACTGGCTTGGCACAACAACCGGTACAACGACCGATACGAGCGGAGTGTTTCGGCTTCCGATCAATTCCGCAAGCGATCGGCTGATTGTCAGTTATATCGGTTATTTATCGGACACCGTAACAATTGCCGATCAGCAAAAAGTGAATATTATTCTGAAATCCGATGCGGCAACGGTTGCCGAAGTGGAGATTGTCGGCGAGAAACAAAGCACTTACGTTAATTATCTTTCTCCGCAGAAAACATTGGTGATGACTGAGAAGGAACTCTTCAAAGCGGCCTGCTGCAATCTTTCCGAAAGTTTTGAAACGAATCCGTCCATCGATGTTTCATTCACCGATGCGATCACCGGAACAAAACAGATCGAGATGCTCGGGCTTGCAGGAACCTATACACAGATCACGCTTGAAAATCTTCCCGTTATCCGCGGATTGACTTCAAATATCGGACTTACCTATGTTCCCGGAACATGGATCGAAAATATCCAGGTTTCAAAAGGGGTCGGTTCCGTTGCGAATGGGTATGAATCGATCACCGGGCAGATCAATGTTGAGCTTCGAAAACCACAGGTGGAAGAAGAGAAACATTTTTTTATGAATCTTTTCGGAAATCAAGATCAGCGAATGGAAGGAAATCTTAATCTACGCACACCGTTAAGTGAGGACTGGTCTTCGATGACAATGCTTCATGCAAGCACACAGCAGCAAAAGATCGATGGCAACGGCGATAATTTCCTTGATATGCCTCTCTATAAAACAGTGAATGCAATTCAGCGTTTCCATTTCTCAAATCATCTCGGATGGGAAGGTCAATTAGGATTTCAGGTTGTTGATGATCAAAAATCCGGCGGGACAGTACGCGGATATAATCTTGATCTATCGAGATTAGCTCTCGATACAACTCAATATGCTTTCCGAATGGAAGGAAAACAATTGCGGCTATGGGGAAAGACCGGTTATGTTTTTCCGCAGAAGCAGTACCAAAGCATCGGCCTTCAATGGTCACTGACACGCAACGAGCAGCATTCATTCTTCAGTTCCCATGATTATAATGCCAATGAAGAAGCGGGATATGTGAACCTGATCTATCAATCGATCATTGATAATACAATGCACAAGTTCCGTACAGGGTTGAGTTTCTTGTATGACTCATATGATGAAATGTTCAACATGATCCGGTATCAACGGACAGAACAAGTTCCGGGAGCATTCTTTGAATACACTTATACTCCCGGCGATGAATTCTCAATGATCGCGGGAATTCGAGTTGATAACCATAATCTGTTCGGAACATTCGTCACTCCGCGGCTTCACTTTCGCTACACTCCGAGTGAAGATTGGGTGTTCCGTGCAGTTGCGGGACGGGGACAACGGACGGCGAATATTTTTTCGGAAAATATGACATACTTCGCCAGCGCGAGGAAAACGTTCGTTACCACGCCGAATCCACAATCTTCCGCATACGGACTCGATCCTGAAATTGCAACGAATATTGGATTCAACGCAACCCATTATTTTTTGTGGGACTACCGCGAAGCAACGATCGCATTCGATTTCTACCGCACAACATTCGAAAAACAAATTGTCGTCGATCTGGATAGAAATCCTCGGGAAATCCATTTCTATAATTTGAACGGACAATCATATTCAAACAGTTTTCAGGTTGAACTGAATATTCAGCCGGTCGATAAATTGGATACACGCATTGCATATCGTCTCTACGATGTGCGTCAAACCATCAACGGAACATTGCGTGAACGGCCGTTCGTCGCGCAGCATCGCGCATTTATTAATTTCGGATACGTTACCGAGCGGGAAGAAGAAGGTGAACCACAAATGTCGTACGACCTAACGCTTCAGTGGTTCGGGAAAAAACGATTGCCGGACACTCAGTTGAATCCGGCAGGCTTTCAAGTACGCGGATATTCTCCAAATTTTGTACTGGTGAACGGACAAGTGACCCGTTCATTCTTTGCAGGGTTTGACATCTATCTTGGAATTGAGAATTTATTGAACTTCAAACAATCGAATCCGATCCTTGATGCCGCAGATCCCAACAGTCATCACTCATATTTTGACAGCGCTTTAATATGGGGTCCAATCTATGGAAGAACGGCTTATATTGGGATGCGTTGGAGATTGTAAAAAACGATAATGGACATACAGGTCTTGTGAAAATAATCCATAAATTTTACACAAGAATAGCTATGAATTATTTTTATATTTTCTACGCTAAATATTTATTATGTTACTACATAATATAATAGACAACGATTTTTTGCTTTATCACTAATCAAATAAATTTATTTTAAGGTACCTTTATGGCTGATTTTGAAAAACGTCTGTATATGATCGTCTTTCCGGTTAATGCATTGGTAGCTTCACAGTTAAACCCGGCAGAATTTGCGGAGCATTATACGATCGGAAGTTCGAAACATTTTAAAGGAAAAGTCATGTTTGTTGAGATCGATAACACATATCGCAACATGCATTTCGATATCGATCATTATTTCTCACTTACCGTTCCGCATCCTGATGGAAGCCCGAAAAAAACAAAATTCATCTCTTCCTATGCAGTGTTAGAACATATCGATCTGAAAGCAATGAAGAATTTATATCTTGTAACGACAAACGGAAAAGCTCTGGAAATTCAATCGAAACCATATACGGCGGTGAATGAACCCGGACTTGTTCGCATCTATCAAGAAATAAATCCACTTTCAAATCTTGTTGCATCAACATTGGACCAACGTGAATTTGGAAAATATATTACTGTCGGAACAAAATCCAAGGGAGCACCGAAAGTTTGCTTCACACAATATGAATTTAACGTTAATGAATTCCTTGCAAAGAATTCATCGCAGAATATTCCGTACTCTCCTATTCCTGAAACGAATGCCTCACGATTAATTGAATTTTTGACCGAATTAAAATCGCACCCTGATAAAAAGACAAAAACCTTGAATTTGAATTCAACACTAATCGAAGCTCAATATTCGTTGATCCGTCATGGATTTTGGTTTGCAGCGGGAAATGAGTTGGTGTTTTATCCAATGCCGACAACGGAGGAATTAGAAAAAAATCATTACGATTGGTTGAAGTATTCATATTGATGCACAATAACATTCACACATGAATGTTAAGCATGTGAAGATCACATAAAATAATAGTTATAAAAAACCTCGCAGATTTTTCGTCACTGCGAGTTTTTTTTATTTTTGGTGGAAGCAATAATCTCTTCATGAATAATATTTTTGTTTTATATCTAATTTTTATTATCGAGTCACATTATTTGTTTATCAATACGATGCACATAGTTTCGAAATGGACATAAAAAAAGCACAGTCATTACTGACTGCGCTTTTTGATTTGTGGTTCACCCGGTTTTTATCCAAGCTCTTCTTGTGCAGCAGCTGACTCACGTTTACTTTGCCACACTGCCCATCCAATTGCAATGGCGCAGACAACAGCAACAAGAAGTCCAACAAGACGCGCTGAACCTTCTTGAATGGAAGGGCTGATCAGATTATAACGGAGAATTAATCCGAGCGTCAGGAGACTGACCATGTTCATCACCTTGATGAGCGGATTGATCGCAGGACCAGCAGTATCTTTCAGAGGATCACCAACGGTATCGCCGGTAACGGCCGCTTTGTGCGCTTCAGATCCTTTGCCGCCATAGAGACCATCTTCAATCATTTTCTTTGCATTATCCCATGCACCACCGGCGTTGGACATAAATACTGCGATCAATTGTCCAACAAGAATCATTCCTGCAAGGAATCCGCCAAGTGCATAAGGTCCAAGAAGAAATCCTACAAGCACCGGAGCCATAATGGCAAGGAATCCGGGACCGATCAATTCTTTTTGAGCAGTGTTGGTGCAAATATCAACTACTCGTCCATAGTTTGGTTTTTTTGTACCATCCCAAATTTGCGGATCGCGGAATTGAATGCGGCATTCCTTTACGATATCAAATGCTGCTCGACCTACTGCACGAATCAACATGCTGCTAAAAAGAAACGGCACTGCCCCGCCAATCAGGAATCCAATAAACACGAATGGATCTGCAACTGTCAATTTTCCTGCTTCAATAACATATTGTGAGATGGTCATCTCGCTGATTTTTTCTTCGCTGCCAACGGCAATAATTGCAATAAAGCTGGAGAAAAGTGAAACGGCGGCAATAACAGCGGAACCAATAGCAATTCCTTTTGTTTCCGCCTTAGTGGTATTACCCACTGCATCAAGATCAGAAAGAATTTGTCGCGCTCGTTTGTAACTTCCTGCTTCCTGCTTCTCCATTTCCACCGGTTCATAACCCATTTCGCCAATCCCATTTGCATTGTCAGCAACGGGTCCAAACACGTCCATCGATATTGTATTACCAGTTAATGTCAACATTCCAATACCTGCCATTGCAACTCCGTAGGCAACGAAGAGTGGAGGAGTTCCGGCAAACACAACTACCGACAGCATGATGGCAGATGCAATTACTAGTATGGTAACGACGGTGCTTTCGTAACCAACAGCAAATCCTTGAATAATGTTTGTGGCATGACCAGTTTGACATGAACGCGCAAGTGATTTTACCGGATTGTGAGTGGTATGCGTATAATAACTGGTTACCTTATTCAAAACTATAGCAAGAATGACACCGATGAGGCAGGCAATTGCCGGACGCATGTCAAGACCAGGCATCCCAAAATTTGCCCAGAATGAAGCGTCCATTGGATTCATTGCCCAAAAAGCAGCGGGTGCATCCTTTAACACTCCCGGAAACCGGAGATAAAAAAATCCGAGTATCATAAAACCAACAACACTGATTGCAGATCCGATCCAGAAACCTCGATGCACCGTACGCAAAGCGGAATCTGATGTGTCGTCTTTGCCGGCTTTTACTGTGTACGTGGAAATAATAGATCCGAGCACTCCGATACCACGGACGAGCAATGGAAAGATTACGCCTTGGTGTCCGAAACTTGCCATTCCAAGAATCATTGCTGCAACTATGGTTACTTCATAGCTTTCAAAAATATCTGCGGACATACCTGCACAATCGCCAACGTTGTCGCCGACATTGTCGGCAATGGTTGCGGCATTGCGTGGATCATCTTCCGGAATATCTTTTTCGATCTTACCAACAAGATCGGCACCGACATCTGCTGCTTTTGTATAGATACCGCCGCCGACACGCATAAACAAAGCAAGCAGAGTTCCACCAAAACCAAAACCAAGTAAGGCTTCATATGCTTGTTCGCCGAAGATGAGAAATATTATTGTACCGCCGAGAAGCCCGAGACCATCTGTCAGCATACCGGTAACCGTACCGGTACGATATCCCAATTGCATTGCTTCGCCGTAGCTGCGCGTAGCTGCAGCCGCGACTCGAAGATTTCCGGTTGTAGCAAGGCGCATACCCACGAATCCCACTGTCCAACTAAAGAGTGCACCGACCAAAAATGAAGCCGCGCGTCCCCAACGAAAAGCTTCGATGGTACCGGAATATGTAAGAAAGAGAACCAGTGTGATGATGACAATAAGTGGTCCAATCTTTTTGAATTGCGCTCCAAGATATGCGTTCGATCCCTCACGGACAGCAGCAGCAATTTCCTGCATTTTCTTTGTTCCCTGATCTGCCTTTACTACTTGTTTTGCCAGCATCCAAGCATAGAGCAATCCTGCAATCGCTATAAGAAGCACTGAGATAAGTGCAAAAATTTCCAATGGAGCAAATTTGCTATTGGCAGTGAACATGGCGAATGGCACAAAATGTTCGGTCTGTTCGCCGGCCTGCACCACTGGTGCGGACGTTGAAGAATTTTGATCCTGACTAAATCCCGGCTGCCAAAAATATCCGGTAGCAAAGATGATCATCATCAGGATTAGATAGTTGCGCCGAGTGGTACTCGACACATTGAAAAGTTTCTTGAAATAATTCATGTGTATATGTCCGTTAATAGTGTGTGATTGATATTAATTATGAAAGTGATTCCGACGCCGAGCGCCACCATTTCGCATGCTCCACTTCCAGCACACGCCTCTCAGGAAATTGATAGAATTTTATTCCGGCTTGATCACCGACAAAGAAGCCGCGCCGAATCGTACGGAAGAAACCATGGACGAGCGGAGTCCGGGAGACCGTCTTAGAAGGTTTTCCGGATCCCTGCTCTAATTCCTTTACACAATCGATGATGTGTTGAGGATCGGAATACGGCAAATAGCCTGCGAGCCGACCAGTCTCATCTCTGTCCAACAACATATCGGCAAAGAAAATACGCGGAACGGAAATGGGATTTTTTGGATCAGTCATGAATGATGCGAACGGTGAAGGGAGCAGAGCAGAAACAACCATCGGTGATACCGGGCAGAGTTCGTCGTACAAATTTACTCCTTGCCGCTCATCCTGTTTTTCATATTGGGATGCGCTCAGAGCAAGAACACGGCCATCAGCTGTTCCCAGATACAAATTTCCAAACGCATCCAGATTGAGATGCTCAAGAACTCTATAAATGCTGATATATTTGCTTCGTTTCGGACTGCCGTCCGGGTGAGGCACGCAACGTTCTTCTATGTCACTCAAGTGAAAATAGTCGCTGTGGATTTTGTTCCTGTCAATTTCAAAGAAAAGAACATTACCCCTCGTGTTCTTCTGTGTTCCAACTGCCATGTAGCGGCCAAATGCTTCTGGTTCAAGATGGGATGCAACAAGTGCTTCAGATCTGTAGCATAGCATATAAAGATGTAATTGCATGGAATTGTCTCCTGTGGAGTTATTGGTGTCGTGAAAAAAACTTAAGTCAAATATATAAATTACATCATTAGAAGCAGTCTCATAAATATCTAATTATTGTAAATCGAAAATCAATTTTCTCCATTGCTCACCTGACTCTTTCTGTATCTTTTCCACATTATCTATCATGGAAAAATACAGAAATCACTTCATCAATATCATTTTCTTTACGCTGGAAAAATTTCCCGCATTCAGTATATAAAAATACATACCGCTAGAAAGTTTTGACGCATCGAATTTCACGGAATAATTCCCCGCATCTTTTAATTCATTCACCAGCGTCGCTACTTCCCTGCCTAATGCATCATACACTTTCAGCGTTACATGATTGTTCATTGGCAATTGATAACTGATCATTGTTGTTGGATTGAACGGGTTAGGATAGTTCTGAAAGAGTGAGAACTGTTCAGGAAGAGTCCCTTTCTTTTTTACCCCTGTCAAGTTTTGTGTGAGGAGTACGGCACCGGTCGCCTGATCGCACAGGAAGAATTTTCCTTTCACCCATTTGGAATTACCATTTGAGATCTGATCCTCATGAACATATGCTACTGCCCAATAGATCTTACTGGTATCAAAACCAAACGAGCCAAACCAGCCGTTTTTTTGATCGGACATGGAAAGTTCAATGCGGAATTCTATCGTATCGGCATGCGGCAGCAATCGAAACGCTTTCCCGCCGCCGGCTTCAACATTTGCCATCACTATTGCGCTGGAGGCCGCCGTCTTATAATTCGTGACCGGTTTAAAGGCATGGATCCATTGAGCATAGCTTTGATCAAGAATATAAGAACCAGAACCGCTTGAACGGATATCTATTGCTTTTCCAACTATATTGGTGTTATTCATATATGTATACGCATATTCCCACGTGCGAGCCCTTCCCAGCGTATCGACATCCCATCCGGAAATTCTTCTCAACTTTTTATCGGCGGGAAGAGCATTTGCCATGCTATCCCCTTTCGTGATCGATTCCGAAAATATTGTCGGTGCAGAATTGAAAAACGTAAGATTTACATTGGTAATGGATGCATTGTTGATAACGATCGAATCATTATTGAACGCCATAACATCGATACCATTGTCGGGATCAATGGAGCCATTTTTATCAACATCTTTCGCTGAAAGAATCCAGTATTTTCCATTGGGAAGATACGGAACAGTAAACGTTCCGTTACTATTAACGTTCGTCCAACCGACAAACGGCGGAGGACCACCATCTTTGCCTTCATCCTTCATAATATTAACATTCGCCAGACCCACGATCGAACCAGCCGGCGATACACCGGTCGTACCGGACAAGACTGTTCCGCTGACGGAATATGGCAAGAAATCCGCGCCGGTCGTAAAATAATACACATAGGGCGTACCGATGACAGCACCGGATTTTGCTTTGACATATGTGAATGCAACGAAATATGATGTATTCGGTTTCAATACATACGTTCCGAATGTTGTTTTCATATCGGCGCTGTATCCATATGAAACCATACTGTCAATATTGGTGAACCATGTATCTCCTCCGTTTTGGTTCATTGCATTCGTATCCAACGCTTCGCTGAACGTCATACTGATGGTGGTCGTGAGAGGAACATTTTTTGCATTGTTCGCAGGCACTGTAGACACAACCGCAAATTGGGCAACCATAAGACAAGGATAAATAAATAATAAAACGACCAATAAATATTTTTTCATAACTCCTCCAAAATATAATATTGAGAATAATTTTAGGTTTGTCATTGACAACATGGGCAAACTTCTCACTCGTCAGATGTGTTGTTATGACAGACACGAAACTGAGAGCTAACAAGTCTCAGGAGGAAATTCGTTTCTCGGGAGGATTGTTAGTGAGAGTCCCGTCCCGCGGGACTGCTCAAAGGATAGTGTAAGGTAAAACAAATCATCAATTCAAGCAAGGTCGATATTCACTCCCAGGCGACAAGTTTATCCGATTTATTTTTCTTAAAGAAATGAAAATTTTGTATCTTAAAGGAAAATGAAAAATTTTCGTAACACAATTTCGGTCATCTATATTATTATTTGTAGCATAACTGTTCTGGTTATGCTCACTACATCATTCAATTTATTCAATGAGAAATACCTTCCTTCATTTATGCTTGCCCAAAAATTTGCTCTTCCTATCATTCTTTCGGCTATGGCAATCACTTATCTTACCTTTTTTGAACCGGAACGCTTGCTGAACAAAATAATTATGCTTTTCACTAAAATAGGATTCGCACTTACTCTGGGACTTTTTGCTTTTTATATTTTTACACTAAACTCTGTAACCGCTTCTGGAATGACTCTTACTGTTTATTGGATTCAATTGGTTGCAACTGCATTGATAACACTCAGTCTATTTCTTAAACAAGATTGATCTGTTTTTTTTATAATGACAATTATTGTATATTCCTCTATAGTTTTCCATTTATTCAATACTAATTGTTCGCATGATCCTTTCTGACAAAAAAATTCTTCAAGAAATAAGAGCGGGAAACATCGTCATAACACCGTTCGATAGGAAATTCCTTGGTTCCAATAGTTACGATGTTCATCTTGGTAAACATCTTGCAATGTATGAGGATGAAATACTCGACGCAAAAGTCCACAACAAAGTGCGTCATTTTGAGATCCCGAAAGAAGGATTGATCCTGGTGCCAAGCAAACTGTATCTGGGAGTTACAGAAGAATACACTGAATCACATGCTCACGTTCCGTTCCTTGAAGGAAAAAGTTCCATCGGAAGACTTGGTATTGACATCCACGCCACCGCCGGAAAAGGCGATGTCGGCTTTTGTAATACGTGGACACTGGAGATCTCCGTACGCCAGCCGGTGAAAATATATGCGGGAATGCCGATCGGTCAATTAATCTATTTTGTTGTAGAAGGGGAAGTTGAAACGCTCTATAATAAGAAGAAGAATGCAAAATACAACCAACGCACTATCAAACCGGTGGAATCGATGATGTGGAAGAATTTTAAGAAATAAATTTGATATTACCACAGAGTTTACTGAGAAAATCAATTACGCGGATGATTATCCGCGTTTTTTAGTTTTTGCCTCTCAACTCTTTTTGAGTTACTTTTCCCTACACGATTGCTTCGCGACAAATATTGAACTTTACAATTACGTATTCTAAATAAATGGAGTTTTTATGAAATCCGCAAAACAGTTTTTACCGTTTGTCTTTTTATTTTTTATAAGTACTGTTGCTCTACCCCAAACCAAGCGTCCTCTTCAATTGGAAGATATGTTCAGAATCCAACGAGTGAGCGATCCGCAGCTTTCACCTGATGGAAAAACGGTGGCCTACGTTATTGGCATCGTCGATAAAGCAGCAAATAAAACAAATACTGATATCTGGCTCATTCCTATTGCGGGAGGAGAACCAAAACAATTGACCAACTCACCGAAAACAGATCGTCATCCTCGCTGGTCGCCCGATGGAAAATGGATCGCGTTCGAATCCAATCGCGATGGATCGTTGCAGATTTATGTGATCAATGTTGCGACGGGTGAATCCAAACAGGTGACGAATATTTACACTGAAGCAAACAGTGCGATCTGGTCGCCAGACGGAAAAAAACTTGGATTCATTTCAACCGTATTTCCGGAATTCTCCGAAAAGCCGTTTGAAGAAGCAAATCGTTTGAACAAAGAAAAACAGGAAGCGCGCGACAACAGTAAGATGAAAGGTCGTGTGATAACAAAATTATTATATCGTCATTGGGACAGCTGGGTCGACGATAAACGCCAGCATGTGTTTATTGTGAATGTAGATGGAACAAATCCGCGCAACGTTACACCGGGCGACCGCGATGCAACGCCGCCATCCTCAACATTCTCCACGGGTGACGATTTTTCTTTTTCCCCCGATGGTAAAGAAATTGCGATAACCGCAACACCGGTTCCGATTCGCGAAGAATCGTGGAGCACCAATCATGATATTCTTACGGTCAATCTTGAAACCGGTGAACGAAAACAGATCACAACAAATGCTGCTGCAGATGTCTTTCCGCAATATTCTCCAAACGGAAAATACATTGCATACCGCGCTCAATCCCGAGCCGGATTTGAAGCCGATCGCTGGCAGTTGATGTTGTACGATCGAACCGCCGGAACAACAAAAAGCCTCACCCCAAAATTCGATACTAATGTAAATGAATTCTCTTGGGCGAGCGATAATAAAACTCTCTATACAACAGCAGAAGAAAAAGCGAATACTCCCATCTGGTCGATTGGGATCGACGGCATAGTGAAAAAAGTGTACGACAATGCGAACAACGGCGAAACAAATATTTCTTCCGATGGAAAAACGATCGTGTTTGCTCACCAGACAATGTCGCGCCCTATTGAGATCTGGACTGCAAACAGTAATGGGATGAATGCACAACAATTAACGCACGTCAATGATAATCTCTTTTCTCACGTAGAAGTTTCCGAGCCGGAATATGTATGGTTCGACGGCGCCAATGGGACAAAAGTACAGATGTGGATCGTTAAACCGCCGTTCTTTGACGGCACAAAAAAATATCCGCTCGTTTATTGGGTTCATGGAGGACCGCAGGGAGCATTTGGAAATTCATGGTCATATCGTTGGAATCAACAATTATGGGCGGCACAAGGGTATGTCATTGCACTTCCCAATCCGCGCGGTTCGACAGGATTTGGTCAACAGTTCACCGATGAAATTTCGCGGGACTGGGGAGGAAAAGTGTTCACGGATGTTATGAATGGCGTTGCATATATGGAAAAACAACCATACGTAGATGTTACAAAAATGGCAGCGGCAGGGGCAAGTTACGGCGGATATATGATGAACTGGCTGAACGGACAAACGGATAAATTTAAAACATTGATCTGTCACGATGGTGTCTATAATTTTTATTCGATGTACGGCGTTACCGAAGAAACTTGGTTCGATGAATGGGAACATGGCATTCCGTGGGAAACTCCGGACTACGATAAATTTTCGCCGCACAAATATGCACAGAATTTTAAAACACCTATGCTCATCATTCATAATGAACTTGATTTCCGCGTTCCGGTCGGAGAAGGGTTGTCGCTTTTCACAACATTGCAACGCAAAGGAATTCCATCAAAATTGTTATACTTCCCCGACGAAGGGCATTGGGTGTTGAAACCACAGAATTCGGAGATGTGGCATAATACGATCTTCGATTGGCTTGCTGACTATTTGAAAAAATAATAAACAAATTTAAAGTGTAAAGTTAAAAATTCAAAATTGTGTTTGATCCTGCTTGTACCGGTTGAATTCACATTATTATTTTATTAAATGGATAATACTGCGTTCAAAATCATATTTAAGAAGAGATTGTATCGTTTTACGCTTTCGTTGATTGAATTTGTTGATTCACTTCCAAACAATAATGTCTCAAGAAGATTAGGGGATCAATTGCTACGAAGCGGGACTAGCATCATTGCTAATTTCGTTGAAGGGCAAGCGGGCAGCAGTAAAAGGATTTCACCAATTTTATGAATATTTCACTCAAGTCTGCAAATGAAACTAAATTATGGATTTCATTATTAAAGGATAGTAAAAAAGCAGATAATGTAACTGCCGATATTCTTTTAAAAGAAGTAATTGAAATTGCAAATATTCTCGGTTCAATAGTTGTAAATTCTCGAAAGAAAAAAATTGAAATATAAATCCTTAAAAATATCGCTTTTGCTCTTAACTTTACACTTTTAACCTTAAACTTTTGACTTTTTACTTATGAATTTTACTAAACAGCTTTTAACATTGCAGCAAAAATCTAATTCCCTTCTGTGCGTTGGACTCGATACCGATCCGAAGAAAATTCCCGTGCATCTCCGTTCAAAAAAGAACGGTGTGTGGGAATTCAACAGACAGATCATCGAAGCAACGAAAGATTTTGCTTGCGCGTACAAGATCAACTTCGCGTTCTATGAAGTGATGGGAAAAGATGGCTGGACAATCATTGAAAAAACCCGCGCATTGCTTCCCTCTTCTTCTCTCTCCATCGCTGATGCAAAACGAGGCGATATTGGCAATTCTTCATCCTATTATGCAGATGCAATTCTGAATACGATGGAATTTGATTCCATCACCGTTGCGCCGTATATGGGAAAAGATTCCGTCATGCCGTTCCTTGAATATAAAAATAAAGGGGTCTTTCTTCTTGCGCTGACATCAAATCAAGGTGCATTCGATTTCCAATATAAAGAGATCGGAACCAAGCGGTTGTTTGAAGAAGTTGTTGCAATCTCGCAACATTGGAATACAAACAATAATTTGGGATTTGTCGTCGGTGCTACAAAATCAAAAGATATTCAGTCAGTGAGAAAACTTGCACCGGGTGTTCCATTTCTCGTTCCGGGAATTGGCGCACAAGGTGGAAGCGTTGAAGATGTCATTCAATTTGGCTGCACCGGTGATGGATTCGGAGTTCTGATCAATGCCAGCAGAAGTATTCTCTATGCATCGAACGGAAAAGATTTTGCTGACGCGGCACGAAGTGAAGCACTAAAATTGAATAACGAGATTAATTTTTTCAGAAATAAATATTTTTAACTCTAACCAAAATGCACGAAGATCTTCTTCGACATATCTGGTCGAAACAACTATTTGATTCAACACGGCTCGTTACTACCGATGGAAGAGCCGTTCGAATTCTAACCGCTGGAATACTTCATCGAGGCACTGGTCCCGATTTTCGCACCGCAACCATCTCCATAGCAGAAATAACTTTTACCGGCGATATTGAATTCCATCGCACGTTTGATGATTGGAAATCACACAACCATCATA
>CAYHFN010000013.1:41894-45487 GCA_964355925.1 uncultured Chitinophagaceae bacterium
GGCGATATTGAATTCCATCGCACGTTTGATGATTGGAAATCACACAACCATCATACCGATCCTAATTTTAACTCAGTAATTCTTCACGTGGTGCTTCAGGGAAATGCACTAGAAACACAATCTCACAGTGGTCGAACTATTCCAACATTGATTCTAGAACCCTATCTTCTACATTCTGCAGGTTATCTTTCTGATCAATTATCACGCGAAGAATTCTCATCAAAAAAAAATGAGATCAAATGCGCTACACTCAACGACACTATTGAGTCCGGTGTATTGAAAGATTGGATCAACACACTCTACCGAGAACGATTGCAGGAAAAGGTTCACCGTCTGCATGAACGATTGTGCGATATTATTATTAGCCAACAGCGCATCATCGGCGAACCGCATCAACCATATAATGAAGTGGTTGACGATATTCCGCTTCCCAATGCAAACATTGACAAGCAGCTATTCAAACAAAAGATCTCATGGGAACAGTTGTTGTATGAAGAAGTGATGGACGGATTAGGATATTCAAACAATCGTGAACCGATGAAACAACTTGCTGAAAATATCTCTTTGATTTCGCTGATTGACCTGAAGGAAAACACAGATAAAAAGGAATTATCTGCAGTTCAGATCGAAGCTGTTCTTTTTATGGCGTCGGGATTGCTCCCTTCACTTAATGAAACGAACGATCAGGACTCTAAGGTTCACATTCATTCTCTTCATTCAGCATGGAGCGAATTACCAAAGCATATCCCTCTCTCACAGATCGATCATATTGAATGGATCTTTTCTCCAACACGCCCTTCAAATTTTCCGACGATACGAATTGCAGCTGCAAGCATTTTCCTTCAAAAATTGCTTTTTCAATCATTGTTTAAATCAATGATTATATTGGTGAGTGGAAAATATTCTTCTCCCCAATCAAAAATTGAACAACTGGTAAAACTGTTCGACGCAGGCGATCATCAATTCTGGAATTATCATTATTCATTCACCGAGGCAACGCACAAAAAACACGTAATGCTTGGAGAATCAAGAACATTTGATATTATCGTGAATACGATTGTACCGTTTACCTGTTTGTATGCGAATGTATTCGGTAAAGAAGAAATTTTTGAACATTGTTTGAATCTCGCCGTTGAACTCCCATCGCTTGAAGATAATTCCATTCTTCGAACAATGAATAAACAATTGGTGAAGAATAAATTGAAAATCGAATCTGCTTACCAGCAGCAAGGATTGATTCAATTACATAATCGGTATTGTTTTGCTGAACGATGTAATGAGTGTGAAATTGGAAAAATTGTTTTCAGAAAATAGGCGGTTGCGTTTCAATCCGCAATTTATTAGAATAAACATATTGATCGTACTAATTGTATTTTTTTGTAAGTTATCCCTTAGCGTTAATTAAATGATTTCAAGAACTATCATAGCGCTTCTTTTTTGTATGGGAATGTTGCCTGCTCAAGATGGAATCGTGTTTCTCCATCTTCGTCTAAAAAATAATGCAATCACATTGCTTGAATCAAAGACTCATCCAGGAACATTGAAAGAAGATCGAATAGCGAACAGTAATTCTGGAATTTCAATTGAAGTGGTATCCAACATCGGCTCGATCATCTTTACCAATACCGTACATGATCCTTCCATCCGGCATTATGAATTTGAAGATCCAAATTTTCCCGGACGGATGATATCGAAAGAAATTGTTCAAAATGATGTAGAATTCTTTGTTAGAATCCCTTATAAAAAGAATGCGCATAATGCTCGCTTTTATCGGACATTTATTCTGCCCTCTTCATCGAAAACCAAACAATTGAACAAGGTAATCATTGGAACTATTCCCCTTCAGTTACAAGGTGTAGAATGAGAAGCTCTTATCACTTGCGACTTTATGGTGTATGTGTCTTCCTTCTATTATTCCAGACCTGGTCATTTGCTCAAGGGACGGTTCAACAGATATTAAACAACGGACCAACTGCTAAGAGAATCAATATTGTTTTTCTTTCTGAAGGGTATACAGATTCACAATTATCCCGATTCATCAAAGATGCAACGAACGATCTTAATTCTTTCCTTAATACCTCGCCAAATTCAGCATACAAGAATTTTTTCAATGCCTTTACAATATCGATTGCTTCGGTTGATTCCGGTTCTGACCATCCATCTCGAAGTGTGTACCGAAATACGTATTTTAACAGTACATACGACTCTTATGGTACGGCGCGTCTTATCACCATCGATGGCAACGGGATGAATAATGCATTTATGCTGTTGCAAAACCTTATGCCGGAATACGATATCGTTGTTATTATTGTCAATGATCCCGAGTATGGTGGTTCCGGAGGTACCTTGTCGATCACTTCTGTGAACAGTAGCGCACTTGAAATTGCCACTCATGAATTGGGTCATTCGTTTGCAGGATTGGGTGATGAATATTCAGATGCCTATCCGGGATATCCTGAAACAGAAGAACCAAATACAACAAAAGAAACAATTCGGGAAAAGATCAAATGGAATTCGTGGATCTCCAACAGCACTCCTATTCCTACACCGAAAACGGCTCTATATAGTTCGGTAGTCGGTTTGTTCGAAGGAGCACATTACCATTCCTCAGGATGGTACCGCCCGAAACTCAACTGTAAAATGCTGTCTCTTGGCGTACCGTTTTGTGAAGTCTGTTCGGAAACATTCGTTACATCATATTATAAATTCTTGCACCCAATAGAATCGTTTTCACCAATCTCGCCTGAAATATTTCTCTCGGATACTCAATCGGTCGTTCTCTCCATAACCCATCTGAATCCAACTGGCAAAAGTATGGATGTTGAATGGTTTGTTGATGGGATCAGAAGAAATGGCGAGAAAAAATCAACGTTCAATATCGTTGCAAAAGATTTTGGAATCGGTCAGCATACAGCATATTGCATAGTTCGCGACACAACATTGTTGGTACGAAATGATCCAAAAATGCTTTTGCGAGATTCTGTCTCTTGGAAGATTTCAGTATCTGGTATCGCTGATGTCTTTACTGAAAATCAGAATAGAACTCCAAACCAATTTTTACTTGAACAGAATTTTCCAAACCCATTCAATCCTGCAACAACCATTGCTTTTAACCTTCCACTCCAATCGTTTGTGTCTCTTACTATTTACGATATAATGGGGAGAGAAATTGAAAGGCTCATTGCACAAGAAATGTCTCCAGGCAGATTTACGCAACAATGGAATGCTTCGAAGTTATCAGGGGGAATCTATATTTGTGAATTACGAGCAGGAAGTTACAAGAAAACCATAAAACTGGCTATGTTAAAATAAGAAAAATGAATTGGCTCCTCCAAATCGATACAGAACTGCAGCGCATCCAACCAGGTGAAAATCCGGGACGAACCCGCACAACTGCGCGGCGTATTGCAGGGATTGCTCTTCAGCATTTCTATCACCAATCAGCCGAAGATTTTATCCGGTTGATCCAATCTGCAATTGATGATACATCTTTGCCCGATAACGTTCACTACGCACTCGAACGTCTCGCCGCTCGTCTTGATGCTAATTTCAATTCCCCTTCTGTCGATCCGATCAGTGATGCGATGATTGTT
>CAYHFN010000013.1:45587-68820 GCA_964355925.1 uncultured Chitinophagaceae bacterium
TGATGCTAATTTCAATTCCCCTTCTGTCGATCCGATCAGTGATGCGATGATTGTTATTAAATTTGTAAAAAACAAAATATCATAATCACCATTCTTACAGGCATCTCTAAAATCTATTTGTTAATTCCATTAAAATTATAAAACCTTGCGAAGGTTCAGCAAAAATTCTTTCATAACCTTCGCAAGTCCCAAGGGGACACCGTTGGTGATTGATTGCACAGATTACATATTGATGTTTATAGAGATGCCCTTACTTCGCCAACGATTTTTTTCTCACCAGCTCAAATTGATCTCCGCTGTTCCAATACGGCATTTCAACGATGTTCGCAATTCTCCATGCTAAACGGATCACAATTTCCGTTTGCTGCAGGGCGCCGGCATAATTCCAATCATCGTTGATCTCATCACTCGGCTGATGATAGATCTTTCCGCCGCGTTCACGCATTTTTCGCACAAATGCCGTATCAACACCAATCACATTGCTTCCGCCACCCATTGACATTGCGGGAATGCCGACTTTGGCAAAACTAAAATGATCGCTTCGGTAAAATCCCCCTTGTTCTGGAGCCTGATCCGGTTTCACAACCAGATTCAACTCTTTTGCAATTACTGAAAGGTCATTCCCAAGCGAAGAGCGATCGCTTCCCTGCCAAGAAATATCCGACGTTGGTCCGACAACATTGATGACATCGGTATTGATATTTGCAGCGATCTTTTTTGCAGGAACGGTAGGGTTATTCGCGTAATATTTCGAGCCGAGCAGTCCTTGCTCTTCTGCAGCAACTGCTGCAAACAGCATTGAACGTTTTGGTTTTTCTTTGAGTGAAGAGAATGTCTCAGCAAGATTCAACATCAACGAAGTTCCGGAAGCATTATCAAGCGCGCCATTATAAATTGAATCGCCGTTGATCGGTCTGCCAATTCCAAAATGATCATAGTGCGCAGTAACGATCACGTATTGGTCTTTTAATAATTGATCGCTTCCTTCCACCTTACCGATGATATTGTTCGTCTCAATTCTTTTCACCACAGACTTCATGGTTCCGTTCAATGCAATTCCAAGCGGAATCGGTTTGAATGAACTGTATTGCGCCATCGCAGTTAATGAATCAAGATTAAATCCGGCAAGCTGAATATATTTTTTCGTTGCCTCTTCTGTTGTCCACGCTTTCAACTTTAATCCTTTGGAAGTAGAATGGATATCAAGATCGAACATCTCTCTGCTCCAGGAATTTTGGATCACTTCGTACCGATATCCAGCGGATTGTGTAGTGTGAATGACAATCGCTCCCAACGCTCCCTTTTCAGCAGCAATCTCATATTTATACGTCCAGCGTCCGTAATACGTTCTTCCTTTTCCCGCAAAGAATTTCGGATCATTGGATGTTGGATCGTTATTCAACATCACCAGAATTTTCCCACGAACGTCAACATTTTTGTAATCATTCCATTGCTGTTCCGGAGCAACAATTCCGAAGCCGACAAAGACCAATTCTGCGTTACGGAATTCGATCAATGGTTCATAGGTCCCTGTTGTTGCCACAAAATCCGTTGAATATGCAAGTTCTATCTGCTGTTGAGCGTTGCCAATCGTCAAAGTTGTAGCCTTATCAACGGTCACGCCAACGAGAGGAACTTTCTGAATATATGTTCCTTTCTCTCCACCCGGCTGCAATCCAAACTTTTTAAATTGTGAAACGATATATGCCGTTGCTTTTTTATCACCCGTTGAAGATGGACCTCGCCCTTCAAGCGAATCGTGAGCGAGAACAGCAATGTGCGATCGGAGTTTTTCAGCAGTGATGAATTTTAATGCCTCGGATGGAGGAGTTAATTGAAACAACATTAATGGAATTGCAAATATGATATTCATAAGGCTTTCTCTGTTAGTAAAAGATCTGTTTTATAGTACGTATTTTTGTCTCTTCATACAAAAAAAAGAGAACATTTGAGCCGTATAAATTTATTGGGGAAGTAATCCCATAATAAAATCGGAAATGGTTATCGTATATGCCCAATCGCTTGGAGAAGAGAATCTACGGGTTACATCAAAACGAAAGAGATCAAAAATATTTGAAATGCCAATGCTCGCTTCAGAATACCATCCGTGTGAGTCGCGTGATGGAAAAAGCGGTGTATGCATTTCTCTTCCGGAAAACCAGTTTCTTGCTGCATTTGCTTCAACGATCAATTCAAGATTCGATTCCATCAACCATTGAATATTAAGCGGCGCAAACAATACCCGACGAAAATTATGATCCAGCGTGAATTGGATATAACTATCACCGTAGAACTGTCTTCGTGGTAATCCTTTCAATGTTCCGTATCCGGCAAATGTTTCAAATCGTGAATAAAGTTCAAAATATCGCTGTGGAGGAAGATGTCCAATGGTTATTCCCCCTGCAACTTGAAATCCAAACGTTGGAGGAAAAACAGTTTCTTCCTTCACCATCGTTGCCAATTTCATTCTTGCTTTACCGGAAAATTTAGTGAATTCGAAATCGCTGCCGAAAAACGGAAATGAATGCTCCGCCATTGTCGAAACAAGATATCCATCTTTTGCAAGACCAAAAATTCCAGACGAACCTTGATTGAACGTGAACTTCAGTGCATTCATTCGGCCGTTGATGATCGAAGGTTGATAAGCATAGAGATCATTTCTCTTCAATAATGAATACTGAGTTGTTTGGTATAATGATAATTGCCGCTCGACAGTTGCACCAAATATGAAACGGGTTGTTCCGCTGTATGCATAGGTAAGCGTTGATGTAAATCCGATAGCACGGTAATAATCGTGAACATCATCCTTCAAAAGAAGTGCGGCAAAAGAATTCAGAAGAAGTCCCGGAAACAACGGTTCCGGAAAATAACACTGTTTATCATAAAGATTAAGACTCAACGAGAACATTTGTCGTTTAAAATTGATATTAGCAAATCCTGAAGAGCCCGATGATGTTTGTTTTCCGCCAAAATTAAACGTTGTGCCGACTTCATATTTCCATTGTTTGTCTGACAATCCATAACCAACTCCTCCATGCAGATCAACATTCTCAAACACATTCTCGAATGATTTGCTTGCACCAAGATGCAGTCCTTCAACACGATTGAACCATACATCAGCAACGCCAAGCATACTGCCTGAAGCATTCAGGAATGAGGCAGCAAATCCTTTTGGTGCAAATTTTTTATCAAGAGTCTGTGTGCTATCCAATATTTTGTATGCAGTATCTTGTTCAGCAGTCAACGGAAGAACATCATTCTCTTTCCAGAATGTTGAATCGAATCGTGTAACGGAAGAATCAATGGTAAATCGATTCATATAGCGAATGGTGTCTGCAAATTCCGGATTGATAGAGTAATTATAGATAACCACATCTCGTTCAATTTTAAATACCGGGAACTTTAATCCCATAAGACTGATCTTGAATGTTCCTTCAAAGCGATAATTATTTGGAAGCCAGAATTTATTTTCAAAGAGTTGAAATGTCTGTCGGTGTCGAGCATCGCGAAGATCGATGAAGGGCTGAGTCATTGCTTCGTTTGGCATCACATCAACTTCCATCACCGAATACGATCTCTCTGCAATAGAAATGATTCCTTTGAACAGCGGCACAATTTTAGATGTTGGTTTTACTTCAATTGAATACACATCAAAATCATCCATCTTTCGCGTTGAAAGAAGTTTATATTCGTAATAGCTAAATGCATCCGGTGCTGTCGGACCGACAAAGCGATAACCGTTCAAACTGATTTGATCGTCATTAAAATTTAATATGTTCCCTAACGGAATCGCAGAGATTGATTTGGGAAGATTACCGGTTTGCTTTTGCTGCGTAACAACTTCGCGAAGAGAATCATCGATCGACCAATACAATGTTGAATACGCTTCGGTGATCATTGCAATTGCAGTGTCACTCCGCATTTGCAATCGATTGAACGCTTTCCCTTCAAACGAGCGAAGCTGCGTCATCCACTTCTTTTTACATTCTATCGCCCGCCGGATAATTTCATACGCCGGATCTTCATCGGTCACCGTTACACCTGCAAGTTGTATTGCGTTTGGCTGTAATTGTATTCCGCGAAATTGATTTCCATTCAATTCAATAATAATAGTATCGGTCTGATAACCGAGATAGCTCACCGCAATACGAACCGTTCCTTCCGGAAGTGAAATACGAAATTGTCCGGATGAATTGGTCACTGTCCCTTTGGAAGTTCCCACGATGCGAATTGTTGCCGAAGGAAGCGGCTCCAGAGTTGATGCATCTAGAACAAGTCCTGAGAGAATATGGGTTTGTGTAAATCCCGATTGAACAAACAAGAACATAAATAATAGAAAATATCTCACTATCCTCTTTGGTTTTTTTGAGAAAACAAATCTTAAACTATGTTGACGATACAATTGTTACAACTGATGACGATATCAATTGCAATACTGTCGCAATAAAAAGTATATTGATTCAATTCCATATTTAAAATATCCAACATCTGTAATGATCTCCATTATCCTTTGCACATATAATAGAGCAAACTTACTGTCGAATGCCATTCGCTCTGTATTGAACCAGACCGAACAAGACTGGGAGTTGATCATTATTGACGATGGAAGTAATGATACTACATATACTATTGTGAAGCAATTTTTGCGACACTATCCTCGAATAGTATATTTTTACCATAGCAATCAAGGATTGGCAAAAGCACGGAACAGAGGTCTTGCAATTGCAAACGGGAATTTCATTTGTTTTGTCGATTCCGATGATGAGCTTGCTCCGCGTCATTTGGAAAAACGACTGCACTATATGCAGCAACATCCTTCGGTCGACTTTATCCATGGCGGAATGAAATTGATCGGACCGAAAGAGAAACACTACGTCGCAGATATGGCAAATCCTGGAAAAAAAATCCATCTCAGCAAATGCCATATCGGTGGAACATTTTTTTTTCGGCAAATAATATTAAAAAAGGTGAAAGGATTCAAAGCAATTCCATTTGGAGAGGATTTTGATTTTTATACAAGAGTAGAACGGCACTTTTCTATCCGTAAAGTAACGTTCCCTACGTATTTCTATCATCTCGATTCGGAAAATCGCTTATGCGACATTTTTACTGAAGCGTTAACAAAGAAAAAACCCGATGGGAAATAAATCCATATCGGGTTTTTAATGTTGGAGGGAATAATTACTTCTTTACTTCTTTACGGATCTGGCTTTCCAGCTTAAAGTGTTCTTCCGCCGGAACACCGAGTTTTTCTCGTAACGATGTAAGAAAATCAGATTCATCGGGAGTAACGTGTCCATCAAGCCACACACTGCGCAATGCATTCTTGTATGCTTCACTTTTTGTAGAAACTTCCAACTCTTTGAACTTTTGATCGTTCATTTTGATCGCATCTTTCAAGATCGTCAATAATGCGCGTTCGTCCGAAGTGATCGCGCCGTCTTTCCATGCAATATGAAACATCATTTGAATGATCGATTCTCCCTGTTGTTGAAAAGCTCCTTCTCCGGTATTTTTTCTTTCGGCTTGGATTTCTTTTTCTTGAATTGCAATTTGCGTCAGCATGTCTGCTTTTGTAATTTCTTTTGCCGAGTCGATCTCTTTTTGATGCTTTGATTTCAGCGATTCGATCTCTTTTTTCAACGTCTCAACTTCTTTGTCGTTCGATTTTCCACCAGATTGTTTTGCGGTTGCCAATTCCTGTTGCAGAGAGATGATCTGTCCGTTCAAATTCTTTTCCGTTGCATCTTTCAATGCCTGTGCTTCTTTTACCTGCATTGTTAATTGCGCAACTTCCCGTTGAAGTTTCGCCTGTGTTGCAGAAAATTCCTGACGAAGCGATTCCAACCGTAAAGCCGCATCATCTTTCCCCGAAGGGGTCGGAACTTTTGACTCTTCTTTTACGGTTTCAGATTTCGTAGATTCTGGTTTTTTTTCTTCTGCCGGAATTTGAACTTTTACCGACTCAACATTTTTTTCTTCGATCGGTGCTTCGGGGGGTTTTTCAATAGTTTTCTTGTTTTGTTCTTCGGAAAGTTTTTTAACTTTTTCGCCCTCAGCTTTTTTCTTCTCTTCGGTCAGCGAAACATTGATACGATCCTTATACGCCATGGCGTACATATTGTTCGTTTCAATGGCAAGCGCTTTGTCAACTTCTTCAAGTGCTTTCGTCCAATCAGCGGATTTGATATAACGATCCGCGGCTTTAAGCAACTCGCCGATCATTTTTTTCTGAGATTCTTTGTCTGCTGGTGGTGGCATAATAAACGATTAATAACCAATTTTACTTCAATAATACCAATATACCCAATAAGTGCTTGAATTTCAACGTATTGTGACAGATATGTTTTCGGAAAAGGTTAAAACTCAAAATGCCCTTAAGAACTAACCGTTTTGAGTTTTTCGTATAACAAATAAATTTTACTCAGTGTTTCCTTTATTTTATTCCTATTTCCTTCAACAAAAAATCTGCTTCACCCACTTTTTCAACATTCCATAGTACGTAGCGTATATCTACTGCGATCGATCTGCTGTAACTTTCATTCCACGCATAATCATTGATCGTTGCTTCGAACGCGCGGTCAAAATTCACCCCAATCAATTCTCCATTTGCATTCAATACCGGACTTCCGGAATTTCCTCCGGTGGTATCCATATCATATAGGATATTCACAGGAACATCGTTCAATTTTTTGTTCTTATATCGACCGTATTCTTTTTTCTTTACCAGATCACGAATTTTTTGCGGCGTATTATATTCCGGTTCATCGGATGATTTTTCAATCACTCCGTTCAGCGTGGTGATCGGCGAAAAATATGTTGCGTCCGAAGGGCTGAAGCCTCGTATCCTTCCAAATGTCATCCGCAACGTTGAATTTGCATCGGGTATGAAATCCAATTTTTTCCATGCTTCTTTCACTGTCACTAATTTTGCTGAAAGGCGGTTCAATTCTCCGGTTCGTTTTCGGTTGATCGTGTTTTGAAATTCAATTTCCGGCGATAATGTTCGCGCAAATTCAATCATTGGATCGTTAATCTGTTTCAACTGTTCCGGAGTCATCATAAATGCTTTTGTAATGAACGCACTATCAGTAAGTTGGGTCGTTGCAAATGTACTGTCAATAAATTGACGGATGTTCTTTAATGATGCAACTGATTCGATTGTTTGATCGTTGGTAAGCGCGGTGGCATCCTTCAAAATTTCGTGTAAAAATAATTGATCGATGGTACGATTGAAACTTCGTAATGATGAAAGATAGCTCTGTTTCAATGCAGAAAGATTCTTCTCCATATATGCCGATTGTCGAGCTGAATCCGGTTTTTGCCGTTCATCCACAAGTTTCAATAACGAATTGCCAATTGTAAGAAGTGTCGAACTTCCGATGATATTGGAAAGGATGTTCCCTCGCTGTGCATCTGTCCGAATTTCAGTATACACTGATTGTATTCCTGAAAGCACATCACCGTATTCTTGTTTCCGCACAGGATCAGCGTTGATATAATGCTGCAATGCTTCCTCTTCTTTTTGTTTATTCTGAATGATGGGAAGATTATTCATTCCTTTTAATTTACCGCGATAATTTTTCTCAACGTTCGCCAGAGATTTTATCCTTGCAGTCAATGCCAATGCAATTTCGGGGTTATTCTTTCCTACTGCTTCCATTTGCGCCATCATCCAAGCATTCCGTTTTTGAGTGAACGGCAAACGAATATCCCGTTCATATTCCAGATAGTACGATGTTTGGTGGCGAAATGTTCTTCCGGGATAGCCAAGAATAAAGACAAGATCATTCTCTTCAATTCCATTTGGATTCACTTTAAAATGATTCTTCGGTTTAAATGGAACATTGGCGGAAGAATATTCCGCAGGTGACCCGTCAATAGAAACATACGCACGAAGAAATGAAAAATCTCCGGTATGTCTTGGCCAAACCCAGTTATCATTCTCTCCGCCAAATTCACCGACCGATCGAGGAGGAACATACACAAGACGGATATCTTTGATGACCTTGTTGATGAACAAGACGTACGTTTTTCCGGCAAACATTTCTGCAACCGATGCGGTTACACCGAATTGTTTTTTCTCAACATCTGCAACAAGAACTTTTGAGTTTTTTTCAATGATCTTTGTCCGTTCAACCGGATCGGTCGTATCAGAAATTCCCAAAAGAACTTCTTTCGAAACGTCTCTATACGAATCAATGATGCGTGCGGTTAATCCTTTTGCCGGAATCTCTTGCTCACGTCCGCGTGCAATGAATCCTTTTGTGATATAATCATTCTGCACCGTGCTCGCCTGCTGCACTGCTCCAAACACGCAGTGATGATTGGTAATGATCAAACCTTCCTCGGAGATGAATGAAGCACTGCATCCGCCCACATTTACGCTTGCATCAACCAGACTGATACCGTTAGGATTGTAAATATCTTTTGCGGTGATCTTGAATCCTTTCGACTTTAAATTCAATTTATGGATTTCAGAAAGAGGGTACATTCCCTCTTCGGCAAATAGAAATAGTGGAATGAACCATAAAGAAAAGTATTTTTTCATAACTACAGATCCTTTTTTATTATTGTGGTAAAGATATGAATTACTTTGTTAGATATAAAATAAAAACGCCAAGAATTATTCTTGGCGTTTTTATTTCACTTTATTCTGTAAAATTAATGTCCTGAAGGTCCGAAGGACTCCTTTGGAGGATCCACTTCGGGAGTGGTCTCCGACTCGTAAAGAATGACAACGTAATTTTATTTCATCACCAAATCTCTAACCATATTTGTTGTTGTGCGAAAATCGATTTTTCCTGTTCCCATTTGAGGCAATTCGGGAATGATTACAAATTGTTTCGGAAGAGCGATATTTGGTAGTTGTTCTCCCATTTTTTTTAACGTTGCTTTTTCATCGATCTGTCGGGTAACAGCAGCAACGATCTTCGCTCCCTTTGTTTGATCCGGGATCTCAACTACACAGCATTTTGTATCTTCGGGAAGAAGCTTTTCAAGAACATCCTCCACTTTGATGAGCGAGATCATTTCTCCGCCGATCTTAATAAAGCGTTTCAATCGACCGACATGCCATAAATATCCGTCTTCATCCATCCATCCCATATCTCCTGTATCATAATAACCGTTGCGGAAAGCAAGTGATGTGTTTTCAAAATCATCAAAATATCCTTTCATGATATTATCACCTTTCACCAGCACTTTTCCAGTTTCCCCCGCTTTGCATTCAATTCCGGTTTCATGATTTTCAATACGCGCAGTAACTCCGGGAAGCATACGACCAACACTACCTGGTCGATTATGTGATGGTGTGTTCAATGCTAATCCTGGTGCCGTTTCAGTACAGCCATATGCTTCGAGAATAACTTTGTTATGTTTCTCTGTGAATACCTTTCGCAGTGCATCCGGACATTTATCCGCACCGGCAAGAATAATTCTGCACGTTTCATAATCTCCGGGATTGGATTTTCCGACATATCCCCAAAAGAAGCTCGGCGTTCCGGCAAAGATCGTCACTTTCTCTTCTCGAACTGCATCATTGACACCTTTGAAGTCCAGCGGATTGGCATATGTTACGACCGTCATTCCGCAATAAATTGGAAGCCAAAGGTGTGCCGTTTGTCCGAACGAATGGAACATCGGAAGATTACCAAGCATAATATCTTTGTCGCTAATTTCCAGTACCTGTTCCAAACTGTGCAAGTTTGCCGTAATATTTTTGTGGGAGAGCTGAACAGCTTTCGGTTCTTTTTCACTTCCGCTGGTGAATAATATCACAAGGTTATCATCATCATTCCCTTGGGAAACTGTTTTCTTTAAAAGCGGGGCAGGAAGTTTTGAACGAACCGCTGCACCGAGCTTGTCCAGCGTAGAAATGCTTTCCATAATATCTTCAAGAAATACCATTCCGGGAACAATAGGACATTGGATCTTTTCAAGAAGCGCTTTTGAAGTAATGATTGTTTTGAACGCGAGTTTTTTTTGAGCGAATACACAGTTCTGTGCCGCCATGGCGGAGTAATTTATCATCACCGGAACCCTGCCGCTCATCAACGATGCAAGCGATGCTAAAATGCATCCCGCAGACGTCGGGACCATAATTCCGATAAAACCCTTATCATATTTCTGCAGTTTCTCTGAAAGGATCAACGTTGCTATGAGCGCACGTGAATATGTGATACGTCTGCTCGTCGTGCGATCGATGATATACATCTTGTCGCCATATTTTTTTGCGGTGTCAATGAATCGGTGATGTAACAGCATACGTGTCATTCCTTTTATTAGTATATGATTTCAGAAAATGTAGTGTATCCATTAACCAAAAGCAACGTTTGATTTTTTTATACAATATTTTCGCAAAAACGCTTGACAGTCTAACTTATTTTATTATCTTTATATGTAGTTGAACTTAATTATTTAAGGTAATAGTAATAATAACCTTAAATATTAATGTATAATGCCATTAGCTCCTTGCTTTACAATTTGTTGGCAGCACCACCTCCGCTGCAGTAATTGCTCCGTTCGACGCTTCTTTACAGGGAATGGTCGTGACGATGGCTTTTTTTTGCGAAATCATATTCACTATTTCTTTAAAATCATTATACGGAGGTTTTCCAATGAAATATCGTAACCGTTTTTTTTCTACAGTGTTTCTGTTGTTGGTTTTATTAAAACCATCACCTGTTTTTTCCCAAGAAATCACCTCGGTCTCTCCCATCACCTACAGTGGTTTTTTTGATGTGTTTTATTCAAAGAATATCGTCAATCCTTCAACAGGTGTAAATAAAATTCGAGTTTTTGATCCAAAAGACAACGAGTTTACACTTGCGCTGGGTGAATTGGTCATTCAGAAGAAAGCTGAGTCAATTGGGTTTAGAGTAGATATTGGAACCGGAACTGTGCCCGGATTATCACTTGCTGGTCTGTTTCAGCAGGCGTATGTCACTGCTATTCTTCCTGTTGGAAATGGATTGACCGTAGACGTTGGACAATTTGTTACACATATGGGCTATGAAGTTATTGAATCGAAAGATAATTGGAACTATTCCCGCTCTATATTCTTTGGCTGGGCAATTCCTTTTTATCACACGGGAGCACGTTTAAGTTATCCGGTATTAAGTAACCTTACTGCAACTGTAAGCATCTTAAACGGATGGAATACGGTTACCGACAATAACAGATCCAAAACATTAGGTTTGATGATAAATTATGCTGTTTTCTCTTCTACAAATATTACTCTCTGCGGTATTAGCGGTGTTGAACAAACTGAACCGTCAATCTCAGGGAAAAGAAATGTTCTTAATCTTATCGTGACTCAATCTGTTTCCGATGATCTGTTATTTGCTGTCGATGCAGATTATGGTGAAGAACGCATGCCCGCTGGATTGGCAACTTGGAAAGGGGGAGCTGTTTACGGGAAATATGTTCTCGATCAAAAATCTGCTGTTGCACTGCGGTATGAAATGTATAATGATGGTAGTAATTTTTCACCACTCAGTACCGGTGCATCAAAACTATCTGAAATAACTGCGACGTATGAATATAGACCATACGATAATTTAATTTTACGAGGTGAGGTACGAGATGATATGTCCGACGTTGCCTATTTCGACAATGACAAACCAGCAAATGCAAAATCGCAGTTGACAGCGCTGATCGGTGCTATCGTTACATTTTAGCACCAGTCGATTCAATTGCAGAATACTTGGATGAAAACCTGGCATCCTTTAGCATTTTGAATTGAACACTTCGGTAATTTTTCTTTCACTAATGGAGTTATTTATGAAACACGTTATAACTGATCTCCGGTCGAACATTCGCTTGGTACTTTTCTGCATGTGTTTGACCGGCATGCTCTTTCAATCACTCTATGCTCAGGATTCAACTGCCGCCGCTCCTTCTCTAGAACAGCGTGTTGCAGGTCTTGAAGCATATCTCTCGAACGGGAATCCTTCTCCGTCCGGCGCTGCACTTCCTGCTTCGGGTGTTGCAGGCCCGGGGCACAATGGATGGATCATGACCTGCGCCGCTCTCGTTCTATTCATGACATTGCCGGGACTGGCGCTTTTCTACGGAGGATTGGTGAGGAAAAAGAATATACTTTCTGTCCTTGCACAATGTCTCGGTATTGCGGGACTCGTAACAATCCTCTGGTGGTCCGTAGGATACACTCTTGTTTTCGGCGAAGGGGGATCTCCATACTTTGGCAGTCTGAAACATCTCTTTCTGAATGGAGTCAGTTCATTACCCGATACAAACTACGCATACTGGATCTCAGAGAATGTTTTTGCAATGTATCAAATGATGTTCGCCATTATCACTCCGGCACTGATCATCGGCGCTATTGCTGAGAGGATGAAATTCTCAGCGGTGTTATTGTTCATCACAGCATGGATGTTCATCGTGTATTTTCCTCTCGCGCACATGATCTGGGGAGTGGATGGATTGATGAACGGCGTCTGGAACGGCAGTGCTTCGATTCGGGCCATAGACTTTGCGGGAGGAACGGTAGTTCATATGTCATCCGGCTGGTCTGCGCTGGTGCTCTGTTTGATTCTTGGCAAACGGCTGGGATTCGGAAAAGATCCGATGCCACCGCACAATATGGTATTGTGCATGGTGGGAACAGGAATGCTTTGGGTGGGCTGGTATGGTTTTAACGCCGGGTCGGCTCTTGCAGCAGATGGAATCGCGGCAAATGCATTTACAACAACAACACTCGCAGCTGCCGTCGCTTCATTTGTTTGGGCGATGACCGAATGGTTTGTCCGAGGAAAACCATCCGTGCTCGGATTCTGTTCCGGTGTTGTTGCTGGGCTTGTCGTTATCACTCCCGCCTGCGGGTTTGTGGATTATAATGGAGCAATTATCATCGGAATTACAGCCGGTTTTATTCCATTCTTTGCTGTGATGAAATTGAAGGCTTGGCTTGGATATGATGATGCTCTTGATACGTTTGGTATTCATGCCGTCGGAGGCACGCTCGGGGCACTTATGACAGGATTCCTGGCCACACCAACCGTGAATGCAAATTTATCAGCGGTAAATACCTACGCTCAGCAGAACGGACTGGCCGAAACGATTTTAAATGGCGGTCTTGTGCTAGAGCAATTGAAAGCGATCGTCATTACACTGGTCCTCTCCATTGTAGCCACTACGGTGATCGCCTATGCGATAAAAGCAACCATCGGTCTCCGCTCAAGCGCTAAAGAGGAACTCGTCGGACTCGATCTTTCCGATCACGGTGAAGAAGGATATCATACTGCATAATGACAAAATAAAATGATAAGAGGTTTAGATCGATAAAAGATAGTATTGTATATTGCTCTTCATTTCAGCATATAGTACTTTAAAACATCTCAATAGTATTTTTGAACTTGAAACCAACAGAGGGTCTATGAAAAAAATTGAAGCAATCATTCGTCCCCACAAACTGGATGAGGTGCGTGAAGCACTTCAGGAAGCCGGTTTTCGGGGGTTGACGGTGACGGAAGTAAAAGGATACGGAAGACAAATGGGACACAGCGAGATCTATCGCGGTTCGGAATACACGATCAACTTTCTACCAAAAACAAAGATCGATATCATCTGTGCAGACAGCAATCTGGACAAAGCAGTCGATATTATATTGAAACATGCAAAAACCGGTGAGGTCGGCGATGGAAAGATCTTTGTTTCTTCCATTGAAGAAGTGATCCGTGTCAGAACAGAAGAAACCGGTGAAGATGCAGTTTAATGGTGTTGGTCTGACGGTGGAATTTATTCTTAACCGTTACACCAATAAAGCAAAAGTTAAAATTTTACTTGCGTCTAATTTCTAAACACTCTATTTTTGCTTTGCCTGCCCGACCAATTGGTCAATTAACGGCAGGCGGGCAATTAACAGTAACACCGTTGATGCACTTGAAATGCCCTCGTATTCAAACTGCGGGGTTGTTATGCGCTCCTGATGGTCAGAAAAATTCACCTGAACAGCAAGAGGATCGGCAAACACAAAATTTCGATTCTCCAGTATCGAAATGCAATAAAGTGGCACCAATGCCGGTGGTACACTCACTAACGTATCGGTGGGGTTTTTCGGAACAACATATAGGAGCATCCTATGGAAACAGGAACCGTGAAATGGTTCAACAACGCAAAGGGGTACGGCTTCATCTCCCGTGAGAACGGCGAAGATGTATTCGTACATTATAAAACAGTTGTTGGAGACGGTTACAAAACGCTGAATCAAGGCGATAAGGTCAATTTCGAAGTTGAAAAAGGACCTAAAGGACTTCAGGCAGCGAACGTATCGAAAGCGTAACAACGTTATTACTGTTACACGAACCCTCGTTCAGCGAGGGTTTTTTATTTTAAACAATTTCAATATTCTAAATATTTTATAGATGTTATTCTCGTAAGGATAAACTATATTCAACCGTTTAGTTTTGTCCATTATGTTCTTTACCATTTTACGGAGAGGTTATGAAAAAACTATTGTATGTATCAATAACATTTTGCTCATTTGCATTCGCTCAAACGGATTCAACAATTAAACAATCAGAGTGGAAACATTCCCTTGTTTCGGGTTTGCTTCTTACACAAATGTCATATACGGATTGGGCGCAAGGAGGCGAAAATGCCCTTGCCTATACCGTAACGATCGACGGAAAGTCTGTGCGGGATATTGAAATGACAAACTGGAGTAACACCTACAAAATTGCTTACGGTCAAACAAGACTTGGGTCGAAAGGATTTCGTAAAACAGATGACAAACTTGAATTTGAAAGCGTGCTCACGTATAAAATGGGAACGCATGTCAATCCATACGCATCGGCAACATTCAAATCACAATTTGCCGACGGATTCAAATATGATGATGTTACGGGAACCAAAGCAAAAACATCCGGCGGATTCGATCCGATGTATCTGACACAGGCTGTTGGTATCGGATATCAGCCAGTCGCACAAGTGAAAACCCGCCTTGGTGCCGCTATTCGTGAGGTGTTTTCTTCATCATTATTAAAGTTTGCAGACAATGCTGCAACCACGCCAACAATTGAAACTTCAAAGGTTGAAGGCGGATTGGAATCAGTGACCGATGCAGAATGGCAGTTCGAAGAGAATATCCTTTTCACTACAAAATTAGAAATGTTTGCACCATTCAACAAGATCGATGTTGTGATTGTTCGCAGCAACAACACGGTCGTTGCAAAAGTAAGTCAACATATTTCGGTCAATCTGAATGTTCAACTGATCAACGATGCCAACATTACCGCACGCACACAAGTAAAACAATCGCTTGCATTAGGCCTTACGTACACCTTATTATAATTGAAAAGGAAAAAATATGCTTAAAGAATTTATGGCGTTCCTCCAGAAATACGGTGTCATCGGACTTGCAATTGCTGTTGTGATCGGAGGAAAAGTGAATGCGTTTGTTACGGCGACCGTAACAGATCTGATCATGCCGTTCATCGGAGTTTTTATTCCTCAAGGTGCTTGGCAAACGTGGGTGCTGGAGTTGGGACCTTTAAAATTTACACTTGGCCATTGGCTTGGCGCCACAATCGATTTTGTCATCGTTGCGTACATTGTTTTTGCATTCACAAAATTTATCTTAAAAGAAGATGCCGCATTAAAATAGAGACTAATGATTGTTATAAAAAACCCGAAAGGAAATCTCTTACGGGTTTTTTATTTCTAAAATTCTACACTCGCACCAACGACCGGAAAGAATGAAAATTGATAGATGGTGTTCCGTGTTCCATCGGAAACATATTGATACCCCCCTACATTTGCCCGATTGTATACATTTTGCAATGCAACGATCATCACAATATTGTACCCTTCGTTGTGCCAGCGATTGATCCATTGCAGATCAAGTCGATGATAATCAGGATAGCGCGCTGAATTAATCTCTGCACCATCTTCCCACACTCCTTTAGACCAAGTGATTGTCCCTTCTCTCCGCTGAATATAGGAAGTAAACACTCTGGGCGTGTACGGCCGGCCGCTGGAATATCTGAACCGAAAACTAAATTCCATGTCATCGGAGAACGGAAGAATATAACTGGGATATTTGATGTAAAATGGTGATTCATTCAATGTTGACCGAACATTGTTCACCGTTTTTCCCGCAACGAGCGTCAACAAAAATGGAAAGTCATAATCTGACGGATATTCGCCGACATTGATCGGCGGTAATCCTGAAATATTATCACGTGGATCTGTTGTAATGGAACGTGAATATGAAAGTGAGAATGTTCCATAAAACCCCTCCACTTGTTTTTGTTGTATGAACAATTCAACACCTTGCGATGTTCTTTCACCAATACTCAAGCGTTTATCAGAACGAAATGTTTTATCGGCTGACTTTATGAATTCTTCATCCACTGATATATGATCATATGATTTATAGTATGCTTCAACCGTGGCTTTTAGTCCTTCATCCAAAATATGTTCTATCCCTACAACAAAGTGTCTCGCGTGCGTGTTATCTAAATATCGATTAGACGTTCCTCCAAGATTGTCGCCATACCGCGGCAATGCAAGTGTTTGATAATATTCACCGTATGCTACGTTCACTTTAGTTGTCAATGGAAACAGCTCGTACGACAAACTGATTCTGGGACTCCAGTTCCCTTTCTTTGAATACGTAAAATAATCATACCGTATGCCAACCGTTGCAGAAAGTTGTTCGCTCATTAAAAATTTATCGCTGACATATCCGCCGAACTTAAACTCCTCGCCAAATCCGAGAGCATTGCTAATTCTTCCATTGGTGAATGTTGATGTATCAATATCCGTAGGAAACGGATCGGTAAAATCTCCGTCTCGGTTCAGATCGAAACGCAGCGTATCGGAATTGAAATAGACATTATTCACAAATTTTTCCGTTGTCACCGCTTGTCCGCCGATCGATAGTTCGTGATCATCAACGAGATGGAATAACAGATCGTACTTTGCACCGATCATTCGCTCGGTCGCATCATTGACGAAGACCGAATTGGATATTAATTTCTGGTATTTCGTCACGGCACCCTTTGCATCATATTCCCGATACGTAAAATCTTCGGAAACTTTCACATCATACCGATTGCCGAGCATATACACGGTGAACAATGAATATCCATCCGCTTCGTACAATGAGCGAAGGGTCGCCCCAACGGCAAACTGGGAGGTTTTCACGTCGACATTCTCAACTCCGGTTGAATCTTTCACAAATTTTTTCTGATCGTTCTCTTCATCCGGTTCGCCGTTGATCAAAATAATGTCGCTCCCATAGATCCCGCTGACGATCAATTTTTGTGTCGGTGAAAATTCGTAGGTCGCTTTTCCCTGCATGTCGTAATATTTTGGAATTGCGGTGATACCGAGCGATGAAATTCCGACGATCTTATCCAGCGTTTCCAAAAAACTTTGCCGCGCCGAAAATATCCACGTTCCTTTTTGATCTGCAAATCCTCCTTCAAACACTGCTCCCGTTCCTGCAAAATGTGCGGCCGCTTCTCCGGCAATGGAACGTTCCTTATCTCCTTCGCGCAGCGAAATATCCATCACCGAAGAAAGTTTATCTCCAAAATTTGCCGGAAATCCCCCTGTGGAAAAACGAATATCTTCGATCAGATCGACATTCACCATATTGATCGGCCCGCCGGAATTGAATTGATTAGGAAAGTGATTTGTCGTCGGAATTTCGATATGATCCATTATTGTAAGATTCTCGTCTGGCGAACCGCCGCGAACGATCAGTTCGTTGGATTGATCATTGCTGTTCGCCACACTGGGCAGATTCTGTACGATACGCTGCATATCCAGTGCAGAACCGGGAGATCGCTTCACTTCAGCGGCATTCAAACCTATTGTTGAAATGGTACTGATGCTTCCCTCACTGCTGAAATAATCTGATTTCACTTCAACTCCGCCAATCTCCACCGCTTCTTCATTCATCCTCATCTTTATTTTAGAACTTCGCCCTGTTGAAACAACAATATTCGTAAGGATTGCATTTTTATAACCGAGTAGCGTTGCACGAACGCTGTATTCTCCCACTGATATTTTTTTGATCGCAAAGTTTCCATTATTGTCCGTGATTGAACCAATGGTTGGTTGTTCAATGACTACCACATTTGCACCAATAAGCGGTTGATTAGTTGAACCATCGATAAGTTGACCGGTGATTGATCCGAACGGTTTTTCTTGAGCGGTAAGGAATGTTAGAATAAAGGAAAACAAAACAATATATTTAATCATAAATATTTTTTAGACGTAATAAAATGTTAACAATAAAATATTGTAACTACTCAGTGTATTTATTTTTCAAAATTATTTTACTAAAACATTGAGAAAAATCGTTGCCACAGATTCACAGATTAAATTTATGAAATGTTTTCTGTGAAAATCAGAGTAATCTGTGGCATAAAAAACTACACTGAGTAGTTACAAAACAATATAAATTATTACGGAAAACAACAATGGCGGTTGCATTGTCTTTAAATAAAAACATTCCGGTCGTGTTAATAAAGAATAATCACAACCAAAATATCTTATTTGATGTAAGTTATTTCAAAATTCTACCTTCATTCCGAATGACGGGATGATCTCGAAACCTTTTTGTTCAATTTGCCCCGTTGTTTCAATAAAACGCTCTTCGTTTACATTCAAATGACTGTACATATTCAAGATATCGAGGAATGTAACAAGAGCAAAATTATCGAATTGTTTTCTATAATCGATGCGTAGATTCCATGTATGAAAATCAGGAAAACGGTCGTTATTATTTCCGGTGATCTCTTTAGAATAACGCATCATTGCTGGATTATTGAAAACATTGGTATGGACAATATATGAATCCTTCGGTCTGCCTGTGGCATATTTCCATTTTGTGGAAAATGACCATTCGCTGTTCAATTCATACCCGAAAAGAATGTTGAAGATGTGCGGCTGGCTGAAATCTGAATCATACTCTCCCGTGCCATTGCTATCGTTTCTCTTGCTGATAGAATAAGAATAGTTCATTTGCCCGTACCATTGATCGACAAATTTCTTTACCAATCCGATATCGATACCGCGCGCGTACCCTGATCCGCCGTTCTTTCGGAGATCAGATGTTCGATCAGTTTTGATAACGAGATCATTTAGATCTTTATGATAAATTTCGGTTGTCAATTTTACGTCATCGGAAAGATACGTAGTGATTCCCGCTATATAATGAATTGCCTTCTCATTGTTCAACAGAGCATTTCGATAATCCATCGACATTGTGCGCAATTCGACCTGTTGATAATAAACTCCCGCTGCTGCACTGATCTTTGTATGCTCGTTCAATTGGTAACTGGCGCTAAAACGAGGTGACACATAACTTTTTTTATTGAATTCACTGTATTCATATCGCACACTTGGGACAAGTTTGATCACTTCCGTCGGTGAATAATCATATTCCACAAATGAGGCAGCGGTGGATTTTAATGATTTTGCTGAGCTATTGATGAATGCAGGATCAAGAATAATGAAATTCTTTGACGGATCCGGACGATAGTCGTTTGCATCAAACACAAACAACGTTTCTGCATAGACCTGTTTTGCTGTGTAATCAAATGATATTCTGTTCGCTTGAAATCCCGTAATGATCGTTGAAACGGTTGACGGGTTGATGGTGAATTGTGATTTTATTCCGAACTCGTCTTCAATGCTTTTATAGAGATAATAATCGTAACGAACATATGCTTCATCTTTTATAGGAATTTTTCCGTTATCCGGATAAACATACGAATTGCTCCTTCTGAAATCCGCTGTGTTGCCGCGATAATAGAATGTATTTTCCAACACGCTCGAACCGGAAGTTAAGAATCTCCAATTTGCTCCGAGCAGATATTTCGTATCATCATTACGCGCTAATCCGTTATCGTAATTTTGATTTTTAATCTCGTATACGTTATCAATTGTTCGTTCAAAAAATTCCGGTGAATATATTCCCAGAATAGAGAGTTTGTGCTGTGGATTGAGTTCTGTGGTAGTTTTTAGAATAATATCAGTAAATTCCGGCGTTCCGAGATCTTTTTGTCCAGTAAGATCTAATACTGTCTTAAAGTTTTGATGTCGTGCGGATAACAGAACCGATGTATTGTTCAAAAGATAACTCGGTCCGTCATAATTCACTTCCCAGCCAAGAATGTCGTAGGTTCCGTTCATGGTGAACGATTCTTTATTCCCTTCTTTGATCTTCAGATCAACGAACGATGCGTTCTTTCCACCGTACTTTGCCGAAAACCCTCCGGCTTGAAAATTTGCTTCGTCGATCACTCCCGGAGTAAAGATGCTGAAACGGCCTCCCTGCGCTTCCTGTTCTTCTGTTCCGCCGTCAAAGTGTGAAACTTTGTCGAAAGGAATATTATCGATCACCACAATATTGTCGCGCGGACTTCCGCCGCGCACTGCAAACGATGAAAATTCTCCGCCGCTGCTGCTGACACCGGGTAGTGTTTCAATCGCGCGGAAAATATCTCCGGTGGCACCGGGGCTCCGGATGATCTCTTCCCGTGAATAATTAAAATTTGTTACTGGAGATACATTGTCGTTTGAAAACAGACTGGCTCGAACTTCCACTCCTTCACCCACAACCGATGACTCCATCAATTCAATATCGCGCACCACGGTCGATTTATTTCGAACAACACGAATATCAGTTTCAATATGTTGAGAAAAACTGATCGACGATATTTTAATTTTATACATTCCTTCTTCAACATTTTTAATTTGATATGTTCCTTCCAAATCTGTCACTCCACCTAATGGAGTACCGATGATCTGGACATTAATGTTTGCGAGGGGTTGTTTAGTATCGCTGTCGAGGATTTTCCCAACAATGTTTCCTTTTAAAGTTTCTTTCGCTTCATCATTTGGTGTTTCTGAATAAAGCTGAACAGCCGAGATTAGGGCGAAGATCAAGATTAATTTTAATCTTCGCCCAACGTATGCATAGAATGTTTTCATTATTGCTCCTTAAAGGTTTATAGATTATTTTTAGTGGTTAACGTTGTAATATTAATGAACATTGTTTAGTATATGGGCAAAAAAAATGAAACTATTCTTTTGTTAAGATCTCTGACATCATAAAATCCAATGACTTCTCAACGAATGGTATTTGATGTTCTTTTTGCAGCATTGGAACTCTATCCCGAATGATCAAAGAAACCATCCCGTGCACCAGTGACCAAATTCCAAATGAAACTGAATCAACGCTCCCTTTTTTGATAAACCCTGTATCCATACAATCCTTCACATTTTCTTTCAAAATATTCAGTGTACGAATACCAGTATGCCACTCGCCGTTATCCGGAATTGAATTCATTGGAGCGCGGATAATGAACATCAGATCATATAATTCAGGATTTTCAAAGGCAAATTGCACATATAGTCGACCATGAGCGCGAAGTCTTTCTGCGGGATCTTTTATTCCGGAAAGGATCTGCTGACGGCGATGGAACTCGTTGAATCCGATCTCCTGAAGCGCGCAGAGAATCGCATCCTTATCCTTAAAATACAGATAGACCGCAGCGGGACTATATTCGATCTCTTCCGCTATGCGGCGAATGGTAATATGCTCAAACCCTTCGTTGAGAAAGAGTTTTTTTGCCGCTGCGAGGATCATTTCGCGCGTTTCATGTTTTTCCCGTTCTTTTCGTTCTGTTGTGCCCATATATTTTTAACGCTGATTATTTACTGAACATAGTTTAGTAAATAATTGGATTAAAGTCAAGAAATATTTTTAGAAACAATTTATTTCAAATAATACTTCAGCGAATTCGGTTGCAGTTTACACTCTTCTGCAAGAGACATACTTGCAATCTTTCGCTGATCGCGGAGTTCATACAATCTGGGAACAAGTTTATCCCTCATCTCGATCGGTGTTACAGGATTGATATAGATGGATGTTCCACCTTCAAATCCCGCCGGCACGTTCACCCGCCATTTTAAGCAGACGTGCCAGGGCATTTTATAGACAGCATCGATGGGGGTGTAATACCATTCTTCATTGCAGGATGCTTGAGAACCCATTGCTGCATGACATGCATGGACAATATCACTCACACCGCGAAGTTCTTCAACAGAATGTTCATGCGGACGAGTAAAATAGGATTTGGAATAGATCTCTATTGTTGGATAACGGTGACCGATACCGACAAATGCAATTGCGTAATCATTTTCAGCAAAGACCAAATTATATTGCGATGCAAGATTGGCTCCAAGTTCGTTGAAAACATTCGAATCTTGTCGAAGCATGTTGATCTGTTCGGTGATGGACGATCCCCATTCATCGAGTCCGCAGATCTGTTTGTGCAGATGATCGAACGATGCGCCGGAGGAGCGAAGCCAATTCTGAAAGATACTGATGTAACGAATATAACGGTTATGTTCCAGCATATCTTTCATTGCGGAGATCGTAAAAGCGAAATATTGAAAATGTTCTTCCGTTGAGAGCTCTCCTGAAGATCGTAATTGTGTATCGAATTCAGCTCCGTCGGCATAATGTGTTTTGGCAATGATCATTTCATGGCATCCGCCGAAAAACGCATCGATCATATTCACTTTTTCGAAAGCAAATTTCTTTTTGATCTGTTCCGCACTTTTCCCTGATTGTTCAAGTTTGTATTGAAGAATATTATTGATGTGTTCCATCCCTTTAGGATTTGCAACATATGCATCCCGCCATCCCATCAATGCTGCATTCAAACGGTATGAATAATTCTTTTTCCAATAATCAATCGTTACGATCTCAAAAAGATTTCCGGTGCGGCGAAATTCTGCAACCGTATCATGATACTTATCGGGAGTAAGATGATGAATTGTTTCGTAATGATCGTTGATCTTAACAAGACGGGATTTTTCGGGAGGTGTTTCGTAATAACGTGTAGAACAGAAACTGCAATAATTTTCTTTTTCCGAATGCTGGATCGGTTTTGCGGTCGCCGGAATACCATTGGTAATCGGCTTGTTTCCTCTTCCCGGCACCGCCCATACTTCCGTACCGGTGAACGGATTGATCTGCTTCACCGTTCCGTCCGGCATAATGTTGTAATACGAACTATAATTTTTGGGGAACATAATGCGTTTTCCCTTTTTTAGATTTTAAATCAAATATCCGTTTCTGGATTCACGATAAAACATTCGGGAATGACTGAATTTTATTTTGCGCCGAATGTTTCTCGGCGAACAGTAACGGTATCCAATTCTTTTGTCAACACTTCCA
>CAYHFN010000013.1:68920-75804 GCA_964355925.1 uncultured Chitinophagaceae bacterium
CCGAATGTTTCTCGGCGAACAGTAACGGTATCCAATTCTTTTGTCAACACTTCCACGCCGATTCCCGGTTTTGTCGGAACAAACATAGTTCCATCCGATGCAACTTCAAACGCAGGATCGACGATATCTTGTGTATAATACCGTTTGCTTGCGGAAATATCTCCGGGCAATGTAAAATTACTCAATGACGCAAGCGCAACGTTTCCTGCGCGTCCGATCCCCGATTCAAGCATTCCTCCATGCCACACCGGTATATTCTTTGACGCGCAATAATCATGGATCTTTTTTGATTCGGTGAATCCGCCGACACGTCCAGGTTTGATATTGATGATGCGGCAGCTGTCCAGTTCGATCGCAGCTTTCGTATCGGCAAGAGAATGAATGCTTTCATCAAGACAGATCGGTGTCTTCAATTCCTGCTGCATCTTTGAATGTTCGTAGATATCGTCATAACCGAGCGGCTGTTCGATCAGGAGTAATTTTGCATCTTCCATCTGTTTGAAAATTCCGATATCGCTCAGCTCATATGCGGAGTTTGCATCTACTTGAAGACTAATATCAGGATACGCTTTGCGGATCGCTTTCACTAATTCAACATCTCTTCCCGGCGCAATTTTAATTTTAATCCTCTGATATCCTTCGCGAAGATATCCTTCTACTTTTTGAACCAAAACAGAAGGCGATGTTTGGAGACCGATGCTTACACCAACATCAATTCTTTTTCGTGTTCCGCCAAGTGCAGTTGAAAGAGAGATATTCTTTGATTTCGCAAACATATCCCATAATGCCGCCTCCAATCCTGCTTTTGCCATGCGATGTCCGCGAACGCGGTCCCACAGATCGATCGCCTGATCGACGGATGAAAGCTGTTTTCCGAGAATGTCGGGGACAAGAAAATCTTTCAAAATATGCAACGCTGTATCTACGGTTTCATAGGAATAAAATGGCGTGCCTTCTGCTACCGATTCTCCCCATCCGGTGATTCCTTCCGCATCAACACGAACAATAATATGTTCTTCATGTGTTTCAATTCCCATTGATGTTTCGAACGGAGCGATCAACTCCAGTTTAACATGTCGTAATTCTATTCTATCTATTTTCATAATTGTCTTTGTTATGTTAACCGACAAAAATTAAGTCAAATAAAAAAATCAATCGTCATTCTTTTTTTTGGCGGGAATCCTAAAAGTGGAACATTCAGTCCATACACTCGATTCGTTGAGGGCATGACATTATTTTTCACGATATGTTTTAAAATAACAATCGGCAGGTTGTTTTGCCTGCCGATTGTTATTATTTTACTGATGTTGCTGCTTTTAACATTTGCATTACTATTTTCGGAGAACTGGCTTCAGCATAGAAGCGTATCAACGGCTCTGTTCCCGAAGCTCTGACGAGGATCCATCCGTCTTTTGTATATGCCTTAACTCCATCGGTCATATCAAATTTAATTGTTTTGAATGATCCAAATTTTTTCGGTTTTGACAGATAAAACTTCATCACTTTTTCTTTTTGCTGGTTGGTGAGATGAGCATCGATCCTTCCAAAATGATGTTCACCGAATTCATCGAACAATTCTTTTACCAATTGGCTCAATTTCATTCTTCGAACAGCCATTACTTCGGCGAGTAGAAATCCGATAAAGATTCCGTCCCGTTCCGGCAGATGTCCTTTTACAGCAATTCCACCGCTTTCTTCACCGGCAATGATAATGTCTTTTTCGGTCATCATTCGGCAGAGATATTTGAAACCAACCGGTGTTTCGTACAAACGCACATTATAATGGTCACACATCTTTACAATGATTTGACTGACCGAAAGCGATTTTGCCACAGCTCCACGGTAATGTTTTCGTTCAATAAGATATTTTAATAGGATAGCAAAGATACGGTGTGAATCAACAAAATTTCCTTTTTCATCCACTGCACCGATGCGATCCGCATCGCCATCGGTTGCAAACCCAAAATGATATTTTCCTGAGCGAACTTCCATGCTCAATTCTTCAACATTTTGCGGCATTGGTTCCGGATTTGTTGTTCCAAACGACGGATTATAATCACTGCGGATTGTTCCCATTTTTGGCAAGAACAATTCGGGAATTCCCATTCCGGCACCATGCATTGCATCGTGCATAATTTTGATCTTCACACTTTTGATCAGATCGAATTCTATCTTTGTTTCAAGATCGGCAACATAGATCTTTGTCAGATCTATATACTGGATCGTTTTACTTTTTACTAATTCATCAAATGGTTTCAATTCGATAGGGAGTTCAACAACATCCTGCAATGGTGCAAGTTCCTTTTCAACGTCGGCAACCATTTCGGGATGTGCCGGTCCGCCAAAATCTCCTTTGATCTTGAATCCATTATATTTTGCAGGATTATGGCTAGCTGTAATAACAATTCCGCCCGCTGCTTTTTTCTTCACCACACCAAGCGAAACCATTTGTGTCGGTGATATTTTTTCCGACAACAGCACTTTCACCCCGATGGAAGCGATCACCTGCGCTGCGCATTGGGCAAATTCTTTCGATAAAAAACGCGCATCGTATCCAATAACAATACCATTCTTTGCTAGTTTATGCTTCGCAAAATAGCGCCCGGTTGCAAGTGAAACTTTTTGAACGCCGGCAAAAGTGAAATCTTCCGCGATCACTCCGCGCCAGCCGTCTGTTCCGAATTTAATGTGTGCCATAATTTTGAAAAGTTAAATGATAAATGTAAGATGTAAAATGTAAAATTATTTTATTGAAACAAGTTCGAGACGACTGTAATATGTAGCTCTCCCCACGCCGTCGGGGTTTTGTGCAGTCGTAATATTAGTCTCAATTTTCATTGTTCGTAGAACTAATCCTTCGCGAGAAACATAATCATACCATAAATCTTCTGGTAAAAAATCCCGCGAAGTTAAACTTGTATGAATTTTAAAGCAACTAAATGTTCCTGCCGGTGTAGAAATAGATTCTATATTTTCTACTTTTTTCTTTCGATAAATTACCCATCCATCGGGAAAACATTGCCACTCTTTATTTATTGAAAACGGTAATGCATACACAACAGACTTGGTGTCCGAAAGACGAAGTGAATCCATTATTGTATTTTGCACACGGTGAAATGGAAATCCATTTATTGGATTATTAAAATCAAAGACAGCATTCTTAATATTTATTCCAGCAGATTTTAAGAAAAATGATGTTTGAACTCCTGCATTCGCAATTGCATACACTGTATCAAACGATTGCGCATACCAATTTTTAGCGTGGTAGGGACCAAATGCAGTCCCATTGCTATCCACCGGATGACTACTGGATTCCATTCTTAATGAATTTGAATATGCTCCTATCTTGGTGTTTTCAGGATAAATATTAATTCGAATCGTATCTTTATAAGAATTTATTTTTTGCCCAAGTGAATCAATAATATACGAAGTATAAAAATAAACAGAATTATTGGTAGCAATATAATCCATTGAAATATTGCTACCGGAATTTCCTGTTGAATTTTCTTTGCACGAATCAACAACTAAACCGAGTGCTAATACAATAAAAATATTTTTGAAGATTTTCATTTTATTGTTTCGCTTTCCACAAAGGATCTCAGCAGAGTCGCAAAGAAATTAATCTTTTCTTTGCAGGTCTGCATGAAATAAAAAAATTTATTGCTTTATATTAAACGCACTTAACCCTGCATAAATTGCAGTCGTCCCCAGCTCTTCTTCAATTCTCAACAGCTGATTGTATTTTGCAATTCTATCAGTTCGGCTGGCGCTTCCTGTTTTGATCTGACCGGCATTTGTTGCAACAGCAATATCTGCAATAGTAGCATCTTCCGTTTCGCCTGAGCGATGGCTGATGATGGCAGTATAATGTGCACGTTTTGCCATTTCAATTGCATCAAGTGTTTCCGTTAATGTACCAATCTGATTTACTTTTACAAGAATGGAATTTGCCACACCTTCGGAAATTCCTTTGCTCAAAAATTCTGTATTGGTTACAAATAGATCATCGCCAACGAGTTGAACTTTTTTTCCAATCGTATCGGTAAGAAGTTTCCAGCCTTTCCAATCATTCTCTGCCATTCCATCTTCCAGCGAAATGATCGGATAATTGTCCACCCACTTTTTCCAATAGGCAACCATTTGTTCTGCGGAGAACTTTTCCTGTGTGGATTTATAAAACAAATATGAACCGTCTTTCTGGTACATTTCACTTGCTGCCGGATCGAGTGCAATGAATACATCTTCTCCCGCTTTGTATCCTGCATTCTTGATCGCTTCCATAATAACATCAAGTGCTTCTTCGTTGGATTTCAAACTCGGAGCAAATCCCCCTTCGTCGCCAACAGCGGTATTATATCCTTTTTTCTTCAGTACACCTTTTAGAGAATGAAATACTTCTGTTCCCATGCGCAGTGCTTCAGCAAAGGTGGGTGCGTTTGCAGGAACGACCATAAATTCCTGGAAGTCAACATTGTTATCGGCATGTCGTCCGCCATTGATGATGTTCATCATCGGTGTGGGAAGGATTTTTGCGTTGGTTCCGCCAATGTAACGATAGAGCGGAACATTAAAATAATTCGCTGCCGCTTTTGCGGTTGCAAGCGAAACAGCAAGGATCGCGTTCGCTCCAAGTTTTGATTTTGTTGATGTTCCATCTAACTCAATCATCATCTGGTCGATGCCAACTTGATCCGTTGCATCAAATCCGGTCAATTCTTCTGCAATAATGTCGTTCACATTTTCGACTGCTTTCAGTACACCTTTGCCAAGGTAACGATTCTTATCTTCGTCTCGTAATTCAACTGCTTCGTGTTCTCCGGTAGAAGCGCCGCTCGGAACAGCTGCGCGCCCGATTGTTCCATCTTCAAGTTCAATTTCTGCTTCAACCGTAGGATTCCCGCGTGAGTCGAGAATCTCTCTCGCCCAAACATCAATTATTATAGACATATTCGTTCTCCAATTATCTTTAATACGTTATGGTTCTGATAGTTGTTTTAATTAAAACTAATTGAATTTCGTCAAAAATTGATAGAAAGGAAAGAGAATAATCTCTTGCAACGATAATGGGCAATAGTAATTTCAACATTCTGTAATATAAAGCAGGTTTTTTCATCTGCATCCCTTGAATGTTTTAGACAGAAAGCGTAGGTTGCACAACATTATCAAGGAGATTTTATGAAATATTTCTTGCTCGTAATTACCATTGCACTATGTTCTTTACAACTTGCAGCACAATCTCAGACTCAACCATCAACCCAAACTGCTCCTTTAAAAATCATTAACTTCAAAAAGTTGCAGGAGTTGCTCCCGGCAAAAGCACCGGAAGGATTTACACGCCAGAAACCAAAGGGACAAACAATGTCCTCATCGGGTATTTCCTCGTCCAATACCTCGGTTGAATTCACTGCACCAAAGAAATCAAAAGAACTCCAAACAATGGATGATGGAAAACAAGATTCGGTAGAAGTTGATGGTACGTGGACAGCGACGATCGAAATTGCAGACTATGCCGGTATGGGTGAAGGAATGTCTGCATCATTACAAATGATCGGCGGAATGGAATTTGAAAATGAAACGGAGAATGGTTACGAAAAATCTGTTAAGTTTAAAGATTATAAAGGAATAGAAAAAGTTTCTTCTGGAGAAAATTCCCTCTCATGTTCAATTCAACTTGTCGTCGGAAATCGTTTTCTTGTGAATGCCAATGGAAATGGTTTTGCGGATGTTTTAATTCTTCAGTCACTTCTCAACACGATGGATCTGAAAAAATTGGAAGAGACAAAATAATGAAGGTCTTGCTTTTAGGCGCCACCGGATTGGTCGGCAATGAATGTCTGCAATTGTTGCTAGCTGAAAAAAGAATATCTGAGATAAGGGTATTCTCACGTTCACCAATTTCACAGACCGATAATAAGATCACTTCTGTTGTTGCTCCGTTTGACGAGATGAAAAATCATAGCTCATTCTTTGCGGTCGATGCCATGCTTTGTGCACTTGGCACAACAATCAAACAGGCTGGTTCACAAGATGCGTTTCGTGTTGTCGATTATGAATACCCTTTATCAGCAGCGCAGATTGGAAAGCAAAATGGAGTAAAGCATTTTCTTTTAGTGAGCGCCCTTGGTGCAAATGCTCATTCAACCGTATTCTACAATCGAATAAAGGGTGAGACAGAAAATGCGATCATAAATCTCTCGTTCGAACAAACAACCATCATCCGACCATCATTATTATTGGGTAACAGGAAAGAATTTCGACTTGGTGAAAAGATCGCTCAATTCTTTACTCCGTTTATTCCAAAAAAATATAAACCGGTGCAAGCTTCATCCGTTGCGCAAGCTCTCGTGAAAGAATTGTTCATGGAACGTTCGGGGGCACATATTATTGAATCCTGCGACATCTGAATTTTTACTACACTTTGATATTGTCTTTGGTGATGCAAATGTGTAGTTTCGCGTCAGTTTCAAAAACAATTCCATTCACATTTTCTGGAGGTTAGTTATGGATGTTAAGATCAATTACGTTGCTGTTGCGGCTGCAGCTATTGCAATGTGGGTTATTGGTGCTGTGTGGTATAATGTATTTTCTGCACCTTGGATGATGTACACCGGTGTAACAGAAGAAATGGCAAAGGGCATGAGTGGAATGGATTTGGCACTCGTTTATGGCGGTTCTGTTGTTGCATTCTTCATTACATTCTATGTGCAGTGTTTCGTGCATCATGCATTCAAAGTAAAAGACTTGAAAGGTGCTGTACAAGCTGCTTTTTGGAATTGGCTCGGATTTGTTGCAATGGTAGTATTTGTCAATAATTCATATCAAGGAAAATCATTTGTATTGACACTCATCGATTCCGGTTACTGGCTTGTGAGCATGATTATCGG
>CAYHFN010000014.1:0-72085 GCA_964355925.1 uncultured Chitinophagaceae bacterium
GCACTCTCTGCAATTTCTGTTTGGAAATAATTTTGTTCGATCGCTTTTACCGATCCGCCCATAGAATCGATTGTGATTAAATATTCTTTCACGCGTGCTTCGATCTCGTTTGTCAACGATTCAATATAATATGAACCTGCAAGAGGATCAACAGTTTCGGTCACTCCCGATTCAAATCCTATCACCTGTTGTGTTCGCAATGCTAATCGAACCGATTCTTCCGTTGGCAATGCAAGTGCTTCATCTTTTGCATTGGTATGCAGCGATTGTGTCCCTCCCAATACAGCGGCAAGAGCTTGCAGCGTTACACGAGGAACATTAGTTTCAATTTGCTGCGCGGTTAATGAAGAACCTGCTGTTTGCGAATGGAAACGAAGTTTCATTGAATCCGGGTTTTGAGCCTTAAATTCTTCTTTCATTATTACAGCCCATAATCTGCGTGCTGCACGAAACTTTGCAACTTCTTCAAAGAGATTATTATGAGCATTGAAAAAGAACGACAACCTCGGTGCAAATGAATCTACGGGCAATCCTGCATTCATTGCAGCTCGGACATACTCCTTTGCATTCGCGAGTGTGAACGCAAGTTCCTGAACTGCCGTTGAACCTGCTTCACGAATATGATAACCACTGATCGAGATCGTATTCCAACTCGGAAGGTTCTCACTGCACCAAGAAAAAATATCGGTTACTAATCGCATTGATTGTTGCGGAGGATAAATATGTGTTCCGCGCGCAATATATTCCTTCAAAATATCATTTTGAATTGTACCGGAAATCTTATTGATATCAGCGTTTTGTTTTTTTGCCAAAGAAACGTACATACACAACAGAATCGCAGCAGTAGCATTAATAGTCATTGACGTTGTAATTTTTTGCAATTCAATACCATCAAACAGTATTTCTAAATCTGCAAGCGTATCAATAGCAACTCCGACTTTGCCAACTTCTCCCTCACTCATCGTATGATCTGAATCGTAACCCATTTGGGTAGGAAGATCGAACGCTACGGAAAGTCCGGTCGTTCCTTGCGACAATAAATATTTATACCGTTCATTTGATTGTTTTGCAGTTCCAAAACCGGCATACTGCCGCATTGTCCACAATCGGGATCGATACATACTTGGATGTACGCCACGAGTGAAAGGATATTTTCCAGGATCGCCAGTTTCTATTTTACCTTCTATGTCAGAAGAAGAGTAAAATTCTTTTATGGGAATCCCCGAATCAGTTTTGAAATATTTTGTTGCCATAATTTTTGATGATGTGATTGCTAGAAAATAAGAAAGATGAGGACAAGATGAAACACGTAAGAATCAATTACGCCATTTTAATTTATTCACTGTTATTCCATTTGATTCAATGATAATTGCTCCCTCAACATCTGTTCGAAATACCGAAGCACCGAATGATTTGAATCTCTCGATGACTTTCTTTGAAGGGTGACGGAATTTATTGAATTTCGCCACTGAAACAACAACTTCCCGAGGCTTAACGGAAGAAATAAATTGTTCCGAACTGCTTGTCGATGAACCGTGATGTCCGGCTTTCAATACATCAGAAGCTAAAAAATCATGAAATGAATTTACTAGCTGTTCTTCTGCTTCAGTTTCAGCATCACCGGTAAATAAAAAGGAAGTGTTTCCATATTGAAGTTTGAACACAATTGACGATTGGTTTAAATCCGAATATCCGTTGGAAGAATCAGAATCAATGAATTGTTTTGTTGGATGCAAAATATACATCCGGGCATTTCCAACAGGAATTATCATTCCTGCTTTTCCAGTCAAATGATTTATGTCCTTACGAAGAAGATCGTATTCGTAGAATAAATTTGTCTGTGCTGATTGATCTGCATCTATTGTTTGTTTTACAGTAAAATACTTCATCAAGTAAGGAACTCCGCCGAGGTGATCTGCATGCGGATGAGTAGTTATGATCCCGTCGATCGTTGAGATTCCATTTTTCCGTAAAAATGGTGCAACGGTCTTTTCCCCTGCATCAAACTCGTTACTTTTCGGACCCGCATCAACAACGAACACTTCACCTGAAGCAAATTGAATAACGGCGCCATCCCCTTGACCAACATCTAAAAAAGTAATTCGAAGATTTTTTTCATCTGTTTGGAAGAACGAAGTAAATATCAGAATATTCCCAATGACCAAAGTTGCAAAAATGAATCTTTTTTGAATTATCCTATTCCCGGCATTAAAAAGAAAACCGATCAACACCGAATACAATATTGTTTCTTGTAACCCAAATGTCGCGGTATTTACTATTGCAAATGGAACTTGTTCTGCCCATTTCACAAAGTTTAAAGTGAATATTGCAAGAAGATCGTTTACTTCGCTAAAACACGATGTGATCCACATTGAAAATATTCCAAGCAACGCTCCACTCAATCCAATCGTTACTATCAGTCCAACCATTGGCACGACAATAAGATTTGCAAAAAGAGAAACGATAGAAACTTTCCCAAAATAATATGCGGTGAATGGCAGAGTGCCAATTTGTGCCGCAAGCGAAACGGCAAATAATTGCCAGAGCCATTTCATAATTTTGAATTCTTCAAGCGGCTCTGGAATCTTCGGTATAAGCGCATTCAATTTTGGATAGAAATAAACGATTGAGAAGACCGCTGAAAACGACAATTGGAATCCAACATCAAATAGTTGTTTCGGTTCGATCAATAAAATAATAATTGCAGATACTCCCATGACGTTATAGATATCTGTCCGTTCTTGAAATAATTTCCCGAGATAGAAAATGATGATCATTAACGTTGCCCTAACAACTGACGGTGTAGCCCCGGTGAGATACATATAAAAGATCAATACTGCTATGGCAATAAGAATTTTTGGCTTTTGGGGAAACCGAAACAATCCTACGACAATAAAAATAATTTCGGCAACGAGAACAACGTGTGAACCTGAAACAGCAAGCACGTGGATCGTCCCTGTGTTCATAAATGCAGATTTGATTTCTTGGGAAAGATCTGTTCTATCCCCAAGCAATAAGCCAATAAGAAAATTCGCTTCATCTCCGTTCATCATGGTGCGAATTGTTTTTACGACAAAATTCTTTGTCGGGAAAATGAGATACTCAAAGAATATATTGCCGTCCCGTAAATCAGAAACAGAGATATTGGAATACCCGAACACAGATATTGTTGCATAAATATTATTCAATGCCAGATATTGTCGATAACTGAATTCTCCAGGATTCTTTTCATCGCTTGGTGATTGAATGATACTTTTAAATGAAATGAACGAACCGTACTGAATATCTTTGGGTTTTTCTTTCTTTCGTTTATCTGCAATAATACTGACATACGCTTTACCATCAACTTCTATCGAATCGAACTCATTGCTCAATGAGATAATTGAGACAAGTAATTTTGTCCTTCCGTCATTTACTCGAGGTTCGTCAATCACTTTGCAATGAATCGTCAGAGAATCAATTGTGTTGAGATAATGTGTAATGTGGTGATTATCGCGCAGTTGATCGTTGACAGAATATAATGTTGCGGACGTGAAGAAGAGTGCCGTAAGAAATGAAAAAGAATAAAAATTATCTCTTCCCTTCAATCCTCGATTCAAGAACAATTCAACAGAGGAGAGAAATAGAAATAATATTGCAAATGCAGAGAATATTTTCCAATCAACCGAAAGAAATCGGGCAGTAAGAATACCAAAGACAATAAAACTTGCTCCTACAAGAGCCGGTCTCTTTTTCATATTGTTTTATCGCAAACCAAAATATGAAATAATTGCTGGAGTGATATGAGTAAGGTTTTTTATCCGAGAAGAAAAATAGGAATGCTGTTTTCCAATAACAATTAAGGGAACAGGATTTTTAGTGTGGGTTTTTACTGAAAGGTCTTCAATATTTCCATGATCACTTATCATCAGGATAATATCCTTTTCATAATCAAATTTCTCTAAAATACCTGAGATAAATCCATCCATTCGCTCAAGCATTTCGACCGCTATTACCATATCCTGTGAATGACCGGCATGATCGGTAACAAAATATTCAAAGAAATTTAGATCAATATTTTTCCCCATTTGATAGAATAATTTTCCTGCGTCAAATGGATTTAGAGGTTCAACGTCAGGATGCCCAAGTTCACTCCATCGAGTTCCGGCAATATCTGCGGAGATCGCTGTTTGTTTTTTTACCTCCTCATGGGTGTTGAGAGATTTTCCAGCCGAGATATAGGATAAGGCGATTGTTGGCACTCTTCCTTTCGGACCAAAGATATAATCAAAATATCGTTTGGGATATCCGTTCGCAAAGAAAAATGTTTTGTTCATTTTTTGAAGTTGAATGAATAAATTTTTTTCTTTGATGATTGGAATAAGCGTTGAATATGGATAAGGGCCGAAATGTTTTCCGACAATTTTTGAAGCATTCATTCCTGTCATGATAGCTGTTTGACCAGTTCCGCTCTGTGGAAGTCCTGGAATACGCAGGGTTGTGCTTACGGGAGAAAGAGAAACTGTGTTAGAAGAAAATCGTTTGAATGACAATGATGGAAGATTCCCGGCAAAGAGATGATGAAATGTCGGCAGCTTTGCCGTGAAGAATGGATTTATTTTGGGATCTTTTTTTCCGTAACCGACTCCGTCCCAGAAGATGAAATACAATGCCATAAGAAAAGATATAAAGTCAAAAGTGTAAAGTGAAAAATAAATAATTGCTCATTACTGCAAATTGTATATTCTTGGCTTTAAGTTTATTAATTACTTCGACTCAACAATAACCGTAACCGGCCCATCATTCACCAATGCAACATCCATCATTTCACGAAAGACTCCAGTAGCAATTTTTTCTTTACCCAGTGAATCTTGCAAAACTGAAACGAATTTTTCATACAATGGTTCGGCAATTTGAGGAGGGGCCGCTTCAATAAAACTTGGCCGATTCCCTTTTCGTGTATCTCCATATAACGTGAATTGAGAAACGACAAGAATGGATCCATTGATATCCTTGACTGAAAGGTTCATTTTTTCATCTCTGTCTTCAAAAATCCGAAGGCCGATACATTTTTCAGCAAGATACATAACTTCTCCTTCTCCATCACCGGATTTTATTCCGAGCAAGATCAATAATCCGCTACCAATGGAACTATGAAGTCTTCCATCAATATTGACACTTGCTGAAGAAACACGTTGAATAATTGCCCTCATATTAATGTTCCGCGATGACACAGCGATAATTTCCGCCGTAATCTTTTATTGACTTGATATTTTTCCAGCTATTGTTGGAGAATATATTTTGAACACTGTCGGATTGGTTATAGGCATGTTCAACTGCAATAAATCCTTTATTTAATAAATTAATTTTACATCGACTAGCAATGGAATGATAGAAAGTCAATCCATCGTTGCCATCTGCAAGAGCTATTTTCGGTTCAAACTCTCGAACCTCAGTATCTAGAAGAGAATATTCTTCGTTTGAAATGTATGGCGGATTAGAAATGATACAATGGAATTTTTGAGAGAACTCATTATCTCTTAGAAAATCTTTTGTAAGGAATGTTGTTCTATCCGTGACATTGTTTGCTGCCGCATTTGCCGATGCAATTTGCAATGCTTCATCACTTTGGTCAATCGAAACAATCGAAGCGTTAGGGAGCATCTTTGCGAGACTTATCGCAATACAACCGCTTCCTGTTCCAATCTCCAAAATGTTTATTACTTCTTCCCCTGCGAAATCAACGTTGATCTTTTCAATGACTGTCTCCACTAGTATTTCCGTATCGGCACGAGGAATGAGAACTCGTTTATCAACAGCAAATTTCAAACCCATAAATTCTGTGTCACCAAGAATATATTGTATTGGCTCGTGGGTCAAACGCCGTTTCAATAATAGTTTGAATTGCGCAAGCTCGTCGTCTGAAAGAGGTCTGTCGAAATTTGTATAGAGTTGAATACGATTGAATCGAAGTACGTGCGCAAGCATCAATTCAACATTGAGTCGCGCATCAGAGATGATTTTTTCGGTTAGATATTCCGTTCCCCATGTTATAAGATCGAGAATCGTCCAGATTTTCTTTTCAGTGATCGATGATCCCAAAAATTACTTCTTTCTCTTTTTTGGTTTAACGGATTTTAATTTTGTGGATTTTTTCTTTATTGACGCAAATGATTTTTTTGTGGCGACGATTTTTTTCTTTTTTGATTTTGTTACAGACGATTTTGATCCGCCAGCATTCAGCCTTGGTGTTTTTGAAGAAACATCATCGTCATCGTCAAAGGATTTCTTCTTCTCGTATTTCTTTAGACTGATAATTTGATCTTGATTGAATCCCAATTTTTCCATTTTCTCTACCTCAAAAAAATCCTCCCCCACTTCATATTCGCCTTCTTCTTCACCTAGATCTACCTCTCCAATCTCTTCATCCTGTTTTGGCTTGATAAAAATAAAGCGTTTATCTGCTTCCAAAAGGAATTCGAAATCGCCAAGATTTTCCGGCATCACAAACTTCAATTCTTCAGCACGATCTGCCATCGCGCCCCAAACATCAAGGATCGGTATTTCTTTCTGTTTTTGTGACTCAATGAACTTTTCAGTTTCTGATAATAATTTCTCGTACATAATTACCTCCTAAACGAAAATTTTCTCCGAATGGATAGGATGGATAAGATAGTGTGTTCAGTTTTTTTGATAACGGATTTTTCCGCCTACAACGGTCATTTCAACTTCTGTTGTCAATATCTCTTTAACGGCAACGGTCATAATATCTTTTGATACAATAACAAAATCTGCCAGCATACCTTCTTCTAAACTCCCTTTTTCATTTTCCATAAACTCTGCGTATGCTCCCCATTTAGTAAACGACCGTAATGCTTCATCTCTCGTCATTCGTTGTTCAACATACCAACCACCATTAAAATATGTGGAATCTCTAATTCCTTCTGCAGAAAGTTGAAATCTCGCTGCTACATCCATAGCATCCTTAGGAATTCCTTCCTTATCCTGACGTGTAATTGCTGCATAGAACCCTAACAACGGATTTGGCAGTTCAACCGGGAAGTCTGACCCCGCCGGAATGATATTTCCGTCACTGATCAATGATCTCCAAGCATAAGCACCTAAGATTCTCTCGGGACCAAGACGCGCCTGCGCCCAATACATATCAGATGTTGCATGAGTTGGCTGCATACTTGGAATAACATATAATTTTTTATATCGCGGAATATCTTCAAGTGCAATTACTTGAGCATGTTCAATTCTCAACCGCGCATTCCGTGCTTGTTCTGGATAATTTTTTGATGCGTTTTCAAACTCATCCAGAACAATTCTATTTGCTTTATCGCCAATGGCATGCACGCATACTTGAAAACCATTTTTCAATGCCTGCTCGGTGATAATGCGAACTGAATCAGGAGAAAAAGTTATCAATCCGCGGCTTTCGGGTTCGTCACTGTATGGTTCAATCAATGCGGCACCGCGCGATCCAAGTGCGCCATCCATATACAATTTAATTGATCGAACTGAGAGAAACTTGCTGATGTGATCCATATAAGGACCGGAGGCAATCATTTGTTTCCACAATTTTCCATTGCCGCTAACCTGCGCATAAATGCGCAAAGGCAATTCTTGTTTATCCAACAACTCACGATAGATCGTATAATCTTTTTCATCAATCCCCATATCGTGAACGCTGGTGATTCCGTATTTCAAACATTCACTGAATGCACGATTGTACATCTCAATCTTTTCTTCTTTGGTATATTCCGGCACAACAGTTCGAATCACCGCTTCTGCGTTATCAACGAATATTCCTGTAGCATTTCCCATTCTATCACGTAAAATTTTACCGCCGTCGATTTCGATTTTAAAATCAGTTTTGTTTTTTGCCAACTCCATTGCTTTGGAATTTACCCAAATAGCATGACCATCTATACGTGATAAGATCACCGGATTATTAGAAGAAACTTTATCAAGCATGGCTGCAGTAGGAAATGGCTTTCCCAAAGCACTACTTTCCCAATCATTCTGATCCCATCCTCGTCCGCGTATCCATTCTCCAGGTTTTGAACTGCTCACACGTTGAGCGATCATCTCAGCGATCTGTTTTGACGAAGTAGTTCCATACAGATTCAATTCAGTTATACTCTGACCTAACCCCATAACGTGCGCATGTGAATCGATCAAGCCGGGAACGATTGTCTTCCCACGTGCATCGATGACATTTTGTGAAGTATATAGATTTTGTATATCTTGTGTAGAGCCGATTGCAACAATTCTGCTTCCACGAATTGCCATCGCTTCTGCTTTTGAGTTTTCATCATCGACAGTATAGATCACTGCGTTGATAACAAGAAGATCGACATGTTGTTTATGCGAGATGATATTCATGAATATCAATACAGAAATTACCAGGGCAAGCAGTATAAGAAGTATTTTTTTCATTCGAGTCGGTGGTTATTGATGGAAAATTACAAAAGGGTTTTCGGAAAAGCTAATATTTTTATCTCTCACAAATCTTAAATAAACGGTTTAGTATTGCTTAAATGCCATTTAATTGGTAAAGGAAATATGCATGGTAGAATTTGACGAATTCATCACAATCATGAGGCGGCTGCGAAAAGAATGCCCATGGGATAAAGAACAGACCCACGAATCTTTGAAAAAACATTTCATCGAAGAAGCATACGAAGCACTGGATGCTATTGACCGTAAGAACTTTGATGATCTTAAAGGTGAACTGGGAGATGTTGCATTACAGGTGGCGTTTCATTCAATTATTGCTGAAGAAGAAAAGAAATTTACGATTGAAGAGGTATTTTCTGCAATTAATGAAAAATTGATCCGTCGCCATCCACACATTTATGGTGATGCTGTAATAAATAGCGGTGCCGAACAAATCGCATTGTGGGATAAAATAAAAATGAGTGAGGGAAGAACATCTGTGTTAGATGGGATTCCTAATCATTATCCTGCTCTAATGAAAGCAGAAAAAGTTCAAAAGAAAGCGGCAAAGGTCGGATTTGAGTGGAAAGAAAAAGAAGATGTCTGGAAGAAAGTTGAAGAGGAACTTTCCGAGTTGCAATCTGCAATCGCATCAGGGAATAAAGCCCATACACACGAGGAGTTCGGCGATGTCTTGTTCTCTCTTGTCAATTACGCCCGATTTATAAATGTGAATCCGGAAGAATCATTGCATTCAACTATTGAAAAATTTACCTCGCGATTTCAATTCATTGAAAAGAAATTAATAGAGCAAGGAAAAGATATTCATCAAACAAGTTTGGAAGAGATGGATGCGTTATGGAATGAGGCAAAGAAGAAATAATTACTATTTCCCTTTCCCAATTTCCTTCTCTCCAAACTTTTCGTACGCATCAATAATCTCTCGCACAAGTCGGTGACGAACAACATCGGTCTTATCGAAATAGACAAAATCAATTCCTTCGATCTTCTTCAGTACTTCTTGAATCTGAACAAGTCCGGAAGTTGCATTTGCCGGCAAATCGATCTGCGTTACATCTCCGGTGATGATTGCTTTGGAATTATTGCCAAGACGCGTAAGGAACATTTTCATCTGCATCGCGGTTGCGTTCTGTGCTTCATCAAGAATAACGAATGCATTGTGCAGCGTTCGTCCGCGCATATACGCCAGAGGAACGATCTCAATAATGCGACGCTCCAAATACAATTTTAATTTTTCGCTCGGTAGCATATCATCTAGCGCATCATATAATGGACGAAGATACGGATCGATCTTTTGCGCCATGTCACCCGGTAAAAATCCCAGTGACTCGCCTGCTTCCACCGCCGGACGCGCAAGAACGATCTTGCTCACTTCATTATTCTTCAAACTTGCAACTGCCATCGCAACGGCAAGATATGTCTTTCCTGTTCCTGCAGGACCAATTGCAAAGATAATGTCATTCCGCTGTGCTTTGTCTAAGTAAACTCGCTGGTTTGGAGTTTTTGCTTTGATGATGGAATTTTTTGTAAAAAGGATTGCAACATCACTTTCTTTTAGTTTCGTCGCGCTGAATTTCGGCGTTGAAATATCCACCACAAGATCCAGGACGGTATTCACGTCATTAGCTGTGAGCGAACCATTCTTAGAAAGCAAAAATTGAAGTTCATTGAAGACGCGTTCGAGTTGCTGTAATTCCTCATCGTCACCGCGCAGAGTAATATTGCTGCCGCGCGCAGTGATCGATGCATCAAACCGTTGTTCGATCAGATGCAGATGCGAATCATTATATCCAAGAAGTGACAACGCATCGACATCTTTAAGAGTTAATTTTTTTTCGATGTTGATTTTCTCCTAAAAATACTTTCCAAATTACGATATTTAATAATCAAAAACAGTCTTTCAATATCTTACACTCTTCTTTGTCGTTTTTCATCATTACAGAAACTACATCAAATCGGCAATCCATCTCACCGATATTCTTTTCCAATACATATCCTTCTGCAGTTCGACGTAACAATTTTTGTTTGTTTGGCGTTACAGATTCTTCCGGTTCACCATATTTTGTTGATCGACGCGATTTTACTTCAACAAACACCAATGCATTTCCTTCTTTAGCAACAATATCAATCTCACCATGATTGTAATAATAATTCCGTTCAAGAATTTCATAACCGTTCTGTTTCAAATAATTCATTGCAACTTCTTCGCCAATTTTCCCTGTTTTCCGTTGGCTTTTATTCATAAGAATTATTCATTTGTTTTGGATTCTAATTTATCTACATGAAATGAACGACGATGAATCGGCGAATATCCATGCTGACGGATCGCATCTATATGCGCTTTTGTTCCGTATCCTTTATGCTTTGCAAATCCGTATTGAGGATATTGTTCATGAAGCTCAACCATCAGTGCATCTCTCGTCACTTTTGCTATGATAGAAGCCGCTGCAATGGAATGCGAAAGTGAATCTCCTTTGATGATATTTTCTACCGGATAAGTTTCGTGACGAAAGAAATTTCCATCGACAAGTAACTGCTGTGGTTTTATTTTAAGAAGTGCCAACGCTTTGTTCATTGCAAGAAATGATGCCTGCAAAATATTGATCTTGTCGATCACATCATGACTGACTATGCCAATTCCGACAGCGAGTGCTTTTTCATAGATAAAATGGAACAATTCTTCTCGCTTTTTCTCTGTCAATTTTTTGGAGTCATTTACTCCATCGATCAGAACACCCTGCGGAAAAATCACGGCAGAAGCAACTACCGGACCAGCTAACGGACCTCTTCCCGCTTCATCAATTCCGGCTATGTGTAGAATTCCTAAATCCCAATATTTTTGTTCATATTCTAACATTTCGTTCAACCCAAATAGATCGCAATCAATCCAACAAGCATATCCCATTTTAGGATAATAGAAATGCGATTCAAATTTTTCACTGATTGATCTTTCCATAATGAAATAATCACATACACAAGAACGATATTCACACCCAGGTTAACGGCAATGAGATATTTCACTCCATATAATCCATAAATGAACGGAATAAATGTTGAACCTATGACAAAGATCAAAAATGTTGTTGCGATAATTCCGGCATTCTTCATTCCATATTTCACTGGAAGCGTGTGAGCATTGTTCTTAGAATCCCCCTCAACATCTTCCATATCTTTCACTATTTCTCTTCCAACGTTGATAAGGAATGCAAACAGTGCGGGCATCAATGACTGTCGAATATTTCCGACTGTTGCGCCCCCGAAAATAAATGCCAGTCCGGTAAGCCCGCCAACAGTGATATTCCCCAAGAGCGGTGTTCCTTTAAGAACTTTACTGTAGAGAACAATTAAAGGGACCGCAAAGAATGCGATGATAAATGCAGCGCGTGTTGTGTAAGCACTCATGATCAGACCAAAGCCTGTGAGAATAGCATAAAACATCAACGCATCATACCGAGCAATTGCGCCGCTCGGCAATGGGCGCTCCGGTTTGTTGATACGATCGATTTCAATATCCAAAATATCATTGATCACCATACCGCCGCTTCCAATCATAGCTCCTCCAATTGACGCAAAGATCATCAGAAGCATTTGTTCTTGAGTTCCGCCCGCAAGTAAGCACGAGACAAAAATAGAGACTAATGTGATAAAATAATTTATTGGACGAACTAATGTTATATAGTGTTTCATCAGAACTCGTTTATAATTCCTACGTGAATTTTACCGTTGCTGAAACTATCTCCCTGGCCAAGCGCATAACTAATATTCATAATTCCTAATCCAGTTTCAATTCTAGCACCAACACCGAATCCATATAAACTCTTTTCTTGCCGTACAATTCCTTTTAGTGCATCTGATGGGCGGGAAAAATATCCGCCGTCTACAAATCCAAATAATGATGATGCTCTGCCGGTTAGAAATCGATATTCACCATTGACAAATGCAAGCTGTGACGCAAAAAACTGATTCTCTCGATACCCTCGTAGCGTAGTTGTTCCGCCAAACTGGAAGAGATCGCTTAATTCCAATCGCGTAGAACTGATTTGTTTTCCGTGAACACCGATCATAATCACCTGACGAGCAAAAGTGGAAACAAAGACTTCGGCATCTACAGTGTACCGTTGAATTGAAAAGTTTTTCTCTGTGGCAAGATACAAATATTTTCCTGGTCCAGAAATAGATTTCCTTCCTTGCTGAACAGTCGTAGAGTATCGAACACCACTTGTTGGATTACGTATATTATCACGAGTATCATAAAGTATTTCGGCACCGAAAAATACCGCGTTACTTTCAAACACCGATAATTGCTGAAGGTCAGCAGACGGATACACTGATTCAGAAGTAATGCTCCCCGCAACAGATAATTCTTCCGTCATCACAAAATCACCACGCAGTTCTAATTTTGTCTTTACATACGAAGAATCTTGCTTACGTTGATAAAAAGTTCCTCCAAGATTCAACGGAATCCCAAAAAGCCACGGTTCGCGGTACTGTAATTCTATTTCTTGAACCGTTTCCGTTTCCCGTTGCCATCGAATCAGTGCTTTTCTTCCGGTGCCGAAAAGATTTCTCATGGCGACAAATACATTTCCGGTAAAATATCCATCGATATTCGGAATTGTCGAAGGAACATATCCGAGAATTCCATCGAACGCATTGGTATTTCCTTCATGCACCGAGATCACTAAACCTCCGTGAAGAGAATCACTCGTTGTCTGTGGAACGATGTACAACTGCGGTTCAGCAACAGAAGCAAATAGCTGCATACGTTCAAGACGACGTTGAATTCGAATGATCTTTTCTTGATCGAACAATTCACCCTTGTTCACTCGTGCTTCGCGAACAATAACCTGCGCTAACGTTATTGAATTCCCTTGAGTTTGAATCTCGTCAAGATAGACAGCCCCTCCTTCGTCAATGATCAATTTCACTATAAGTTTAGAACTATCCCCCGAATCGACATGAATACTGTCGCTGCTGACCTTAGTGAACGGAAATCCACGATGTGAATATAATTGAAGAATTGATTGAATATCAGATTCAAGTAACTGCGAGTTCAATGGCGTTCCAACTTTCGTCTCAAAATGAGAATGGAGTTCGGTTGTAGGAATTACCATGTTCCCAATGACATTAAGCTCAAAAATAGTTGTTCGAATTTTTTCATTGAGGAAAAAAAATAATTGCACAGAAGAAGAATCATCATTATAAATACTTTTTGAAGAATCGATCGTAAATAAGTAAAATCCTTCCGAACGATAGAGATCTACTATGGCGATATTTGATTGTTCGATCCGAAAGAATGTTGAACCGACTTTTATAGGAAGCTTTTCCTGCAATTCGCGTTGAGAGAAGAATGTATTTCCGAAGAATTCAAGTGATACTATTTTAGGCTGTGCGTGTCCAACCAATGCAAATAAAAAAAGCCAACCGCTTAGGATGATTGGCTTTCGTTTCCATATTTGAATTTTGAATATCATTTTTTGTTCCGTCAATGCGGAACGATGATCAATAAATTTTTAATCGCTGAATAAGATCCCAAATCGGTGTCAATAATCGATAATCTCCAAAACCTGTTTCGTCAATAAAAACAATGCTCCGGTTATAATCATAATAGGACCAAATCTCATATGGTTTTGTATCAATATCAAACGGATGACGTTCCACATTGCTCGGCGATCCAAAAAAAATGAACACCATTCCCATATCAGTTTTCCATCCCGGCTGATAATGTGAAAAATGTTTGTTCGCATATTCCACACGACTGTAGTACTCTTCCATAAATTCATTTCGGGAAGTGCTAACATTTGGATCTCGTTTCTTCCAAAATTCATCGAATAATTTTCTTTTCTCTTCATCCGTTTTCGATTCGGAGATCATATCATACTCTGCATCTTTTGCTATATACCGCATTTGTCTGATCGCAAGATCTAGATCTGAAATGCTGATTGGCAGATCTCCCCATCGGACAAAAAATGGTCTTTCTTTCGTCACAAACGGTTCATCGGCTGCAGCACTCATTGAACGAGCTTCAATGTTTACAGAGTAAGCTCCTGTTGAATATTGTGAACTATCAAAGCGGGTAATGATTTGACCACGATTACCGTGCATTTTGTAAGGCTGACTCTTGTTGAGTAATTGTTTTCCTTTGGTATCGGTTATAACATATCGGAACTCAAGAGAATCTGCGGGATTTAGTGAATACACCTCAAAGAATATTGAGAATACGCTATTATTTTCTCCGATATTTCCTGAAATATTCGGAACTAGCTTTTTTCGTTCACCTTCTGCAGAAATGCGACTAACAAGCATAACATCACTCAGAGCAAGTGAAGATTTGGAGTAATTATCAACTATGGTTTTCTTGACTACGGAAATAATTTTTTTGGATTCATTATCACGCAATTGCACCTTTAACGAATAGAGACCAGGAGATATTTCAGTTGATCGCTGAGTAAGACTAAATGCTTTTTTGGATCCGGTATATTCAAATAATGGAACTTTCACTTCTTCTGTCCAGATCTTTTCGGAAACCGATGAATTTTTATCGTTCAAAAAGTTCAATGTAATTTCGTATCGTGAAACATATTGATCGTTCACTTTTATAAATTGAAGAACATCATATGGGATCTGTACATACACATCGATACGCGACGTCAGTGAATCACCGGTTGAAAAGCTTAGAGCATCCACGAAAAATTCAGGAGCCCCAAGCATCGGCAGCGGTTTACGCGCTTCAACTTGTGCAAACAAACCCGATGAGATTAGGATGCAAAATATGAATAGTCTCATAATCACCTTCCCGAAAATATTTCACCGTATAAATCATATTCAGTCGCATCATTGATCGTAACGTTCACAAAATCTCCAATGCTCACATCTTTTGTTTTCGGAACAAAAATTTCATTGTCAATTTCCGGTGCATCCCATTCCGTACGTCCGACAAAATTTCCATCTTCAATTCGTTCGATCACTGCACGGGTTGTTTTACCGATCCGCAGTTCATTCTGTTCAAGCGATATCGCTCGCTGAACTTCCATCACATGTTCTTTGCGGCGTTCTTTTTCTTCTTCTGGAATTGGATCACCAAATCCATATGCCGTGGTATCGTCTTCTTGAGAATATGTAAAAACCCCAAGTCTGTCGAATTTTACATCCTTAATGAATTGAACAAGCTCTTCAACATCTGCTTCAGTCTCATTGGGATAACCGACAATGAGTGTTGTCCGCAGTGAAATATCGGGAACCGATGTTCTAATTGTTGAGATCAAATTTTCGGTTGTCTTTCGTGTGATCCCTCTCCGCATCGATTTCAGAACATTGTCTGCTGCATGTTGGATCGGCATATCAAGATAGCGACAGATCTTTGGATTGTCACTGAACGATTGTAAAATATCGAGAGGAAACTTAGCCGGATATGCATACATCAATCGAATCCATTCCAATTCTTTTATTGATGCAAGTGATGTTAGTAATGATGCAAGTTTTCGTTCACCATAGATATCCAAACCGTAAAACGTCGTATCTTGTCCGATAACGATCAATTCCTTTACCCCTTTTGCCACAAGCCGCATCGTTTCATCCATCACTTGTTCAACAGGTTTCGTCTTATGTTTCCCGCGCATAATTGGGATAGCACAGAATGAACAAGGATTATCGCAACCCTCAGAGATTTTCAAATACGAAAAATATTTTGGAGTGGAAACAGTCCGTTCGCCAAGCAGTTCATATTTATATTTCCCCCCAAGTGCTTCAAGTATCTTTGGCAGATCGTTCGTTCCAAAAAAATTATCGATCTCAGGGATTTCTTTTTGGAGATCTTTCTGATATCGTTCTACCAAACATCCCATGACAAATACTTTTTCTAATTTGCCTGACGTTTTACGTTCTACTGCCGAAAGAATCGTATCAACGGATTGACGTTTTGCCGCATCAATGAATCCGCATGTATTCACAATCGCAATATCAGCATCAGCAATCGAATCCGTCAATATAAAATCATTACTGAGCAATTGACTATACAGCATTTCAGAATCAACTGTATTCTTTGCACACCCAAGGGTGATGATATTTATTTTTTGTTGTTTAGTATTCATTAAGACAGCACTACAAAGTCTATATACAAATATAACATTGGCGAAACAAAAATTAAACTATCGAAACGATCAAACACTCCGCCATGACCGGGAATAAGACTGGAAGAATCTTTCACACCCGCATCACGCTTCAATAATGATTCGATCAAATCACCGATCTGTCCGAACACTCCAATCATAACTCCAATAATAATTGCTTGATGTAATTTGAGATAGGGAAGAAAATAGTGTTGGAATAGAATCATGGTTATCAATGCACCAAAAAATCCCCACACAGCACCTTCCCAACTTTTATTTGGGCTCACTCTTGGAAATAATTTATGTTTCCCCATAGAAAGTCCGCCAAAATATGCCATCGTATCGCACATCCAAATAGAAACAAGAATGGCAATGATGGTTATTCCACCCCAAGCGTACGTTGTTGAATGTATTGTTGCATCGCTTAACGATGAAGACTGCGGGAAGAATTGTATTGCAAGATGATATGGGAATTCAGCGCCAAACAATTCTCGAATTCCGGTTAATGATGCCAGAAATATTCCAACATACATCACTCCAAAGATGGTGAAACCTGCATTCAAAAAAACAGATCCTTTGTTGCGAAATAATTCCACCAGCATTACCAATGTAAGAAAAAGAAAGAGCGCAGTTAAAAATAGTTGCAGTTTCATTAAGAGAGAGATCCCACCGCTATTAATGAATAACGGCACAATAAAATTTTGTATCTGTTCATGAAAGAAAGAAAGATGTAACGCTGTTAGACCAATGATTGCAACAGCAGTCTGAGGATTTCCACCTTTTGCTTTTGCAAGAGTAAAGAATTCTAACAATGCGAGAATACCGATTGCCAAAACAAATAATAAGAAAAGTAATCCGCCTTTGTAGCAGACAAACAGAATGCATGGTATGGCTACAAGAGCTACACCAACTCTTGGTGCAAGGTTTATAAATTTATTTGCCATGGTTGATTGTAAAATCTAATAGATCTAGTGAAGCAAGGATTGAGAGCGTTTGTGCTTGTTGTTCTAATTTTACAAATAAAATTGCCGGTTCATTTTCAGCGTTGATTATATCAGGATAATTCCATTGAATTTCAATGCCGTTCATCTGTAAATTTTTTCCGATCAAATCCATTGCAAAAATTGTTGGCGTGGATAATAAATAAATAAATCCTTTGGGGGGTTCCGAATTAGAAACATCACCAGCATGTTCAGAATTAATTATTTGATTCATCAATGTGAGGTTTTTGAATGAACATTTTCCGTTGCTTTAATGTACTGAACAATAATGAGAGAAAAAATTATTGAGAAAAGCACCGTTGTTCCAAATACCGTAGCGTTTGAAGGTTCGTATTGTTCTCCCATAAACATCGTCGGCGTTGTCGTGTCAGATGCTCCATAAAAATAAACTCCAACGGTTGCTGATGCATTATTGATAAGATGAGCTACGATTGGAAGAATCAATGTCTGTGAACGATATTGTAGAAAACTAAAATACACACCAAGCGCAATCAACGGAACGAGCCAAAATGGATTGAGATGATATAGTGCAAAGATCGTCCCGGCAACGATAAATCCTTTTTGATTTCCGTATGCAATTGAAAAATTTTTCTGGATCAATCCTCGAAACATCAACTCTTCGCAAAGTGCTGGCGTGACTGCCGCAACAATCACAACAAACAACATTTCTGGAATCGAATGAGCAACGATCAGGATTTTGTATGCTTCTTCGATCGCTCTCTTCATCGCTTCTATATATGGCACAAGCTGATGCGGTAACGGAATCTTACTTTGAAAGAATAGATACATTTCACCAATCTGCATCAATGCAATCATTCCTATTGCCGCAAGAAATGTTTCTCGAAATGTTGGTATTCTCCATCGGAATGCTTCTGAGATCTTTCCGTGCTGACGCTTCGCAAGCAAAATCGTTGGTATCAAAAGAAAAATAATCTGCGAAAGCATTGTAGCAATTCGTGCAATCATTACATTGTTTGCATTGATCTCTTTGCCAATAATCAACAGCGTAAGCCCGCCACCCACCAATTGATAGAGCACAAAAAGAATGAGCAGTGCAAAGAAAGCAAATGATGCCGGTTTGTATTTTGTCCCTTGAGATTGAAAAATCTCAGAATCATTTTGAATTATTTCTTCGCTCATTCAATTTTCGATTTCAAGGATCCGTTAAGGCCTGAATATTCTTTCAACTCTGCATCAATAGATCCAATAATGACTTTTGTATTTACTTTTACTGGAATCTTCAGTTCATCGTCAGATAGCCATATCAGTATTCGCCCTTCACTTTTGAACAATCCTCCCTCTTTTACCATTGGCTCTACAATGATACAATTAAATGTTCCAGCATCAACTGTAATCTTTTGTTTCCCCAGGTATTTTATCTCCAACGAATTGACTTTTCCTTTATAAAAATTCTGTAACGGCACACGTTGTCCAATTTTGAATTTGGCATAATCAATCGTTCGCGCATAATAAAATGCTGACATAATATCATGAACGAAAGGGGTAATTGCAAAATCACCTTCATCAGTTTTCGCTAGGTGGTTTTTTTGATCAAATATTGCGCTGTAATCTTTTTTGAATTTTCCTTCTTTTATGTGCTGCTCAAACCGCCACGGAAAAATTCCTTCAGCATCGAGATATGTTTCATAGCGGTCTCGCACTTCAAAGAAGAAATCAAATGTCGGGGTCGAACGCACATTGAATTGAACTTTATATGTCTTATTTCCAAGAACTGTATCGTATTGGGGAATAGACATTTCCGCATATCCCGCTGTGATAATTCCAAAATTCACATCGAACAATAATTTTTCGCCAACGACAAAGGCTTTTTGATTCTCAGCTTTTTGCGGAAATGAGATCTGTGCAATACAACATAACAAACAATAGAATATTACGATACTATTTTTTTTCATTTATCAACTCTTTAATTCCCATAACAACTTGCCCAACGGTGATTTGATCCATACAAATGTTTGATTGACAAACCCCGCCTTTGCACAATTCACATTTTTGATTATCCCCGGTAAATATTTTTTTCTTCGTTGTATATGGTCCCCATCGCATTGGACTGCATTGGATGATCGGAGGATAAAAACCGACGACTGGCGTTCCAAGGATCGATGCAATGTGAAGCGGTCCGGTTGAATTTGACACGAACACACTCGCCTTTTGGAATAACGCACCCAATTCTTGAAGTGAAAACTTTCCCGTATAATTGAGAGGTTTGGTTTTCATTTTGGATTCAAGCAAAGCTATAAGTTGCGTCTCATTTTTTCCACCCGTCAGCACAACTCGAAGCCCTTCTACCATTTGTAAAAAATCACCGAGTTCAGCAAATTTTTCGATCTTCCAATCTCTTGCTGAACCGCCGCTTCCTGCGTGAAGAACTGCAAATCTTGTTGTTGAATCTATGTCATCTGAACTCAAAATATCTTTAATTTTCTTATTTGCTTCATCATTAATCGTAAATTCGAATTGAGGCACTCCATTTAATTCAATCCCCATCGTTTTTAAAAGATTAAGATTGTATTCAACTTCATGTCTCTTTGCATCTTTACGGTGCTCATATATTTTCTTATTGAATAAAAATGAATACCACCGATAACCGGTCCCAACTCGAATCCGAATCCCAGATAAGAATGTAATTAATGCAAGATTGAACCGCGGATACGGCAAAATGACAAGATCAAAATGTTTTTCCTTTAATATTTTTACATATCCAAGAAAACTTTTATTCTCATCCCACAACATCACCTCGGCTACATCAGAATGTGTTTCAACAAGTTCTTTTGTGTATGAACGAACCATGACAGAGATGGAGGCGTTTGGAAATTTCTTTTTTAGGAGCGGAAGCATCGGCAGTGACAGCACAACATCGCCGATACGATCAGTACGAATAAAAAGAATTTTTTTGATCGGCTGACGCGCGGCTGGCTTCAAAGCGGTTCATCCATGATGTCAAATTGTTCCCAACCTCGAAAATCATAATGCCACCATTCACTCTTAATCGGTAGAAATCCATGGCGGGTCATTATATCTTTTAAAAGCGATCTATTCATTAAAGCATTCTCAGAAAGATTCATATATTCTTGAGATGCCTTCTCAGTAAAATCATCATATCCTGTCGGCATCTCTAATTCATTCCCTAATGAATCAATAATTGTCAGGTCAACCGCGGCACCGCGATTATGTTTCGATCCTTTCTTAGGGTTTGCAACAAAATCCTCGTTCGGTACTATTTCCCATAATTTCCATTGTATCGCAAGAGGACGATATCCATCGTAGATCTTTAGTCTCAAATTTTTTACCCGTAATTCTTTTTGAACTGACGCGAGACTTTCCGCTGTTTCCCTTCTTAATTTTGCTTTTGCGATTGGATATAGCTTCTTTTTCGTGAAATTATTTTCTGTCGCATAACGAATATCTAACATAAATGTTGAATCAATAGAAAGGATGTCCACAATATCTCTTTTTGAATTTTTGAGTTGCCCGGCCGAACCACAATTCAACAAAAACAATGAAGCGACAACAATTGATATAAAAAATAATGTTTTCATGATTATAAGATGAAGACTTTTGCAACATCAAGAATCATCGATGGTTGATTCCATAATGCCGAACGAAAAATTCCCCCAAGCGTGCGTTTATCCTCAGGAAGTTTCAAGGCGCTGTCACAAATATTATTGTAGGTCTTATCGTCAAAGTTGCCAATAGCATTTCGAATATTATAGAAAACATCATGCCTCCAGCCAAGGCGTTTATGCCATCGCTTATCATAGTCGCGAAGATGCGACACTTCTCCTCGGACGATCGCTTCTGCCGCAACTTGTCCGCCAAGCATTCCGCCAATCATTCCGGAAATAATCCCGCCACCAGAAACGGGATTTACTTGATGGGCGGCATCTCCCACAAGGATTACATTTTCTTTAACAATTTCTGGATTAGTTTTTGCACAAGGAACTCCTCCGGCAATATGCGTCAGCATTGCCGCTTTGGGAAATTTCCTGTTAACAAATTCGTGAAGGAATTTAATTGCAGATTTCTTCTTCGCTTCTTCAACGGAAAGTCCGAGACCGACGTTTGCAGTATCTTTTCCTTTTGGAAATACCCAAAGATAACCACCGGGTGAAACTTCGTCGCCAAAATAAAAATCAAGAACATCGGGATCGACTTCGATTCCAGAGAGTGTCATCTGAGCACAACTTTCCATATCACGAATGTGGCATGTTGTATCTATTCCTGCCCACTTACCAACGCGAGATTCAACTCCATCAGCTGCAATAACTATTTTTGAACGGATATCAACTTTTTTATCTTTAATGAGAGTCTGCACACCAACAATTTTTCCATCTTCACGAAGCAGATCATACACATACGCTTTCGTGATCACTTCTACACCTTCGTTTGCCGCTAACTTTGCCAGTTCATAATCAAATATTCTTCGTTCAAGAACGTAACCGCCTCCATCAAGTTTTGGCACAACACTGCTTCCGTTCGGAGCAATCAATCGAAACTTTGAAACCGATGAGGCGATCCACTTCGGATCGGGTTTGATAAATTGTGCAACGCCTTCGTGACTTACCGCTTCACCACAGCGAACCGGATAACCAACATCCCGATCTTTTTCAAGCATCAACACTTTTGCACCGCCGACCGCTGCATAACGCGCAGCAGTTGATCCTGCAGGACCGGCACCAACTACGATGATGTCATAATCAAAATTTTTCATCAAAATTTTACCGCTTCATTTATCATTTGAGGAGTTTGTTTCGGAAGATGATCGACACCTTCACGATGGAATTCTATTACTTCCCAAGGACAAGCCCAAACACATTTTCTGCAATTAGTGCAACGGTCTTCAATCAAAGCAATTTTTGATTCCATCAATTCAATTGCATCTTCAGGACAAACTCCAACACAACAACCACAATAGTCACATTTGCCTGGTACAATATGAATCATTAAATGCGGTTGAGGCATTATTGAATTCCTAATAGTTCTACTTCAAAGATTAACGTAGCATTTGGTGGAATAATTCCGCCAGCACCACGTGTACCATAACCTAATTCAGACGGAATTGTAAATTTACTTTTTCCACCAACTTTTAATGTTGCCACACCATCATCCCATCCTTTAATTACTTGACCAACACCGAATTGATATGTAAATGGTTGTCCGCGATCCCTTGAACTGTCAAATTTTGTACTATCAGTTAACCAACCTGTATAATGAACAGTAACCATTTGACCTTCTTTTGGGGTTACACCTTTTCCTTCAGTAATAACTTCAATGTTTACGCCGGATTTTGTCATAAAATTTTTTCTTCCACACGATGAAATAAGAATAGTGAATAAAACTGTCAGTATTATCAATTTTTTGTTCATAACAGTGCTTAATTTTAATCAAAATAACGAAAAGAATTTCGACTTCCAAAAATATTCCAAAATGCTTTGTATTCTTTTAAAATAAAAACTCCATTCATTTCTGAATGGAGTTGGAAACATCAACAAAAATCAAATATTATTTTTTACCAAGAATTGCATCTTTTGCTGCTTTTGCTACTTTAAATTTCACAACTTTTTTAGCAGGAATTTGAATCGTTTCGCCGGTTGCAGGATTACGACCAACACGTGCTTTGCGATCAACAAGAACAAGTTTTCCGATTCCTGGAATTGTGAATTGATTTGGTGCTTCTTTGTAAGCAACGTTGCATAATTCTTCAAAAAACTCTACAACAACTTTCTTTTTAAGATCAAACTTATCTGCAAAATGACTTGCAATTTGCGATTTCGACATTGCTTTTCCCATATGAACTCCTATAGTTAGTGATTTGGAAATGTTAGTTAGAGTAACTCTCAAATGAACTGGTGTAAATATATACTATTCATAGGGGAGTGTCAATACTTCATAAAATAAATCTTGTTTCATTGGGCTTTTCAACTATTATCAAAAATCAAGCCAAAACGATGACGTTATTAAAACCCTGCAAATAGTGCCGATTTTAAGCAAATAAACGTGATTTTTAACATTTTGGAACTTTCCTAAGTAAAATGATCATCCTAAAAGTAGTCAAAAAATATTTTTAATTTTTGCGCCCAAATATGAGAATTTCCATTTTACATAACAAAAGCAATCAACGCCGTTACGATTGATGAAGTGAGAATAATAATAAGAAATAGAGGATTTGTTTTTTCATTCTTTCTAATTTTCTTACGATATATTGTTGCTAATATAGCTACTTCAATTGCAAGCAACATTTTTATTCCAACTTTCATATGGTTTACTTCTGAAAACAAAAGAAAAAATAAAATAAATCCGGTCAATAGTTGCAAATGAGCGGCAGACATTAAGTATAATGCCAATTTTTTACGAAATACATCTGAACCATTTTTATTGATGAATAAATAGAGTCCAGTTGCAATGATTGCTGCCATTCCAATAATATGTAAACTATAGAGAAATTGATGAAACATATTTTAACCTTTCTAAATGATTTATTGATTACAAGGGAATTTAGCGATAATTTGTTGATAAACTAATATGAAAACTTATGTTTGAAATTGAACTCGAAAATATTCAGAAAATTGCCATAAATAATACAATTGGGAATACTTCATCAATTGCATTAAAAACAATCTTAGAATCCAACATCCCAAATAGTATAAAAAGTTTCTTTAGGGGTGAAGTTGAGTCACTCCTTTATACAGAACGGCAAAATGAACGCCGTTCAACAAAATTTGATTATCATCAGAATGATGTTCGACTTTTACAGCAGCAAATGGATATCCTTCTAGTGTATCACTATTCATTTTCGCGAGAAGAATATTTAAAAGTACTCGAAAAGTGCGTCCATTTTATTTTCAATTTTCTTTGCCGTCCGCAGTGGACTTTGGAAAGTTTTCTTTTTGAAGAAAAGAATGAACTCAACTTTGCAGAGCTCTCTGTCAAATTTCGATATTGTGCAGATTATCCTTACTATTGGACAATTCTTGATAAATATCTCATCGGAAAGAATAAAACGACATTAGGAAGAGATGAAGCTATCCATCTGTTGAAAAAAATTGATGCGGAAATAATTAACACCCACTCTGCTGAAGATATGGCGAAGATGACAATTTCATTCTATGAATTTATCAGGTTCGTTCATCAAAATTCATTGAACGGCGGAAATGGTGACCTTCCTACTCGAGCGTTGATCTATTTCTTTGAGGATAAAAGACTGCCAAATGTAACACATCACCTTACAACACTTCGAGAACAGGGAAAACAATTATTATCGTACGAAGAACTGGTAAATGCGCTAAAGGAATCATTCACACAAAAGAGTTTCTCTCTTGCTGAGGAAGTTGCTCAAGTGCGACCATTTGAGAAGAAAAACTTTACAAAACTTCAGCTTCAAGAAAAAGATAAACAATCCATCATTAAATCCTTGTTTGGTGATGATGAAACGAAGTATATTGTAACAATGGAAAAAGTCCTCTCTTCCACAACGTGGGATGATGCCGGACTATCGCTCGACCACTATTTTACGATGAATGATATTGACCCGTTTTCACGCGATGCAATTGTGCTGACCAATGCTCTTCAATCCTATTTTACTAATCGAGAATTTTAATATCACCAATTCATAGATCCCTTTCACAAGATTTTGTGAATTTTATTGTAAAGAAAAGAGATTATAATGTTCATAGACTCAGCAAAGATATTTGTACGATCCGGAAAAGGCGGCGATGGAATTATTCACTGGCGGCGAGAGAAATTCATCCCTAAGGGCGGTCCTGATGGTGGTAATGGTGGTGTCGGAGGCGATGTTATACTTCGTGCAGATAAGCAATTAAATACGCTTCTGGATTTTCGATACAAAAAGAAATTTATTGCGAAGAATGGAAATGTCGGTGAAGGTTCAAATAAAGAAGGTCGATCAGCCGAGTCTATAATTGTCAAAATTCCAATCGGAACTATTGTGCGGAATGCAGAAACTAAAGAAATTATTTGCGACCTTACTGAAGATGGAGAAGAATTTCTTATCGCAAAAGGCGGAAGAGGCGGAAAGGGAAACTGGTTGTTTCGTTCTCCTACAAATCAGGCACCGAGAGTCTGCACACCTGGAGATCCGGGACAAGAATTTTCATTGGAACTTGAGATGAAACTTCTTGCCGATATCGGACTTGTCGGATTTCCAAATGCTGGTAAATCAACACTGATATCGACGATCTCAGCTGCAAAGCCAAAAATTGCTGATTATCCGTTTACGACACTTGTTCCAAATCTTGGGATGGTATATTTTCAGGAAAACAAGAGCTTTGTCGTTGCCGATATCCCTGGTTTGATCGAAGGAGCACATGAAGGAAAAGGGCTCGGTATTCAATTCTTAAAACATATCGAGCGGACAAAAGCTTTGCTCTATTTAATTGATTGCACTAGTGAAGACATCAAACACGATTACAAAGTGCTTGTGAACGAATTGAAAACATTCAACAAAGATCTTCCGAAGAAAAAAAGTATTGTTGCAATCACTAAAACGGATATCGCAGACGACGATAAACGTAAAGAATTGAAAAAATTGAAATTCCCCAAAGGTATTTCAGTTCATTTTATTTCCGCTGCGACGAATGATGGTATTTCACAATTAACGGAAGCTATGTGGAAATTAGTTGAAAAAGGAAAATGAAGCAGAGTCGAAAATCCGAAAATACCGCAATAGAACAATCTACGTCTGAGAAAGAATTTGAGAACGCCCTTCGCCCTTCTGCGTTCGATGAGTTTTCAGGACAACAAAAGATCGTTGATAATTTGAAAATTTTTATCGCGGCTGCAAAAAAACGCGGTGAATCTCTCGATCACGTTTTGCTAACCGGTCCTCCGGGACTTGGTAAAACAACACTATCATTTATCATTGCTCACGAGATGGGAACGGATATCAAGATTACTTCCGGTCCGGTCCTTGATAAGCCTGCTGATCTTGCAGGCATTCTCACCAATCTCAGTGAAGGTGATGTTCTTTTCATCGATGAAATTCACAGAGTTAATGCTGTTGTTGAAGAGTATTTGTATTCGGCAATGGAAGATTTTCGACTCGACATTATGATAGATTCAGGTCCGAGCGCACGATCGATTCAACTTTCGTTGCCAAAATTTACACTTGTTGGTGCGACAACACGTGCAGGACTTCTAACCGCTCCCCTTCGTGCACGTTTCGGCATCACCAACCGATTGGATTATTATACAGCCGAAGTTCTTTTTACCATCATTATTCGTTCCGCTACAATTTTGGGAATTGAAATTGACAAAGATGGTGCAATGGAAATCGCAAAACGTTCCCGAGGAACGCCACGAATCTCAAATCGATTACTCAAGCGCTGCCGAGATTTTGCAGAAGTTGATCCTAAACTTTCGCATCACAAAGGAATTATCACAAAAGATGCTGCCCAATATGCATTGAAAGCTCTTGAAGTTGACGAACACGGTCTCGATGAAATGGATAAACGACTTCTGAAAACAATCATCGAAAAATACAACGGCGGACCGGTAGGGATCTCAACTCTTGCCGTAGCTGTTGGAGAGGAATCCGGAACACTTGAAGAAGTATATGAACCATATTTAATATTAGAAGGATTCCTTCAACGAACTCCACGCGGACGTGAAGCAACCGATTTAGCATACAAGCATTTTGGTATGAAAAAAACTGCCCCCAAACAAAATTCTTTATTTTAGAAAATGAAGAAGCTCCCCCGCTCTTTTTACACTCAACGAACGCTTTCAGTTTCAAAAGAACTTCTTGGAAAAATATTTGTCGGTAAAATTGGCAGCAAGTACCTTTCCGGAATGATTGTTGAGACTGAAGCCTACTTGTTCAATGATCCTGCAAGCCATTCGTTTCGAGGTTTAACAGAACGAAACAAACCTATGTTCAATATCGGTGGTTATCTTTATGTTTATTTCACATATGGAATGCACTACTGTGCCAATGTTGTAACATCAAAAAAAGAAGTCGGAGAAGCTATACTCATTCGAGCAGTTGAACCGATTGATGGAATTGATATCATGCGTACGAACAGAAAATTCAAAGACAACCACAATCCGCACAATCTCACCAATGGACCGGCAAAATTTGCTCAGGCATTTTCCTTGACAAAACTTCAAAACGGAATTGATCTTTGCGGAAATGAGGTCTTCATTACTGAAGGAAAGAGTATTCCAAACTTGAGCATAGTTAAAACTACCCGAATTGGAATCAGTTCAGCAACAGATAAGAAATGGCGATTTTACATAAAAGGAAATGAGTGGATTTCTAAAAAATAAAAGCAGAGGTAACACCTAACGAGAGTTCGTGAAAATCTTTTCCGTTGAAATATTTGTTGTAGCGATATGTTATTCCATACGTATGCTGAGGAAAAAGTCCAAAGAATGCCAGCCACGGAGATTTTAACCACATGCCGGCCCCAATAGTATATCCATTATTTGGAAAATCCGTCATAAGTCCTGCACTAAGATGAAATCCGGAAAGGAAGATTTTCCGTCTATCAACAAAATCGAAATGGAAGTCTTTTTTCATTTCAGCTCGAAAAACATCACGAACATTCGAGTTCACAACATAACTGTAACTTGTTGCAAATCTCCAATCGGAAAAAACACCAGTAACTCGTTTTTCTCCAAATCCTATTCCTGTTTCAAAATTCAGAGCACCATAAGCAACACCATCTTTTGATACAACACTCACGCTCGGCGGAACGGCGCTAATGACGACACCCGCAATTGCCAGTGGAACAATTATTCCTGCCATTGTCCATAACGCTATCGTTTGAGATGTTGAGGTTTTCTCAACATCGGTGCTATCCTGAGCATTGGTGTTAGATAAAAAAAGAATTATTATAAAAATAATTACGGAAATTCGTTTCATTGAATAAATTCTATTTTCCCAAAATGCTCCGGTCGGTGAAAACATTTTTCTCCGTACCCTGTTGGTGACCAAGCTAAAAGTTCTTCACCGTGAAATGCTCCCGACGCACGATAGAAATTTGCATTCCACAAATCATCAGTTTTCTTATTCAAACCGAAACAATTCCAAGGAAGTTCAATCACCGATGTCCATATTTTCATATCGCTATCAATGAACGATTTGCAAAGAAACCCTGAATACCAATAATGATTTGAAATTCCCAATTGTTTGTTTACATCAATATCAATCCATCGCGCATCGGGAGAGACTTGAAATTCTTTGTATAGTTTTGTTTGTTTTGCATTCACTCCGATAAAAATCTCAAAAACATCACTTAATTCCCAAAGCGTATGTGTTTTTGCATTTACTATACTTTTCTCGTTGCCATCAATTATTCGTAAGTGATCAAATCTGCCACGAAAATATACCAATATCCCTTTGTCATTCCATTCGACGCCGATGCGGGTAGCTAATGATTGCGGGGGTTCATTACCATCAGCAAAGTAGAGAGGATCGCTGACATCGATATGGACTAGTGATTCTTCAGACACTTCATTGATTGATGTAAAGATTGATCGATAACTGCGGAATATTTTTTCGGATGGTATTATTGAAGATTCAGACATAAATAAATTATAATTCTTTCTGTAAATATACGCCAGTATATGAATTCTTTATTTTTACAATATGTTCAGGAGTCCCTTCTGCAATTATTTCCCCTCCGCCAAAACCTCCTTCAGGTCCAAGATCGATGATCCAATCTGCAGTTTTAATAACATCCAGATTATGTTCAATAACAATGATGGTATTCCCCTTTTCAACTAATTTATTCAGCACACTCAACAACATTTTAACATCGTCAAAGTGCAATCCAGTGGTTGGTTCATCAAGAATGTACATCGTATTTCCTGTTCCTACTTTTGAAAGCTCAGTAGATAATTTCACACGTTGAGCTTCACCTCCAGAAAGCGTTGTTGCTTGCTGACCAAGGTGAATATAACCAAGCCCTACATCGAACAGCGTTTGTATCTTTCGATTCATTACCGGCATCTCGCTGAAAAAACCAAGAGCATCTTCAACTGTCATTTCTAATACGTCGGAAATTGATTTCCCTTTGTACAAAACTTCCAATGTTTCGCGATTGTATCGTTTCCCGCGGCAAACATCACACAGGACATATACATCCGGCAGAAAATTCATTTCGATTTTTTTAACACCGTCTCCTTCACACGCCTCACATCGTCCTCCCTTTACATTAAAACTAAATCGACCGGATTTATATCCGCGAATTTTTGATTCGGGAAGTTGTGCAAATAAATCCCGAATGAAAGTAAACAAGCCGGTATACGTTGCGGGATTTGATCGCGGTGTTCTTCCAATTGGCGATTGATCAATTTCAATCACTTTGTCAATATGCTCAACACCCTCAATCGATTTGTATGGATATACAGGAATCTTTGTTTTATAAAACCTCTGCGAAAGAATCGGATAAAGTGTCTCATTAATAAGTGTAGATTTACCTGATCCACTTACTCCGGTAACACATGTAAATGTTCCTAAAGGAATAGTTAGATCAACATTTTTCAAATTATTTCCGGTTGTACCTTTAAGAGAAAGAGATTTTCCATTTCCTTTTCTTCGCACTTTTGGTATTTCAATATTCTTTTTGCCTGTAAGATATTCAATTGTTGAAGAACGATCGCCGACAGTTTTTGCAAGTCCATTGGTAAATTCATCCGGAGATCCTGCCGCAACTAATTCTCCGCCATGTTCCCCTGCATGCGGTCCCAAGTCAACGATGAAGTCAGCATTTTCCATCATTTCTTTGTCGTGTTCGACAACAAGAACTGTATTACCAAGATCTCGTAAGCTTTTGAGTGAACTGATCAATTTTGTATTATCCCGTTGATGAAGACCTATACTCGGTTCATCCAAAATATATAACACGCCAACCAACTGAGAACCAATTTGCGTTGCTAATCTAATTCGTTGTGCTTCTCCGCCGGAAAGTGTCCGCGCAGTTCGATCCAATGTAAGATATCCCAATCCTACATCAACCATAAATCCCAAACGTTGATTAATTTCTTTTAAGATCGGTCGTGCAATTTCCATCTGGCGATTTGTAAACAACAATGCATTGAAAAATTGCTGTGCGTCAACCAGCGACTGTTTAACAAGATCAGATATTTTATGTCGCAACCCTGTATTGTCTTCAAGTTGAATTGCAAGATTTTCTTTGCGTAATCGACCTCCTTCGCATTCCGCACACACTTTCGTACTCATATATCCTTCAACCCACTCACGTATCTTTGCAGAAGCTGTGTCATTGTAATATTCCTGCAACATTTTCATAACACCATCATACCGATGTTTATAGACAGATGTTCTGCCACCTGCATACGTGTATTCAACTTCAATTTTTTCTCCGTGCGTTCCATTCAATAACTCATCTAACGCAATTTTTGAAAATTGTTTTATGGGAGTATTATAATCATAACCATGTTTTTTCAAAACCGCTTTAACCTGTGCGTAGAACCAGGTTGCTCGGGGTTTACCCAATGGAGCAATACCTTCTTGCTGAATTGAGAGGTCAGAATTTGGAATGATAAGTGACAAATCAAAATCTTTTTTCTCACCCAAACCTTCGCATGATGTGCAAGCACCCGAAGTAGTATTGAATGAGAAAGAATTCGGAGCAGGTTCTTCATAACTTGTTCCGCACATCGGGCAGGAATATTTTTTACTGTAGAGAATGTCCTGTTTGCCATCGTTCACAATCAATACACCTTCACCGAATTGCAACGCCACTTCTACAGAATCAGCAATACGCGAACGACTCTCTTTCTTGATCTGAATTCGATCGATCACAATTTCAATATTATGGATTTTATATCGATCAAGCTTTAACCCTTTTGAAATTTCCAATACTTCATTATCAACTCGAACACGCAAAAAGCCATCTTTTAGTATTTTTTCAAACAACTCACGATAATGTCCTTTCCGACCTTTCACAATTGGAGCAAGGATCTGTATTTTCGTTCCTTGCGGAATATTCACTATCGCATCAATGATCTGATCTACACTTTGCTTTTGAACCCGCGTTCCGTCATTCACGCAAAATTGAGTTCCAACGCGAGCATAAAGCAAACGTAGAAAATCATAGACCTCAGTTACTGTTCCAACTGTTGAGCGGGGATTTGTGCTAACTGTTTTTTGTTCAATCGATATCGCGGGTGAGAGTCCTTCGATGTAATCAACATCCGGTCGTTCCATCAATCCAAGAAATTGGCGTGCGTAAGCGGATAGAGATTCAACATAACGACGCTGTCCTTCAGCATAGATCGTGTCAAATGCAAGTGATGATTTCCCTGACCCAGAAAGTCCGGTAATAACAACCAGTTTATCGCGAGGTATTTCAACGTCGATATTTTTTAGATTGTGCTCGCGCGCCCCTTTTACAATAAGCAGATTTTGTTCATTAGCATCGAAAGCGGAGAGAACAGATTTCTTTTTTTTCATAGATGAATATCAACGACTCAGCAAGTATGAAACAATATAAATTTTGGTGAAGTTCAATTGGTAAGATACTGAAAGTTGTTTGGAGAGGCAAAGTTTGAGCAATACTAAATTTTTCAACCCATTCTTTGTCTTTTGTTGAGGTAATTTAGTAACGCGATATCAAACGGAGTTGTAGTATCTAGTAAAATGTAATCAATAGAATTTTCGCGGCATTCTCGCTTGTAGCTTTCAATAAAATCCTTCATCGCTTCTTGATACGCTTTTTGAATGTGAAACGGCTGTGTAGTAAGCATTTCCCCGGTTTCAATATCCTTAAATACTGCGTCGCCTCCAAAAGCAAAATTCCGTTCCAGCGGATCAAGAATCTGCAACACTAATACTTCATGATTATTATGACGAAAATGTTTTAATGCTGCCATCACTTTTTCAGGATCATCAAATAAATCGCTCAACACAATTACTAATCCTCTGCGCGATATACTTTCTGCAAGTTGGTGAAGTGCTGTAGCCGAGTTCGTTATTTCACTTGGATTAACTTTTTCTAACTCGACAAGAATTCTTCGTAAATGCTGTTTTGTTGCATGTGGTGGAATGGTCGTTCTAACAATTGAATCATATAGTGTTAAACCAACTGCATCACGTTGCTGGATCATTAAATATGAAAGTGAAGCCGCAATATATGACGCATATTCAATCTTTGAGATTCGCTGTTCCTTTGAATGTGGAATTATTGACGCAAACCGCATCGATGCACTTGTATCCAAAATAATGTACGACTTAAGATTCGTCTCTTCTTCAAATTGTTTAACGTAAAATCTGTCAGTCTTGCCATACACACGCCAATCAATTCTACGGATCTCATCGCCCGGCATATATTGGCGATGTTCAGCAAATTCCACACTAAAACCATGATACGGACTTTTATGCAACCCCGTAATGAAGCCCTCAACAACCAAACGGGCACGCAACTCCATGTTTGAAAGTTTTGAAACGACATCCGGCTGTAAATATTTTCGCTGAGTCTCCATTTATTTTTTTGATATTCGAGTTTTATTATTACTGCGCTCATTCAAAACTTCTTGCGGAGATTGCCCTATCGATTCTAATTCAAATCTCACGGTAGGAGCAAGATCGTGTTTCGGATACTTTTGAAGGAATTCTTCATAAAATATTTTTGCACTATCGAACATTTGAAGATTATTGCTGTAAATATATCCTGTAAGGAACAACGACAATGCAGACGGCTGCATTTCCGGATATTGTTCATGGAATAATTTATAGTTATCCAATGCTTCACGAGGTTGATTTTTGAAACGATAACTTTCTGCAAGCGCAAACCGAGCCCATCCACTATAACGGCCGTTTGGATAATCTTTGAGGATCCTTTGGGAAACTTGCAGCGTAGAATCCCAATTATTATTTGCTTTCGCCCGTTCTATCTTTATCCAAAGTTCTTCGTCAGTAAAACTGCCGCAGGAATTCAAGAATACTATTAACAATAGCAATAATAATTTCATATAGTCGATTAAAATATGATCAATTAATTCTTTTCATAACAGCCGCAAAAAAACCATCAGTATTAAATTTATGTGGTAATAAATGAAAATATTTACTGTCCGTCATGCCCGCAAGATTATACCTTTCCAATATTGATGAGGGATTTACTAATTCAAAATTTTCGTTTTTGTTTAAGAACTGTTCTACGACATTTTCATTTTCATCTTTTATCAATGAGCATGTTGCGTAGACCAGTCTACCACCGATCTTAACGTATTGTGAATTAAAGGATAAGATTGAAAGTTGCTTCTCGCGCAATTCTTTAACCATTTGTTGTGTAACACTCCATTTCATACCGGGATTTCGACGAATTGTTCCTGTGCCAGTGCATGGTGCATCTACTAACACAAAATCAGCTGCACCAATAAATCCCTCTTCTACTTCATTTTCACGAATTGTTTTTGTACGAACGGAATCAACGCCGCTTCGGCGAATACGTTTTTTTAGTTCGTCCAATCTGAATGAATGAATATCAAATGCAAATATTTCACCACGATTGTTCATAATTGATGCCATCGCCAACGCTTTGCCTCCTGCACCTGCACACGCATCAAGAACCTTCGATTTTGGTTTTGGGTCGACAAGCATCGCCAGTAATTGACTTCCTTCATCCTGCACTTCAAATAATCCATCTTTAAACGCTTGCAGTTGAAATACATTTATTCTTTTTTTTAGATGTAACGCATACGGTGAATATTGCGCTTTTTCAGTTTCAACGCCTTCAATTAACATTTTATGCTGGCATTCTTCAACTGTTGTTTTAATAGTGTTAACACGTATTGTCATCGGTGCTTGTGTATTCAACGTAGTACACAGTGAATCCAATTCAGAGCCTCCAAAATATTCCATCCATTCACTAATCATCCAATCCTGGAAGGAATATTGTACTGCAATTGATTCAATACTGGAGTCGGAGACAGGATTAACATTGATGTTTTGTTCAATCGTTAACAGCGTTTGGATTGGAACATCGACATCAGAACTTAACAATTCCGCAGAATACTTTTTATCGAGAAGTAAATATGCTAAACAACTAAAAAGACTTGATCGCATATCTTGTGTGAATTGTATGGTCAATTCAATTTTTCTTTTGTTACGGAGAATACCGTATAATGTCTCCGAAATAAATCGTCTGTCTTTTGAACCAAGGTATTTCCTTTCTCGAAAAAAGACATCAATCAATCGGTCTGCCGGTTTAGGGGAAATAAGAACATCAGAATATAGTTCTGTCACGTGTCCGATGAGTGAGGAAAGTTTCATAAATTAAATAAATACATTTTTACCGTTTTTGAGCGAATTATATTAGACAATGGAAAGTTACTCAATTAATGATTTCAGTCCAAGCAGGATTTATAAAATTGGTTATTCAAATTAAAAGAAACTTCAACTCTTCCAATAATATTTATCAGACCGATTAATCATTTAAAAAATAAAAAGGACGGATACTTCCGTCCTTTTTATTCTAAATGTTATCTTAAAGAGATCAAATTTTTGAAATCATTGATGACTGTCGTTTTTCAGATTTTGTAACATCTTTTTCGATGATGCGAAGAACAATTAAAACGATGATGGCAACCACAAAAAACATTTCTTGTGGTAACGCAACCAAAGCAATTGTAAAACTGGTAAGCATAATCGCGATGTTAAAGAACAACGTACCATTGTTTTTTTGAACCTTAGTAGGAATATCGGTTGTCTTCATTGTCCCCTCATTTGTTTGTATTGTTGCACACATAATACACTATATGATTAAAATTGTTGTGATTGTACTCATTATTCCTCAATAACTTACTTCACACATGGGTTACTAAATATTTCAGACATATTTTTATAGAATTTCGTATCTTATTACATATCATCATGAAAACAATTGCAATTCAACAGTCAATTAAAAAAATATTCGTAATTCTTGTTCTCTGGAGCTCTTTTTTTTATTCTCAGGAAAAGAAATTAATTGTAACTCCGCTATTCTCTGAACGAACAACCGGAAGGACAATTTCAGTACCGTTCCATTCAATAAAGCGACCAACGGTTTGTTTGGTACTAAGCGGCGGAGGATCCAGAGGAATCTCTCAAATTGGAGTGATAAAAGAACTTGAAAAGAATAATATCCCAATTGATTTCATTGTTGGAACTAGTATAGGTGGAATAATTGGAGGTTTGTATGCTTCGGGTTATTCAACACTTGAACTTGAAAAATTAGTTGATACAACAGATTGGAATTATGTTCTATCTCTCACGCAAGACAATGAAAGATCGGATCTTTATTTTGCACATAAACTTGCCGCTGATAGAAAACAATTGACCATTCGTTTCGACGGATTAACACCCATCCTTCCTTCCGCTATTTCAAGCGGTCAACGATTGACAAACTTCATCAACAAGCTGAATTTACAAAGTCTTTATCACCCTATACATAATTTTGATGATCTTAAGATTCCGTTTCGCTGTGTTGCTGTAGATCTTATTTCGGGGAAAAAGATTGTTTTCAGTTCCGGAAATATGTCTGAAGCTTTACGAGCAAGTATTTCTATTCCACTTTTGTATAGTCCATTAAAAAAAGATTCACTCGAGCTAACTGACGGTGGATTACTTGCAAATATTCCAGTCGATGTTGCAAAGAAACTAGGCGCAGATATTATAATCGCGGTAAACACTGTGAGTCCGCTGCGAACAGCATCGCAAATTAATAATCCATGGGAAGTTGCAGATCAAATAATCAATATTATGGCACAGGAATCGAACAAAAGAGCATTGGACAGTGCAACGATTGTGATTTCACCGGATTTAGGTTTTTATCCATCGGTAGATTTTTCGAATCTATCTTTTGTGAAACAGCAGGGGATCAACGCAGCAAAAGTAATGATCCATGCAATAAAAGATTCTATTGAATCGATAAGAAGAAGAATGTTATATGATGCATCCCCATTATCGAATTTCTCTATGATGGTTAATTCTGCAAAAGAAAATATTGATTACCATGATTCTTCATTTACGAATATATTGAAACCCCATACTATTTCATCAGTACCAAACATTCGTGAAATGATATCGGATCTTTATGGCAAAGGCTGGTATAAAGAAGTTAAAGCGGAAATTACCTTCTTGGATTCAACATCAAATGTGACAATTTTTGCATCTGCAAATCCGATGCTTCGCTCTGTCTCTATATCTGGAAATTCATTGATCCAATCCGATATCCTTCTTTCGTCATTCGATCCATTAATTGGAAGACCATATAATTCTCCAAAGACTGAAGATACTTTCGAAAGACTATTGGGGATGTATCGTACAAATGGATACTCTCTTGCACGATTACAACAATCCACTTTTGATTCATCGACAGGAAATTTGTCCTTAGAGATCAGCGAAGGTATTATCAGCAAAATCTATCTAAAAGGGAAAAAATTATCACGCGACTGGGTGGTTTGGCGAGAACTGGGATTCAGAGACGGGAATATTTTTACTGTAGACAAAGGGAAAAAAGCACTCACAAATCTTTATGGTACAAATCTTTTTGATCAAGTTTCAATGGATGCTGGATATGAAAACGATCAACCAATAGTTACAATACAATTGGAAGAAAAAGCGACCGATGTTTCGCGTCTTGGATTTAGAATTGACAATGAAAGGAATCTGCAACCGTCACTGGAATTTCGGAACGAGAATCTTCTTGGATCTGCCACAGAAGTCGGTGCAAGTTTTGCCGGAGGTTTGAGGAACAGGAAATACCTGGCAGATTTCCAGGCAAACCGAATATTTAACACATATTTTACTTTTAATCTGGATGCATATTATGATCTGCGCGATATCAATACGTATGCCGATGATAAAAACCAAACAGCGCAGAAGAAATTCTATCGTTCAAAGACCGGGGAATACAGACAAATACTTTATGGAGTTTCATTACAACTCGGTCAGCAAGTAGAACGATTTGGGATTTTTAATATTGAATATCGTATCGAATCAGACGAAATAAAATTTATTTCTGGAATCGGGTACAATTCTGAAGAATTTACACTTCAAACATTCAGGATAAGTTCAACAATAGATTCACGGGACCGATATCCATTTGCGCGGAATGGATCGCTCACAAATTTTTCTTGGGAAAATGCAACATCAACATTAAAAGGCGTCATTGGAGATGTCGGATATTCAAAGATCTATTTTGCGTATGAAACAAATACATCGTATGAGAATTTCACTCTTCATCCAAAGATCATTGTCGGTTTTGGAGATCAAACACTTCCATTGACACAACAATTTGCGCTTGGCGGTGAAGATTCTTTCTTCGGATTACGGGAGTATGACTCTCGGGGCAGACAGATCTTTTTAACCAGCGTTGAATTTAGAACGCGGTTTCCTTTCAAATTTATTTGGGATACATATTTCCGAATCAGATATGATCTTGGAAGTATCTGGCCACAAAGGGACGATATTCGTTTACGGGATTTTCATCATGGGGTTGGCGTAATTCTTTCTCTTGATACACCTGCAGGACCAGTCAACGCTTCAATAGGAAGAAGTTTTTATATCAGAAGAGACTTACTTGATCAACCATTCACGCTCGGACCGATTATTGCATATTTTTCACTTGGATATCCTATTTTTTAATCGACTTTTTCTTTAAATCTCAATACACTTGCCACTAAGATCGCAGCACCCATCCCAAAAAGCATTGTTGCTTCAAACCACAGATCGGATATGCCTACACCTTTGAGAATGATTGAACGAATCACAGTCAAATAATATTTCATTGGAATGAGGTGTGCAATCCATTGTAACACTTCGGGCATATTCTCTACCGGAAATACGAAACCTGACAGATACATCATTGGCTGCATTATAAAAAACATTCCGATCATCATCGCTTGCTGCTGCGTTTTCGATATTGTTGAGACGAACAGTCCTAGTCCAAGCGATGTCATTAAGAAAAAACCGGTCAACACAAATAGTAATATTACACTCCCACGAATTGGAATTGAAAAACCGAATATCATTACGGACATTGCCACTGAAACGACGATCAATCCGATAAGTGTGAACGGAACTAATTTACCGATGATCATTTCAATCGGACGAAGCGGAGTTACCAATAGTTGTTCCAGTGTTCCTATTTCTTTCTCCTTAACAATTGCCATTGATGTTAGGTTCATCGTCGTTATAAGCAGAATGAGAACCAAAACTCCCGGCACCATAAATTTTCTACTGATCAACGTCGGATTGTACCAAGCCCTTGTTTCCGCATTAATTCCTCCGAGCTTTTTCATATCCCCCACTTTATCAACAAGAATATTCTGCGAAAATCGATTGATAATTTGACCGGCATAACTTGAGGCGATTGCTGTCGAATTTCCTTCGCTGCCATCGAACAATAATTGTATATTCGCCGTTTCTTTTCGCAATATTTTATTACCAAATTTCGGGGGTATCACAATCGCCATTGCGACATCACTTTTATCAAGATATTGTTGAACATCTCTATAGTTTTCAGTCGAATATTGTAATGTAAAATATCCTGAGTTGACAAATAATTCAGTGAGTCTTCTGCTTTCACTCGTTTTATCAAGATCGCAAAGAACAAATGAAATATTGTTTACATCAAGCGAAGCGGCAAAGCCTAAAAATACTAATTGTAATATTGGTGCAACAAATATTATTGGCAATAATCTTTTGTCTTTAAAGAATTGCGCAAATTCTTTTTGCACCAATGCTTTTAATCGTTGAATATTCATATTACACCGAATGATTCTTAAATCGTTTGATGCTTATTGCGACAACAATAGTGATAAATATTCCTAGATAAACAATTTGATCCCAGAAAGCTTCAACACCAACTCCCTTCAATACAATTCCTCGCATAATCACCAAATAGAACTTTGCCGGAGTGATATTCGAAAGTATTTGTAGAAATACCGGCATACTTCGAATTGGAAACATAAATCCTGAAAGAATCATTGTTGGCAGCATCGAGACCAATGTTGCAAGCTGGAACGCTACCTGTTGACTGTCGGCAAGCGTTGAAATTAATAAGCCCTGCCCCAAGGCGGCACAAATAAACAGAAGCGTTGTTAAGAACAACAACACAAGACTCCCCTTAACAACAACATTAAATAAAAAATATGCTGCGATGAGCACAATTGCTGCTGCAACTAGAGATATGATCGCATACGGAATCATTTTACCAAGGATCAGGTTAAACGGACGTATCGGCGAGACATCAATTTGTTCAAGTGTATTTCGTTCTTTTTCTTTAACAATTGAAAGTGCTGTAGCGATTACACCAGTGATTGCCAAAATAAAAGCGATTAAACCGGGAACTAAGAATTTTGCACTTTTCATCTCCGGATTATACCAGATTCGAGCATCATACCGTATCGGAATGTAACTCTTCCTGCCAATTTTAGAAAGATTTCTAGAAACAATTTTTTGTGAATATTGCAGTGTGACGGCTTGAGCGTAGCCGATGATAGTAGTAGCAGCGTTCGCATCCATTCCATCAACAAGAAATTGAATAGTTGCCTGGCGTCCGGAAATAATATCATCAGAGAAATCCGGCGGAATGACCAGAACAAGTTTTACCGTCCCTTCATCAATCATCATTTGAGCATTTGAATAATCTGTAAGATATTCTGTGTAATTAAAATAACCTGCAGTGATAAAACTATTTATGAATTCTCTGCTTTGCGGGGTCTTTTCAGCGTCAAACACAGCCATTTTGATCTCGCGGACATCAAAATTCAATGCGTATCCATTCAACAGCAAAAGCATCGCTGGAACCAGTGTTAGAATAGCTAACACTTTCCTATCGCGTTTGATCTGTCGAAATTCTTTTTTTATAATGGGAAATAGTTGTCTAAACATTTCAATTTTTCTTCGATTCCTGATCTAAGAGATAAATAAAAACGTCCTCTAACGATGGAGTTATCCGTTCGATGTTAAAGAGATCTATTGAATTAGCTGAGAGGATTTCTTTGATCTTTTCTTTAGCCGACAATTCATTTTCTACGTTCACGTGTAAATATGTTCCAAAGACAGAAGTTTCAACAGCCCAAGGTTGCGTTTCAATCTTTTCCATCGCCTCGATAACATTCGAACATTGAACTTCCAAGATCGGATGTTTGACATAATTTTCTTTCAATTCTTTCGGACTTCCACCGGCAATTATTTTCCCAGCATTAATGAGAATAATGTCATTGCAATATTCTGCTTCTTCCAAAAAATGAGTCGTCACCAAAACGGTAACACCTTCTGCTGAAAGATCATTGATCAATTCCCAAAATTTACGTCTCATTACCGGATCTACACCACTCGTCGGTTCATCAAGAAATACGATCTTGGGACGATGCAAAACTGCGCACCCTAGCGCAAGACGTTGCTTCCAACCACCACTAAGTGTTTTAGTGATGCTTTGTTCTCGGCCATGAAGATTTGCAATTTTCAGAACCCATTTTTTCCTTTGCTGTAGGTCGCTGTCCGAAAGTCCATATACTTTTCCAAAAAAATCGATATTCTCATTCACCGTAAGATCATCGTATAAAGAAAATTTCTGTGACATGTAACCAATATTTTCTTTAATAGAATTTGCTTGACGATTAATATCAAACCCACCAACACGTGCAGATCCATTAGTAGATGAAAGCAATCCACACAACATCCGTATGGTTGTTGATTTGCCTGCACCATTTGCACCAAGAAATCCGAAAATCTCACCTTGTTTCACTTCAAAATTAATATGATCGACGGCGGTGAAATTACCAAATATTTTTGTCAGATTTTCTACTTCAATTGTATTCATAAATACTTGCAGAGGTCGGCAATTGCCAATCCGAAGGATCACTTCCCCGAACAGGACCTTTGGACTGGAAAGCATCACTTTGTGAAATGCACGCCTACTATTTGTTTCTCGGATAATAGTGAAATAAAAACATTCTCAAGTGAGGGTTTTACAACGCGCCATTCCGTTATTTCGATAGAATTATCTTTCAAATGTTGTACAATTGCCTCCATGTCATTCATTGAAGAATTAACGACAAGATTCAATCGATCGCCAAACGCCTGAACTTCTTTTACAAGAGTATATTTTTTTAAAAGCGAGAAAGAACCTCTGATATTCGAACAAACCAACTCAACAACTTCACCATTCATAACTTTTTTTAGATTTGCCGGTGAATCAGTCATTAAAATCTTTCCTCCATCCATTAACGCTACTCGACTGCAACGTTCAGCTTCATCCAAATATGGTGTTGTCATCACAATAGTGATTCCGGTTTTTAATAATGCGGACAATACTTTCCAAAAATCTCTCCTTGAAACCGGATCAACACCTGTCGTTGGTTCATCAAGAAATATAATATCTGGAGTATGAATTAACGTACATGCGAGTGCGAGTTTTTGTTTCATCCCGCCAGATAGTTTTTCTGCAAGACGATCCCTGAATTTTGTCAAACGAGTGAATTCAAGAAGTTCATCTCGTCGTGCATGGTAGTCATACACTCCATGGATTTCAGCAAAAAACTCAATGTTTTCATCAATTGTCAGATCTCCATACAAGGAAAACTTTTGGGATAAATAACCGATCCGTTTTTTAACTTCAACTTTTTGTTTTTGAACATCAAATCCTAACACGTGTAGATCACCTCTTGTTGCCTGGACAATTCCACAAAGCATACGAATGGTTGTGGTCTTACCCGATCCATCCGGTCCGACAAGAGCAAACATTTCACCGCGGTTCACTGACAATGAAATATCGTCAACAGCGATAGTATCGCCAAAGTTCTTTGAAACAGAAGTAATCGTTAGTGCATCCATTATTTACTTTAAATATGCATCTGCCGGCATGCCGGATTTTAATTCACCGCTTGTGTTTTCAACTTCAAGTTTTACACCATAAACTAATTTGGTTCTTTCGTCTTTCGTCTGGACGTTTCGAGGAGTAAATTCTGCAACCGGTGAGATATAAATGACCGTTGCAGAATAATTCTTATCTGGATATGTATCAATAACGACATCTGCATGAGATCCTATCTTTACTTTGCCTAATTCTGTTTCATGCACGTAGATCATCAATTCAACTTTTTCCAATCTGGATATTCTTGCAATAGTCGTTCCTGTTCCGATCAATTCACCTTCTTCCACAGGCTTATATGTAATTGTACCGGATATCGGTGCGATGATATACGAATCAACAATTTGTTTCCTGGTGAGATTCATTTGAGCTTTTGCCTGATCGACACGAGCTTTCGCAGCACTAAGATCTTCGGGTCGAGCAAATCGATGTAATTTTTGCAGATTTTGTTTTGCTGAATTGTATTGTGCTTGAGTGATAATCAAACGGGACCCAGCATCCTCAAATTGTTTTTTTGAAACTGAATTTGTTGCAAATAATTCCTTTATCCGATCAATATCTGATTTTGCTGTTTGGAAGCTTGATTCAGCCTGACGAACATTTTCTTCAGCAGCATTAATGTCTTCGGATCGAGCACCATTCAAGAGCAATCGATATTGTGCTTCCGCCAGATCAACTCCAGCTTGCATTTGTTGAAGTATCAACTGCTGTGTTTCATTATCAATCAACGCTAATGTGTCGCCTTTAACTACGGCATCACCTTCTTGAACTTTTATTTTCAGAATTTGTCCGGATACTTTGGAAGAGACATTCACTTCAACTGCTTCCAAAATACCACTGGATTCCATTTTCCCTTCATACTTTGAGCTGCAACCAAATGAAACGATATAACTCAAAGCAATAACTGCCACTGAAAATAATATATTTGCAAACGTTTGATGTACGAACAATTTCTTCATTGTCAACCTCATAAAATTATTATTTCGTAGTTCATAAATTCTTTTCGTGCTTCCTCGGTTAATGCACCTTCAAATATCACATGAAAAATCGTATACATAGCATCTTTTGGAGAAAACGAATGCTGTGCTAACACATCCGGTGTTACGATATTTTGGATGCACGTTGTCAACATCATCACGAGTATTTCATCATTAACATCGCTTCGAAAGACATTTTCTTTTTTTGCTTGATGAATCATTTCAACAACTTTACTCAGAATATGTTCACGACGAAATGCTTCCGCTTCTTTCCAAATTGTCGGTGCAAATCGCAGCATATCTTGTTGAAACGATTTACTGAATCGACTGACCATCTTACCTATAAACATCATTACTTCGGCGAGACGATGAACAAATGGTTTATTTTGAGCAGTGATCCGTTCAACTTCTTTCTGTGCAGAACGCAATGTCATGCGTACTATTGTTCTGACAAGATCTTCTTTGCTCGGGAAAAATTTATACATCGTTTTCTTACTAATTCCAAGCTCACCCGAAAGTTCATCAAGGGTGACTTTATTAAAGCCCATTCTAAAAAAACGATCTTGTGCCAGATCTAAAATTCTTTCTTTTGGCTCATTTTCAATCAATACATCCATCGTTTCTCCTAAGTTCAAAAAATAGTATATTCAATAGAAACTATTATATTTTTTTAAGTTTCCAATTCTATCAAAAAATAGCCATTGTATATGGCTTTAAATAAGGAAACTATTATCGTTTTCTACGTTTCCAATTTAGTAAACGAACTAAGTAAATGCAAGATTTATTTTTAATAACTCTCTTTTTTTGATGGAAATTTATCAGATTTTACATCTGAAATATAAGATTGGAATGCAGATCTCATAGATTCCGAAAGATTTGCATATTTACGAACAAACCGAGGACGAAATTGTTCATTCATACCAAGCATGTCATTCGTAACAAGAACTTGCCCATCACAAGCAGCACCAGCTCCAATCCCAATAGTTGAACATGCTACAGATTTTGTTACTTTTGCCGCAAGAGAATCCGGAATTTTTTCTAAAACAATTCCAAACACTCCGGCTTTGTCCAATGCAATTGCATCATTCAAAAGTTGCTTCGCTTCAGCAGATTCTTTCGCTCGCACTTCATATGTTCCAAATTTATAGATCGATTGCGGGGTAAGACCAAGATGTCCCATAACAGGAATACCAATATCAACCAATTGTTCAATAAGAGGAATTAATCTTCTGCCACCCTCCATCTTTACAGCTTCTGCACCGGATTCTTTCAGCATTCGTCCGCAGCTTTTCACCGCCTCTTTCACATCGACTTGATATGACATGAACGGCATATCGGCAAGCAGCATGGCACGTTTTACGGCGCGTCGTACTACTTTCGTATGATAGATCATTTCATCAAGCGTTACTGGAATTGTCGTTTCAAGTCCTTGAAAAACATTTGCGACCGAATCGCCAACAAGAATAATATCTATTCCTGCATCATCAAGAAGACGAGCAGTTGTAAAATCGTATGCGGTGAGCATTGCAATCTTCTCACCTTTTTGCTTCATGGCAAGAACTGTTTTTGTTGTGATTCTTTTATAGTCTGATGTTTGCGTGCTCATTATACTGCCTCAATAATATTTTGAAAACGAATGGCCATCGTTCCTTCAAATCCTGAACGAATCACTTCTGATGTTTCTTCAAATGAAACGATCCTTCCTGCTGCTGAAGAAAGATCGATCGTTTTTTGTTCAATATCTTCTATGATCTTATCTTTGATGTTTTTGTTTTCAAGATTCAATACATCTGCAAGCAATTTATGTTCTGTTCCAAGCAGAATTGAACCATGTTGAAGAACTACGTCTGGCATACCATCTGCCGAATATCGGCGCTGTGCACTCCCGACTAATTTTCTTCCATTGATTTGAACTTCGTATCGCGCCGATGCCGAGAAGCAAGGAATCGATTCCTGTTTTTTATATAGTGTTTGAAAATTTGGTTGAGAAGTTTCATACGATACTTCGGGACAAATTCTTTGCAAACTGTTAACAAGTGACCTGCTGATCTCAGAATATACTTCCGTTACACTTTTTCCATCGGCAAACATTACAACAGAATATGTAATTTCATTTGCATGAAGAATTGCTCTCCCCCCGGTCGGACGACGAACGATATCAAATCCAAATTTTGAGCAGTTAATTTTATTGATATCAGTTTCAGATTGGTTGTAGCCGAGCGAGATTGCCCAAGGATTCCAGCCATATACTCGCAGCGTTGGCACAATTTCTTGACGTTGTAACTTCTCTGCAAGTTCGATATCGAACTCCATGTTGAACGCACCGGAATGTAATCCAGTATTGATGAACTGCCATTCATTCATCTATTCACCGAATGATCGACGAGCTGTGATAATTCCTCGTTTTGCATTCGAAATAAAATCCAACACATTTTGAACTTCTGGAGTGATCGTCATTGTAGATTTTATTTTTTCAATACCTTGAGAGACATTAAGATTTGATAGGTACAAGATTCGGTAAGCATCGTTCAAAGAGTCAATTGCTTCTTGAGTAAACCCGCGACGTTTTAGACCAATGATATTCAATCGTTCAAAACTTACAGGCCAGCCCCCTGCCATAATATATGGCGGGATATCTTTGGGAATACGGAAATGTCCCCCAATCATTGTATATGCACCAATCGTTACAAATTGATGGATGGCAGTGAGACCTCCGATGATCGCAAAGTCATGAATTGTTACATGTCCTGCCATTTGCACTGAATTCGCAATGATTACATTGTTACCAATAATACAATCGTGGGCAACGTGCGTGTATGCCATTAACAGACAATTACTCCCGACAACAGATTTTTTGTGCTGCTTCTCTGTGCCGCGATTGAGTGTGCAAAATTCTCTGATCGTTGAATTATCACCAAGTTCAAATGTTGTGGGTTCATTTTTGTAGGAAAGGTCCTGCGGTGCCGTGGAAACAACTGCGCCGTTATGAATCTTGCAGTTCTTACCAATACGTGCACCATTTGCGATCAATGTATGAGGTCCGATGAATGTTCCTTCATCAATCGTAACATCATCTTCAATTATTGCATACGGCTCAACAATAACTCCGTCCGCTAATTGGGCTTTGGCACTTACAATTGCTGTAGAATGAATTTGAGTAGGCATAATATTCAAAATGGAAATTTATAATCGGTTAAGATATTTTAGGTTTATCAACGATCGTTGCCATCATTTCTGCTTCACAAACAAGTTGACCATCAACATATGCTTCACCACGCATTGTGCAGACTTTACTTCTACGATTGACCATGGTCAGTTCATACACTAATTGGTCACCCGGAACCACTTGGCGCCTGAACTTTGCATTATTGATCCCCATAAATAAAACTAATTTATCACTGCGATCAGAGCCGTCTAGAAGAAGAATACCGCCGGTCTGAGCCATTCCTTCTATGATCAGTACTCCGGGCATTACCGGCGCACCAGGAAAATGACCTTGAAAGAATTGTTCATTCATCGAAACACTTTTGACACCAACACATCGCTCATTCAGTTTAAATTCTACGATCTTATCGACCAAGAGGAACGGATAACGGTGCGGAAGAATTCGTTGAAGGGCATTGATATCAAACACTACACCTTGTTTCTTCTCGTGTTGATATTTCTTTACGATCTTTTTCTGCTGATATAACTTACGAATGACTTTAGCAAACTCCACATTTGCCGCATGACCAGGACGAGCTGCCAGAATATGCCCTTTGATAGGAACACCGATCAATGCAAGATCACCAAGCATATCCAAAAGTTTATGACGAGCCGGCTCATTTTTAAACCGAAGCGATTTGTTATTAATCGGCTGACCATGACCGCCAAGAAATATTGATTCTTTAATTCCCAGTTTGTCAGCAATTCTTTTCAATTCATCATCGGGAAGATCTGTGTCTGCAATAACAATAGCATTATCCAGTGAACCACCTTTGATCAATCCTGCTTCACGTAAATGTTCAACTTCATGAAGAAAACAGAAAGTTCTGCACATTGAAAATTCAGAAACAAATTCTTTTTCCAGATCAAATATTCCAGTATGCTGACTTCCAAGAGCAGGATTATTATAATCAACCATCACGGTCATACGGAAATCATCTGTTGGTAACGCAACAATATGCACGCCCCGTTTTTCGTCCTTGTATTCAATCGCCTGATCTATCACCAGATAGTCTTTCGGGGCATCTTGCATTTCAAAACCGGCTTCTAGAAGCACATCAACATACGGCTTGGCACTGCCGTCTCCGATTGGAGGTTCGATCCCGTCAATATCAATGATGATATTATCAATCAGAAGACCAACTACTGCAGCAAGAACATGTTCAGTGGTATAAACACGAACATCACCAATTCCAAGCGTCGTCCCACGCGCAACTTCAACAACATGGTCAACATCTGCAGGAATTTCCGGTGAACCGCCAATATCAATCCGGCGGAAACGGATGCCGAAATTTTCCGGAGCCGGACGAAATGTCATTGTGCATTGCGTTCCGGTATGTAATCCGATACCGGATAATGAAACCGGTTTTTTGATCGTGCGTTGTTGTACGAGCATTAATCCTCCTGCAAATATTTCCTACTGTAAAAGAATGTACCAATATTGCAGGACATTCATCTTCATCACTTTTTTAATTTTATAATTTCTTCTTCGAGTTGATTTATCTTTGATTGCATTTCACGAATAGTCACAAGCAGTTCAGGAAGCTGTCGTGACGCCGCCTCAATTTTTCTCCACTTGTTCACTTCTTTTGCAGGATAACCAGAATACGTTTCACCGGCATTGTTTAGTGCACGAGAAACAATTGAACCACCCCCTATTTTAACATCATCCGCGGTGAAAATATGACCAGTCACTGCAACTGCTCCGCCAATCATATTTCTATTGCCAATTTTTGTACTCCCTGCAACTCCGGATGCACCGGCAATTACAGTGTCTTCACCAATAATTACATTATGAGCTACTTGGACAAGATTATCCAATTTTGTTCCCCGCTTGATTCTTGTCTCACCAAGTGTGGCTCGATCGATACAGGTATTTGCCTGTACCTCAACGTCATCTTCAATTACAACAATTCCCAATTGAGGAATTTTTTGATATGATCCGTCTTTTTTTGGAGCAAATCCGAATCCATCTCCGCCAATTACTGCACCCGACTGTACAATAACTCTATTTCCAATAATGCATTCTTCTCTAATGGTGACATTTGGATACAACAAACAATCATTCCCGATCTTCGCATCGCGACCAATGACAACATGAGGATGAATAATACCACTATCACCGACAACGACATTTTCACCAATAACTACATATGCTCCAACGGAACAATCTTTTCCTACAACTGCCGATGAATGAATTCTCGCAGTAGGATCAATACCGTTAGGAACATTTATCTTCTTTGGTGCAAATTTTTCAATGGCAATAACAAAAGAAGAATATGGATCGTCAAGTTTAATCAACGCAGGCGGGAGTTTTGCGAATTTTGAGTGATCAAAATTTCGGCTGACAAGGATACACGATGCTCCAGTGGTCTCGGCAAATTTCTCATATTTTGAATTGGCGATGAATGCTAACATTCCGGATTTCGCTTCTTCAACCTTGGCGACACCGGATATAATTTGCATTCCATCCCCTACAACTTCGCCATCCAATATTTTTGCTATATCGTTTACAGTTATCATACAAACAAAAACGAGGTCAGAAGACCTCGCATATTCATTTCTGCAGAAGTTTTTGAATTATCTTTTGAGTAAGATCATGTTTGTTGTTTGCGAACAACAATAATGTTGAACTGCTTCTGTCAATAACATAATCATACCCTTCTTCATCGGCAACATCTTTAACAGCCTTGAAAATCTTTTCCTGGATCGGCTTCATTAATTCATTCTGCTTTGTGAACAACTCGCCGTTAGTGCCGAACTTTTGATTTCGAAAATCAACGATCTTTTTATCAGTATCCTGGAGTTCTTTTTCCACTTCCGATCTGCGTTTGTCCGACATGATCAACTTTCGTTTATCATAATCTTCCACTTTCTTCTGCATATCATTTGCCATTTGATTCAGATCTGTCTGCCACTGCTGAGAAAGAACATCGATCTGTTTTTGCGCATCCTGTGCTTCCGAAAGTTGCTCCATTACCGTTGCAGAATTGATATAGGCAATCTTCGTTTGAGCCTGTACAAACGAAATCACAATGAACAATGCAACAAACATCAATATTTTTTTCATGGAAATCCTTTTAGGAATTTTACTGAAAATTTTCTACAGATTATTTTCCGCCGCCGCGTTTAAGATAGATCAAAACATCCGGTGTGTAATCATACGAAGGATCAGCATACAATACCGGAACTTCTGTTGCTTTGTCGAATACAAATGAAAGCTTTTTCTCTTTTGCAACCTTTTCAATCGCCCTGAACACTTTTTCCTGTATTGGCTTCATGATCTTTTCACGCTGTACTCCAAGTTCCTGTTGTTTTTCCTGGCGATATTGATTGAGCTTTTGCTCTTCATCAACAAGTTCTTTTTGTCTGACTTGTTTGGAAGACTCGTTCAACATGTTAGATTGTTTTTGGTACTCTTCGTACTTCGCCTGCAATGCCTGACCACGTTTTTCGATCTCTTCTTGCCATCCTTTAAGCATTGTTTCCAATTTTGATTGAGATTCTTTTGCTTCAGGTAGATCTTTGATAATTGTTTCAGAATTGACATATCCAATTTTCAACGTTCCTTGCTGAGCAAATACAACTGATGTTACGAACAATATTCCAAGAATGAATTTTTTCACGACGACCTCTATTAATGATTAAAATGAATTGATTAAAATATTCTTAACTGTTAAAATCCTCTTCCAAATTGGAAGTGAAATTTCCATCCTGAAGGACTTTTGATTCCGGCAGTAATATTATCATAGCCGTAACCATAGTCAAACCCAAGCAGTCCGATTGGATTAATGAGCAACCGTGCACCTAATCCCGCTGACCGTTTCAGATCGAACATCTCAGATTTTGACAGATTCTCCCACGTATTACCGGCTTCAGCGAATGCAAGAAAATAAATCGGAATTGGATTAAGTGCAACATTAAATCTTAATTCTGCAGTATATTTTGCCATTGCATGCGCAGGAATATATTGTCCAACCACATTCACCGGACCAATACTGCGATCTTCATATCCACGCAACGGTGTTGTTGCAATTTGTCCAAGTCCCGTTCCACCCATATAAAACGTTTCGATATAAGGAATATAAGAATTTTTCTTATACGGGAAGATCGCTCCAAACTGAGATCCAAAATACAATGCAACACGCGAACTATTCAGTACCGGAATATACCAATCTGCAGAAAAAACATGTTTATTATACTGTGCTGTTCCAGGAAGAATAGGAGCTCCTGCAAATTCTGTTAAAAGGGAAATATTGCTTCCTTGGGTTGGAAACAGAGGACTGTTCACACTGTTTCGCTGTATCACTTGAGATATACTTAATTGACTTGTTTTACCTTCTTGATAATAGTACGATGTACCAACATTGCTGACATCAAGATTCTGGAAACGAAACGTCCACGTTGCGCTGAAATAATCATCCGGAAATTTGAATCGACGTCCGACACTTATCGTTCCGCCCTGCTGATGGATGGAATAATAGTAATCTTGTTTGGTATCATACAAACTGAAACCGAATGACGTCGGCGTGTCATACATCCATGGTTCACGGAATGAAACTGAAAATGTTCTGTACCGTGAGCCCTCGCCAAATTGCCAATCGAAATTTAACACTTGTCCGCCGCCGCCGGAGAACGGTTCTGTGATATCGAAGTTATTGAAGGTCAATCCAAGTGCGCCGGTCGCACCGAATGCTCCGCTGTAACCAACCGATGCATTGAATGTATCGCTCGATTTTTCTTCAACATCCAAAACAATATCAACATTTTTATCATCAACAAATTTCGTATCCGGTTTGATCTTTTCGGGATTAAAGTAGTTCAATACCGATAATTGACGAATGCTCCGAATAATATTCGATCGGCTGAAAAAATCACCCGGACGAACATACAGCTCACGACGGATCACGCGTTCTTGAGTTTTTGTATTTCCGCGAATGTCAACACCGGCAATTTTAAATTGATTCCGCTCCCGAACATGGATGATAATATTGATCACATCCTCTCCGGCTTTTTGTTCTTCCGGTTCGATCTGAACCGTTAAATATCCATTGTCAAGGTACATTGAAGCAACATCGGTCTGATCCTGATTTGCTCGTAAATTTTGTTCAAACTTTTCCATATCATATACTTCGCCGGTTTTGAAACCAAGTCGTTCAACCAACGCTTCGGTCTTAAAAACCGTGTTTCCATCCCATGTGATGGTTCCTATCTTGTATTGCGGTCCTTCAAATACAAATAGCTTCAGAATTATGTCCTGTTTGTTTCCGTTAAACACAATAGAATCGGTGATCAATTCGGCATCACGGAATCCGTTCTTTTTGTAGAAATCCACTAACTTCTTTTTTGCGTCATCGTATTTTTTCTTTTCCAATTTTCCGGTACGCCAGAATTTCCACCACGTGGTAGTATGCACATCGGTTAGTTCGCTTTCAAGATCTCCGTCTTCAAAAAATTTATTACCAAAGAACTGGACTTCCCGAATTCGCGCATCGTTTCCTTCAGTGATTGTTAGTTTTAAGATCATTCTTCCCTTTGCAGTGGAGTCTGTTGATTCTATCAACTCAGAGGAAACTTCTGCTTGTAGATACCCTTCTTCTTCATACGCCTTTTTAATGGTCTTAATGAGTTTGTTGATCTCTTGCGGTGAAATGATCTGACCTTTTGTAATGTTCACTTTTTTATCAAGATCGTCGTTGTCAAGTTCCTCATTCCCCACGTATTCAATTTTTTCAATGCGCGAAAATTCCTGAACAGAAATCAACAAATATACGCCATCGCCGATAATATTTTCTGCAAGAATATCCACATTTGCAAATATACGCAGGTTCCACAAACGCAAGATTGCGTTTCGTGTTTGCTCGCCCGGCACGCTGATCTCATCTCCGATCTTCAATCCCGAATTTCCGATGATCGCAGCTGGTTCCGAGAGTTTATTGCCGGAGACACTGATGCCGAGAATTTTATATTGTTTAGGCTGAAAGTTTTGCTGCGCAAACACGATACTGCCAACGCAGAGAAGCGTAATACATATTTGTTTTATGGTCATTATTATTCGATTAGATTCCGGATACACTTTTTAACAAACGCCGTACGTAGTTTTTAGAAGTTGAATTTGATGGGGATTTTAATTGTTCACTTACTTTACCAAACCGTCGTTCGCGAGATTGATATGATTCAAGAGCATTATATAATTCATTCCGTCGAAAATCGGGCCATAACACTTCCGTTACATACATCTCGGAATACGCTAACTGCCACAGCAAAAAATTACTGATCCGGAGTTCACCGCTCGTCCTTATCAATAGATCGGGATCGGGAATATCCTTTGTTGCTAAATTTTTAGAAATAATTTCTTCAGTGATCGTTTCCGGATCAAGTTTTCCGGCTTTCACCAGCTCCGCAAGCCGTTTCATTCCGCTTGTGATATCCCATCGCCCACTATAGCTTAACGCAAGAACAAGAGTTAGTCCGGTATTGTTCTTTGTAAGATCTATTGCATCAAGAAATTCATCTTGAGCGTCCTGCGGTAATGAAGAAAAATCACCAATTGTTTTAACTCGCACATTATTATTGTGCAGTCTATCTCGTTCATCGCGCAGAGAACTGACAAGCAATCGCATTAAGATTGAAACTTCATCTTTTGGACGATTCCAGTTTTCGGTTGAAAAAGTGTATAACGTAAGATACTTTACACCAATCTGTCCACATGCTTCAACGATATCTCGAACCGAATTTACACCTTCATGATGCCCTGCTACACGCGGTAACGCACGTTTTTTTGCCCAACGGCCATTGCCATCCATTATCACTGCAATATGTTCGGGAATGCGACCATTCTTATGAAGTCGTTCCTGCAGTTTCTTGTCCTGACCCGCCGGACGTGACATACCTTTAGCCAACGCAACTACTCCAAAATTGTTCAAAAAGAAAAACGAACCCGACTGGACCGTTTGGAAAACCAAGTAAAGATACTCTTTTATAGAGAGATAATCAACGATTTAGACGGTTTTGATGAAGGGAAGTTCCTCTGTATATTGCAATATCATATGAAAAAAAAAGATACTATTGTAATTGTAGGCGGCGGTGCAGCTGGAATGATCGCCGCATGGCGTGCTGCAGCTCTCGGCGCAAAAGTTATTCTCCTCGAAAAAAATCAAAATCTTGGGATTAAAATCCTCATCTCAGGCGGTGGAAAATGTAATATCACTAATGGCAGCGATGTTACTACGATGCTGAAACAGTTCCAAAATAATGAATCGCGGTTTCTTAAATTCGCCTTGCATACTTTCACCAACGATCAACTCCTTACAGTAATCAATAACGAAGGTGTCGAAACATACAGGCGCGAAGACGGAAAAGTTTTTCCTAAAAGTCATCATGCAGAAGATGTTTTGAATGCCCTGCGAAATTTGTTGGAACGACATAATGTTGAGATTCTTCTGCAAACTCCGGTAAAGGAAATTTATAGAAATGATAATGGAACATTTAATATAAAAACAAACCGAGAGATCATTACAGCATCAAAAGTGATCGTTGCAACTGGCGGATCGTCATATCAAAAGACCGGAACAACCGGTGATGGATTTAGATGGATTCAAAAATTAGGCCATTCCATTGTTCCTATCAGACCGGCGCTAAGTCCAATTATCCTGTATCCATCTCCTCCATCGTTATGGCAAGGGACACCAATTCGCGACTGTAAACTTATGGCAATAGCCCAAGGTCCTAACCAAACACAGTCAATACCAATTTCAGTACAGAATGGAGATGTTCTTATTACCCATTTTGGAATTTCGGGTCCTGCAACATTGGAAATAAGCAGAAATACATATTTGGAATTTGAAAAAGGTGTCAAAATTGATATGTGCATTGATTTCTACCCTGAAATATCCTTTGAGCAATTGGATGAAAAGGTCAAGAAAGAAATTTCTGCAAATCCACTGCGGAGCATGTTAACATTAACGGAATATCTCATTCCACAAAAACTTGCAGAGTATATATTGATGCAGCTTAAAATAGATTATTCAAAAATATTGAACCAGCTTTCAAAAAATGACCGCCTGGCATTGGTTAAAAAACTGAAGCGGTTTTCTCTTGGAGCTGTAAAAGATATTCCTTTAGACCGCGGCGAAGTTACTGCCGGAGGTGTCCCATTAAATGAGGTTGATCCAACAACTATGGAATCTACGATTGTTCCCGGTTTGTATCTGTGCGGCGAAATTTTAGATATCGCAGGACCAGTCGGCGGTTATAATTTGCAAGCAGCCTTTTCAACAGGTTATGTTGCGGGAGAAAAATCATTTAAATCTTTAGAATAGCGGTCAATCCTTTTCTGTATTTTCATATTTGCTAATAGAGTCAATTCACATTATCTTTCTTACCGAAAATAAAGGCGAACAAATCATGTCCCACATTTCAATTTAGAATTGCAATTCTTTCTCAATAAGTATGGATAAAAAAATCTGCATTGGAATACTTGGCGGCGGGCAACTGGCAAAAATGTCGACCCTTGCCGCTTCTCGTTTGGGATTCGATGTCGCAATTATGGAGAAAGAAATGCATTCTCCGGCAGGACAACTAACGCACAACGAATCTATTGGCAGTGTTGATGATGAACTACATGTTCGCTCATTTGTTCACCATTGCAATGTTATAACGCTGGAAAATGAGTTTGTTGACCATAATAAACTTAAATTTATCGAATCACTTGGCAAGAAAGTCTATCCTTCTTCAATCACGATAGGTTTAATTCAGGATAAATTGCTGCAAAAACAAACGCTAAAAAGGAATAAAATTCCTGTTGCAAAATTTATTGAAATTAAAGAGCAATATACCTATGAACAAATTGTAAAAATTCTCGGTCCAAAATTCATTCTTAAATCCCGCAAAATGGGATACGATGGTTATGGAAATGCTCTTGTCAACAATGGAAAAGAGTATAACGATGCTGTAAAGCATTTATCCGATCGTCATATCAATCTTATGGCAGAATCATTCGTGAATTTCACAATGGAACTTGCCGTTATGGTCGTTCGTACAAAGAAGGAAACCAAAGTATATCCTGTTGTTCAGACAATTCAAAAAAATCATATCTGTCATACTGTTATTGCACCTGCACAGATCTCAAAAAATATTGCTGCCCTTGCAGAAAAAATTGCTGTCAAATCAGTTAATGCAGTTAAAGGATTCGGCGTGTTCGGTGTGGAAATGTTTTTGGCGAATGATAATTCAATCATGGTTAATGAAATGGCTCCTCGTCCGCATAATTCCGGTCATTATACGATCGACGCATGTGTCACTTCGCAGTTCGAAAATCATATTCGTGCTGTGATGGAACTGCCCCTCGGTTCTACGGAAATGATAAAACCGTATGCGGTAATGATAAACCTATTAGGAAAAGCTAATCCCCAAAAAAAGATCGATATCTATCGAACTGCTTTGAAAGATCCAAATATTCATTTACACATTTATAGTAAGAATGGATCGCGTATTGGAAGAAAAATGGGACACATTACGATTGTTGGTGATAATTTGAAAAAAATTCTAAATGACTCAACCGAGATTGAAAAGAAAATTATTTTATAGATTCCCGACAAAATCGTTCGGGAATGACACATCGTTTTAAGAAAAGTATTATATGAAAAAGCCTATTATTGGAATAATCATGGGGAGCGATTCAGATCTTCCCACAATGCAGGAAGCGGCGCTCATTCTAGATGAATTTGGTGTATCGTACGAGATGAAGATCACTTCAGCACATCGCACACCAAATTTTATGGCAAGCTATTCCTCTTCTGCGATGAAACGCGGAATTAAAATTATCATTGCCGGTGCCGGCGGTGCAGCGCATTTACCGGGTATGTCCGCGTCACATACTCCTATTCCCGTTATTGGGGTGCCAATAAAGACAAAATCATTAGATGGATTGGATTCGCTTCTCTCCATTGCTCAAATGCCGGGAGGAGTTCCGGTAGCAACAGTCGCGATTGGCGGGGGGAAAAATGCCGGATTACTTGCAATTCAAATGCTTGCAATTAGCGACAAAAAATTGATGAACAAGATGATTGAGTATAAGAAGAAGTTGGAGAAAGAATCGTTGAAGAAGAATGCAGCTATTAGGAATTAGGTGTTAGATGTTAGGTGATAGATGTTAGGTGATAGAAATTTTCATTGCAACACTTCCCACTAAAACCTAACGCCTGTTCTTCACCGCCTTCCAAACATAAACACCAGCGGTCGCCACACACGTTGTGCCCAGTAGTGTTCACTATGTGTTCCTTTTGATTCGAACGTGTAATCGAGATCTTTTCCTTTTTTATATCCTTTGGATTTTAGAATTTCTACCATTCGTTTATAGCCGCTGATAAGTTCCTTCTCACGTCCGCCGCAATCCAAATAGATTTTGATATTCTTTTTATGACCGGAATATTCGCGCACTTCTTTTAACGTTTTTTCGTTATCATACCAAAATGACGGGGATAAACATCCGGCCATTCCAAAAATATCCGGTCGTTTCCAGACAAACAACAATGAAGACAATCCTCCCAAAGATGAGCCGATAATTCCCGTATGCTCTTTACCGGGTTTGGTTCGATATGTTGAATCAACAAGTTGTTTTACGTCATTGATCACAAAGTTCATATACGCTGTACCGAGATCCGAATCGGAATACTCCGGCAGCCGATCAGGAGAGTTATATATCCCAACAATAATAATTTCTTCAATTCTCTTTAATGCAATTAAACTATCTGCCACTTCATCAACACGCCAATCATAGCCGGTAAATGCTGTCGTTGGATCAACGATATTTTGTCCGTCGTGCATATACAGCACGGAATAATGTTTCTTCAAGTTCTTTTCGTACGTCGGTGGAAGCCAAACAATGATATCGCGTTTATGATTGAGACCTTCGCCGGAAAGCTGTAGATGATACTTAACCATACCACGGATCGATGGTTCAGGCTTTTGCGACAATATTTTTCTTTTCCAAAATAACGGTCTAATGATCAAAGTGGTATCTTTCGTTACTTTTAATATTGCATTGTCTGGTAATTTGTTAATCTCATAGATCGCTTCTTGGTCCCACGTTCCCCTGGTGATCTTAAATTCTAAAAAATCTGCGCTGTCAAATTTTGATTCAAATTTCCAAAGTGAATCTGATATTTTTTGCAGCCGAGCTGACGAAGGATTCCAGTTCCCGAATACAGATTTATTCCCTGCAACAAAAACATTCAATCCGGAATCTCTTGCTGTTATTGTAGGTTCAACAAGGATCGTCACTCTCAATTGTTGAGCAGACATCAGGTGAACACAAAATAACAAAATTATTCCGAAAGTTTTCAATGTCAGCAGTATTTATTTGTGCAAATGATATGGAAATCTCCCGTCGTTTCCAAAAACAAAAAGGTCAGTCAAGAATTCTTGAACTGACCTTTTATCTTCTATAAATTTCTTATCAATTAGGGAAAGCAACTGTATCAGCAAGTGCTTTATACAGATCTTTTGCATTGGTCAAAGTCAATGTTGGTATTGCTTTCATTGAAGAACCCAGTTGTCCAAATTTCAACTTATGTTGAGCTTCGTTTGGTTTTGTGCGGATAAATTTACCTGCAGTCATTCCGGTTGTGGCATCAAGATTCGGAATTGATTTACCATCCGCTCCATGGCAAGAATTACAATTGGCACTGTAAAATGTTTTCCCATTTACCGCATTTCCATCTTTACCAATATTCGAATATTTTGCAGTACCGTTCGGATATGTTCCAGTGTATGTTGCATCATATAACTGAGTTACATCAAATGCACCTTCTTTAATAAATTTTACAATATCCCAGATCTGAGCATCAGTTAATAATTTTGTGTAATCTGGCATCTTGTCTCCAGCTGTTGCATTGGTTGCAGGATCGTACGTTGTTACGCCAATGGAATCAGCAATTGTTCTGCGTGTTGAACCGACAATTTTCATTGCATCAAATAATTGCTGAGCTGTTTTTGCTTTTGAACCAATCAAAGAAAGCGCAATATTCGGGCGTGATGTACTCGGTTTACGACTATTGTATGAACCATCTTTTCCCATCAAATCCCACGCATGACATTGTTTACAACGGTAGAAGTCTGCTTTTCTGTTTAAGTGGCTTAATGTCGCAGCATCAGCACCGGTATAATTAGCTTCCGTTGCCCAGAATTTATCGTATAAAATTCCCCCATTAATAGCATCAGCTTTTACATAGTTTGAGGAAAATTTTGCCTCAATGGTGTGTGCGGCGGAGACATTTTTGAAAGTATATGTTGTAACTCGACCGACCGATTTTCCATCAACAAGAACGCTATCAATAGATGCACCGGCATCAGCTGTAATTGTATATTTCAAACTATCTCCCTGTTTCACTTTTGTTATTCCGGTTGGTGAAATAGATCCATTTGTACTTGCTGTTGCTGTAATTGCAAATTCGGTTGAAGCAGCGGTAACAACTTCATCCTTTTTGCACGACACGAGACCAAGCAATGCAACAGTGAGAAGTAACAATATTTTTTTCATAGATCTATCCTTTTCTTAAATAATTAGTGAAATGCTTTTTTATACAAACGATAATATCATTGCAATAATGGTGCTGGTATGAATGAAGTATTTTATACTAATTTGTCTGATTTATTTCCCATTTCCTACAATAAAAAACGATCATTTGCAAACATAGAAATAAATTGATTTCTTAGACACCAAACATTTATGGTCTATTCGAAATAAAAATTTTTGTGGTATCAAAAATAAAAAATCCGTCCCGCAGAACGCAAGACGGATTTAGTTTTATGAAGCAGTATTGCTTTAATTTTCCCCGAAGGAAAAATTAGAACTGATTACGCATTTTTGCAATTGAGTTGCGAAGCAATGCATTTGCATATTCTGTATTGTGAACACCAGCACTAAGATCATGTTCAACTAAGAAGAAGTTCCATAATGCACCAGCTCTGTTCGATGGTTTAATGGTAACAAGTTTTGCCTGCATAGCTAATGTATCTAACCAGCCAGCTTGAGCAAGAAGAACTTTCAATGTATCAAGATTCTTGTGTGTTTTTGTCATTGCGCCTTTGTAATCTAAGCTGGTCAATGTTGTTCCGTGGCATCCTGATACTTTGCAACCTGTCAAATTCTGACCTTCTTCTTCGGATTCTAATTTCATTGAGTGACCACCTGAATAATCACCTTGAGCTGTTGTCATATGGCAAATTGTGCAACCATCAGCTTTGATAGCTGTTGCGGTGGTGTGGAATGAACTACCAACTGGGTTCGTTTGGTTTGCCCATTCGTATCCGCCTTTACCCATTAACATTTGTGATTGAACGCCATAATGTGAATACCAGCGGCCTGATGTAATCTTGATCGAATCGGTCAATGCTGTTACTGTTGATTTACTTGGATCGAGTTTGTTGGCCTGTGTGCGCGGGCGATGGCATTGTGCGCAAAGATTGCCCTTGCCGTAATCAAATGTGAAATCAGCGACACCTGTCAAGTTCGAAAATAGTGTTACAGCTGTTGATTTACGTAATTGGAAATTACCATTTGCGTGCGGTGCATGGCAAGCAAAGCAACCAACTGGTGATGAATTCGTTTTTTGCGTAACAACTTGGCCGTTCATTTTTTGAACGAAACCTTCTGTGGTATGACATTCTGCGCAACTTGAACCGCTTTCAAATGCTGTTCCGCCGTTAGCATGCTTTGAAGCCGCCCATTGAAACGTTGCTGCTGCTTTGAAGTATGTTGTATCTGTATCTGGGTTATGGCATGATGCGCATTTCAAATCTGCTTTGAAGCCTTCAAAATAAACAAAGCCGGCATCTGTGCCTTTTGCGCCTGCAGCACCTGCTGCACCGTCTTTACCTGCTGGTCCAGCAGGTCCTTCGCACGCTACGAGACCAAATAAAGCGATTGCTGTTAGAACAGTTAAGAAATTTTTCACTGTTGTAACTCCTTTCGTTGATGAAGTTAATTGTTTCATTGAGTGAATATTGGCTTACCAATACTGTTGTAGATAAGTCAAACTTGTGTGAAATCTGTCAATTTATTGGCAAATAATGTGCCGAAAAAAGTTGGCGAAAACGTTGAATTTTAAGGCATTGAATAATTCTATTTCCTAAGGTTGCAACAAACTCTTAAAGTATTTTTGCAAATCTGAGAGGGAAAAAAGACAAAAAACTCTTTAGACTATTGACAAAAATCGTACTTCAATGTCTGAAAATAAAAAAGTCCTGATTTAATCAGGACTTTTTATTTCGAAAATCTATGTATGCTATTTCAAAACACATACTAAACTTTGAGCATGTTTTAATTGATTCTACCATTCACATGTTTTGACGGATCGATGATCGTTAAACTTGAATTAACAACTGCTGCATGACACGTTGAACAATCAGCCGTTACTGCTGCAAAGGTATGCCCTGTTTTTGGAAATGCTTTTTCTTTTAAGGTAGTTTTTGTCACATCACCGTGACATGATCCACATTCAGTTACCGTATTGCTCGTTCCGTTCCATGTAACTGTTAAACTATTTCCACCGTTAAAATTTCCATGACAATATGTATTTGCACAAGAAACGGTCGTTGTATTATACGATACATTCGAGACAAAGAAAGTAGATGTCGAATCGAATCGAACTTCTGCAAGACTTGTTGCATCAATATGTCCGGGAGATGAAAGTTTCGCCGGAATGGAATGACATTCCTTGCAAGAAACCGCTGCACCAATAATCCCGCCTAATAGATGTTTCTGGTGTGCCCCAACTCCGCGAAATGTCGGCGAGACATTATCCGCAAGATCTTTTGGCGGCGCGGCATTTACTGCGCCGTGACATGTTGTGCAATTTTCGGGACCTGCCGGTTTGTTGTGACATGTGTTGCACGATTGACCAGTCGTTCCGCCTGAATAATCTGCACCGTGACATGATTGACATAATTGCAGATCGTAATTCTTTGTTCGAACGATCTTTGCGTGAAAGTTCGACGATATCGGATCCAAAAATCCTTCACCATGAATTGAAATTGTACTTTGTACTAACGGTGTGTCATTTTTTCGTTCACTGCAGCCAAACAAACCGCAAAGAATAATTGCGAAGGTTGAGAATAAAATTAATTTTTTCATTGGACTTTCGCTCCGTGACAATATCCGCAAAATTGTTGACCCGGTTTTCCATTTGGTCTTGCGTTAGGATCGGTATGACAGACGAAACAATTGGCTGCAATATCATCATGCCATTCGCCTTTTACCGTTTTCATAAAACCGGTTGCGTGTGTTCGTGGATTTGTTCCTTTAACTCCATCAATATCTCCATGACAAGTAATGCATGTCGGATCTCCCCCTTCAGCATCATGACATCCTGCGCATCGTTGAATGTCCCTCTTTGCCAATTGCGCATGGGTTCCTCCGCCGGTTCCAACTCCAATGGTAGTGAATCCTGCTTTTTCATGACTTGTCGGTATTGCACCGCCAAGAGCAACACTACCGTTCATATGACAGTCGCTGCAGAATGTTTGTTGACGATGACACGTTTGACAATCTGCTGAACGTCCTTTTGCATCGATACCGTGCGTAAATTTATAATTGATATCGTGAACATTTTGTCCTGAAAGTGCGGCAGGTTTATCGTTACCGAATTTTCTGGGAGATAACATTCCTGTTTTTTCAAATTTTGAAAGTGTTGTCAGATTCGTACCATCGTGACATTCCATACACGATGCTTCCGAGTGACAACTTTGGCAGTTCGCATCGAATGTCCGTCCGTTCATTACACGACCATGTTCGCGTTTGAAATTTGCTGAAACGTGCGACGCGGGACGAAGTGTCGTTAAATTTGTATGACACGCTTCACATTCATTTGTTGCTTTTACATTGTTATGGCAGGTATTACATGTTGCCATCGAAGGAGTGTGCTGAGCAGTTTTCGCTTGTTCCTTATCATCATTGATCCCCGCATGACAAGTAACGCACTCAACTTTTTGATCGACACTGTGTTTGTTGTGGCTGAACAGGATCTCTCGCACCGGATTTGGAGATGCGACAGGATTATTAGCGTCCGTATGACAGAAGCCGCACGTCTCATTCACTTCCTGCTCGTGACATGATTGACATTCAGCATGTGTCGGAAGCATTTTATCCGAAGATTTTGTGCTCATTTGTGCTGTCGTATGACAGGATGAACATTCAGCACCGGCTTCGGCATGTTTACTGTGCGAAAATTTTATGGTCTTTGCATTTTCTGCTTTTTCATCTTCTTTTGCCACAGCACTGCTGCGACCGAAGATAACCAGAGCAATCACCACAGAAATAATCGTTGCTATATAGAGATTTTTTTTCATCATAACCAATTCAACTTTTCGCTGAACCAATAGTTAATTTTAAGGAATATTCGCATATCGCTTTTGTATTGCGGAGTACTCATCCATTGCATCTGCAGATCGGTTGAGAGTATTTGCAGTGGTCGATAGACAACGCCAACTGTTCCGTTAAAGACATCGCTTGCAGGATCAGTTTTATCAAGTTTATAGGTTGCATATCCAACGGCACACATCGGTGTAAGTGTTCTCTCCATCATTGGATATGCTGCCTGAACCGAAACTCCATTCAACTCGCCGGCATACCCAAAATTCTGTGTATAGGTTGCTGATACAAAATCATATGTTCCGCCAACAACTAACCGTTGACTGCTTTCGTCAACATAATCCACATTTGCAAAACGTGCGAAGAGAAATGTTTTCGACATCGGACGGTATTCTATTCCACCTTCAATTTCTTTTGTGCTGTTGATATTAAACACTGAGAAGATAGAATTGTAAGCAAGTCTTGGTTTACGGAATATATATTCCGCTGTAACATTCAGTTCTTTCATAACACCAACACGGGTAAATCCTTGAACTTTCGAGATCTCTTCGGTCAAAATATCATAATCCGTTTTTGCCTGGATCGAATACGATTGTTCGTGTTGATATTCAACATCGAATGATGCTAGTTCTTCTTCGTTCGGTCTGCTGTTAATAACAATTGAATATGGATTGAACAACGAATCCATTCTGAGCGCTGTATACGGCTTTCGTTCCCAGCGTTTGTTCATATAGCTAATCCCAACAACACCATCGTCGATCGGTGCGTAGGTAATTTGACCTCCGAACAATCCTTTGTTTCCGATATATTGTTTTCGGATATCGCGTGATTGGGTCACATTGTTTCCGCCATAACCCGTAAGTGCAAGAGTATTATCCAAAAATTTTGCCGAACCGGAAATACCATCGATTAATCCGCTGCCGACACCGGCAAAAATAAATTGGCGGCCTGCGGAAATATCCGCATGACCGCCAATATTTTTCACCTTCATCAGAAAGGAATTAACTCGCAATTCAGGATCAGTTTCAATTGTTGAACCAAAATCATTTGACACCATAGCGTTCATATTGACTGAATAATCTCCGGATGCAGCATTGAAATATACATTTTCGTATGCTCGAAGATACATCACTTTTGCAAGGGCGGAATCCCTCCCTTCAAATCCGTAGAACGATGTTGTCAATCGTCCCGTCATCAGTTGCGCCGAAGCGCTTGCTGAAAGCAGAACCAGACCGATGAAAATTTTGCGGAACATGGTTAACCTTTCGGCATTGGATGTTTAATTTCTTCCCATGATTTTTTAAAGTCAAATGCTTTTGCATCATGCATCTTGTTTGCACCGTGGCATTGTTTGCATGTTTTTTCATCACCTTTTAACAAGCCTGCCGCAATTGCCTTCTCTTTATTTTCAGGTTTGTTGTGAATTGCTTTGTATCCTGAAGCTGCACCATGGCATGCTTCGCATTGAACACCCATTTCAACTTTGAATGATTTTTCAACTGCTTCACCGGCTCCGGTTGAATGGCATTCTAAACATTCTTTTGCTTCTGTTGCAGCAACTTTAATTCCTTTTGTCTTCACAATTTCTGCCGCTTTATCACTCTTTAAGGTTGTGAATGCTTCAGCATGTTTTGATTTTTTCCAAACTTCAACTTGCTTCCCTTGTTTCGGTAGATTATGGCAAGCACATGTACCGGTACCAACAAATTTATTTTGGGCAAATGCCGGCAGGCAAAATACAACTACGACCAACGCAAGAATTGTTTTTTTCATTGAACTATCTCCTATAGGGTTATGAGAATGATTATATTTACTAGAGACATCTGAAAAACTCTCGAGCGGTGTCATTGCGAGACGTTTTTTGTCGAAGCAATCTCGTTTTTTGCATGTTTTAAGAAGATTGCTTTGTCGCTTCCTGCCCGACTGAGTCGGTCAGGCGTTCGCTCCTCGCAATGACTTTTTCAAATGTCTCTAATTATTGACAAACAACGTGCCGAAGATTTTCGGCTAAATACCTTAATTTTACAACTTTATATAAATATTATTTCTTTTGATTGCAATAGGCAAAATAATTTTCTTCCAAAACAACAAAAGAAATGGGACTTTACAGTCCGTTATGACATTCATTACAATTCATCTCTTTCCAGGCATCCCCTATATCAACCGGATGTTTGAATTCTTCACCCTTTGGAGAAAGAGATGTGAAAATATCCGATGGACCTTGAGAGAGAATAATATGACAACTGTTGCATTCTTTCGAGATCACTTTTCCGGTCGTTTTGGAAACGTGCTTTCCATCGTGACATCGGAAACAGCCGGCGTATGCATAATGACCAACATTGTTTGGGTAATGCTTCCAGCTCACTTTCATTTCAGGGAAGATTGTCCGTGAAAATACTTTTTTCAAATTAGTTATTGCTGAATCAACATCAGCTTTTCTGTTTTTACCAACTTCCGGATATTGTACCGAATAGGCATCGCGGATTGATGTTTCAATCCCCTTCAACGCTTCATCTTCTGTTGTATAATCCCTTACAAACGCTGCCGAAGCGATCGAACGAATAGAAGGAAGAGATGCGGAAACTAATTTTTGCGACATTAATGAGTTGATCGACTCTTCCGGTGTCCGATAAATGTGTGTGGGACGATTATGGCAGTCGATACAATCCATTCTTCGCTGTTCGCCGGTCGACAATTTGCTTTCGTCAAAACTATCCGTTGTTACAAATTCATCCGTGGTTCCATCAGCTAATTTCATTTTTACAACCGGAATCACCTGACGTTGTGAATCGATTGCAGTGTATGTAACATCATTATCCGGATTCACATGCCAGTGAATACCAGATGTCCTTCCTGTTTGAACATTGCCGCCGCCAATTTTCATCAGCAGTGAAACAGACCACGGAGTATTTTGTTCATCCGGCATGTAATACGTTTTATTGACCTGTTTATCCGAGAAGAAGTGCTGGGGCCAATGACATTGTTCGCATGTTCCTTGAGCAGGACGAAGATTATGAACCGGTGTCGGTATCGGTCTGGAAAATTTATTGAATGTTACCGAATACATTTGGTATGCACCAGAAATTTTTGATTTTACGTACCAATCAGCACCTGAGCCAACATGACATTCTGCGCACGTAACTCTTGCGTGAGGAGAATGTTTGTATGCTACGTATTCCGGCTTCATTACTTCGTGACAGATCTCTCCGCAAAATACCACCGTTTCAGTAAATTCATACACCTGAAAACTTCCAAATGCAGATGCTGCCATAACGATGAAGGTAATTGTCGACAGGAATGCAAATTTCTTCCGATGGGAAGGATTGTTAAAATCTATTGTCGGTAATTCGCCTGCTTCAATTCCTGTTTGTGCTCTTCTCTTTTTCTCCGCTCGCATTCCATATAACACAATCAATAATCCGCCGACAAAAAATACCGGAAGAATGACGAATATGATAATTCCCATGTAAGCCTTTGAATGTGCTGAAAAGAAATCAAGCACAAACAAGAACACGATCAAACCGAACGTCACACCGGCAATTGCAGTGCCGGCAAAACTTGTCATATTGAAAAATGATGATGGAAGTATCTTTTTGAAATTCATATGTGATTTCCTTTTGTGATCTCCATAGCTATCGTACTTTTCTTACAGTAATTATTTGTAATTGAAAATCATTGCGTACACGATCCAGAGGACAATACTGAATCCAATGGTGAGCGCAGTCCAGCCAAATACTTTTATTGCACGGATCACGATCGGTTGATACGGCTCGACAAGATGCTGCTCAAGTGTTCCATTCTTCACATGCTCTTCATATTCTGCCGGTTTGTCGCGTTTCAATTCTTCCACAGACATACGGCCTGAGAAGACGACAATATCCATCGGGAATTTCTCCGGACGCAAATGTGTGTTGAAGAAATGGATCGTAAAAATAAATCCGGTCGCCAACAGTGCTTCATCACTATGAATGATGGTTGCGACATTGATCGCCCATCCGGGCAAGAATTTTGTGAAGAATTCCGGGAACCATAGTGTTGCGCCTGTCGAACCGATTACAAAAACACCCCAGAAAACGGCAAAGTAATCAAATTTTTCCCAATACGTCCAACGTCCATACTGCGGACGGGGACCTTTACCGATGAACCATTTTACAGACGCAATGGCATCCATCAAATCTTTCTTCATTGGTATCAGAGAATCTTTCCCAAACAGAAGGTTCTTCCATGTTCCGAACTCTTTCTTTCTTCGTCTGAACAGATCATAAATATGCGTCACAAAAATACCGATCAAGAACACCGCTGCAACACGATGCACATATCCCGCAGATTCAAACCCGCCAAAGAATCTCGAAACGACTCCTGCCCAAGTAGTGTAAGAAAATTTCAGTGTCATACCAGTCAGAGCTAATGAAATAAAACTTACTACCATAATGATATGCAGAATCCGATTCAATCGGCTAAATCGTTCATACTGAGGTTCATTCGCATGTTCACGTTCAACCTTTATGTGCTCTTTTCTCATCTGCCACGCGCGCGGCAGCCAAAGAAGAGTATGCAATCCAAAAATAGCGAATGTTCCGACGACCAGTGAGGTCATGGACCAAAATACCCAGAAAAGAATAGGATATTTTTCAGGATCGTGGTGCGTAGCATGTGTTAAATATCCGGCAAATCTTCTATTTGCACCCGGATGACATTTCTGACAGGTCTGCACTACGTTTTGCCGACTTAAATGGGATTCCGGATTTATGATCGGAAGGATATCGTGCGCACCATGACAATCATAACACTTCGCAGTTTTAGTGTACCCTAACTTCGCAACTTTCCCATGGTATGTATCAAAATATGTTTCTGTAATTTTATCGTGGCATTTTCCGCACGTGGTCATTACGCCAAGTTTAAATCCTGTTTCATCGGTTCGATTAATTGTGTGCGACGTGTGGCAGTCGTTACAAACCGGCAGCGGTTGATCTGATTTTGAGATCAACTTCGAATGGATACTTTTTTCAAATTGTTCCTGAATACCATGGTGACACTTACCGCAGGTTCCGGGGAGATTTTTTTCGTTGACACTTGATGACGAATCTGATTTTGGCAGTTCACGATGGGTGCTGTGGCAATCCGTACATTTTGCAGTAACAGTCAATCCGCTTTTTACCAAACCTTTTCCGTGGATACTTTCTGCGTAATGTTTGATGATGTCGTGTTCCGTCCCCGTGTATCGTAATGCCGCCTTCTTCCCTTCTTGATGACATCGTGCGCACAATGTTGGAATATTTGTTGCAAATGTTGCAGAGATCGGATCTGTTTTTCCTTTTACACCATGAGTTCCATGACATTCTTTACACGTTGGAGCGTTCGCATCTTTTTTTGCGAATAATTTCCCGTGAATGCTCATTGTATATTGTTCGCCAACTTCCGTATGGCATTGTGCACAATCAACTTTTTTTGTGATCGCGTCACAAGGACGAGTATGCGATGATTTCACTTCACTGTGACACTGACTGCACGCCACTTTGGGTCCGTGTTTAGAACCTGCATACTCACTCACATTCACAAATAATGAACGGCCATCCTTCGACGACTTGACATCCTTTCGTTCGTGACAGGTCATGCAGTCTTTGTTCGCCATCCCTTGATCGTAAAAAACTTTTCTTGCTTTATGGGGCTGATGACAATCGACACACGCCGGAAGGACATTCGCTTCTTGCTCCCACAGTTTTCCATTGATCACTTTTCGATGCACCGCTTCAATTTGCGAATGGCATTTTTGGCAGGTGTTGGCAATATTTTTTCTATTGATGGATGATCTCGAATCGGTATGCGGAAGAATCAAATGCGGTGAATGGCATGATGCACAGGTTGCAGCAACAGACAATCCTTTTTTTAGGAGACCTTCACCATGAATACTTTCGGTGTAATTTTCTATAATATGATCCTGTGTGATAATACCGCGTCGTTGCACCGGGGTTCCCTCTTTGTGACATTTTCCGCAGGTATACGGGATTTTCATCGGTGAAACCGGGGAACGCTGATCCTTTACGCTGAGTATGTCATGTTTTCCATGGCAATCATAACATCGAGGGGCAAGCGGATCACCTTTTGCTGCTCGCTGACCATGGCGGCACTGTACATATAATGCTTGTTCTTTGTCGTGGCACGTTCCGCACTGCACCGGTTGTAACGGGGCATCATGCGGCAGCTCTTTCCCTTCAAGGTCCGCATGACAATTAACGCATTGTAAATCGCTATGAATTGAACCGGAATATTTTTTATCGTCAACAAATAACGAGACACTTTTGCCTTTGCGCTCGGCAGTCAGAGTCTTATCTTCATGACATGACAAACATTCAGATTTATCCTGAGCAACACTAGCTGCTGATAAAATTAGCGACGCTGAAAAAAATATAAAAAATATCTTCGAATTCATTTTGTAGTGACGATGATTATTTTTCAGGTTCATTTTTATTTTCTGCTTTCATCAACTCTTCTTCTTTCAATCGTTTCAACTCCAATGGATGTTCATCTGCCATTTCTTCTTCCGAAAGGGTTCCTTTGATCCACGCAAGATTCATTGGGTAGATATCCGGATTGAATATAACAAAATAGAAATGCCAAACGATAATTGCCAATGTAGCAAGCCACGCTTCATAATAGTGCACAACTCGTGCAACATCCCAATATTGTTTCCCTAATATATTAAGGAAAGTATTGTCGAACCAAAGAATAAATCCGGTTGCAGCCATTACCATGGTTCCCCAAATAAGAGCCCAATATTCAGCTTTTTCGATATAGCTAAAACGATCGAGACGAGGTTTTTCTTTGGATATTCCAAGATTATATTTTGCCACATTCAACGCATCAATCAGATCAGAAAACTTTGGAAGGAGATCAAAAATTAACTGCTTGCCGCGCGGCACAAAGAAAATATAATACAAATGATAGAACCCTGCTGTAAGCATCACTACCGCAGAGATCCTATGCACCCAGCTTCGTATCTCAAAAAATCCGGGCGTTATTGAACGTATCGAAACAACCCACCACGCATCGGGATACCGCAGCATAAATCCGGTTATTACAAGTATGATAAAACTAAGTGCAAATGACCCATGCTGAAATCTCTCGCTCAGAGTCATCCGCACATACAATCCGTGGCCGATCTCTTCTTCATAATTTCCGTGACGACGATGACGCAACTTCCTGGTAGATTTTTTGAAGAAATCTAAAATATTATGCAGTCCCATTACACCAATGGTTACGACGATCAGCATAATGTAAACGCTTGAAACAAAACCGATAAGACTATCTTCGCTATCAGCCTTTGTTGTAACATGGATAGAGCCTTTTGAAAAGTTCTCATTCGCACCCGGATGACATTTTCCGCATGTGATCGCTAAGTTCGCTTTGCTCACTTTTGATTTGGGATCTGATGAAGGAAGAATTTCATGGAATCCATGACAGCTTGCACAATTTGCCGCCTCTTTGCTGCCACCTTTTTCTGCAAGGCCGTGATAACTATCGAAGAAGGATTTACTCCTTCCGGTTGGCAATCCAAATTTTTCAGACATCTTTACGGAACTATGACAAGGGGAACATACTTCTACTGAGACGTGTAGTTTTGATACCGGTGAATTCGGATCTTTGGGAGCAAGAATTCTATGTTCGCCGTGACAATTTGTACAGACCGGAGCAGATTCATTTCCTTTTATGAAGGCAGTTCCGTGAATACTCTTCTTATATACTTTTTCAACATCAGCATGACATTGACCACACGTATTAGGAATATTTGTTTTATTTACTTTAGAACTAAGATTATTCCCCTTCTGCATGTCATGACTTCCATGACAATCACTACAGATCGCTACTTTTGAATTTCCATTTTTAAGTGCTTTACCATGAACACTTTCTTCGTATGACATTACAAAATTTGAAGTGGTGCCAGTTGAAGAAGTTTGTTTGCTATGACACGAAATGCACATTTTTACTTGAACAAGTTTCACTGTAACAGAATCTTTTTGCGCACCATTGGTCGGCATTAACACCGAATGACATTTTAGACAGTTTGGTGCATTTTTATCATTTGATGCAAAGGAAACTCCGTGAGCCGATTTTAAAAATTTCTCTTTCTCGGAATCATGGCAGGTTCCGCAGGCATTAACAATGTTCGAGGAATAGAATTTTGATCCCGGTATTTTGGGAGAAACGACATCATGTTTTCCATGACATTCTTTACACATTTTACTTTTATCAGCGCCATCCGATACAACTGTTTTATGGAACGTGTGTTTGGCAATGTTCTTGGTGTGACATGTTTGACATTGTACGGGTGTGATATTCTCTTTGTGAGGAACATTATTTGGATCGAATCCCGTATGGCAGGTGGTACACGAAAATTTTTTATGCGGAGAGGAATCAAGATGTTTTTCATCCACAAAAAGGGAAATTGTTTTCCCTTTCTTTTCCATTGTTAATGAATTATCGGAGTGACACGCTAAACATTCATCTTTGGTTTGTGCAGGAAGTGCAATAGAGAGAAATAGAAAAAAGAATAGAGAAGCAAAAACTTTCATTGAAAATAACCTTTCAAAATTCCTATTATAACATTTTTGAGTGTTGAATAAATAATCAAACGAATTTGACTATTAATACAACAGCAAAGATTGTACCGCCAAATTCAGTTGAAAAATCGATATTTCAAGGGTATTTTTGTCTGATTTGCGGGATTTTTTTTCAACTATAGGAAAATTTGGATTTCCTTTCAGAAATGAAAATTTGAATGGATTATTGCACTCGTCGATAGATTCTGTCCGACTGCAGATGGAGTTTCACAGGCAAGAAATCCGATTTTTTTGAGTCCCATGGGAGCGTAAAATTGCATTTCAAGAGTAGTACACTCGTTGGGAGTTCTCGCTCAGAAGGAGTCCTTCGGACCTGATCGACTAAATTAATTTCAAGGTCAGTCGGGCGGGAAACCCGAAACCTTTGGCCTTGATATATTTTTGTACACTCGTCGGGAGTCGAACCCGAAACCTTCAGCTTCGGAGGCTGACGCTCTATCCAATTGAGCTACGAATGCATTATTTTTTTCCGAAACTCCAAAGCGAAATCCCTTTGG
>CAYHFN010000015.1:0-4534 GCA_964355925.1 uncultured Chitinophagaceae bacterium
AAATAATTGTGCACAAAAATTAAAACGGATAATCATCCCTCTATAAAAAAATAATCATTTCTGTGATACCTATAAACGCAATGTCTCCAAAGGGGCCATTGCCAATATTGTTCACACAAAGGATATAAATTATTGGTTGATTCATAACACAATTTGTTTCCCTTCTATATAACTTTTCTCTTCTAAGTGTTGTCTAATTTGTGTTTTACACACTTTTCAGCTAATATGGTGTAAACTATCCTGTTACCAATGAAAATTGTCCCAATATTTTTAGTATCTATACTATTGCTAAACGGCTGCATTGACAATGCTCCGCGCGATAATCCTCTTGATCCTGCATCTCCTGGTTATTCAAAAAAGGGAAATGTATCAGGAAGGATTATGATCGCCAATGTGTCGGTTGGTATTGTTGGTGCTACGGTCAGATCTATTCCAGAAAATCTTTCCGTCCAAACGGATGCGCTTGGGTATTTCACTTTTTCATCGCTTTCAACTGGAGCGCATACATTTGTTTGTTCCAAAACGAACTTTACAACAGATACATTCACCGTTGCCATTCAAACAGGACAAACAGTAGAGATCATTCGTGGAATGAACGGCGCACCCGTAACTACATTCAAACAGATCCTTACGAGAAAGATCGATCAATATTTTCCCGGTCCGCAATATTTTGTCGAAATTTCTGCAATCGTATCAGATCCAAACGGAATCAATGATCTTGATTCGGTATGGCTCGGAGTTGTGGATACGTTAAGATATCCGTTAACATATTCTGTTGCATCGAAAACATTTTTAGCAACAATCTATAAATATGATATACCATCAAACACTATTCAATGGTTAGTTGGAAAACCACTATCCATCATTTCAAAAGATATTCACAATGCGATAAATGCAAGTGATGCATTTTATATTACCCGAGTGATCGAGAACGAAGCAACGCCGATCTCACCATCTCCATTTAGTATTCCTTCAGTTTCTTCCGATTCAATATTATTTAGATGGTCACCACCAAATGTTACTTATAATTATACGTATACAATAACAGTATCCCGCGTTGAATCGGGAACACAATCTATGGTTTGGAATTACATTGGACTAAATTCATTCTTTGAGGAACAAGCATACAGCGGTCCGAAATTAGAGTCAGGCAAAAATTATGTATGGGCTATTACTATAGTTGATGATTTTGGAAATTATGGACGTTCAAAAGAATCGGCATTTACGATAAAATAATTATGGAAAATCAAAAAGATAATTTCAACGCACTTTTTGAAATAACACGAACGATCAATTCAATTTTGGATCCGAGCGTATTGCTTGAAAAGGTATTGGAAATTGCAATGACTCATCTTTCCGCTGAGCGTGGATTTGTGTTGCTTGCTGATAATTTGAGCGAAAGCGGTTATACGGTGGTCTGTTCGAAAAATTTCAATTCTAAAAAAGCGAGCGATGAGTTTGCGGCCTCCTCATCAGTTGTAAAATCTGTTCTCCAATCTGGAGAAGCTGTACTGACATTTGATGCAATGAGCGATGAGCGGTTTGAATCATCGGTCAGCATTATGGCTCAGAAGATATTGTCCATTATTTGTATCCCGCTCAGAGCTGGCGAACGGATTTCCGGTGCAATCTATTTGGACAGCAGTAAATCCCGAAAAGCATTTACAGAAGATGCATTAAAATTCCTCACAGTCTTTGGAAGTCTGGCAGCGATTGCGATTGAAAATGCCCAACGAATCTCGTTGTTGGAAAAAGAGAATGTTCGCCTGAAGAATGAAGTTGATGTGACTCATTTGTTTGGAAATATTATTGGAAAGAGTGAAAAGTGGAAAAAAGTGCTTGAGATCGCTCAGCGTGTGTTAGACGTAGATGCGGCCGTGCTGATCACCGGTGAAAGTGGAACGGGCAAAGAGGTTATTGCGCGTGCAATCCATGAGAATGGAACAAGAAAAGGAAAATCATTTGTTGCGGTTAACAGCTCAGCGCTTCCTGAAAATTTGATTGAAAGCGAATTGTTCGGTCACATCAGAGGTTCGTTCACCGGAGCCTCGTCTGATAAAAAAGGACTCGTTGAAGTTGCGAACGGTGGTACATTATTTCTTGATGAAATTGGTGATCTTCCGTTATCTCTTCAAGCAAAGATTTTACGATTGATCCAGGAAAAAGAATATCGCAGAGTCGGCGATTCAAACAATAGAAATGCGGATATTCGAATTATTGCCGCAACAAATAAGGACCTAAAAGAGGAAGTGAAGACAACTCGCTTTCGCGAAGATCTTTTTTTCCGGCTGAATGTGATCGGAATCCATCTTCCTCCTCTTCGCGAACGGAAAGATGACATTCCGTTGTTGGCTAGTTATTTCGTGAAGCGTGCTGCAGAAAATTATAAACGCCCAATCGATGGAATCCATCCAGAAGCAATGCAATTGCTGCTTGCAAATCAATGGCAGGGAAATGTGAGAGAATTTCAGAATCTCATCGAGCGGGCTGTGGTGTTATGCCGCGGAAATAAATTGATGAAAGAAGATTTTCTTTTTGATTCGAGCGATCAGTCTGCATTACAAAAAAACGCCGTCACGCTCGCCGATTTTGAACGTCAGTTAATTGAGTCAACATTGGAAGAAATGAACGGAAATAGAACGAGGACAGCAGAAAAGCTTGGAGTTTCACTTCGTTGGCTTCAATACCGAATTAAAGAATGGGGAAACGAGTAAAAGAATCACACAAAGCCACAAAAAAAATGAAAGAAAATGAAATTGCAAAAATTGCCGTTGATGTTGCATACCACCCCACACTTCTTTGGGTCCGGGTCTTCTGGAGTCAGTCTATCAAGAATTATATGTCTACAAATTGAAAGAACGTGAATTGGCAGTTGAAACAGAAGTGAATTTGCCGGTAATGTTTGAAGGAAAACAATTTTCTTCTTCATTTCGGATAGATATTCTTATCGAGAAAAAAGTAGTGGTTGAATTAAAATCAGTAGAAATTCTACTTCCAGTTCATAAAAAACAAGTTCTCACGTATCTAAAATTAAGTAATTTGAGATTGGGACTGCTCGTAAATTTTGGTGCCCCATATATTAAAGACGGCATAGAACAAATTATTAATGGTAAGTTAGAATAATATTTATGGTTACTATTTTTGTGTCTTTGTGTGAGACGATAAAATGATGTTGCAAAACTATGAGTGATACTCAGTTTAGAATAGAACAAAAGATCAACGAAAGCGGAACGACGATCGTGTATCGCGCGTTTGATGAAGTGTTACATCGAACTGTTCTTTTAAAAGTTCTACACAAGCATCTTGCAAATGATCAGGATCTACGCCAACGGTTTGTGCGAGAAGCTCGGGCATGTGCTGCATTGCAAAGTGAACATATTGTTCAAGTATACGATCTGACGGAGATCGATGGTGCGCCGGCAATCGTCATGGAATTTGTTGAAGGAAAATCACTCAAGGATGTTATCGCTTCAGATGAAAAAGCAAATATCGGATTTGCAAAAAAGACAGCGATCCATTTACTTCGGGCATTATCCATTGCACACGAACGCGGAATCATTCACCGTGACATCAAACCTGGAAATATCCTTCTTTCGGAGAACGGTACACTAAAAGTAACCGACTTTGGCTTAGCATATGTTGCACTATCACCGACAGTCACAATGGAAGGAATGGTTCTTGGTACACCCGCATATATGGCTCCGGAACAAGTTCGCGGAGACGACGTTGATGCGCGAACCGATCTGTTTGCTCTTGGGGTAACGTTGGTGGAAGTATTGAGCGGCGAAAGAATCTTCGAAGGTTCAACATATACTGAATGCATGAAAAAAGTACTGGCATTCAAGACCGATGAATTAGATCGATTCGACGTAAAATCAACTCCGGAATTCTCGAATTTTCTTCGGAAACTATTGAATCCCAAAAAAGATGATCGGTTTTCATCGGCCAGAGAAGCGTTGGATATGATTGATGAAAAAAAATCATCAACAGTTGTTCGACCCATCATTTCACCGAAGAAGAAAAATTTGATTCCTATGGGAATTTCAGTGATTGTGCTCCTTGTAAGCATAGTGTTTGGCTGGACAATATTAACGTCCACAGTTCCTTCGGAAAAAGTCGATACAAAAAAAGAACTTCCGGCAATTGACACACAAAAAATTCAATCACGTGAAGTATTCAATGTAAAACCGACTTCAATTTTGCAAAGTGACAAAATAGTTTTGCCTAAGGAAGAATCCTTCAGTAAAAAAGAAGAGAATATTGTTCACACCGATTCAGGAAAAGTATATATTACAAGCACTCCTTGGGCGAAGGTCTATGTAAACAATGAACTTATAGGAGAGACTCCCATTTCAAAACCGATTATTCTTGCTGCTGGGAGCAATACGGTAATGTTTTCAAATCCTTCATTTGATCCGATCATCAAAACTATAATCGTTGAAGCGAATCGAGACATTAGTGTTTCAGGAAACTTTATGGAAAACGCAGGATATATTATGTGTGTTGTCAGTCCGTGGGCAGAAGTATATGTGGA
>CAYHFN010000015.1:4634-8159 GCA_964355925.1 uncultured Chitinophagaceae bacterium
CTGATTTGAATGATTCGACCAAAGTTCAATTGGAAAAATGGATAGCGTTTGCATTGATCGCACAGGGAAAATCCTCCCTTGCAAAGGAACGATTTGTTGCATTATTGAATATTGACGGGACGTTTGAACTAGATCCGATCCTAACATCTCCGAAAATTCTTTCCGTGTTCAACGACGCACGGGTGAAATACATTTCTCAAAAGAAAATGATAACTGTTGATTCGGCACAGTTTCATTCTGCACAACAATCTGTTCAATATTCTGTTTCATACAAAACAATAATTTTTCCAGGATGGGAACAATTCAATCAAGGAAGAACCATATCAGGTTATGTTTACGGCGGAGTTGGAATAATAACCTTAACATCGGGAATTTTCTTTGAGGTGTTACGGTTCAATGCTCGAAAGGAATATTTATCTGCGACAGCACCTTCAGATATTTCATCAAAATATGATACTTATAACTCCTACCGCAAAGCAGAGATCTATTCATTTACTGCTTTTGCCCTTGTTTATATTGCGTCGGAGGTAGATGTTTTTACTGCAACGGCAATTTCAATTCAACCAAAATATACAGCAAATCAAGGAAATCAACTTCTTCTTACAATTCTGTTTTGATCATTTGAACGATGCAAAACCTGCGTTTACTGTGCAAAATATGCATTGTAAAAATTATAAAATCCCTGAAATTTGATGATTTCAGGGATTTTATTTGTGGTACGGTGGTTGCAGTAATTAAAGATGTCGTTCTCACGTTGATGTACTATAAATCCCGGTAAAGTTGGTTCTGTCCAACTGACCGGGATGAACTTGAACCGCCGAAAATAATCGGCATTAAAAATTAGTCAATCATAATCAATTACAAACACAAATCAGGAGGATATATGAGTAAACGCCTTACCATTTTTTTGTTGATGCTATTGGGTGTTGTTTTGCTTCTTGCACAAACAACAAAGTCTCAGATAAAACTTAACGCGACCAAAGTGGAATTATCCGGTGAAGTTAAATTAAGTTGGACAAAGCCACTGTTAGCAAACAATACAACACAATATGAATTATATCGCGCAAAACTTCCCGATACAACATCGGTTCTCGTTGTATCAACATTGGATACTTCGTTTGTTGACAAGGTCCCACAGGTTGTTTCAACAGCACCGCAATATATTGGGTACTATGTTCTTGCGAAAACCGGAGCCGTAACGGTAAAAAGTAATATTGTTACCGTTCCTTTGCCAGGAGTTCCACTTCTTGGTTCATTTCGGTTAGAGGGAAAAGTTGATAGCGGCAAAGTGAAACTTAATTGGCAGGTCCCGCCGATCAATACTCCAATTGATTATTATTTGGTCTACGGAATGCCGATGCCGATTATGGGTGCATTGACAAAAATTGATTCAACGAAAGGCCTTGTTTCCGTTACAGATATTCCCGTGGTCCTTGCAGGAACGAAACAGATGTTCAATTATTATGTTCGTGCAAAATTGTCGACCGGTGAATATTTGCAGAGCACCTCGCTTCAATTGACGATCGAAAATAAAATTCCAAGAGACGAAGTGAAATTTACCTCTGTTCCAAATCCTTCCGGACAAAAAGATGTAAAATATATTTATACGGCGAAAGCTGTTTCTTCGGATCCAAATACTGCGATACGGTACATTGGATGGGCAACCCCCGGTATGTTGACTGTTATTATTCCGGAATTTAAGATTGACTCGGTCACCGGTGTTGTTGATTGGACTCCGAAAGAAAAGGGATATTACAACGTAACCATTTATGCAAAATCAAACAAAGGTGGGGCGTCAAAACAATTCTTTACTATTGTTGTCTCAGGTCTCAATGGTATCATTCAGGGCAAAGTGACCGACACACTTGCAACACCGATTCCGAATGTCATTGTTGAAGTATTTAAGGCGGACACCAATAAGGCAATATCGTTTGCATACTCTGCCCGGACTGATAACAATGGAAATTATCGAATTGTCCGTGTTGACCAGGGCGTGTACAAGATCAGAGCAAATGCACCATCCGGAAAATATGAAAGCCAGTGGTACGAGGGTAAGAGAGAAGCAGCGCAGGCAAATCTTGTTCCGGTTGATGATTCTGCAAAAGTAGGTCCGACGGTTGTCAATTTCAAATTACGCGGCGGAGTATCTACGCTTCCCAAGATCACTGTTAAGGGAAGTGTTACCGATACGACAGGATTGGCAATCAATAATGCGGAAACAAGAGTATTCTTTGTTCGTGCTGAGTTTGCGCTTAATCTTTCCGGCGGATCTTCGATCGCTGCTGAGAATTTCAGAAAATATTTTGAGTTTAACGGGCACGGAGATTTTAGATTGGAAGGACTTTCCGAATTTGTGTTCAAATCAAAGGTTGATTCTGTTGGCAATTATAAAGTAGAGTTGCCGATCGGCAAATATATTGCGTTTGCACGAGCAAAAGGGTATACAACAGAGTTTTATTTTGAATCTTCTGATTTGTTATCAGCAAGTATTTTTATTGCCGATCCAACATTATTAATACTTCAAAATGCACCGAATTTTACTCTTTCACCGATTCCACCGGTTGTTCTTGGAGGCATCAAAGGTTCTGTATCTGATTCTGTAAAAGTTCTTCCAATCCCGTCACGTGTTGTTGCATTCCGTGATGGATGGAGATTTAATGATAATTTCAAAATCTCTCGCGCATATGTGACTGATACTGATTCTCTTGGTGTATTTAGTTTTTCTGAACTGCTTCCCGGTAATTACGTTGTGATGGCGTTGCCGCTTGGGAATTATGCACCTTCATTCTATTCTGTTGATACGAACAGCAATCGCTGGAAACGTGCTACAAAAATTGTTGTGAACGGTAATAGCATTGACAATATCAATATCTTTGTAAGACCATTTGGCACATCTGCAAATGGTTATTCGGGAATTACCGGCAATGTTAATCTCAGCATAGGAAACAAACAGGATAATTCACCAAAAACCGGCGCATTTGTTTTTGCATTGAGGAATGGCGAAGTTGCAGGATACGCGATCACCGACGGAGCGGGTAACTATACAATCGATGGTCTTTCTCCTGGTTCATATTCTGTTTTTGTTGATAAAGTGGGATATAATGAATCTGCATCCAAGGATGTAAATGTATCTTACGATTTGGCAGGAAGTCCGGTAAATGGAAATGCTAGCTTCACGATTAATTCTGTATTGAGTGTCTCTGTCAGTTCAACGGTTCAGCCAACGACGTATTCGCTTGAGCAGAATTATCCGAACCCGTTCAATCCAAGCACAACAATCAAATATTCGCTGCCGAACAATAGTGCTGTTTCATTGAAAGTCTATAACCTGATCGGTCAGGAAGTTGCAACACTGATCAATTCATTCCAAACTTCCGGAGAATATGCAGTTACTTTCAATGCTTCTAATCTTTCTAGCGGAGTTTATTTCTATCGTTTGGAGTCTGGATCGTTCAGTGTTGTTAAGAAAATGCTCTTTGTGAAATAGTGCCGTTCGAAATATTGGAATAAGAAAAACGTGTAATA
>CAYHFN010000015.1:8259-29598 GCA_964355925.1 uncultured Chitinophagaceae bacterium
TGCTCTTTGTGAAATAGTGCCGTTCGAAATATTGGAATAAGAAAAACGTGTAATATTTTATGTCCCCTGTTCGAGATGATCGCGCAGGGGATTTGTTTTTGTAAATTCAATTCCACGTAATGTATCTTTCCGGAAATTTGATTATATACAGTTCATTCAGCACTCATACTACAAAATCAATATGATCATCATTTATCTTGGAGTATCCATTGTATGCTTACTCGTCGAACTGCAATTAGAATCACTACAGCAACAATTGCTGGTCTCGTTTCAGGAATCAACCCTTCAAATTTAATGTCCGCCACAAACCGGTATGTATCCCTGCGTCCATCACTGAAGGGTAGAAAATTTGTTAGTGACGCAGTTGAATCGACCATCACATCAGTTCAGCAGATTATGAATGATGAAGAATTGCGTTGGTTGTTTGGAAACTGTTTCCCGAATACACTGGATACAACTGTTGAAGTCGGAGAAAGGAATGGAAAGCCGGATACGTTTGTCATCACCGGCGATATACACGCAATGTGGTTGAGAGATTCATCTGCTCAGGTTTGGCCATATCTTTCGTTAACAAAAAATGATAAAAAACTGCAGCAGTTGATCGCCGGGGTGATCCATCGTCAATCGTATTGTATCACCATCGATCCGTACGCTAATGCGTTCAATAAGAATAAAGAGGGAAGTTACTGGGAAAAAGATCTGACCGACATGAAAAAAGAATTACACGAACGAAAGTGGGAGATCGATTCACTCTGCTATCCGATTCGACTTGCGTACGGATACTGGAAAGCTTCAGGTGATACATCAGTATTTGATGTAGAATGGAAGCAGGCGGTGGCGCTCGTACTGAAAACATTTCGCGAACAGCAGAGAAAAAATGAAAAGGGATCATATAATTTCCAGCGAGAGACCCCGGTCGCTTCGGATACAGTGCCTATGGGTGGCTATGGAAATCCAACCCGAAAGATTGGCTTGATCCATTCAATATTTAGACCATCCGATGATTCTTGTCTCTATCCATTTCTTATTCCATCAAACTATTTCGCCGTTACTTCTCTTCGTCAAGTGTCCGAGATTCTGCGTGACGTTGTTGGCGATACCATACTGGCAACTGATTGTTCGGCTCTTGCCGATGAAATTGAGTCTGTATTAAAGAACTATGCAATTCATCAAAACAAAAAATATGGAAACATATTCGCTTTTGAAATTGATGGATTCAATAATGCTCTCTTTATCGATGATGCGAATATTCCAAGTCTTATGGCGATGCCGTACCTCGGAGCTTGTTCATTAAATGATCCAATCTATCAAAACACAAGAAAGTTTTTATTAAGCGGCGATAATCCATATTTCTTTTCAGGAAGTGCGGCAGAGGGGATCGGCGGACCGCATGTTGGAATGGATATGATCTGGCCAATGAGCATTACGATGCGAGCTATGACCAGCAACGATGATGATGAAATTCGTTCATGTTTAAGGATATTGAAAGCAACTCATGCAGGAACCGGATTTATGCACGAATCATTCCACAAAGATGATCCAAATAATTTCACTCGCAAATGGTTCGCGTGGGCAAACACTCTATTTGGGGAATTGATCATAAAAATATCGAATGAAAAACCTCATATCTTAAAAACGAATCTGTGATGTTGTTATGAAATATTTTTCATTGTTTATCATCATTCTTACATCAATACTTTGTTCGCAAGAACAATTATCAAAATATGTGAATCCATTTATCGGAACAGATCATCACGGACATGTATATCCTGGCGCGACGGTTCCGTTTGGAATGGTACAATTAAGTCCGGACAACGGAACAGAAGGATGGGATTGGACATCGGGATATCATTATTCTGATTCAACGATAAAAGGATTCAGCCACACACATTTTAGCGGTACCGGTATTGGTGATCTTTGCGATATTCTAGTAATGCCGACAATACTTGTCGATCCGAAAGAAAAATATTCTTCAAAATTTTCTCACAAAGATGAATCTGCTGAACCCGGATATTATCGGGTAACACTTCAATCATCGAACATTCTGGCAGAATTGACAACAACGACGAGAGCGGGATTTCATCGATATACGTTTCCGAAAAGCAACAATTCTAAAATCATTATCGATCTCGGTCATCATTTGAATTGGGATTCTCCGACGGAAACAAACATCAACGTTGTCAATTCAACGTTGATAACCGGCTATCGTTTTTCAAAAGGATGGGCTCCAAATCAACGGATATATTTTGTTGCACGTATTTCAAAAGCATTTAGAAATAGTTATTTAGGAAATGATTCCATTCTAACTGTTAAGAAAAAATCAATCACAGAAAAGGGAACCAAAGCAGTATTTGAATATTCCACCAAGAGCAACGAACAAATATTAGTGAAAGTTGGAATTTCTGCCGTGAGCATTGATGGAGCAATAAAAAATCTGGAGAGGGAGATACCAAATTGGAATTTTGATTCTATCAAAATTGCAGCTCACAATGCGTGGCAGAAAGAACTATCAACGATTTCAGTCACCACTGCTGACAACGATCGTAAAATAATGTTCTATACTTCGTTGTATCGAACGATGCTTGCCCCAATTATCTATAACGATGTTGATGGAAGTTACCGTGGTGGAAATGATTCCATCTGCATCGGTAAGAATTTTACAAATTATACGATCTTTTCTCTGTGGGACACGTATCGCGCTTCTCATCCGCTCTTCACCATTCTGCAACCTGAGCGGGTGAATGATTTTGTCAATTCAATGCTGGCGTTCAAACGTGAACATGGTTACCTGCCGGTCTGGACTTTTCATGCGAATGAAACAATGTGTATGATCGGGTATCATTCAATTCCCGTAATTGCCGATGCATATTTGAAAGGATTCCGTGGGTTCGATGCAGAAGAAGCATTTACCGCAATGAAGCAAAGTGCGATGAGCGATCGAGTAGGGTTAAAGTGGTACCGTCAGTATGAATACATTCCTTCTGATCTTGAAGTTGAATCGGTATCAAAAACACTTGAATATTGTTACGATGATTGGTGTATTGCGCAAATGGCAAAATCATTGTGGAAAGAATCCGATTATCGTCAATTTCTTCATCGTTCAACATTTTTCAGGAATCTGTTTGATTCTTCCTCATTATTTATGAGAGGGAAATTATCAAGTGGAGAATGGAGAACTCCATTTGATCCCTTAAGTGTCAATCATCGCATGGATGATTATACCGAGGGGAACGCCTGGCAATATTCGTGGTATGTTCCTCAGGATGTTGCGGGACTGATCCGAATGATTGGCGGGAAAGAAAAATTCATTCAGAGGCTAGATTCATTGTTTGAACAAAAAACATCTCTTCGGGGAGAAAATACTTCTCCGGATATCACCGGTCTTATTGGTCAATATGCCCATGGTAACGAACCAAGCCATCACATTGCATATCTCTATAATTATGCTGGGGTTCCTTCAAAGACCCAAGAGCGGATTCCAGAGATTTTGAAAAGCATGTACAAAAATAGTCCCGATGGACTGAGCGGAAATGATGATTGCGGTCAAATGTCCGCATGGTATATTTTTAGTTCAATGGGATTTTATCCAGTCAATCCCGCTGAACAGATCTATGTTATCGGGGCACCTTCATTTGAAAGGATTTCAATAAATTTAAGATCAGGTAAAGTATTTATTATAGACACAAAAAATATATCAGAGAAAAATAAATATATTCAATCAGTTCTTCTTAATGGCAAGCCGCTTGAGCGGTCTTATCTCTATCATTCAGAAATTATAAATGGTGGATCTCTCATTTTTGAAATGACTGATCATCCGACGCAATGGGGGAGCGGTGAATCGAATTATCCACCTTCGATGAGTCAATAAGAAAAATTAGGTGTAGGGAGACAACTTATTCATAAACAATTATCGTATATTTGACTTGATGATAAAGCAATGCACAACGATACTGCTCATTATGTATTTTCTATTTGGGAGCCTATGTTTACCATATAGTGATTTCTCATATTTGACAGAACTTTCTGATAAGTATCGTCATTGTAAAGCGTCAGAAGATGTTGATATGGGTCTGATTGATTTTTTACAGATCATTTGATTAATTTTGACGGAGCGTTTGATAAGCATAACAATGGTGATCAACAAAAGCCCCATCAGTCAAATCTTACGTTGCGTGTAAGCCCAATAGTATCATTGTTTGTATATCATCCCGTAATTACAACCATCACTCCTTTTTCGCAATATCCTGTTCGTACCGTCTTTTGCGAAAGCTTGTATTCCTTTAATTACACACCATCAGTTTTTCACCCCTTTACGCCACTGTCGTAACTCCTTAGCAATTATTCATTGACAAATCCAAGTTGGGTTTGTGGTACATTTATTTTAAATACCAGAGACCTCTGAAAAATCTCACATCGATGTCATTCTGAGGAGCGAAACGACGAAGAATCTTGCTTTTCTAATCGAAATCAAAAACGAGATTCTTCACTTCGTTCAGAATGACGATGGATTTTTGATTCTTTACATACCTTGAGTTAAAAATATAAACGATGAATAAACTTCCTCAGATCAACATTACTTTTTTTTGGATCATCAAGATCTGTGCAACGACATTGGGAGAACTGCCGGTGATCTGTTATCAATGACGCTCAATGTCGGCTATGCGACAAGTTAGTTGATCCTTTTTGGAATTCTTGCAGTGTTGATAACAATATCAATGGTGAGGATGAATACGATCGAGAAAAATAAAATTACTTGATCGTATTTTATCATTTAATGTTCAATTGCTGAAACCAGATCTAGCGCACCAATGACGATGTGCTCACAAGCATTATCCATTCTTTTTTTGAGGAGGAATTGTTGTTCGGACAAATGTCATCAGTTCAGAGATCGAACCGGGGATACAATCTGCGGAGATTTTTTTCTTTATTGTGCTGGAAGCTGCAATTCCGCCAACGATTAATTTTCCCTTGATGATCTTTGTTGTTTCATGTAACGATGCACAATCGTCGATCAATTGCTTTTGAGTTCGAGGAGTCATTGTTGAAACACAAACGATATTCGGAATATAGTTCTCAATTGCATCAATGAATGAATCTTTCGGAAGATTTGTTCCGAGATAGTACGTTGTCCAGCCTTCTGCTTCTAGGATATTGGTGATGCAGGTGATCCCGATTTCGTGATATTCAAATTCCAAACATCCGCATAACGCAATTCCGCCATGCTTTGGTTTTTTATGGACCTGATCCTGCAGTTTGATCACGGCGTGAAGAGCCGTATTGGATGCGAGATGCTCCTGTTCAATACCGATCTTTTTCTGTATCCATTGTTCGCCGATCTTTTGAAATGCAGGAAAGAGGATCTTCTCATAGATCTCTATTTGTGAGATCCGATTTGAGTACAGAAAAATGAGATATTGAAAAGTATTCTCTCTGTTTCCTTCTAGAACCGTATTGAAAAATATTTCGCTTAATGCTGGAAAATCTTTTGTGAGAATCGCGTAGTCCGTTGAGACAGTGACTTTGCTTAATTGTTCTTTTGCCGGAACGAGCAGGTCGGTAACATCATACGAAAAGGTATCCATAAACTGGACGACATCTTTCATTTTGTATTTTCGATGTCCGCCAGGAGTTTTAATGCAACGAAGAGAACCTTTGTCAGTCCAGCGCTTAATAGTCGACTCGTTAACCTTCAACATTTTTGAAACTTCGTTTGTGGAGAGTAATCCGGGTTTCATGGTAAACACCTTAATTGAATGAAAAGCACGTTATGCACGATATAAAGTACTGCATTTCTTTCGGAACATCAAGAGTAATTACTATGTGCGTTCAGAATAGGTTTTTCCTATATTCATCAATCAATGCGCACTATTATAACCACATCATATCGAACTGCGGCTGAATATATTTCAAACAATGAAATTGCAGCTTTTCCCACCGAAACCGTTTACGGACTCGGCGCAAATGCGTTCGAAAGTTCTGCCGTAAAGAAAATATTTGCAGCAAAAGGGCGTCCGTCCGATAATCCGTTAATTGTTCACGTAGCGGAAGTAGATCAGATTCCATCGGTTGCAGCTTCGATTCCTCGCTATGCAGAAAAACTGATCGAAGAATTCTTTCCCGGTCCATTGACGCTTGTGTTACCAAAGAATAAAAAAATTTCCTCAATTGTAACCGCAGGACTTTCAAGTGTTGGCGTCCGAATTCCAAACCATTCAATCGCAAATAAATTCTTAAAAGAGTGTGGAGTTCCGGTTGCGGCGCCGTCAGCAAATATTTCCGGATCTCCGAGTCCTACAACTTGGCAGGCAGTAAAAAATGATCTGAATGGCAGAATTCCATGTATCTTAAAAGGAAATCCATCACGCGTTGGAGTTGAGTCCACTGTTGTTGATTGTACAGGTAATGTACCGGTTATTTTACGTGCGGGAGGAGTTACTCTGGAAGAATTACGAACCATCATTCCTGCAACACGGCTGCAAAAACTTCAGGGAACGATTCCAAAAAGTCCCGGAGTAAAGTACAGACATTATTCACCTGTTGCCTATGTATTCATCGTTAGCGGTATGAAAGAAACAATTCCATTGAACTCATCAGCGTATATCGGTCTAAAAAATATCAGAAAGAATCATTTTGGATTGAAAAAGATCTGCCGGACAGAGGAGGAATATGCGAGATCGCTGTTTCATTTCTTCCGCGAATGTGATAAGAACGAAATTGAAACGATCTATTGTGAAAGTGTCAGTGAAGATGGCATCGGATTGGCAATTATGGATAGAATTCGAAAAGCGTCATATCAATAAATCTCATTGGAGTTTTCGATGAAAAAAATATTTCTGTTATTTTTGATCATTGGAACAGTCTGTTTTGCTCAGGATAAAAAAATCAATAAGGAAGAATTAAAGACCATTGCTCCGGTATTACTTCATACTGATAAAAAGAAAGAAGTGAAAGATGGAGAAATGAAACAATATTATCTTGTGTTATTAAAGAGAGGTCCGATACGAAATCAGGATTCGGTAATTTCTGCTGCAATTCAAAAAGGACATCTCGACAATATCACCCGTCTCTATAATGAGGGAAAGATCGATATGGCTGGTCCAATGGGACATGACGGCGATCTGCGAGGAATCTTCATCTTTAATTCCGATTCCTATGAAGAAGTGCAGCAATTATGCTCAACAGATCCGGCGGTCAAAGCCGGAAGACTAGTCGTTGAAATATACCCTTGGTGGGCTGAAAAAGGGAGTAAGCTTCGATAATGATCTCTGTAAAAGAACATATCCGGTTGTCGGACTATACGACGCTCCATCTGGGCGGCATGGCGAGATATTTTTATGAATGTACATCTGGTGATGATCTTCGATCGGCACTTCAATTTGCCAATGAAAAAAATATTCGTTTTCATATTCTTGGCGGAGGAAGCAATACGATCTTTGCTGATGAAGGATATGATGGATTGGTAATCAAGATCGGAATGAAAGGTATCTCATTTGTTCATGATGGAGATGACATTCTTGTCTGTGCAAAAGCGGGGGAAGATTGGGAGCTATTTGTTGCGATGACGGTTGAGAAAGGATTTGCAGGAATTGAATGTCTTTCAGGAATTCCGGGACTGGTTGGTGCAACGCCGATTCAAAATGTAGGAGCGTATGGGCAAGAAGTAAAGGATACGATCGAATTAGTTACGGTATTGGAAAAAGAAACGCTTCAGGAAAAGATATTTCTCAATTCGGAGTGTGGATTTTCGTATAGAGAAAGTAGATTTAAAAGTACTGATAGCGGAAAATATATCGTTACCGAAGTTATTTTTCGGTTGAAGAAAAATGGAAGACCTGCTACAGCTTATCCTGAAGTCCAAAAAATGATCGAACGAACAGTTCCTCTTTCATCGCTTGACGATGGAGCAGAATCACTTTCTGCTGTACGGAACATTGTTCTTTCGTTACGAAAAATGAAATCAATGCTGATTGATTCGAATGATGTGAATACACGATCGGTCGGCTCATTCTTCCTTAATCCTATCGTAGATAAGGTAACGCTTTCAGCAATAGCCGATCAATGGAAAGTTAACGGTGATGGAACAGCAGTTCCGACATTTTTATTTGGTGAAAGACAAAAGATCCCTGCCGCGTGGTTGATCGAAAAATCCGGATTCAACAAAGGATACAAAATAAACGGTGTTGGTATTTCTGAAAACCATACGCTTGCATTGGTGAATTATAATGGAACTACCAAGTCATTATTACGGTTAGCAGAGGAGATACAACACGGAGTTGAAAGAGTGTTCAAAATTCGATTACAGTTAGAAGCAAATGTTATTACATAAAATCGTAAACACTGTCATTCCCGCTTGCTCTTGGCGAGAATCTATACAATGGATGACCAATAACATCATTTTGTTAAACATTATTAAAGGATATTGTATGAAACAGATCGTTCTTGCGTTGATATTTGTGTTCTGTGTGGTGAATGCTGGTGATAAGAAAGAAAAACCCAATTGCTGTTCTACAACAGCAACGGAAGAATTTGCAGCGTTTGGAAAAAGTATGGCATTTGTTTCGTTGCACGAAGCTCCGGAACCATTTGCATTTGTTCCGGCAGGAGGTGAAATGAAAACGATTAAAACCTCCGATAATATAGATGCTAATATCTACGAGGTTCGCAGTCATCAGATGAGCAACAATTATATTCTGTTGTTCCATGAATGGTGGGGATTGAATGATTACATACGGCAGGAGGCGGAGATGATTCTACGAAACGTTGGAAATGTTACAGTAATCGCAGTGGATCTGTATGATGGAAAAATAGCAATGTCACCAGACTCAGCACGAGTGTATGTCGGACAAGTGAATGAAGTCCGTGCGCGGACGATCATTAAAGCGGCGATCGATTACGCCGGAACAGACGCAAAGATCGCAACGCTCGGATGGTGCTTTGGCGGCGGCTGGTCAATGCAGTCTGCATTGATGCTTGGCAAGCAGGCAGTCGGTTGCGTGATCTATTATGGAATGCCGGAAAAAGATGTTAAAAAAATTTCAACACTGAACTGCGATATTCTTGGAATCTTTGGGAGTCAGGATAAGTTCATCAACACGGAAGTTGTTAAAGAGCTCGAAAAGAATATGAAAGCGGCAAAGAAAAAATTAGAAGTAAAAACCTATAACGCCGATCATGCATTCGCAAATCCGAGCAATCCCCATCATGACAAGGCGATGACCGCTGATGCAAATGCAATGACGATCAAGTATTTGCGATCAAAGTTTGATAAACCATAAATTATTCTATAGATCCATTCCAAAAATGTTCGAATAGTTCCATTGCTAGTGCTGTTTCAATTTAATAAAGTAGTCTTAAATAATTTATGTTGATGTTTCGACGCGACCATGAGAGTCATCCTGAGCAAGCGAAGCGCGTCGAAGGAGGCTCTCATGGTCTTTCTCAGCATGACTTACTCTAATTATAAGTACAACTTTTAACTATTGAAATGACACTAGGAGAGGTGATCTCGTTTTTCATATACAAGTTTACGATTGTTTCGTTCCGATAAACAATATCGGGACTCGCAACAACAATAATTGAAGATTTTTAAAATACTGGTTGAGATACACATGAAAAAGACCCTGTTGTATCTGATGGTTGCAGCATTTCCTGTCCTTGCACAAACCCCTTATGATTCATTATATCTAAAAAGTTCTGGCTATAAAAATCGGATTACAATGTTTGCTGAATCCAAAATTACTTCCGCAACGATTATTTTTTTTGGCAATTCCCTCACGTTTGCCGGTGATTGGAATACTTTGCTTAGGCGTGACAGTATTGTCAATCAAGGAATTGGCGGTGATAATACTCTTGGAATGTTGCACCGATTAAACTTTGTCTATCAATTACACCCAAAACTTTGTTTTGTGATGGCAGGAATCAATGATATCTATGCTGACGTTCCGGTCGAAACGATATTTGAGAATTACAAAAAGATCATCGATACACTGCGATCAAAAAATATCACGCCGATCATCCAATCGACATTGCATGTCAATCCAAAATGGAAACGAACGGAACTAAAAAACCCGGAAGTGAAAAAACTCAATATCCTTCTCTCTGAATATTGCACCCTCAACAAGATCACCTTTGTTGATTTGAATGCGAAACTTTCATCCAATGGAATTTTGAATGATCAGTTTACAACGGATGGTGTTCACTTAACACCTGCGGCATATACTGTTTGGAGTGAGATGATCGCACCGATCATACAGGATCATGGTTTGTAATTATTCACATATTCAGTATATTTACAAGTCATTTTTCTATTTCTATTTAATGAGGAGATGTTTCATGAAGCAAGTGTTATCAATCTGTGTAATTGTTGTGTTGAGTATTGGAGTGCTCAATGCCCAACAACCATCCAAACCGGCTGCAAAATCACCGGCAAAAAAATCGACTGTAAAAATGAAGACCGTTCAAGAAAAGATGAGCTATTTAAGCGGCTTCGATCTTGGTCTTAAAGTGATTAGCAATTGTAAATCGAACAATTTTCCATTGTCGAACGAAGGATTCATTAATGGCTTGAAAGCTGCCCTGGAAGGAAAAGAAAATGTTCTTTCTGCAGAAGAGATCCAGCAAGTAGTTTCTGAGTTCCAAAAGAATTCACCACAGGCTCAAAATGATACGAAACTGCAGGAGATGACGGCAAAGTACAAAAAAGAAGGGGAAGAATTTCTTTCTGCGAATAAATTAAAAGACAGTGTGAAAGTGACGGTGAGCGGACTTCAATATAAGATCCTTCGTGAAGGAACCGGAAAAGCTCCTGCTGAAACAAGCACAGTGACTGTTCATTACCGCGGCAGGTTGACGAATAATGTTGTGTTCGATGAGTCGTACGGTCGTGGAGAACCGACCACATTCCAATTGAATCAAGTGATCAAAGGATGGACGGAAGGTCTGCAGTTGATGAAAGAAGGAGCAAAATTCGAATTCTATATTCCTAACCAACTTGCGTACGGCGAACGCCCTGCTGGTCAGTTGATCCCTCCCGGCTCGATGTTGATCTTTGAAGTGGAATTGATCGCAGTGAAATAATAAAAGAGTAATTATTGGTTTCTTCAAAGGCGGATAATTGTCCGCCTTTTTTATTGCTATACCTCGCAGGAAAAAATCAGTATATTTCCTGCACTAAATTGTGAAAGGAAATTAGTTCATGTCCACTAAAGCAGTTCTCATTACCGGAGCAAATGGCGAGATCGGTCACGGTCTGGTCTCGCGTCTTACCGAAAAAAATCCTGAGATTAACATTGTTGCGATCGATGTTCATCCGCTCAGCAAAACATTACAGGAACAATGCCACGAAGTGATCGTTGGCGACATTATGGATTCTTCATTGCTTGACCGCCTTGCAGCGTTCTACGATTTCGGAACGATCTATCATCTTGCAGCGATCCTTTCCACCAAAGCGGAACGCGAACCGGTACTCGGCCATCGTATTAATGTTGACGGTACGCTTGGATTATTGGAACTTGCGGCTCGTCAAGCGCGTGCAACCGGAGAAAATGTGAAGTTTTTATTTCCCAGTTCGATTGCTGCGTACGGCCTGCCGGATGTTGCGGTAAAAATGAAAGCGGGAAAAGTAAAAGAGAATGAATGGCTTGATGCACGGACGATGTATGGTATCAATAAAAAATATTGCGAAGATCTCGGACGGTATTATAATTGGTATTACCGTCAGATCGATCCGCAGCCGACCACGGCGCATGTTGATTTTCGCGGGATCCGTTTTCCCGGACTCATTAGCGCAGTAACATTGCCAACCGGAGGAACGAGTGATTACGGTCCGGAGATGATGCATTATGCAGCGCAAGGAAAAGTGTACGACTGTTTTGTGCCTGAAAGCGCAACGCTACCATTTATGGTCATGCCCGATGCGATTAATGCACTGCTGAAACTCGAATCCACTCCTGCAAAAAATTTGACACAGGTTGTCTATAATATCGGATCGTTCTCTGTTTCCGCGAAAGATTTTTATGATGTGATCAAACAAGCATTTCCAAAAGCTCAGGTAAATTTCAAACCGGATGTTTTACGGCAAAAGATCGTTGACAGCTGGCCTGCGGATGTTGATGATTCATTGGCACGCAAAGAGTGGGGATGGACTTTCGAGTATGATTTCAAACGGGCATTTGATGAGTATCTGATCCCTGCTGTAAAAACTCGATACGGCAAATAATGAAAAGAAACTTTTTTTTCATTATTCTTCTATCGGTTTCAGTCATTGCTCAACAGCAGGATTCTTCGATTATTTTTGTTTCCGATACACAACAGCCTCTGTGGATTGAAACGCTTCGGTTAGAAGAACATGATAATAAAAAAGCGACGAAGATCATTTTTCGTGCGATAGAACATGAAACGACCGATGTTGCAATTTTTCATCTTGGCGATTTCACTTCGATCGGAATGTTCGATTCGTATTGGAGTTCATTCGATGAATTTTATAAAAATATTCGTGTGCCGCTTTATCCCATTATGGGCAATCATGAATATTATCTATTTCAAAAGCCTGCACTGAAACAATTTCGAAAACGATTTCCGTCGATTATAACACCATGGTATTCAGTTGTTGTAAAGTCTGTCGCCATCATCACGTTGAATTCGAATTTTTCTCAACTCTCTGATGAAGAAATATCATTGCAAGATCGATGGTATCGGGAACAGCTTTCAAAGTTCGGGGCAGACAGCACTATCCGTTCGATCATCGTTCTTTGCCATCATTCTCCGTATACCAATAGTACGATCGTTGATCCTTCTCTCGAAGTTCAGCGGCAGTTCCTCGATCCATTTTTGACGCATCATAAGACATCGGTTTTCATCTCTGGACATGCACACGCCTATGAGCATTTTCAAAAGAATGGGAAAGAACTGCTTGTTATTGGTGGAGGCGGGGGATTATTACAGCCGTTATTGTTTGGTAAAGAACAACGCTATTACGATCTATTCAGTCAAATGCATTCATTGCGTTTTTTTCACTACATTGAATGCACGGTTCAGCAGAATTCGCTACAGTTCTTAGTAAAAAAATTACGAAATGATTTTTCGGGATTTGAAATCGCTGATACGGTCACTGTTTCGTATAAACAATAAATGGTATGATGCGTTTCATAATGCTATTCTTACTGGTATCAGCTATTTTCACGTCGCCCTTATTCAGCGGTGAACCACAAACAGAGCCATATATAAGTTATCCTCATTCATTCGAATATTCCGCGTTTCATTATTCCATCGGTGCATCCATTACTATTTTTCCTCGTTTTATTGTTGAAGAAGAGATTCGTCAAATTCCGATGGTGAATGCTCTCTTTCGGTACGGGCTTCCCTCCAATTTTTCATTAACAGCGCAAATATCAACCGTCTACATCACCAACGTTGTTTCATTGGGTGCAATGTGGTCACACTCCATCGGAGATGTTTCTTTCGCTGTTTCCGACGAGTTTTCGTATTGGTTCGGGTTTGCAGATATAGAAGGATTCGATACGAAAGCGATGGGATTGTTAAACCGGCCGGGCATCAGCGCCGGTATTGATATTGATTCGTATAAAATTACCGCAAAGAGTGAACTGCTGGTGTTGATTTCACAACACACTTATTTCGGTTCCGCATCAGTGGGAAGAGTGAAACCGGAAATTGCCGGAATTATTACATCAATTGTGCTTGAACAAGACTTTTGGAACTCTACATATATGTCGTTCACACTACGCGCAAACTTTGCACGACCGAATTATCAAATATGGCTTGCTTTTTCAGTTCAGGATAAGTGGTTGCTATATCCCGATCTGCAGATCTCATTTTTATTTTAGAATTCAATGGAAAAAAACTTGTATCAAACTGTTATTCTTCTTTTGTCGCTGATGGCATTATCGTGCGAACAAGATAATAGTGTGAGTATTCCTTTGTTTTCAGGAGGAGGAAAACTTGCAGGAGCGCAATCATTACTTCCAAACCAGATTCAACGACTCAATGGAATCTATACAGTGATCGATGGGATAGACCAACTTGGGAAAAAAGTTGTAGTCAAAGGAATGGGAAATACTCTTTCAATCTTTACCGGAAAGAATGCCGGGCTTGTTGTTTTTCATTGCGGAAGAATTGACTCCACACTTATTTTTGAAGGGTACTGGCGCTATACTCAGGGAAGTGAAACAGGATTGGCTCAATTTGAAATTCCTGCTGATCACAATGGAATATCATTGCTGCAGGGGAAAAGCCCCACGACCTCGTTCCTGTTTCATGGAAAAATTGGTGAAGGCACTTCGGAACCATCAACCCAAATTACATTGCAATTCGAGCGGCCGATCAAAGACACCTTGTTTGCTATTCTTGCTCACCGCGGCGGCGGACGAAATTCAGATCGTTTGGCAGAATCGGAAAATAGTCTTGGCATCATTCAACTTGCCGAAAGTTATGGTGCGAACGGAATTGAAATTGATGTCCGTTTAACAAAAGATGGTGTTCCCATTCTGTTTCATGATGAGAATTTCAGTCCTCGATTGGTGAACGGAGAATATTGTGTTGGTTCGGTATCGAATTTTACGTTTGCAGCAATTCGTTCACTTTGTACCCTAAAAAATGGAGAACCGGTTCCGACATTGAAGGAAGCGCTGGATGTTGTTCTCTCTAAAACATCATTATCCATTGTGTGGTTAGACATAAAATCTTCCGAAGCAATATCACCCGCTGCAGCACTACAGCAGGAATATAAAGCAAAAGCCACGACTGCAGGACGAACATTGGATATCTATCTTGGACTTGCAACCGATGAATTGGTTGAAGAATATAAAAAAAAGAATTTGTCGTCATCTGCAGATGTATTATGCGAATTGTCGGTGAATGAAGTGCGAAATATTAATGCAAAAGTATGGGCACCGCGCTGGACTCTCGGTCCGTTGCCGAATGAAGCAGAACAAATGCGCTCCGAAGGTCGAAAAACATTTGTCTGGACGCTCGATCAGCGGGAATTTATCCTTCCATTTCTTACAGATGGAAAAATTGATGCGATTCTTACTAACTATCCGGCGCTGGTAGCGTTTGAATATTATGTTTTTCAATAGAAATTGTTGGTCTATATTTTTTGTCGTAATCAATTCCGGTTTTGTCTTTGCGCAAACGATGGAATCGGAACCGACAACCTTTCGATTCTATGCAGAAGTGGGAGGAGGATACTCATATAAATTAACTCTTCCCAAAACAACATTGGGTGATTACACTAGGGATGGAATCGCGGGAACAATTCGCTTAAAATGGGGATCAAGTAAATTGTTGGGGGTGGGAGTTGAAACGGGTTGGATTCCAATCTCAACTACAACAAACAATGGATTCATTTCAGAATTCGGAAATACCCATATAACGGCATCGCTTTCAACAATACCAGTGTTGGCATTGTTCTCAATGCAACGGTTGGGAATACAATTGCATGTCGGAATTGGATATTATCTGGTGACCTCTAACGTTACCATTATGGGTGAACAGAGTGAGAGTTCGGAATGGAATCTAGGATATCTTCTATCAGTAGGATATGCCCGCCAATTATCATTCGATTTTAGAATTGGAGCTGAATTAAAATGGCATACTATTGTTGAACAGCAACTCTCAATTGTTTCAGTTCAGGTAAAATTACTGTATCGAATTTTTGGAGAATAGAATTTAGTTTTACTTTATTGTCGGCGTGTCCATCGAATAAGTTTTTCAGTCAACATTGGAAAAAGCCTCATCAATTGTCCGCCTATATTTCCTCCGCGAGAATTCAGAGCAAATTGCTGGAGTGTTAAAGCCACTCTGGTTCGATTTGAGAAAAGAGTTTTCCATTCTTTTTCATAAAGCAGTTCTGTTGCTTCAGAAGAAAGTTTTTTATTCTTAGCTTCTGTCAAGATTCGGGCTACAAGCATTCCGCTTTCAATTGCCATACCAATTCCGTCTCCCGCAAGAGGTGCAATAACACGCGCAGAATCACCGATCATATAAATTCCATTTTCAACCACCGATCGTTCACCAAAGTAGATATTACCCGTTCCATAGACCGGAAGTTTTACCAACGCAGGAAGGGGGTCGTGAATGAACAATTTTCTAAACGCAGGATTCTTCTCCAATAATTCATTGAGAGCATTTTTTGGATCAAGCTGATTGATATTCTTATCCGAAAGAAAACAAAGTGTTACTTCACTACCATTTACACAATTCACGCCGCAGTAGATCCCGTTCGAGGAAAAGATCTGTATCTCACTTTCAGCAATACCATTCAGCATCTCTTTTGGAACATGATATTTTATTCCGCTGTATCCCGAACTTGATAAAATAAATGATCGCTGTAATGATTTATCAATGATATTTTGCCTCCCATACGCTCCAATAACGTTGTATGCGGCATACGTTTGGATTCCTTTATTTGTTTTGCAGAGGATCTCATAGAAATTATTAACACGCCTCATTGATACAACTTCCGCCGGCTGAACTACGGTTGTACCTAATGATTTTGCTTTTTTCAATAATAATTGATCGAGCAATGATCGTTTAAGCGCAAAACCTTCAAATCCAAGAGAATGTTTTGCTGCCGAACCGTTTTCAGGAATGAATCGAAATTGTGTTATGCGATTTGGTTTGAGAGAAAGGAATTCCTCGAACAGACCGAATGACTTCAGCGCAGAGGTTACTTCATGCGAGAGGAATTCGCCGCATAATACTTCACGAGGAAATGTTTTCTTCTCAACCACCGCAACGGTCATCCCATTGTTTGCAAGTGAGATTGCCGCACTTGAGCCTGCGGGACCTCCTCCTATGATCACTATGTCAAAATGTTTAATAATGGTACAATTCCTGCATTATAATGGAACAACTATAAGCCATCGAAACGCCCAGGTTCGTTTGATTGTAAAATGTTCAAATGAACATTGATTCAAAATGTGCAATAGTTCATTCTTCGTGAATCCGCGCTGAACGGATAACGGTGCATCGTGTTTCACCATTCCGCTTCGTGAGAATAATAACGTAAGTATTTTAATTCCAGTCAAGGCAAGAACCGATCGCCGCAGATCGTTGATAATGATTCCATGGCGTGCAATTCGTGAGAATGACTGTATTAATTGCACGATCCGTTCTTCCGTAAAATGGTGAAGGAATAAGGAAACATGAATGACGTCAAATGATTTTTCTTTGAACGGAATATCTATTGCATTACCGCAAATCACATTATATTCTGAATGTTTTATGAGATACAAGCACGTTCGCGGATTTTTATCTAACGCTGTAATTTTGTAACGATCGTTTCCATCTTCAAATACATCCGCTCCACCAGCACCTACATCAAGCACCGTCAATCGATTTGCTAACGATTTCCTTTTTCTAAGAATGCGGAATCCTTTTTTCGTTGTTGATTTTCCGCCGAGAACAATATTGATTATTTTTAACTCGTGAAGTGCACTATCAATCCGTTCATCCTGGATCGAAAAATCATCCATTATTTCTGAATCATACCTTCGTTTCATTATTTTTTGACCTTGAGAATGGCGACTTCCATTGTTAAGCCTGGACCGAATGCAACCGCGCAGACAAGTTCATCATTCTTTAAAGCACTGTTCTTCATCAGTTCTTTCAACACAAAAAGAATCGATGCTGAAGAAAGATTGCCGTAATTTTTCAACACCGTTCGAGAGGGGACCATTTTCTCATCGGAGATATTCATTCCATTCTGCAGAGAATCGAGAATCGCTCGTCCTCCTGGATGTAATGCCCAATGAATGATCTTTTCGGGTGAAAGATTATGCTGCGCGAGAATATTTTTTAGAACTGGTGCTGCTTCATTCAGGATGATCTTCGGAAGTTCAGAAGAAAGAAGCATTTCAAATCCTGAATTACCGATCTTCCATCCCATATATTCTGCGGAATTTTTGAATAGATGCGATGATGTTGAGAGTAATTGTAAACCATTTGTTGCAACTGGTGCATTGTCGAACAAAGCGACCGCACATCCGTCTGCAAAAATCATATTGGCAAGAATATTGTCGCGCGTCGGTTCCGTTTGAAGATGAAGAGAGCAGAGTTCAACACTGACGAGAAGCGTTTTACCGTTCGCGCTCCGCAGTTGCGACATTGATTCAAGAACTGTATTGAATCCAATCAGCGAAGCAGCGCATCCCATGAATCCGATATTCGTCCGTTTGACTGATGCAGGAAATTTGAAACGATCGATCAGATAATAATCCAATCCCGGTGCAAAAAAACCTGTACAGGAAATGGTGATCAATCGTTCGACGTTATTTGGATCGATATTGTTTTTTGCAAGGATTTCTGCAACAGCATTTCCGGTCAACTCTTTTGACCAGCGTTCATATTCCGTCATTCGCGTTTTAGTATCGGGAGAGATATAACCGCCGGAATTAGAATAGAATTTTTTTTCCGCATTCGCCTCACCATCAGGAATAACGAAATACCGTTGTGCAATTCCAGAATGATTCGATGCCATATCGATCATACGTCCTGCAACCGGTGTAACCGCCATGCGCTTTTTCAATTCTTCTGTCGCTGTTTTTTGATCAACAATAAACGGGGGTGACGCGGTGGTAATATCGATGAGCATATTTGTCCTTGATAATTGTCTCTAATCTTAACAATAGATTTTAAACGACTGGTTCCCTTAATGTAATGTACTTCGGCGCATGAAACAATTAACCCATTTTATTCAGTGTATTTTATAAAATAGATTGTTCTTCTGGTGCGAGAGAGTCAGTTTTTTATCGTATCTTACACGTATTGAATCATTGAAAAAGAAGAGGAGCGTCTTATGGCAGACCAACAAACGATCGAATTACGCTGCAGCAAAAATCCTGACGGAAAATACAACGCCAGAACATTTGTGAATGGAAAAGAATTGAAAGCAAAGGAGTTCAGCGTCAATCGCGGAGACCAATTTTCTTTGGTGCTGGTATATCATCAAATAAAGAAACAGTATGCGACAGGAGTGGTGCAGATTAAAGGATTGGATAAGAACGCGGAACAGAATATCCTTCATTCCGAGCTGTAAGGAGTATATCCGCGGTCGTTGACCGCGGATGGAAAAAAATTACGCGTTTCCCGGAGGATTGTAATTGCCGACAAGATCTGATTCAATCTTTTGCCGTTTCTTTTTATCATCTTCTGGAAAAATGCAGATGCAATTTGCTTCAAAGCGACTCAAAATTGGGTCGCGTGGATGGTCAAATTGTTTTGCAAGATTATCAGTCTCACCTACATAGAGTTTCTGATGGATCACCTTATTCATTTCATCGGTGGTGCGGTTCGTGATAAAATAGACCGCGCCAATCTGTTTGAATAATGTTGTGATAGGCTGAATAAGAAAACTGTATTTCTTACCCGATTCCCCAATTAATGATATTTGTGACATTGTGCTTTCCTTGTTCTAAAAATTACTAATGTATAGTATCATCATTATCACCCCCAAATCCAATCAATTGCGGATTATATTCTCTTAATAATGGTAACACAAAGGAAACACCCGAATCGACAAGAGTTCGGGTGTTATGTAGGATGTAAGTGAAAGAAGTATTAAACAGGTTCAATTTGCATTTAAGCTCAGTAATTGTTCCTGCATTTGTTTGGATGCAATTATAAAGAATGTATCATCATCTGCATTTGTCAGTGTAGTGTTAGTGCAATACCATTCAGGATTTTCACAGATTGATTTTGCAATGAATGCTTTGTACCGCGTTTTTCCTGCGGGATGGTTCTGCCATACGGTGTTGATCCCATTGATCAATGCCGATACATTCTCTTCCGGATACCGTATCTTCAATTGTGCCGAAATCCGCATGGATGATTCGATCACTCCCATATTTCCGGAGGAGAGCGCTGCGAGCAGATTCTTTTTTGCAAATGCGATCTTTTGATCTTGTGTTACGAATTTTTTTGTTGGTTCTGTCGCCATTGCTACTTGTAATGTCATCAGAACGATTGCAGTCATCATTGCCATTTGTGTTTTCATAATATCCTCCATTATTATTAATCTGTCGATTGGTTCTTATTGATATGGCATCGTTTACGGCTGGAAAATCAGCGAAGTTGTGTCTGTTGCGTCAGGAATTGTAAAAAGATGTCATGAATAAATTGCGGGTTTCTGTTTTTTTTTGTTCTTAACAAGATTTCACATACATTTCATCATGACCCGCGAACAATTTGAACATATCGCGCAGGAAGCGTTCGACTCTCTGCCGGCCGATTTTCGCGACCGCGTGGAGAACGTGCATATCGTCGTGGAGGATTATCCTTCGGATGATGCGCTCGGGAAAGTGAAGGCAGATCGGTATTCGCTGTTAGGATTGTATCAAGGCATTCCGTTGACGCAGCGTGGACAATGGTACGGAATGAGCGCAACAGTGCCGGACAAGATCTCCCTTTATCAAAAGAACATCGAATCCGTATGCAATAGCGAAGAGGAGATGGAACTGAGGATACGGGAAGTGCTCTTTCATGAACTTGGCCATTATTTTGGAATGAATGAAGCGCAGATACGCAGTGCGATGAAACGGTTCATGTAAAGACAATTGACAATTAACAGTGAACAATAAAAAGCAAAAGCACTTGTCATCGCAAAAAAACGCGTCATTCAAAAAGCGTGTGTCATTGCTCCAAAGGAGTCCCTTTGGGACTGGGAGCGGCACGTTTTGAGCTTCTCTAGACAGATCCCGAAATGCCGCTTTACGGCATCCTGTACAGCGGGACAAGTTCGGGATGACGGATCTTTTTTTTAATATCGTCATGCTGACGAATGTCAACATCTATCATAAAAACTTTGTCATTCCCGCGTGCTCCAAGCGGGAATCCAGTGAAACGCAACCCGTGCAAAACGTCAGACATTCTCCGTTGCAATATTGAATAGTATGGACAACCTTACCCGCATCATTCAATTGGCTGATGAATTCTTCGAAACGAAGAACGATCCTTCCCAACTTACCATTACCGAAAAGGTGATGGAACAGCTCCGTTCCATCCATCCCGCAACGATGGGAGAGTTCACGTACGGAAAGGGACCGGTTGCATGGACGATCATTTTCCCGACGACCCGCGCGATACGGGAAGAGTTTGTGAACGGAGCGATCGGCGAAACAGAACTGATGAAACTGACACTTGATCAATGCAATTCTGACCGACCTGACCGTCAACTTCAAGTTGACGGTCAGGTTGAAGTTGACGGTCACGTTCGGTTTTCCTCACTGTATCTCTGCTCCGCACTGGTGGAGCCGGAATTTCGCGGTGAGGGACTCTCAAAAAAACTGGTCTGCGATTCCATCCAGTTGATACAGAAGGATCATC
>CAYHFN010000015.1:29698-31285 GCA_964355925.1 uncultured Chitinophagaceae bacterium
GGACTCTCAAAAAAACTGGTCTGCGATTCCATCCAGTTGATACAGAAGGATCATCCTATTGATGAGCTGTTTGTTTGGACGTTTAGCGGCGAAGGAAAGCACCTTGCGAAGAGTGTTGCATCATCAGCAGGACTGCCGTTATTTGAAAGGAAAGAGTATTGTTCTGCACCATTTAAATCGGGATAAGAAAAGATACATACCGGAACCGATTATTTTGTGTTGGATTTTAATGATTGGACAATCTCTTTGAAGTCGTCCATTGAGTGTAATTCCTTTATAGGAATACATCGACATTTGTAGCCACCATTTTTAGATAATTTTGAACCCATATCTTTTACTATTGCCGTATCTACTTCTTGAGCAGTAGCCCATCCACAAATGTAAGCTTTTGTATTCGGTTTTATTTGGTCTGCTTTTGAAGACTCAACATCTAAAATTATTTGTACATAAAAAGGAGCTTTCCTTTTTATCGCATAGTCTTCCCGAACAAGTAAATTTAGATTTTTATTGAAAGGAAAAGAAGACGTTTTTATTTCAATATTTTCAAAATCTACTTTCCCTTTGTTTTTGTCAACGTTGTTTATTTTCCAATCACCGTAAAAATATTTGGCAAAAACAAATTCTCCAATTATTCCTGTTAATGTATCAATCTTGGATGCAACTGTTCTATTAATCCGAACAGTGTTAATTATTTTACGAGCATCTAACAACATTTCTTCAGTAATAACTACAATTGTATGAGTATCCATTTCATTAAATATCTCCGAAAGTAATTCTTTAAATCTTTTATTAACAATATGTTCAATTATGTAAAACTTACTATTCTTTTTCTACCCACACAAATATTTTGTATATTACAAAGTAATTTTAACCAATCCCGACTAACGTCGGGATAACGTTTTTATATGGTTTCCTGTGTGGTGGGTTTGTGTGTGTTTTGGTTGGGAATGCTGAGTGTTTTTGCTCTCTTCACTCAGATTGCTTCGTTCCGCTGTCGCGGGACTCGCTATGACGTTTTTTTGATAGATTCTGACATTCGTCAGCATGACGTATTCTTTCTAGGTTTCGGCATCTAAATGTTATACGACGTTGTTTTTTATTGTTCATTGGTAATTGTTAATTGATAATTGGAATTTTGTAAATGCTCGCTCTTAATAACCTCACTGTCAACTTTGGCGAACGTTATCTGTTCGACGATATTTCTTTCACTGTCAATCCGCACGACCGCATTGGGCTTGTTGGGAGCAACGGCGCAGGCAAATCCACACTGATGAAGATCATTGCCGGTATCGATCCGCCAATGGAAGGAAGCGTCAGCAAAGCGCGGTTCATTTCGGTCGGCTACTTGCCGCAGGATGCGGTGGTCGATTCCGACGCATCGCTCTATACTGAGGTCGAGTCCGCATTTGAAGATGTACTGATGATCGAGCAGGAACTGAACGAAGCGTACGAAAAACTTGCAGTGACCGATCACACCAGCGAAGAGTATATGGAACTGCTGGAGATCATCGGCGAACTTCAACACAAGCAGGAAGAAGCGGATGCGTTCCGGTTGAAATCGAAAATTGAAACAGTATTGCTCGGTCT
>CAYHFN010000015.1:31385-66213 GCA_964355925.1 uncultured Chitinophagaceae bacterium
CTGACGAAAAAAACATGCGCACTCTCGCTCGGCAATATGGAGATCTATTCGGGAAATTATTCCTTCTATGAAAAGGAACGTGTATTCCGAAAAGAACTGATGGTGAATGCGAAGAAGAATCAGGAATCGCAGTTGAAGCAGACGCAGGATTTTATCGACCGCTTCCGGTACAAAGCAAGCAAAGCGCGCCAGGTGCAGAGCCGTGTGAAGCAGATGGAAAAAGTGGAGATGATCGAGATCGAAGATGAAGAGGATGAAATTCGTTTTCATTTTCCGGTGGCGCAATCCAGCGGTCGCGTGGTGATGGAATTGAAGAACATTCGCAAGGCGTACCCGTCAGGAGACGGACGGGCAGGTGGCGAAAATGTTGTTTATCACGATCTTACGTACACATTCGAGCGGGGGGACAGGATCGCTATTGTTGGTGTGAACGGCGCGGGAAAATCGACAATTTCGAAAATTGCTGCGGGAGTTGAATCATTTCAATCAGGTCAACGGATCGAAGGATACAATGTGATCGTGTCGTACTTTGCTCAGCATCAGGCTGATGAATTGGATCCGAAGAAAGAAGTTCTGCAAACGGTGGATGAAGTTGCAGAAGGGGAAATTCGGACAAGACTACGTTCCATTCTTGGATCTTTTCTTTTTAAAGGGGATGATGTTTTCAAAAAAGTGAAAGTGCTTTCCGGCGGCGAAAAAAGCCGACTGGCATTGGCAAAAATGCTTCTTGCACCAGCAAATTTCTTGATCATGGACGAACCAACGAACCATTTGGATATGCGTTCCAAAAAAGTTTTGCAGGAAGCGTTGAAAGAATTTGATGGAACATACCTGATCGTTTCCCACGATCGTGCATTCTTGGATGAAATTGTGAACAAGGTGATGGAAATTTCTCATACCGGAGTCCGCACATATCTTGGCAACGTGAGCGAATATATTGCGAAGAAAAAAGTGGAGAAGAAGCAATTGTCAACGGATGCTTCTCAATTGAAAAAAGAAAACGCAAAACAGGAAACGCGAAACCCAAAACAGGAAGCTGAAAGTGAAAAGTCAAAAGTTAAAAGTGAAACGGAAAAGTCGAAGAAGAATCCGCATCAACTGAAGAAGAAATTGGAGCAGGTCGAAAAAGACATTTCCTACGCAGAAGAACAAAAAGCTTCACTGGAAAAGAAAATGGGGAGCGACGAGTTCATAAAATATCCGCTGAAAGCAAAGACGATCTCCGCGGAATACGACGGCATAGTGAAAAAACTGAACGCATTGTTGGAAGAATGGGAGAAAGTTTCTGCGGAGTTAGAGAACTAATATATTTGAACCGCAAAGGCACAAAGACGCAAAGAATTTTTAGAAGAAACACGGACGCGAGTCCGTGCAAAATTTCTTCTTCGCGTCTTTGCGGTGAAAATCTAAATTTTGATCAATCCTAAAAACATATCTGCACTCGGATGGATGCTCTTCAGCGCATTCTGCTTTGCGTTGATGGGGGCATTCACGCATTCCCTAAAAGATACCTTCGACTGGCGCGTTACCGGATTTGCACGCGCGTTCATTAATTTTATTTTTGTGGTGGTGTTGGCGTTTGCAACAAAAAAACCGCTCATCTTCAAAGCGCCGTCATCGTTATGGTGGCGAAGTGTTGTCGGTTCGATATCCATTCTTTGCACATTTTATGTCTTTGCCAATCTTCCTCTTGCCGAAGCAACGTCGCTCATCAATCTTGTTCCTATTTGGATGGCGTTGATCATTGCATTCGTTGCCAACCAATCGGTTCCGCGCACGGTATTGATTTCGATCTTATGCGGAATTGCAGGAGTCTATTTTATTCAGCAGCCTCATTTCGAGCAGGGAAATTTTGCGATCGTTGTAGGAATTTTTCAGGCGTTGTTTGCTGCCATTGCAGTGTATAACCTTCACCGCACAAAAAATCTTCACCCGACCACGGTCGTTGCGCATTTTACCGGAGTTGCTAGTGTTATTACATTCATTGTGTTGATCCCGTCGCTTCCGCATTTGTTTGATGGAGCGAAATATTCTCTTCCGGTCATCGGTGCATTGTTCGGTATCGGTCTTAGCGGAACAGTGGCGCAGCTTGCAATGACTCGCGCGTATATGCTCGGCAATCCGGCGCAGAATTCCACCGTTGGATTGGCTCAGGTCGCTTTTGCTACGATATTTGATGTTGTCTGGTGGAATCGTTCTTTCAGTCTCGAAACGATCATCGGAATTTTATTGATCACCGTTCCAACAACTTTTTTTGTAGCAAGGATACAGTTACGAAACAGAGCGCAGAATATATAAGAGCAGCTGTTAGGTGTTAGTTAAATGAATTGCTAACGCCTAATACCTAACTCCTAAATGCTAACTGCAACCATATTTTTTAAACCATATGACCAACACATTTTACAATGCATTCGATACGCAATGCCGCGAAGAAGAACGGAAACATGATTACCGCACACCGTTCGAGCAGGACCGCGACCGCATCATTCACACCGCTTCGTTCCGCAGACTGCAGGCAAAGACGCAGGTCTTTCTTTCCGGTGAATATGATTTCTACCGTACGCGGTTGACGCATTCGTTGGAAGTTGCACAGATCGGACGGGCGATCAGTACGTATTTGCAGAGAAAAAGTCGGTTCTTTAATGAGACATTTTTTGTGGATGCGAATCTTGTCGAAGCGATCTGTCTTTCGCACGATCTCGGTCATCCGCCGTTCGGACACGCTGGTGAACGAACATTGCACGATGTGATGAAACCGTTCGGCGGATTTGAAGGGAACGCGCAGACATTGCGTCTGCTGACCGAAACGATCTATTCCGATAAAGTCTCGCGTAAAGGAATGAATCCAACACGCGCATTTCTTGACGGGGTACTAAAATATAAAACGATGTATGGTGAATTGGATGATCCAAAGAATCATTTCATCTATAATGAGCAGAAACAATTTCTCGATTTTGTATTTGAAGGATATGATATTACAAAAGCGATTGCAGCGGGAAAGAAGAGGGACAATTTCCGGAGCATCGAATGTCAAATTATGGATTGGTCGGATGATGTTGCGTATTCGCTCAACGATGTTGCTGATGGTATCCACTCAGGATTCATCACACAGCAAAAGATTGAACACTGGGCAGGACAACAATCGTTGAATGAAGAGCAGAAAGAAAGCCTGAAAAAATTATACGCCGCAATGGATAATGGAAATGTTGAGCGACATCTTTCCGGAAAGATCGGAAAATATATCGAATCGGTCACTATTGTTGAGACAAGCAATTCGATGAGCAATAAAACGAACCGCTATCGCTTCGATCTGCTGATCGATGAGAAAGCAAAACAGGAATCGAAGATGTTCAAACAATTGTCGCTCGATCTTGTATTCCTTTCGCCGCAATTGCATCAGGTAGAGAGGAAAGGAGATTATCTATTGAAGAAGATCTTCGATACATTTAAAGAAGCATACATCAATACCGACGAATTTAACACCCATCTTCTTCCACCGTATGTTGAACAGAATATGCGTAAGGCTATCCATGTTGAGCAGCGGGTTCGCTTGATCTGTGATTATATAGCCGGAATGACCGATGGTTTTGCCATCAGAACGTACAAACGGTTGTTCGATCCTGATTTTGGGTCGCTCGTAGATTTAATTTAAGGTGATGCTATGAACACCGATAATAAATGGTTTACAATTGAGAATGTGGAGACAATTGATTCTCCGGCGTTAATTTTCTACAAAGATCGTATAGCGGAAAATATTCGTCAGTTAAAGAAAAGAGTGACTAATGTTGGTCGTCTTCGTCCGCATGTAAAAACGAATAAAAGCGCAGATATTTGTGCGATGATGATTGCTGAAGGGATCACGAAATTCAAATGTGCAACCATCGCTGAAGCAGAAATGCTTGGTGTGATTAATGCATCGGATGTTCTGTTAGCATATCAACCGGTCGGACCAAAGATTAAACGGTTACTGGAATTGATTCGAAAATATCCGTTGACAAAATTTTCATGTTTGGTCGATAATGTTGATTTAGGAAAAGAGATCGGGTTACTGTTCCATTCTAACGGTCAGAACATAAATGTATTCATTGATCTGAACGTTGGAATGCATCGAACTGGAATTTCTCCGGAAAAATCGATTGTTTTATTTGAAGAGTTACATTCGATAGCAGGAATTACCATTTTCGGTATGCACATGTACGACGGTCATATTACAGATGCAGACATCGATCTTCGTCGTCAGCGATGTAATGCGGAATACGAAAAAGTTTTTTCGCTGCGGGATTTGATAGAAAGAAAATATCATCGAAACCTGACAATTGTCGGGGGAGGTTCTACGACATTCTCTGTTCATGCAGAACAGAACGACGTTGAATGCAGTCCCGGAACATTTGTTTTGTGGGATTGGAATTATAAGAAAACGTATCCCGATGAACCATACGATTATGCGGCGTTGGTTGTTACCAGAGTAGTTTCTATCACCGGTCCGACAACAATGACGATCGATCTTGGTCATAAATCGGTTGCGGCGGAAAACCCTCTGCCGCGCGTTCATTTTTTAAATGCACCGGAAGTGATTCCGATTGGCCACAGTGAAGAGCATATGATGTTGAAAACAACTGATACAAATATGTACAAAATCGGCGATATATTATATGGGGTTCCCGTACATATTTGTCCGACAGTTGCATTGTACGAATACGCATCTGTTGTACAAGATCAAAAAATAGTTACAGAATGGAAAATCACAGCACGAAATAAGCGAATCACAATTTAAGTGTATACAGAGAAAGGAATAACTGCAACCATGGAACAAACCTCAGAGACGAAGAAATTACAATACGGCGACATCGTAGAACTTACCATTGAATCAACAGGATCTGAAGGGAAAAGTATAGCCCGTCTGGATGGACTCGTTATCTTTGTAGAAGGCGCGGTTGCCGGTGATGTTGTAAAGGCGAAAATTGGAAAATCGAAAAAGAAATTTGCTGAGGCAAAAGTTATTGAAGTGATCATGCCATCTCCGCAGAGAATACAGGCGCGCTGTCAATATTTTGGCACGTGCGGCGGCTGCAAATGGCAGCATGTGGAATATAATGCTCAATTAGCATTCAAGCATCAGCATGTTGTGGATGCACTTGAACGGATCGGCGGATTTAAAGGAGTGAACGTCTTTCCAATCATCGGTTCTGATGATGTTTTTTTCTATCGGAACAAACTCGAATTCTCGTTTAGCGAAAGGCCATGGCTGACTGAAAAAGATATGGAACTTCAGAAAGATGAAAATGTTCCAAATCTGGCACTAGGTTTTCACGTCCCTCAGCGATGGGACAAAGTCTTGGATATCAATGAATGTTTCTTGCAGTCAGAACTGAGCACGGGAATCCTGAATGCAGTCCGAAATTTTGCGCTAAGCAAGAATATTCCTGCTTTTGAGCCGGAAACAGAGAGCGGGTATTTCCGTAATCTCGTCATTCGAGAAGGAAAAAACACAGGCGATGTGATGGTGAATGTTGTAACATTTGAAGATTCTCCGGAAGTAATGGGAAAGCTAAGCGACGAGTTACAAAAACAATTTCCTGAGATTACGACGATCATTAACAACATCACAAAAAGAAAATCTCAGGTCGCGGTTGGTGAATATGAAAAGATCTATTATGGTGATGGATTGATCCACGATAAACTTGGGAAGTATATTTTTCAGATCTCTGCAAATTCTTTCTTCCAGACAAATACGAAACAAGCTGAAAAATTATATTCAATCACAAAAGAATTTGCAGAATTAAAACCAACCGATGTTGTATACGATCTCTATTGCGGAACAGGAAGTATTGGAATTTTTATTTCTGATTCCGTAAAACAAGTGATCGGTATCGAATTAGTGGAAAGTTCCATTCAGAATGCAAAGAAGAATGCGGAATTGAACGGGATCGAGAATTGCGAATTCATCGCCGGCGATCTGAAGGATCGGTTGACAAAAGATGTTGCATGGAAAGAACAATATGCACAGCCGAACATCATCATTGTAGATCCGCCGCGCAGCGGAATGCACCCAAAAGCGGTGGAAGAATTAGGAAAGATGAAAGTTCCAACAATCATCTATGTCAGCTGCAATCCCGCAACACTTGCGCGAGATTTGCAATTTTTATCGCCGTTCGGATATGTGATCGAAAAAATTCAGCCCGTGGATATGTTTCCGCATACATATCACATTGAATGTGTGGCGAAAGTAGTGTTGAAATAATAATTGGAGATCCGGAAACTTTAAGTTGTGAGTATAACAAAAAAACATCAGATATGATTCTTAATGTCTGATGTTTTTTTATATGTCTACGTTTAATGACAATTAATCCAACTTAAAATCCGTATGATAGTCCTGCAGAAAGATTTATTCCGCTATAATCCATTTCGGTATTTTTAATTGACACACCTTTGGTATCTCTAAATTCGTCAATTACAATAAATCGATAACCTATATCGAGTGTTGCTCCCAGTGTTCGTTCAATCGGTATCACTTGCTGTAGATTGATTCGAAACCCGTATCCTTCTCCTTCATACGTAGTTTGGGAATTTGAATAACCAGGAACGGAAGTTTCTTGTGTAATTCGTGCAAGTGCATAAATGAATGCGATCTCCGCTTTTGCAATTGTTTTATATAACACCGAACCTGTTCCAATCGAAAACGGATATAGGGAATATCGGTATTTCGTTGATGATGATATTGATGCAATAACGGTCGGGCTTTGTGGCTGCGTAATGTTTGTTACAAATGAATACGTACGCAAAGAGGTCAACATTTCAGCGCGTAAAATAACAAAGGTTGGTAAATTTTTTGGACGATACGAGATCCACATTCCCCATTGCCCCGGTCTGGAAATTGGAAATTCCTCAGAATTATAAGTGGAATTGTTATATTCAACCTGATTATTAATTTTTTCAGGACTGATGAATGCAAGTCCGCCAAAGATTCCAACGCTTAACATTGGACGCGGAACAATTGCATAAATCGTATCGCGTTCCGTTGAAGAGGAAGAAAAAACATCATCGCCTTCTTGGGAAAAGAGTGGAGCAAAACAACAACAAACGAAAATACAAAAAAATAATTTTTTCATAGAATTCCTCTATTTTTTTATTGCCAGAATACGAATGACCACAGTCTGAGGTGATAAGCCCTGCATTTCAATCGTATAGGTGCCGGAAGGAACTTGAATACCGCGTTTATTTCCGCCATCCCATTTTGTCCTAAATACTCCGGCAGAATGACTGGCATTACTGACCAATGTTCGTACCGGTTCCTGCAATGGATCATACACAATGATCGAAACATTTGAGGCAGAGCCGCCGGTCGACGGAACTCCGTACTCAATGGTAGTAGTATCAGTAAATGGATTTGGAAAGTTTTGTTTCAAATAAAAATCGGGTGGTGGTGTTCCAATGCTTGTTTGAGGACCGGTTGTTGGTTCAATATTGCAGGATAAAAAAAGAAAAAGTGAAGCGCACACAGAAAAGAACAGGAAGTTTTTCATAGGATCTCCGTAAATGTTGCTAAAAAAATTACAGAAACTTTACTGCGAAATCAACCACTCTTCAAAGAACGTGACGACGCGCATTTCATATTCTTTCTTTCCCACATCGTGCACATCGCTGTGTTTTGCAGATGCCACGAACCATAATTTTTTTGGTTCGTTCGCAGCAATGAATAATTCTTGGCTGTATTGATATTTAATGAAGTGATCTTCAATGCCGTGAATAAAAAATATCGGAGCATGGATCTTTGAAACTGCAGTAAGAGGAGAAACATGTCGATGTTTAAATTGTGCTATCGATTCGCTACGTTTCATAGAAATGTTCCGCAAAAAATGCCACGGTAATCGCAATAAACGTTTTTGATAATCAACAGTAACTTGCCGGAGTGTTGCGAATGATGCTTCTGAAACGATAGCAGATATTCTCGATTCGATACTTGCAGCTTGTAAAGCAATTGCCGCTCCCATTGATGTCCCAAAAATACCAATTTTTCCGAGAGCAATATTTTTTTCTTTGCTCAGCAACAATAAAAAATCGATCGCTTTTTGAACATCAAATTTTTCATGGAAACCGTATGTGCAATACCGTCCGCCGCTTTCACCGTGTGCGCGTGAATCATAGATCAATACATTGAAATGATGATCGTGCCATACTTTTGCGAGTAACAGACCGCTCATTTTATTGTCAGCAACGCCGTGAAGATAGATGATCGTTGCTTTTGGCGCAACGGCAGGGATGAACCACGCACTCAATTGTGACTCGCCATCGCTGGCGGTGAATCGCAGATCCTCAAAAGGTAATCCGAGCTGCGAAGGCGATATTGGCAATCCTTTATGTTGATAGAACTGTTCACCCCGTCTCCTTGGATTTAACAGCATAATTGGTCCGATTACAAACACCAATGCTGAGCATGTTATCAGGAAAGCAAGAAAAGCCAATATGATGATAAGAAGAATACTCATAGTATTTGCAAGTGTAGGACACCTCAGATGTGTCCTACACTTTGCTAAAGTTTTTTATTGAGTTACAAGCAATGTGAATATCCTCAATGGAATTATAGAAATGAGGGGAGATCCGTATTTTCCCTTCGCGTATTGAGACGATAATATTTTGATCATTCAATGAAGAAAAGATCTTTTCAGCATTCGAAAGTTTCAATGTTACGATTCCGGCCCGTTTTTTATGTTCGCGTGGAGTTGCTGTTTCAATTCCATTTAGCTCTGCATATTCAAAAATATAATCCGTAAGAGAAAGTAAATGTAAATAGATCTTCGAAATACCAATGTCGTTCAAAATAGTTACAGATTCTCCCAGAGCCACAATACCGGCATTATTCTGTGCCCCGTTCTCATAACGGCGGGCGGTTTCATCAAAATCCAAACGGTAATCAAAGAAATTGCCGAAATAATTTTTATTACTTGTCCATCCGGCATATTGTTGGTTGATCCGCAATTGCAATTCTTCGGTGATATAAATAAATCCAAAACCCATCATCGACAGCAGCCACTTGTGTCCGCTGGAAGAGAGAAAATCAATTCCAGATTCTTGAACGTTTATTGGTGTTGAACCGAGACCTTGAATTGCATCAACGCAAAAGATAATATTGTGTCGTTTGCATAATTCACCAATTGTTTTTAGATCAGATTTAAAACCAGATAGGAATTGCACGAAACTGATTGAAAGCAGTTTTGTTTTTGGAGTGATCGCTTTTTGAATATCTTCCAATCGAATTTCATCATTGGCAGTTTTTACAAAATCAATCTCAACGCCAAGCCGTTTTAAATTAAGGAACGGGACAACATTCGTTGGGAATTCACTATCGTTCAATAAAATTCTATCGCCGCTTTTCCATTCGATCCCATTCGCCAGAATATTCAACCCGTCCGATGTGTTGTTGACGAAACCAATTCTGTCAGCCGGTGCATTAACAAGTTTCCCTATTTGCATTTTTGTGTTCTGGCTGATCTGAACGATCTGCGGAAAATCATCAATGGAACCTTCGGAACGGTTGAGGAGATATTGTTCTACGGCATTTTTAGTTCTGCTATTCAGCGGACTGATGGCGGCATGGTTCAGCCACAGTTTTCCCGTTTTGAGATGAGGAAACCAAGAACGATATAGCGGGAGGTTTGAAATCATATATCAATATAAATACTTGGAAAAGGTGATGCAAGAACCAGATCGTGGAAATGTGATTTGTAATTGCCTAATGAAATATTTGCTCATCAATCAGCATCTTTTTTTCGTATATTTAGTTACTTTAATTTATTCTGATAGAATATTTATGAAAATTGCTTTAGTCCACGATTGGCTGACCGGAATGCGCGGCGGGGAAAAATGCCTTGAAGTTCTCTGCGAACTTTTTCCTGATGCTCCAATCTATACATTGATCCATAACATAGGGACGATGTCTCCGCGGATCGAATCGAAAAAAATATTTACCTCATTCATCGATCAACTCCCTTCAAAACAAAAACAGTACAGAAAATATCTTCCGTTATTTCCTTTCGCAATTGCTCAATTTGATTTATCGGAATATGATCTTGTTATTTCAACAAGTCATGCAGTTGCGAAGAATGTCCGCGTGCGAACCGATGCGATCCATATTTGTTATTGCTTTACACCGATGCGATATATTTGGGATATGTATCAACAATATTTTGGAAAAGGAAAAGCTGGATTTGGAATTCGCACAGCGATGATGGTTGTTGCCCCAATGCTGCGATGGTGGGATGTGCGAACTTCTTCGCGAGTGACATATTTTATTGCGATTTCTGAAGAAGTGCGAAACAGAATTAAGAAACACTATAACCGTTCAGCGGATATGATCTATCCTCCTGTCGACACAGAGCAGTTTCAACTTTCCACAACGGAAAAAGATTTCTATTTGATCGTCAGTGCACTTGTTCCATATAAACGTGTTGATCTTGCTGTTGAAGCTTTTACCGCAAATGGAAAAAAGTTAGTGATTGCAGGGACCGGACCGGAAAGCGGGAAGTTAAAATCAATATCGGGGTCTAATATTACGTTTCTTGGATGGCAAAGCGACGAAGAATTAGCCCAATTGTACACACAATGTACTGCACTTATCTTTCCCGGTGAAGAAGATTTTGGCATTGTTCCTCTTGAAGCGCAGGCCAGCGGTAAACCAGTCGTTGCATTTAGGAAAGGAGGGGCTCTGGAGACTATCATAGATGGTAGAACGGGCATATTCTTTGATGAGCAATCTGTAGAATCGCTAGAACAGGCTATTAAACGCCTCTCATTAACCAAATTTAATTCAACTAATATCCGTCAGCATGCACTTGGGTTTTCCCGATCCATATTCAAGCAGAAAATGAGGGATTATATAGAAGAAAAAGTACGACAACATATTCATAATCAATAACTTGCCGTTACCCTTCCAGTAAAATTTCGTTGCATCTTTTCCTCTTTTTTTCTAAATTTGTAATCCAATTTAGTATCAAGTCACACGCTTTGCAGGAGTTCGAATGCCATCTGAGCGGGACCATCACGCATCAAAGAAAAATGCGTTTGAAATAGTGGTGATTCCGCAAGGGGAAACCGGTTCGACAAGATCCTTCAAAGCCTCTGTATTGACGATAGCGCTGGTGTGCGTAGGTATAGTAATGGTGATCGCATCGTTAACGGTAGCGTCGATCATTTATACGCCAGTTAGCTTACTCCTTCCGATGTCTGAAGAACAATTACAGAAGCGTTACGGCTCTGAATTATTTGAAGTGCAAAATAGGTTGAATAGAATTTCCGGTGAGGTCATTGTTCTTCGTGAGTATAATAACAAATTACGAAAAGCATTAGGACAAAAAGAAATACCGGGTGACAGCGATTTTACAATCTCATCTTTAAATCTACCGTCGTCGGTAGAAAATAAAGATCGGGTTGTTACTGAAACTCAAGAAAAACAAGAACCTGTTACGGAAAAACCAGTTGCACAGACAATCGTGTATCGGAATACTAATACGGTAAAAGAAGAAGTAACATTTCGTGCAGAGTTTCCGATCATTGCTCCGGCTGTCGGGTATGTTTCACGGCGATTCGAATCGGAACGAGGGCATTTTGGAATTGATTACGCGGGAAAAATTGGATCGTTGATTGTTGCTGCGGCTGACGGGTATGTAGTGTTTGCAGGTTTTACGTCAGAACATGGGTATACGGTCATGCTTTCTCATGGCGGCGGATTTTTAACAACGTATAAGCATAATCAAAATGTTTTGAAATCGGTTGGTGAGTTTGTAAAACGCGGTGAGTCGATAGCTTTGCTGGGAAATTCGGGACGAACAAGTTTTGGACCACACTTACATTTTGAAGTGTGGAGCAATGGTAAAGCACAAAATCCAAATGATTATCTGATTGCGAGCGAACTATAATGGCAGACAACAGTACGATAAAAAATTTGAATCTCATCGGTGCAGGTACGACCGTTGATGGAAAAATTCGGACTCAGGGAAGTCTTCGGATCGATGGTAAGGTGACTGGTGAAGTTCATGCTGCGGAGAATCTTGCGGTAGGCTTGACCGGAGAAATTGAAGGCTCTGTCAATGGAAGAAATGTTACTGTTGGCGGAAAAGTAAAAGGAAACATCACATCGGTTGATAAACTTGTGATGGAAGGAAAATCTGTTGTGCGTGGTGATGTGAAAGCAGCAAAATTAGTGATTGATGAAGGTGCAGTTTTTGACGGTCGTGTTACGATGACCGAAATTCGTCCGACAGGGCAAAATTATTAATGATGATGGATCTCTTCAATGAACAATGAAGAGAACGAAAAAGATGGCATAATGCTCAGTGTTGCACCATACTTGACACTCGGTGCACAATTGGCTGCAACTGTTATTGCTTTCTTCTTCATCGGAAAATATTGCGACGAATATTTTGGAACGAAACCATGGTTAATGATCACTTTGATTATGGTTGGAGTAGTTGGCGGAATGATAAAATTTTTTCGAACGGTCATAGAGCTAAGTAAAAAAGAAGAGAATGAGCGAAGCGGTAAAATTTAGCATGAAATTTCCGAAACAAGTTTTGTTGACGCTTTTTGTTGTTGGAGTTTTGGCTTATTATCCGCTTGCACGATTTGCGAGTCAGGAAATTATCAACGGTGTGATTGTCGGAATTGTATTAAGTGTAATAAATGTGATGATGGGATACATTGCTATTGAATACTCATTCAACAAAAGTTATACAGTATTCATACAAGTAGTTCTCGGCGGGGTTGGAATTCGTTTGTTCTTTATGGTGGGAATGTTGTTGTTATTGATTGGAGTATTCAAATTTCACTCCATAGCTATCGTTGGTTCGTTGTTCGGAATGTATTCGATCTTCTTGGTTATAGAAGTTCTTTACATTCACAATAAGTGGCAGCATAAAATTCAGAATTCATAAACAGTAATTATACAGGGTCATCGTGTTTTCTTGGATATTATTTTCAGATAAAAATGTTGAACATGTTTCGGTTGATACCGTTCATGCAGTTGTTGATTCGGCTGCACACGCTGGCGTAGAACATGGCGGCAAGGAGAATGTTTTCACCGAACTCCTCCATCATATCAAGGATGGATCTGAGCTTGATCTTCCTTTTATAGGGCAAGTTCACCTTCCACATGTTCATTTGTTCGGCATTGATATGTCGATTACCAAACACGTAGTATTTCTTTGGCTTGCTGCAATAATATTGATCGTTGCTCTTTCAGTGGTTGCTAGAAAAAATGGTAAAAATAAAGTCCCGAAAGGTTTTGGAAATCTTGTTGAAATTTTTGTGATGTTTGTGCGGGACGAGATTGTCATTCCAAATATGGGAAAAGGGGGATTGAAATATCTTCCTTACCTGTTAACAAATTTCTTTTTCATTCTTGTAATGAATTTGCTCGGATTGTTTCCCTACGGTGCATCAGCAACAAGTAACGTCAGTGTAACGGCAGGATTAGCGGTGATTGCATTTTTGATGATCCAGATTTCTGCAATTCGTGCTCAGGGTTTTGGTCATTACCTTGCGCATTTAACTGGTGGTGTTCATTGGGCACTCTGGCCGATTATGATCCCGATTGAAGTGCTTGGTTTATTTACAAAACCATTTGCACTCTGTATTCGTTTGTTTGCAAATATGACCGGAGGTCATATTGTTATACTTGCATTGATTGGATTGATCTTTGTCTTTAAAACAATTGTAGTAGCACCAATTTCTATTGCGTTCGCGCTTGGAATTTATATGTTGGAATTGTTTGTTGCTTTCTTGCAGGCATATATCTTTACAATGCTGACATCATTGTTTATGGGATTGGGAATGCAAACGGAAAATCACAGTAACGAACACGGTCACGGACATTAACACAACTTTTAACAATCATTTAAACACATAATTACACAACATCTAACAGGAGAAACAACAATGGAATCACTCGGTCTTGGATATTTAGCAGCAGGAATCGGTGCAGGAATTTCAATCATCGGTGCAGGTATCGGTATCGGTAAACTTGCAGCAGCAGCGATGGAAGCAAGCGGCCGTCAACCTGAAGTAGCTGGTCAAGTTCGTACATCAATGTTGATTGCGGCTGCGCTTATTGAAGGTGCTACATTTTTCGCATTGGCAATCTGTATTATTCTTGCCACGAAGTAATTTTAACACGGAAGGTCGGTATTAATGCCGACCTTCCAAAAAACAAGAGAATTCTATGTTAGATATTAATCCCGGTTTAATTATTTGGACGATCATCACCTTTGCGCTGCTAGTAGTTGTGCTCGGAAAATTTGCTTGGAAGCCTTTGCTTCAGGCGTTACAATCCCGCGAACAGGAAATTGCGGATTCGTTGAAAAAGGCAGAAGAAGCAAAAAAAGATGCTGAGCGGATGATGCAGGAGAATAAGCTTGCGATGGATAAGGCAAGCACAGAAACCGCGCGTTTGATTGCAGAGGGTCGAGCAATGGCTGAACAATTGAAGAGCGATATCGTCGCCAAAGCAAACGAGAGTGCAAAAAAACTAATTGATCAAGCGAAGGATGAGATAACACGAGAAAAAGAATCCGCAATGGCTCAGCTTCGTTCTGAAGTTGCCGATCTTTCGATCAGTGTTGCCGAAAAGATCCTTGATGAATCACTTGACGGCGCAAAACAGAAAAAGATGGTTGATAAAGTCCTTCAACAATTACAAAAGAACTAATGAGCAATGTACGAGTAGCAACCCGGTATGCCTCTGCTTTAATGGAGTTGACCAACGAACAGAAAAAATCCAATGCGATTGCAGAAGATCTGTTGATTGTGAAGAACGCGATCGATAGTTCCCGCGATCTTCGGAATGTTTTGGCAAGTCCGATTGTCGCAAAAGATAAAAAACAAACGATCATTCGTGAGCTATTTAAGAAAAAAATCAGTGAAATTGTTCTGGGATATATTCAAGAGATCGTTGTTAAAGGGCGTGAAAATATTCTTGGTGAAATTCTCGCGCAATATTTTGTTCTGCGTGATGAACAATTAGGAATTGTGCGTGTAAGTGTAAAAACAAGTGTTGAATTTTCTGCAAAACAAGAAAAAGATCTGGTAAAACAACTGGAAGTAATGACGAAGAAAAAAGTTGATATCACGTTCAGTCTTGATAAGACACTAAGAGGCGGATTTATAGCGCGTGTGGGTGATACGGTGTTGGATGGAAGCGTGAAGCGTCAATTGGAAATTTTAAAAGTGAAATTAAAACAAGGTTCGTTTAATAATTGATAAGGAACAACAACAATGGCTGAAGTTCGACCTGATGAAATAACTGCGATACTCCGCAAACAATTAGCCGGATACGAAAAAGAAGTTGATGTATATGATGTTGGTACCGTTCTCCAAGTGGGTGATGGTATTGCCCGTGTATATGGTCTTTCCAAATGTATGGCTGGTGAACTCATTGAGTTTCCCGGCGAAGTGTTTGGAATGGTTCTCAATCTTGAAGAAGATAACGTAGGATGTATCTTGTTCGGTGACGATACAAAAATTAAAGAGGGTGACACTGTAAAGCGTACAAATCGTGTTGCATCAATGCCTGTCGGCGATGCAATGCTTGGTCGTGTTGTCAATCCGCTTGGTCAGCCAATTGATGGACGTGGTCCGATCAAAACAGATAAATTTTCGCCGCTCGAACGTAAAGCTCTCGGCGTTATTCAGCGTGCACCGGTAAAAGTCGCATTGCAGACCGGACTGAAATCTGTGGATGGTATGATTCCGATTGGACGAGGACAGCGTCAGTTGATTATTGGTGACCGCCAAACAGGAAAAACTGCGGTTGCACTTGATGCAATTATTAACCAAAAATACACACACACAGAAGAAGCGAAGAAACAAGGTGTTAAACCAGTCTATTGTATCTATGTTGCTGTTGGACAAAAAGGTTCTACTGTTGCACAGGTTGTAGCTAAATTAGAAGAAGAAGGTGCAATGCCATATACAACAGTTATCGCAGCAAATGCAAGCGATCCGGCACCGATGCAGTTCGTTGCTCCGTATTCCGGAGCAACGCTTGGTGAATTTTTCCGTGATAATGGACGTGATGCATTGGTTGTTTATGATGATCTTTCAAAACAGGCGGCATCATATCGCCAGGTTTCATTATTACTTCGTCGTCCACCCGGACGCGAAGCGTATCCCGGTGATGTGTTCTATCTTCACTCACGATTACTTGAACGTGCTTCGAAATTGAGCGATGAAGAGGGGGGCGGAAGTTTAACAGCACTGCCGATCATTGAAACACAAGCTGGCGACGTTTCTGCCTATATTCCAACGAACGTTATCTCTATAACAGACGGTCAGATCTATCTTGAACCGAACTTATTCAACGCGGGTGTTCGTCCTGCTATTAACGTTGGTATTTCGGTATCACGCGTTGGCGGTAATGCTCAGATCAAGGCAATGAAAAAAGTTGCCGGTCGTCTTCGTCTTGAACTCGCACAATATCGTGAACTTGAAGCGTTTGCAAAATTCGGTTCCGATCTTGATAAATCAACACAACAGCAGTTACGACGCGGTGCTCGTCTTGTAGAATTATTGAAACAAGGCCAGTATGTTCCGCTTCCCGTTGAAAAGCAGGTTGTGATGATCTATCTCGGCACAAACGGTTTGTTGGATGAACTGCCGGTCAATAAGGTTCAGCAATTTGAAAAAGAATTCTTGCAAATGTTTGAATTGAAGCATAAGACTATATTAACATCGATCGCCGAGAAAAAAGATCTTGCCGATGATGTAGCAAAACAAATTCAATCAATAGCAAAAGAATTTATCTCAACGTTTAAAGCGGCGTAAATTTAATGGCGACACTAAGAGAAATACGCCAGCGGATCAGCGGCGTTAAAAGTACACAGAAGATCACCAAAGCAATGAAGATGGTGGCGGCGTCAAAACTTCGCCGTGCAACTGAAGCGATTATTGCTGCACGTCCGTACGCACAAAAGATGCAGGAATTACTGTCGCATCTTTCGGGTCAAGTGGATGTAACGAAATACCCGCAATTTGAAGTTCGTGAAGTGAAATCCGTTGCCATCATTATCGTAACAGCAGATCGCGGATTGTGCGGTGCATTCAACAGCAACATAGTCAAAGCTGCCGTGAATCATATCAACACAAATTATTCGGAGTTGAACAAAGCGGGAAAGGTGAAACTGATCTGTGTCGGAAAAAAAAGTTATGATTTTTTCAGCAAACGAAATTACACAGTAATATCAAAACATATCGGAATTTTCAGCCAAATGAATTTCGACACGGCGAAAACAATTGTTATGGAAGTTGTTAATGGATTTGTGAAAGGTGATTATGATACGGTTGAGATCATTTCCAATGAATTTAAGAATGCGGCTCAGCAAAAATTGACGATAGGACAATTCTTGCCGGTCGTTCAAGCATCGTCCGGTGATAAAAAACCTCATGCGATTGATTATATCTATGAACCAACGAGCGACGAAATTGTGTCGGCGCTTATTCCCAAACATTTGAACTTTCAAGTATGGCGTGTATTACTTGATTCAAATGCGGCCGAACACGGCGCGCGAATGTCGGCAATGGAAAATGCTTCGATCAATGCGCGCGATTTGATTAAAGTATTACAATTGTATTATAATAAATCACGTCAAGCGGCCATCACTAAAGAATTGCTTGAAATTGTGGCAGGTGCTGAAGCCCTAAAGAAAGCCAGTTAAATATAGATGTTTGAAACACTTACTGAAAAATTAGATAGTGCTCTTAAGAAACTGCGAGGTCAAAACCGCATATCAGAGACAAATACGGCCGAAGCATTAAGCGAAGTCCGAAATGTCTTACTTGATGCTGATGTGAATTTTGGTGTCGTAAAAACATTCATCGAAAATGTCCAAAAGAAATCTATTGGACAAGAAGTTGTATCGAGTGTTGCGCCGGGTCAGCTTATCATCAAGATCATCTATGATGAACTTGTTGAATTGATGGGAAGTGAAAAATCGGAGATCAATCTTTCATCCGAAATTCCAACCGTCATTATGGTTGCGGGTTTACAGGGATCAGGAAAAACAACATTCGTTGGGAAACTTGCGAACTATTTAAAAGCAAAAGGGCGACAGCCGTTGCTGGTTGCGGCAGATACATATCGCCCTGCAGCTATCGATCAATTGATCTCTCTTGGAGAACAGATACAGGTTCCGGTATTTAGCAGTAGAACAGATTCGGCACTTTCGATCGCAAAAAAATCGATTCCGTATGCAAAAGAGAACGCTCGTGATGTAGTTATAATAGATACAGCCGGTCGTTTAGCGATTGATGAAGTGATGATGCAAGAGGTGGCAGATATTAAGTCTGCCGTGAAACCACACGAGATCCTGTTTGTTGTTGATTCGATGATCGGTCAGGATGCGGTGAATACTGCTAAAGCATTTCACGATCGGTTGAATTATGACGGTATTGTCCTTACAAAACTTGACGGCGATACACGAGGCGGTGCTGCACTTTCAATTCGCAGTGTTGTTGGAAAACCGATCAAGTTTGTCGGTGTCGGCGAAAAGATGGATGCGCTGGAACAATTCTATCCCGAACGAATGGCTTCACGCATTCTCGGAATGGGCGATATTGTTTCTCTTGTTGAAAAAGCACAGCAGACGTTCGATCAAAAACAGGCAGAGAAATTACAAGATAAGATCATCAAGTCGCAATTTACGTTGCAGGATTTCTACGAACAGCTGCAGCAGATAAAAAAGATGGGTCCGCTATCGCAGGTGATGTCGATGATACCCGGCGCGAACAAGCTTGGAAATGTAAATGATGTTGATGAGAAAGAATTAAAGTATGTTGAAGCGATCATTCTTTCAATGACGAAAGAGGAACGTGAAAATCCGAATATCTTAAATGGTTCACGGAGAAAAAGAATTGCGAACGGCAGCGGAACAACGATCCAGGAAGTGAATAAATTATTGACGCAGTTCACTGAAATGCAGAAAATGATGAGGAATTTTACCAAAGGAAAAAGTTTTGCGAAGATGATGGGTCAGCGTTTAGCACGATAGAATTGTAAATCAAAAGGTACCATAAACTAATCAGCAGTAATAAAGGAGTAACACAGTGGCAGTAAAAATCAGATTACAACGCGGCGGTAAAAAGAAACAACCGATCTACCGTATCGTAGCGGCAGATTCACGCTATAAACGCGACGGACGTTTCTTAGAAAGACTCGGACAATATAATCCAAGTACCGATCCTGTAACGATCACACTTAAAGATGCTCGCGTGATGTACTGGCTTGGCGTTGGTGCAACGCCAACCGATACGGTAAAAAATTTGCTCAGCCGTAAAGGAATTATGCTAAAATGGACGCTGAAGAAAAAAGGTAAAGATGAAGCAACCATTAACGCTGAATTTGAAAAATGGTCAGCGATGCAGCCGTTGAAGCGCGAAAAAGAAATTGCGAAAAAAACGCGACGCAAAGCAGTGAAGAAAAAAGCATCTGCTCCGGCTGCAAAAGAAGTACCGGCTGCATAATTATCGAGTAGAATCATCGTAGATACTTCGTCTTCTAACAACTAATACTGGAGGAAGCTATGCGTGAATTTCTTGAATATGTTGCGAAACATCTTGTTGATAATCCGGATGCAGTTCACATTACCGAAGAGGAAAAGGATAACAAGATCATTTTTAAGATCAAGGTAGACCAGACTGATATCGGTAAGATCATTGGAAAACAGGGACGGACGGCTCAATCAATGAGAGTGCTGTTGAGTGCGGTTGCTGCAAAATTAGGGAAAAGGGCAATGTTAGAAGTTGAAGACTAGTCCGGTGATAAAGAATCTTCGTGCGATCGCAAAACTTAGAAAAGTATTTGGTTTGCGGGGAGAGTTTAAGATCGATTCGTACTCTCGGTCTGCCGAAGAGTTTGAAATGGTGGACGAAATTCTGATGGGGATGAATGAACATTCCACGGTTCCCTGTAAAATTGAATCGGTGAAGAAACGTGGTGAAGAGATCTGTCTTAAGTTAGTTGGCGTTGACGATAAAACATCTGCGGATTTGTTACGGGGTCAATTTCTTTTCGTTGAAGAATCCCAAAGAAAAAAACTTCGAGGCAAACAATTCTTTATTGATGAATTAACCGGATGCACGGTGGTTGATGAACGTGGGATAGTGCTGGGAGTTTTGAGCAGCATTGAAGCATCTCCTGCTCACACTTTCTATATTGTGCGGACGACAACCGGTGAAGTGATGTTACCGGCAGTGTCTGAATTTATCATAAATATTGAAATTGAAAAAAAAGAGATCGTTGTTCGTCCGCCGGAAGGTTTGTTTAAAGGCGAAATGTTGTGAATGAACTGTGAGTATGAGAATAGATATTATTTCCGGTGTTCCGCAATTGCTCAAATATCCATTGAGTGAAAGTATTTTGAAGCGGGCACAGCAGAAACAACTTGCGGAGATCATCGTTCACGATTTACGGACATTTGCCCACGACAAACATAAAGTTATCGATCTTCCACCGTACGGAGGTGGTGCGGGAATGATCCTGAAGCCGGAACCGATCTTTGAATGTGTCGAAAAACTGCAGTCAGAGCGTTCGTACGATGAGATCATTTATGTCACGGCCGACGGTGAACGGTTCGATCAAAAAATGGCGAATACATTGTCGCTGAAAAAAAATCTGATCATTTTGTGCGGACATTACAAAGGAATCGATCAGCGCGTAAGAGAAACACTTATAACCAAAGAAATATCGATCGGTGATTATGTGTTGACCGGTGGAGAACTTGCAGCGATGGTCATCACTGATGCGATGGTGAGGTTGATCCCGGGTGTTATTGGAGATGGAGAATCGGCATTGACGGATTCGTTTCAGGATGGATTGCTAGATGCACCGAGTTATACTCGTCCTGAAGATTTTCGCGGAATGAAGGTTCCCGAAGTGTTGCTTGGTGGAAATCATAAAGAAGTATCGAAGTGGAAAGATCAGCAGAAGCGATCAAAAACAGAAGAGCGAAGGAAAGATTTGTTGTGATATCAGAGATGCCGAAACAAGTTCGGCATGACGAGAATAGATAGAAATTAAAATACATTATTCAATCATCGTTCCGGAAAAGCGGGACAAAAATAAACGAGGTAGTTATGGACAAAATAAAATTAGTGGAAGCAGCTTTTGTAAAATCCGACCTTCCGGAATTTAAAGTTGGCGATGTTCTGAATGTTCACGTTCGTGTTGTTGAAGGCGAAAAAGAACGTATCCAGCAATATCAAGGAATCGTCATCGGTCGTCGCGGTGAAGGAATGGGTGCAACGTTCACCGTTCGCAAAGTTTCTGACGGTGTTGGTGTTGAAAGAATTTTCCCGCTGCATTCACCCCGTATCGCAAAAATTGAAAAAGTGAAACAAGGGCAAACACGCCGTGCGAAACTTTATTATTTGCGTGGAATGGCAGCAAAACAGATCCGACAGAAAACCGGTTCGAATCAATGAGTTCGAAGATTCGAATCGGCGGTCAGCGCGATTTGTTTGCTCAACCGCTTTATCGTACAATCAAAGGTTCCGCTTCGGCGGAACTTTTGTTTGATACCCCATCAATGCATTTCGATGCAATCATGAGTAATGAATTGGACGGCGCATTCACAACTCCAATCGATTATGCATTAAATAGTTCCGGAATGATCCTCTATCCGAATGTTGGAGTGTCGTCGTCGGGATATAGCAACGTTGGACGATTATACTTGCGAAAGAATCTTCAACAAATAACTTCACTTGCGGTTGGTGCAGTTTCTACAACCGATGTTGCTCTAACTCGTATTATACTCGGCGAGAAATATGATTCCGAACCAACAATCGTTCCTCTTCTCGGATCTGTTGAGGAAATGCTGGCAAAAGCCGATTGTGCCCTTGTGACCGGAGAAACTCTGCTGGCGCTTCAAAGCAAAATTCCATTCATCGACATTGTTGATGAATGGTCGGATATAACCGAACTTCCGTTTGTCCATTCATTTTGTATTGCCAGAAGTGAAAAATTTTCAAAGGAAATACAAACAATTCTTCAATCGTCAATAGAAGCAGGGAGAAATTCTATCGGGTCGATCGCAAATGAGATCGCTGCCGAAACAAACCGTTCTGCTGATCTTATTCAAAATTATCTTTCCCATTTTTCATACGGATTCGATGAGCTATCCAAAGCTTCTCTTGATGAATTTTTCCGGATGGCATTCTATTATGGAATGCTGGCTGACATACCGGAAATCTCAATTGCTGGATAAGAAGAAATCTTCATTGAAACTCTCCGTTTTTCCGCGTAACTTCATTCAATGCTAAAAAATCTCCTCATAAAAAATTATGCACTGATCGAAGAAGTCTCTGTTGATTTTTCTTCAGGGCTGACCATTATTACTGGTGAAACCGGCGCCGGGAAAACAATACTTATTGATGCGCTGGGATTATTGCTCGGAGAACGAGCGAGTACCGAGATGATCCGTTCAGGTGCGGAGAAAGCAATTGTTGAAGGGGTCTTTCATCTTAACGGAAACGTTCGGGTTGCTGATATTTTGCGTGCAAATGAAAATGATATTACAGATGAGTTGATTGTAAGACGAGAGTTGACCACTAAAGGACAAAGCCGTTGTTTTGTGAATGACTCACCGGTTTCGGTTTCAGTTCTAAAAGAAATTGGTGATGAACTAGTCGATCTTCACGGACAACATGAACATCAGTCTCTGTTACGTCCGGAAACGCATATTGATTTTCTTGATGATTTTGGCGGTTATATAAAAGAGATCGAATCGTATAAATCACTGTTTCGTTCGTTGGCAGAATTGACCGGAAAAAAACGTGAACTACAGGATCAGGAGAATCAGTTAAAGGCGAAAAAATCTCTGTATGAATTCCAGATTAAAGAAATCGATGCTGTTAATCCACAATTAGGTGAAGAAGAGAAATTAGAATCCGAACATAAGATCTTAGAAAACAGTGAAAAATTGCACGAACTGACCAATGGGATCTATCAGTTATTGTATGAATCGGAACATTCTGTGCGAGATAGCTTGATAAAAGCGCGGAAGCTGGTTGAGCAATTGGCGGAGATTGACAACACGTTCACTGAATCCGTTGGTGAAGCCCGTTCAGCAGAAATAGTTGTTGATGAATTGTCAAAGCAAGTTCAACATTATGCATCACGAATAGAATTCAATCCGGAACGATTGGAAAAAATTCGTGAACGGCTTGGTGCGCTTTCGCTCTTGAAAAAAAAATATGGTGGCAGTGTCGATCTGTTGATCGAATTTCGGAAGAAGATCGGTGAAGAATTCAAATTCGCAGAAAATTTTGATGTTGAACTTTCAAAATTAGAGAAAGAATTAGAATCGCTGCGTTCTGAATGCGGAACGAAAGCGAATTTTCTTACACAGAAAAGAAAAGAATCAGCTAAGAAATTAGAACAAGCGATCCTTTCTTCTATTGCTGATTTAGGGATTCAAAAAGCAAAATTCGTCACCGTGATTCAACAATCAACTGTTGATAAATCTAGTGCAACGCTTTCGGTAAAAGTTGGGAATCAACACTTCGGAGCAACTTCAAAAGGAGTTGATCAGGTAGAATTCTTTATTTCAACCAATGTTGGTGAGGAAGTGAAACCGTTGATTAAGGTTGCTTCCGGCGGTGAAGTTTCGCGCATTATGCTTGCATTAAAAGGGGCGCTTGCTGATTCCGATAAGACTCCGTTATTGATCTTTGATGAAATTGATACCGGTGTGAGCGGACGAATTGGACAATCAGTCGGTTTAAGTTTGAAGAAACTTTCGAAACATCATCAAGTAATTGCCATCACACATTTGCCGCAAATTGCCGGTCTTGCCGATGCTCATTTTGCTGTTGAAAAAATTGAAGCAAACAAAAAAACTTCAACCCGATTACGGAAACTTGAGACAGAAGAACGTGTGCGGGAAGTCGCTAAATTAATGAGCGGCGCTGAAGTCACAGAAGCTGGACTGAGATCTGCAAAAGAATTAATGGGACTAAAATAGATTATGCCTCTTTTTATTACAAATTCCTTAACAAGAAAAAAAGAAGAATTCATTCCCATCACAGACGGAGTTGTGGGAATGTATGTCTGCGGTCCAACGGTGTACGGGCTTTCGCATCTGGGACACGCAAAAAGTTATGTTTCGTTCGATATTATCATTCGGTATCTGCGATACTTAGGAAATAAAGTCACATATGTTCAGAACATCACTGATGTTGGTCACTTAACGGATGATGCTGATGAAGGAGAAGATAAAATTGCAAAGCAGGCGCGGCAGGAAAAACTTCATCCGATGCAGATTGTTGAATTATATACACGTGCATATTTTGAAGATATGGATGCGATGAATGTTCTGCGTCCTGACATTTCCCCCCGTGCGACCGGACATATTCCGGAACAAATTGAAATGACCCAACAGTTGCTGGAAAAAGGATTTGCGTACGAAGTGAACGGCTCAGTTTATTTTGATGTGAGCAAGGATCCTTCGTATGGAAAATTATCGGGAAGAGTTGTTGAAGACGCAGAGAGTGGAACGCGTGTCGATGTAAAGTCAGAAAAGAAACATCCTGCTGATTTTGCGTTATGGAAAAAAGCCGAAGCAAATCATATTATGCAATGGCATTCGCCGTGGGGCTTAGGTTTTCCGGGATGGCATATTGAATGTTCTGCAATGTCCATGAAGTATCTCGGTGAGACATTCGACATTCATGGCGGCGGAATGGATAATCAGTTTCCCCATCACGAATGCGAGATTGCTCAAAGTGAGAGTGCGACAGAAAAACCGTTTGTGAAATATTGGATGCACAATAATCTGGTGACGGTGAACGGAAAAAAAATGGGTAAGTCACTCGGCAATTTTATTACTTTGAAAGATGCTTACAAAAAATATGACCCGATTGTTATTCGTTTCTTTATCCTGCAAAGTCATTATCGCAGCACATTGGATTTTAGTGAACAGGCTATTGAAGGTGCGGCCAAAGGCTTAGAAAAATTACGGAACACGTATAGCCGGTTAGTTGATGAGCTTGAATTAAAAAATCAAGGAGGAACCAGCAAACTACATGAGTTAAAAAAAGTAAGAGTCGATTTTTCATATGCGATGGACGATGATTTTAATTCTTCCAAAGCAATAGCTGTACTTTTTGAATTAGCTTCAATGGTAAATGGCTGGTTCCAAAACGGAATATCTGAGACAAAGGAAACTCTTGAAGAAGCAAAGAAGATATTTGATGAGATGGGTGAAAATATTTTAGGATTATTTCCAAATAGGAACACCCTTGTTGAATCAAAAGAACCGCAATTAATGGATCTGATTATTGCCGTCCGTAACGAATCGCGTAAAAGTAAAAACTTTGCGATATCCGATAAAATTCGTGATGATTTAAAGGCGGCGGGTATTGTGCTTGAAGATGGGAAAGATGGAAAAACATTTTGGAAAAAGATGTAAAAATAATAGTATCTTAGTTCAATAAAGAGAGAAGAAAATGAAAAAAATATTGTTAATCATTCTTATTTTATTTATTTCCATTCCATCCTTTGCGCAAAATTCTGCAGGTGACGCAGCCAATGTAGAGCCTCGATATGTTATTGATACTCCAACTGCGGGACTCTTAAAGCGCGGTGCATTCTCGCTTGAATCAAATTTTTTTCAAGACGGCGGGTTGACGTTTGGTTTATATGCCGGTGCGCTTGACCGATTGACATTCGGAATCTCCTATGGCGGAGTCGGCATTATTGGAAAGTCAAATGTAACAATGCAAAAACTTCCGGGTGTGATGTTAAAATATCGCCTGTTCGATGAATCCGAATCCATGCCTGCCATTGCATTTGGATTTGATTCGCAAGGGAAAGAAACATATATCGATTCGTTAGAACGATTTATTATTAAGTCCCGTGGAATATTTGTTGCTGCCAGTAAAAATTATTCGTTCCTTGGTTTCTTAAGTATCCATGGCGGAGTAAATTGGAGCATGGAAAAGAAAGACGGCGATAAAGATATGGATACATTCATTGGAATTGAAAAATCGATAGGACAAGAAATATCATTTATTACAGAATATGATTTTGCTTTCAACGATAACCATGGTGATGCGTTAGGAAAAGGTAATGGATACTTAAACGCCGGTATTCGATGGGCACTTGCCAATGGATTAACACTCGGTTTCGATCTTAAAAATATCGTTAAAAATCAACAAAATGTGACATTTGGAAATCGGACATTAAAGGTTGAATATGTCCGTACGTTGTGACACAATATTTTTTTGACTTTGTACAATCAATTCTGTAACATAGTAGTAACAAAAAAACCAATAATAATCAGCTTGCCTATTAAACCTTCGCTACAAAGACTACATCTACATTGAAAGCCTTACTACTTTGTAGTACATTGTAAGGAATGATTTTCTTCTCTTTTCTGTTCATATAAGCAGATAACAACCAAAGAGGTGCGCTATGAAATCTGTGCGGAATTCTTTACTCGTATTTTCTTCTGTTGTTCTATTTTCGGGTTGTTATACCGAGCTTGCAACGGTTGAACGAACTGATCGTAACTATGCGTATGATTCAGATACGACCTATGAAGAAGGATCAGCAGCGATCAATAATTATTATTTGAATGACGATTATCGTCGATCTCGGCTGCGGGTCTCTTTCCACTATTACTATCCTGAAAATACTTCCTGGATCGGTGGATATTATAATTCATATTTTAATGATCCATATTGGGGAATGAGACCATGGTCATGGGCATATGATCCTTGGTATGGATATTATCCATCATATTATCCCACATGGGGCTGCCCACCGTATTATGATCCATGGCATCCATATTATCCATCGGTAGCCTACTATCCTGGTTATTACACTTCACCGGTATACGTGAATATCCAACCAGCAATTCCGTCGCGAATTAGGACCGAAGGTTCTTCCCGCGATGGAAATAATACAGAAATTCGTAATAGACCGATCCCATCACCATCATCTGAAACACAAGTAACAACCGTTCGAACCGAAGGTAGAGATAATACGGAAGCAGTCCCTGTTTCGACTCCCGTAAGAAAAAGGGGAAATGATGTTTCATGGTGGGACAGAAGAGACAATGAGCAAGCAAAAGAGGCAAGACCGGTAGATCAAACAAGAGTTGGTCGTGCTGCAAGTGCTCCGGAAAAACAGAATAGAGGAAATGAAGAAGCAATTCCCATTGACCGATCTCGAGAAACAAGAAGACCTACGTATACACCATCTCCGAAACCATCGTCACCGAACGATGAGTCAAGACCTGTTGAACGACCACGAGAAACGAGAAGGCAAACGCCAACGTACACTCCTTCTCCAAAGTCATCAGCACCAAGTGATGAAGCGAAACCGGTAGAGCGACCACGTGAGAGCAGACGAGAATCGTATAATCCGCCACCGCAGCAATCGGCACCTGCACCATCAAGAAGCGGTGGAAACAATGGATCGGCAACATCATCAGGCGGCAGAAAGAGAGATTGATATGCGATATTCCAAAAAAATAAATATTTTCTTTGTCTTAATTGCAGTCATTGCCATCGGCGGATGTTATACTCAATTGATGGCACCACAGGAATATATAAAAATTCGACGGCAGCAATCATCAACACCAATTGCAAACAATACATACTCAATAAATTACAATCAGTCGTGTACGTCGTGTCATTCTGTGGCAGAACTTAATGAGCGCGCCGATGAGTTGGAATATTACGGTGTACGAACTGTGCATAACGGAGTTTTGTTATCATCGCGTCAATGGTTGAATGAAAATCCTAATCCAGGCGAAATTTTATATGGGGACCCCGGTCCAATCTATTGGCCAACTCCTATCTATCCAACGTATCCATGGTGGGTTCCTCCGGTAACTATTATTACAAATCCTACTACTCCGAACAAAGGGAATATTATCAGAACAGATGGACCGACACGGGATGATAAATCAGACGGCGGAAGAGAGCGGCCAATTCCCGCGCCGACGTATACACAGCCATCGGTTCCAGTTGGCGGGACTTCATCAACTCCTGTTGTTACAACACCTGCACCAGTTGTAATCATTACACCTTCGCCAACTTCAACTTCACAACCAACAGAGAGTGGTCGAACAAGAGATACGAACAGCAATGGAGCTACTACCACTACGAAAACCAGAACCGAAGGTTCGTCAAGAGATAGCGATGAGAGCAGACCGCGATAAAATAAAAAGGCAGTTTATGAGAAGAATAAATATTTTTCTATTGTCCACCATTGTCATTAGTGGTATTTCATTTGCGCAATTTTCAGAAGACGCTGTTCGGTATTCGGGGCGAGGCAATGGTGTTGGTTCCCGTGCTTTGGGAATGGGAAATGCTTATATCGGTGTTTCGGATGATTACAGTGCAACATTTTGGAATCCAGCAGGACTTGCACAAATGCGACGATTGGAAGTGATGGGAGGTATTTCGAATATAGGATTTGGGAATGATGCTACGTTCTATTCCGCAAAGCAAAATGCAACAACGTCGGCAACATCATTGGATAATCTTGGATTTGTTTTTCCGTTTCCGACCACTCAAGGAAGTTTAGTCTTTGCATTTGGGTATAATCGGATCTCGGATTTCGCAACTATTTCTAAATTCGATGGCTTCAATAATCAAAGTTCTATCATTTCATCACTGCAAACCACGGTTGCCGATGATCCGAATGCAGCATATGATATTCCCTTCAATACTTATCTCACCAGCACCAGTGGATTTACAACGATAAAAAAGAATGTGAATCAAAGCGGACAGAAAAAAGAAAGCGGGAATCTTGGACAATGGTCTTTTTCCGGTGCTATTGATATAGAAGAAAACATTTCATTTGGTGTTTCTATGAATATTTATTCAGGAAAGTATGATTATACCCGTAATTTTCTTGAATCGGATAATGCAAACCTCTATAGCTATAATGCTGCACAGCCATTATCGGCGGATTCTGCTTATTTACGTTTCAATAAATTCTATTATGATAGTTACTTGAATGCAGAACTTAGCGGCAGCAATATCACAATGGGATTAATGTATCGTTCAGATTTTTTTCGAATAGGTATCATTGGAAAAGGTCCGACAACGCTAAAAATTAGTGAAACCTATTCAAACGAAGGACAAAGCGTGTTTGATGCGGGAACGTGGACGGGTAAAAATCCGGCAAGTAAATATTCGTACTCAGCAAATAATGAATACAAAGTAAATTCTCCCTGGACATTTGGTATTGGCGGTTCAGCGTATGTTATTACCCAATTATTACTTGCCTTCGATATTGAATATACCGATTGGACACAAATTAAATGGGCGGAAAATAGTGATTTGGAAAAAGAAAACACAAAACTCCAATATAGTTTTCGTGCTGTAACTAATTATAGAGTTGGTGCAGAATTTGACATTCCTTCAACGGACATTAAAGTTCGCGGAGGATATTCGTTAACCCCATCGCCCTATAAAAATGATCCGAGCTCATTCGATCAGAAAATATTTACCGGTGGACTTGGGATTCTTCTTCAGAGAAACGTTCAATTGGATGGTGCTGTTGCATTCGGTTCATTTAAGTCCTACAGAAATCAATATTCATTCCCTTTAAATACTTCAAGAACCGATGAATCGATATCTACATCACTGGTCAATTTCACAGTGAGTTACAGATTCTAACTTCTCAATACTCCGATTGTCTAATATAACGCCGCTTGATTGCGGCGTTTGTATTTTATAGTTGAGTTTCGACAATACTTTCAATAGTTTATAACTACAAATTTTACGTTTACGTGGAGAATAATCTATGTTTGGAAAAAAACCTATCGTTGACACGCAGGCATTAGAGAAAGAACAAATTTCAAAATTACTTCGTCTGGCGGACGAACTGCTTCGGTTAAAGAACTTTGAAGGTGCATTACAGGCGATCCGTAAAGCGCTGGCGATTGATCCAAAGCACATGCTTGCCCGTACGTTTCAACAACGTATTATGTTGATCCAAAAACAAAGTGGACAGGCAGAAGATGGTCCTCAAAAAGGACCTTCACCGGAAGAGATTGCGCAAAGAATTTCGAATCTTTTTTCGACAGCAGAACAGTTGATTGGTAAAAAAGAATACAAAGAAGCATTGAAAAAAATTGCTGAAGTGTATCAACTTGACCCCGGCAGTCATTATGCGAGAGCGTACTCCGATAAGATAGAACAATTGATGATGGAAGATAAGCAGCGCGATGTTCGTAAGTTTGGCGAGGCTATTGTTCCGAATCAAACGAGTGTTCAAGGAACCGAGTCATCGCAGATTGAACGCGGAAGTCTGATGATGTACAAAGAACTTTTAAAAGAATATTGGTTTGACGGAAAAATTACGCCTGAAGAAGAAAATGAACTTGGATCGGTACGAGAGACTTTTGCCATTACAATGGAAGAACATTCTCGTATCGAAAGTAATGTTAAGATCGAATCATATATTGACGCTCTTCGGCTGGCGTGGAAGGATGGCGTTATTTCAGAAATGGAACGCCAAGTGCTCGATATGATGCGGAAACGATACGGCATTTCTATGGAGGAACACTTAGCGATTGAAGACAACGTGCGTGAAGCGAAACGGGGCACTAAAGCAAAGGCTAGAATTCTTATCGTCACCCCGGACAAGGAGTTGTTGGCGATTATGACGAGGGCATTACAACAACGGCATTATGAAGTTGTATCTGCTGCCAGAGCGGAAGAAGCATTGAATTCTATGGTAAAACAAATTCCAAAATTGATTATTAGCGAAGTGATATTTTCCAACGGAGCAATGGATAGTTTTGAGTTCTTTGAGAATGTACAAAAGCATTTTTCACTGCAGAGTGTTCCATTCTTTTTCCTTGCAGAAGCAAAGAATCAAAACATCATACGCGCCGGTCTTCGTATGGGCTTTGATCATTTCTTGACAAAACCGTTAGACCTGGATCTGCTAGCTGCCGCTGTTGATGGAAAATTGTTGACAAAATAAATGTCTTTGGATTTTCAGGTGCTTCTGTGGACCAAGTTGTAACCTGGCTCCCGCACTATCAATTATTATACAATTCGGAAACACTCACAAATAAAAATTATTCCGGACCTATTATAGCACACATCGTATCAATCAATTCAATAATAGTATGAAACAGATTTTGATATTATTTATTTTCGCTTTTCCATTATTTTCGCAGAGGCATGATATTCTCATTCGAAATGGAATGATCTATGACGGCAGTGGAAAAAAACCGTACGTTGCTGATATTGCGATCAACGGAAAACAAATTGTTGCGATAGGCATATTGAAGAATGCAAAAGCAAAAGAGGTGATCGATGCTAAAGGATTAGCGGTCTCTCCCGGATTCATCAATATGCTCAGTTGGGCGAATGAAACGTTGATCGAAGATGGAAGATCATTAAGTGGTCTTACGCAGGGTGTTACGCTAGAGGTGATGGGTGAAGGCTGGTCTATGGGACCATTGAATGAAAAACTGAAGCAGGAAACCATGGAAGCGATGGGTGATATTAAATACACCATCGATTGGACAACGCTTGGACAATATCTTTCATCACTCGAGCGGAGAGGAATTTCGACCAATGTTGCTTCGTTTGTTGGCGCTGCGACGGTGCGGATTGATGTGCTTGATTACGAAAATAGAGCACCGAGTTCAAAAGAATTAGAAGAAATGAAATCACTTGTCCGGCAGGCAATGGAAGAAGGAGCGTTCGGGGTCGCTTCTTCATTGATTTATGCTCCGGCGTTTTATGCAAAGACCGATGAATTAGTTGAACTGTGCAAAGTGGCTGCGGAATATGACGGGATGTATATCTCGCATCTTCGAAGCGAAGGAAATCGGTTTAGCGAAGCAGTTGATGAATTGCTCACCATTGCGCGCGATGCAAATATTCGCTCGGAAATTTATCATCTTAAAGCGGCAGGAAAATCCAATTGGAATAAATTGGATGGAGTGATCCGGAAAGTGGAAGAAGCTAGAATGTCCGGATTAAAAATCACTGCCGATATGTATCTCTATACGGCCGGTGCAACCGGACTTGATGCATCGATGCCGCCGTGGGTGCAGGAAGGGGGGCAAAAAGAATGGGAAAAACGATTAAAGGATCCGGCGATCCGAACTCAATTACAAAAAGAAATGACAGCACAAAGCAATGAGTGGGAAAGTCTTTATCTTGCCGCTGGTTCGCCGGAAAAGGTAATTCTTGTAAGTTTTAAACAGGATAGTTTAAAATATCTTACCGGAAAAACAGTTGCTGAAGTTTCTGTGATCCGCGGAACTACTCCCGAAGAAACAATTATGGATTTGATCGTTGATGATAACAGCAGAGTCGAAGCAGTTTATTTTTTGATGTCTGAAGAGAATGTGAGAAAACAGATTGCGTTATCGTGGATGAGTTTCGGTTCAGATGCAGGTTCGCTTGCACCGGAAGGAGTTTTCCTGAAATCGAATGTTCATCCGCGCGCGTATGGAAATGTTGCGCGACTACTTGGCAAATATGTGCGCGATGAAAAGATCATTCCGTTGGAAGAGGCGATCCGGAAATTGACGTCACTTCCTGCAAGCAATCTAGGTATCACTGACAGGGGAATGTTGAAAAAAGGAAATTTTGCAGATATCGTTGTGTTCGATCCGGCAACAATACAAGACCATGCAACATTTGATAAACCGCACCAATTATCAACCGGAGTGGTCCATGTATTCGTCAATGGAACTCAAGTGTTAAAGAACGGCGAACATACCGGTGCAAAACCGGGAATGGCTGTGCGGAAAAAGATCGGCAAGAAAATTACAAAATAAAATTGTAGTACTCGTTTTGCAATTTTAAATCAAACGGTAAATTCTATACTCTAAATTTATGAAACAATTTTTAACACCATCGCTCAACTGGCTTCTCATTTTTGTGCCGATCACTATTATTGGTGAATATGCATTTCATTTCTCACCGACAATGCTCTTTCTCTTTTCATGTATCTCAATTATTCCCCTTGCAGGCTGGCTTGGCAAAGCGACGGAACATCTTGCCGAAAAAACAGGCGAGGGAATCGGCGGACTGCTCAATGCGACATTTGGTAATGCGGCGGAATTGATCATTGCGTTGATGGCTTTGAATGCAGGTTTGTATGATGTAGTGAAGGCTTCGATCACCGGTTCGATCATTGGGAATATTCTTTTGGTGCTTGGAGCATCATTTCTGGCAGGAGGATTAAAATATAAAACGCAAAAATTCAATGCTGATGGTGCACGATCACTTTCAACAATGCTTACACTTGCGTCGATCGGTCTTATTGCTCCTGCAGTATTCCATTTCTTTGGCGGAAATAATATTGCTGATAGAGAAGCCGGTCTTAGTTTGGAAATAGCAATTGTTCTTGTGGTAACATATGCACTTAGTCTATTGTTCTCTTTAAAGACCCATAAGCAATTATTTACCGGTGAAGTTTCTGAAATTGTTACAGTAAGTGAAGGAAAGCATCGTCACTGGAGCCTAACCAAATCGTTTTCTATCCTTGCCGTTGCCACAATATTTATTGCATGGATGAGTGAGATCCTGGTAGGTTCTGTTGAAGTTGCTGCCCATTCACTTGGAATGACCAGTATTTTTGTTGGTGTGATCATTGTTGCAATTATCGGCAACGCGGCCGAGCACAGCACTGCAATTATGGTGGCAATGAAGAACAGAATGGATTTGAGTTTAGGAATTGCGATTGGGAGCAGTATCCAAGTTGCATTATTTGTTGCACCGGTGTTAGTTTTTGCAAGCTATTTTATGGGAACAAGACCGATGGATCTTGTCTTTACTCCAATTGAAATTTTAGCTATTGCTCTTTCCGCACTTATTACCGGACAACTTGCAAGCGACGGTGAAAGTAATTGGTTTGAAGGTGTTCAATTGATATCGGTTTATATCATTTTTGCGTTGGTGTTCTATTTCTTACCCGGGTACTGATTTTCTTATGTTGTCTACGAGTCGTAGAGCGTAACATCAGTTAATAACTGACGTTACGCACATCTTTATTAATGAAAGGATATTTCGTCCTCCGAAGGAGTCCTTTCCGAAGGAACACTTCGTGTCGGACCTGACGGGACTTAAAAATTGATTCGCTTGATATTCTACAAATATCTTGTCCCTCTGGGACATTAGAACAAGTGAAATAGTTCATGATTTTATCGGTTTTTAAAAGCGCCGTAGGCGCTTAATATTTTTAGTTCATTACGATTTCAAAATTGAGAGTCCCTTTAGGGACGAGATACGAAGAATATTCAGTGTTGTGTAACATCAGTTAATAATCCCGCGCACGCATCTTCAAGAATATCCAACACGTGTTCAAATCCTTCGGGACCGTCGTAATAAGGATCGGGGACTTCGTTCACATCCAATGTTTGTGAGTAATCAGTCATCAGCGAAAGTTTGTGATGATATTTTTTATTCCTATCCATTGATCGTAGATCGCGAAGATTATTATTATCCATCGCGATGATACGATCGAACATTTCAAAATGTTTTGACGGATCGAATTGCTGCGCATGGCTGATAAGATCGTAACCGCGTTTACGTGCATGCGACCGCATCCGTACATCCGGCAGTTCGCCGATGTGATATCCTGCCGTTCCAGCAGATTGAATTTCGATAGGAAGATCTTTTACAAGACTTTTCATCACTCCTTCGGCAGCAGGAGAGCGGCAGATGTTGCCGAGACAAACAAAGAGTATTTTTGTTGGTTTCATAGTCAAAAATAGTAGAAATACAAAGAAATAATAAAGACTTTTTGGTACAATTCAAAGAGTTGTCCCATGTCAACCTGCATATAGTA
>CAYHFN010000016.1:0-65322 GCA_964355925.1 uncultured Chitinophagaceae bacterium
AGCCGAAGCTGGAGCTTCTGCTAGACAGACCGATCAAGCTCACGCTGCTTAAGGATAAGCCGTATGTTTCTGAGAATTCATATGGACCTTTCTATCTTTATTCAGCGAAAGATGAGAACGGTGTTGAATACTCATACTTTGCAGAAGCACCCATTCATCAACTAATCCAGGAGCACAAGCTGAAGGCCGGCAGTTCGTTTGTGCTTCAGCGTGTGGCGGTGATGAATGGAAAGAAGATGTCTTCAAAGGTAGAGTTCTCGATCATTGGTGAGCCAGAACAGATGCCTCAAACGCCAACTTCACAAGGGTCGGATAATCTGAAGGAGCTACTTCTTAAGTGCGTTCGTGATGCTGCGGAAGTTGTGAAAGCGGCTGGCATTCAGTTTAATAACGACGAGTTACAGAAATTAGCAACTACGCTCTTCATACAGAGATCGAGGAACGCGTAAACTACAAGCCCCCAGTAATGGGGGTTCTAATTAAGATATACGATGTCTAATCTAATTACAATTGTATATATTTCAACAATAGATTACGAATAAGATTAAATGATTCTCGGATGAGGTGCTAAAATGAATGAAATCTCTAAACTTCTAAATAGTATTTTAATCCAAAAACAATGCACAGATGAGCAATTTACTTTTCTATTAAGTAAAGTCACTAATAAAAAAGAATTATGGTATGAAGAAGTCAAATTTGACATCGTTCAAGAACATCATCAAAGGTGGCTTTTAAGCAATGGATTTCCACCTACTAAGTGGATTTTTCAAGATCAAAGTTTTGGCAAAGATATTATGTTAAAAAATAATGAAAACTTTTTTTATTGCTCAAGTGTTTGGCTTGCTGTAGATCGCTCAAATTGCAATTATAAAAACGTCTCACACATTTATTTGACAAATGAATGCATTTACATTGAATGGGGATTAATATTTAAAAAATCAAAAGTTATTCCTATTGATAGGATAGAATATTGTGAAAGAGATTTTTTGCCTGCAAGGAATCAACTCGTTCAGTCTCTAATAATAAAAGATATGCAGGGTGAAGAAACAGTATTATATGATTTTCCAAGTTGTGTTGGTTTGGAAATAAAATATCAGCAAAGGGACTGCACTTCAATATGCACTCTTCTTAATTATTATTTAAACCCTTCTTACATAATGTCGATCAATAATGACAATGAAGTATCCGATTTTTATGCTAAACAACATCCCAATAATGATAAACGATTTGCTAGAATATTAGAACTTGGTGGGGAATACACACAACGTGAGATCACTTTTGCATACAAACAACTATCCTCAAGAATTATTAATCAAGCCACGCCAAATCTTTTTGACGATAGACAATTATTATCCACCAAAAGAATATTGCTTCTTAATGAAGCCTATTCCTATTTTCGTCAAAAATATAATTTTTAATTTATTATTCGTTTTATTTATTTTTTATGAATACTACTTCATTAAAGGACTATAAAGTTGGTGATCGTATAGGTGGAAAATACGAAATCCGTAATGAACTTGGACAAGGAGGTTGTGGTGTTGTATATGAAGTTAAAAGTATTAAAAATGGAGAAATATATGCATTAAAAACATTTCACCGGGAATTGCTTGTCAACAAGGAGGCGCGCAACCGATTCAGAAAAGAAGCAGAAGTATGGATTTCCTTGGATCGTCATCCCAATATTGTTAGGGCACATCATGTCGATGAATTCAATGGTCGTTTATATATTGCCATGGAACTCATCCCACCCGATTATGAAGGACTTAGCTCACTCAAAGATTACATAGAACGAAGACCACCTAACTTAAGACAATCACTTCAATGGGCAATTCAATCATGTTTTGGAATGGAGCATGTCATCTCCAAAGGACTCCGCTGTCATCGAGATATTAAGCCAGCCAACATAATGATTACCAATAGTGGGATAGTAAAAATTACTGATTTCGGTTTGGCTGGCCTCGTTAGTGGAGAACATTTTCAAAGTGTTAATAATAATTTTGTCGATAAAACTTCACAAATTCTTCCCCTTACAAAAATGGGTGCCATAATGGGAACACCCGCATACATGGCTCCAGAACAATTCGAAGACTCATCAACCGTTGACATTCGTTCGGATATATATTCATTTGGTATTATTCTATTTCATTTTTGTGCTAAAGGGCAATTTCCCTTTTTTCCCTCACCATATCAATCTGACCCTTTTAATGCTTTTTACAATCTACATAAGCATGCGAAAGTTCCTTTTATAGATTCACCTTTATATCCTATTGCATTACGTTGTCTGAGCAAAAACAAAATTGATCGATATCAATCATTTGATGCGGTTAGGAATGATTTAGAGATATTATTAAAGAAACATTTTAAGGAGACGATAAAGCTCCCGCAAATTGATAAATATGAGATTTGGGATCTTAATGATAAAGGATGTGCTTTAGATAACTTAGAACATCATAACGAAGCGCTTCAATGTTTCGAGGATGCTATTGATATTGATGATGGTAAAGATCAAATATGGTATAACAAAGCAGTTTGCTTGCAAAATATGAAACGCTATCCACATGCCATCATATGTTATGATAACGCAATCTCAATTAACCCATTGTTGCCAAATGCATTATTAAAAAAAGCTGAGTGTCTAGAATTATTGGGAAAAACAATAGAAGCAAACACAATAAGACAATTTGCTTTTACCGTATCGCCTAGGGATATTTCTTTTTGGTTTACCATAGGTAACGAATTTATGAAAGCTCGCAATTATGAATTGTCTATAAAGTGTTTTGAAAAGGTATTACGAGAAGATGGAGAAAATATAAATGCTTTGATAAAAAAAGGTAAGGCTTCCGAGTATTTAAATAATTTTCAAAACGCTATTAGTTGTTATTTAAAAGCCATCGATATTGATCCCAGATTTGTTTATGGCATTTACTGTTTAGCTAATATATATCTATTGCTCAAGAAATATCCGGACGCTCTATCTGCGATTGATAATTTATTGAACATTGAAGAAAATTATCCACCGGGATTGTTCATCAAAGGTAGGGCTGAACATCTTCTGGGTTTAAAAAATAAAGCAATTGTTTCATATGAAAGATATCTCAGTGTAGTGGCGCCTCATAAAATTGAAGAGATTGCAATTGTTCAGGAATTTTTACAGAAATTAAGATCGGAAAGGACAAAATAATGGAAAAAGAAAATGCAGAACGCGCCATTCGTATTTTAGAGGAAGGCGTTGCGTATAAACGCCAAGGCAATTATCAAAAAGCAATCCAGTATTATCAATCTGCCCAAGAATTAGATCCATATAACCGCAATGTTTATTGGAACCAAGGGAAAACATATTATTTACTTAACGATTTTGCACTTTCATTTTCTAACTATCTAAAAGGATGCCACATTAGTATAGTTCTCAATACTCAAAGAATGCATTCTTCGCAAGATTTTCGCACCCAGATTGCAATGAACTTAGAGATGACATCAGGAGTAAAAGACATATCCAAGCTCGACTATATTGTTTTACACTCTTTAATATTAGGGCCAAATATTCTTCAACATATTGCACATGCATTTATAGATAAGAATAGTAACAATTTGGCGACGGCTCAGAAAGAAGCTATTGTTGAATATCGTAAAGGACTTGCAGGTCAACCATTTAATGATATGAAAGTGGATCAATTTGATGATGTTTATACAGAAAAAGGAAATCAATTAGTTCATGAATATCTGATGTGGACAAAATTAAAGAATGAAAATATTAAAGAATCTCTTCAAACTATTCGTCAATATGATATGATATCTATCTAAGTGAAATAATGGATAATCTGGATATTTCAATTAATGATCATTTGTTTGTAGGGTATACCCACTATAAACGTGGTAGTCTCGCGAATGCACGACGTTGTTTTGAAGAAGCAGTGCAGTTAAATGCTGAATCTTCTGAAGCTAATTTTGCACTTGGAAGCGTATTATTTGAATTAGGCGAAGTGAATAAGGCCAAGGCATATTTATTAAATTCAATCGAATCAGATTCTCGTAATCCTTCAGCGTATATTTTTCTTGGACTTTGTTATGATGCATTAAATCAATATGAATCTGCAATCAAATTCATTAGAAAAGGTATTTCGCTAAATCCAGGTGCATCAATTGGTTATGCACAATTGGCAAATATATTTCTGCGGTCTAATCGTATTTATCGTGCAATAGAATATCTAAGACTCGCAATTGATATTGATCCTAATTTAGATGATGGTAAAGCCTATATTGAATTAGGAAACTGCTATATGGCTATCATGGAATATCAAACAGCCATAAGATACTATCAAAATGCGTTAGATTATAATCCTGATTTAACAGTCGCCATTTTGGGGCTTAGCAAAGCATACATTAAATTGGATAAAAAAGATAAAGCAAAATTATTTTTGAACCACTTATTACAAATTCAACCTGAGCATTCTGAAGCGATAAAGATTATTAACTCAATAAAATAAATATAGGAAAGACATTATTATGATTGAAAAGGATGTTCTCATTTTGATGGAAGAAGCATGGAACAAAAATGATATAGCGGGGCTACGAGAGTCCTACAAAATAGGTAAGAGAAATCTCACCACAATGCCAAAAGTAAATGATATTTTTGCTTTTTTTATGTATCAGAAAGGTTTCTTTGCAGAAGCTTTAGAGGCTAGCAGATGTGCAATATTTGAAAATCGTTCACGGCTCGAAAAACGTAGTGATGCTAAAGCACTATTTGATTATGCTTTATGTAGTTATAATTCGGTTGATATCATTGTCAAAGCCGATATTAATGATAATAATTTTTTGTCTTGTTGCATTGCAAATAGTTTGTATTATTTTTCTTTGTCATATGATGCATACCTAAAATCAGATACAGCTCCTTCTGAAGATGGGAATGATCCTTGGTGGACTCTTGATGGACCAATTTTAATTCAACAATATTACATGGCCGAACTCTTTGCGCACAAATCGTTTCCAACTCTATTAGATAAATTGAAATTAAGTGAAGATGATTTTGATAGATTTTATCATTCAAATATCACTTTCAGATTAGTTATATATGCCATTGATAGATTAATCAAAGCAATTAAATCTGCTCCCCCTAATCCCATTTTGAAAGAGATACTTAAACAGGCTTTTGACCGTTGCAGTGAAATTCGCGGAATAGCGTTTCAAAGGATAAAACAAATTGAACAAATAACTGGTAGAAGCGGTAGTTCTTATCTCGATAATACGCCGAATGGTTCCATCAAAATGTTGATCGATAAATTGGAGACTATTTCAAAAAAAGACCCATATTTTCTGAAATACTTCAAATAAAATGGCTCTCGAATATTTATAAAAATCGGGCTAATTTTATTAAGCTCTTTTGAAAACAATGTGGACAATACTCGATTCAAGGTCTTTTTTTAGGAACTAATCATTATGGTTGGAATGACCCTCCCATTGATTGCCCAAACACTGCCTGCTTGATTTCGCGGAGCAGGCAGTATTTTCCTTTAAATTAATTAAATTTGGACACTTTGGCTGATGTGACTGCATTAATATTGTCAACATGATAAACCGTATTTAATAAAATGTTCATAATGCCAACAGAATGAGCCTTTTTGAGGGGATTTTGTTTGTTTTTGCATTCTTTTTTTGAATTGCATTGTTGGGTGAGTATCCCCTTCTGGCTGCTGTAAACAAAATTGCCTGCTCACTAATCATGAACAGGCAATGATAATACCTTATCTGCTAGACACATCCTCAGGATCCAGTAACTCCTTAGTCTTATCTGGTGGTCCCTCCTTCATGGGTATTGTATTGACGTGGGTGGGGATCGGCGGTTTCTGTTGATCCATGATTTTTCGTATGTTTTTGATTTCGATTATTTTTTTGTTCATATAGTTTTCCTTGGTTGGTTACAAAGTTACATCAGTTACATGATATTCATATACCCCTCTATAAATGATATTAAAATTATGTAGAAGGGGTATATTTTTATGTAACTGTTGTAACTATCTATTTATTACTTCATTTATTGCGAATTCAATTCAATTTCAAAGAAATCAGGTTACATGGCCAATGTAACTACCATGTAACCCAATGTAACTTCTTTTAGTTTATTCCAAACCCATCCAGATCAATACCTGCTTGTTTTGCCTTACAGATATCGATACACAATGACCTGGCTGCAGTTTTTATTGATCCATACTTTACGGGATGTTGTTTGTCAACTATGTAAGAACATTCATCAAACAATTTCAGATACGATTCTTTGTCCAATAAATCTCCTTCGTATTTTGTTCTACGGCAATGTTCTTTGAATTCAGGGAAGATACGGGTGAAATTAATAGCCAAGACATCACCATTATTTACTTTGGCCTTCTTGAACCATGGAACATCAATCACCGTTGGCGTATAAGTGCTATTCGGATTTTGTTCCTTCTCATTCTTCTGTGCCATCGCTCCAAGTTCTTCAATGAGTTGGTCAACAGCCGACTTCACGAAGCCTGTCTTGTTACCAGTGATCTCTTCCAGTTGATTATTTAAGATAGTTGGTAAATCAATCACTGGAATAGAAAGGCTTAACGATTCGACATATCCTTTAAATAAATCTAAACCTAAAACCATGACACTGAGATTATGAATTATACGTGGTGCAACAGTCTTACCTTTAAAATGAGTTTCTACATAGTCCTTCGCAGAATAATACATTGCGACAATATCTTGATTCAAACAAAATCTAACATAGTCCGGTATAAATGATTCAAGCTCCAATCTTGTTAATCGCTGATAAGCATTTCTCATTTCGTCATTCTTTTTCATTGCATCACTGAACCGAACAAGAATAATTCTCTCTTTAATCGCCGGTTGATTGATACTCCACTCACCTGCGAAAACAATCGGTGCATCAAGTTTATAATCCTGCACTGTCTGATCCTGATGTCCTTTTGATTCAACTTCCCCATTGTATGCTTCACGAAGGGTCCGAAGAAGATTAAGAACTATATCCTCTTTGATATCTGCGACTTTGAATTCGTCTAACGCAACCGGTATTGCATTTGTCGATGAAAGTAACTTTACCAATGGAAATGGTCGCAGACTACATTGTTTAGGAACTGCGTCTTTGTATCCATGTAATCTCATAAATAATGAAACGGTGCTCGACTTCCCACCACCTTGTGTGCCATGTAAAAACAGAATTGGGAAAGCTCCTGTTTCTTCCATAATTATCGGCTTGATGGGACTCGCAAACATCCATCCGAGTATTGGAATAACAACTTCAGCCTTATTAAATTTAAATAGATCTTCACATAAACCACTTACTAAACTTCGAGTTGCACTTTCAGTAGTCTGTAAATATACAATCTGCTTGTAGAATGCATCAGCACCTTTCTCATACGGAATAATTGTTGGCTCTGGTAATATACCAGAAGCTGTAACGTTTATAGAACCTGCAACCCAAGTCTTGTCGATTAAACCAACGACTTTTGTTCCCTTCTTTCGCACAGGAACATCCACGTTGACAAAACCACATAGTGCTTGAACATCACGGTCGTCTCCAGTAAAGCTGCAATCTTGATGACCGATTGCTTTCAGCAATTTCGATTTGCTGTGCCAGTCTGTATTTTCTATTAAAATATCCTTGTAAACTGAACCCATGTGCGATACTACATCACATTTGAGGCAGTCTTTATCATCGAGTTCTAACAACTCTTTCGGCCGAATAATAAATGTGGATATGGTTCTGTTTTCCTTATTTACTTTTTTTACATAACAGTTTTCAATAATGGAAAACGTTGTCGGTAAATGTAGGTATCGTGTTTTCCACCTTTTGTATTGATCCCCAACTTTCTGAACAATTTCTTGTTCACTCATTGGTGGAACATTCTGTAGATTCCAAAGCTTAAACATTTCAATAGCATATTCTTCGGTATGTCCCATACTTATGAATTTGCCAATCAAAGCTGTTGCACTGCTATCCCTAGATCCTTCCGATGTCCCACCAAATGCGAACTCAGATGCCTCTTTGGTGCGTATCCTTTTTTGTTCCAAAACAAGATCAGGTATTTTAGTTGGTAGCTTTTTCCTATTAATGTTGACAAAGAAATTGGGATCATGTGAAAGAAAACATGCTCTTGATGCATCGTGAGTTTTAGGATCAAACTGAATACCATAACGCTTTTGAAGTTTTCTTGAATGATGCTTATAGAGAATCCTATACATATCCACATCCGTTACTTGGATATCAAACTGACATACCAATTTTAGACCATTGCCGCTCGGCGAAGTAAAGAGCATAAAAGTATACGGGTCTTTAATTAGATCATTGCGAACTGAATCAAGATTTTCATCCAAATCATCCAGGTCGAATATTGGATATTCAATATTAAGTAAATTTTCTTTTGAAAGATGATTCTTTTTAAACTTCCCTAATGTGATATATGGTAGTTGATGTTTCTTTATTTCATTCCGTTCATCTTCACTTTTAGCACCACGAACTTGTTGGACAATAGCTGCCAACTCATCATTGCTTTTAATTGCTTCGATGATTTCCGGAAGTCTATAAGGACGCATTGGTGAAGATTCACGATGTATAACGGTAGCACCGCAATATACGGTGATTGAATCGAGAGCTGAATGCTCTGATCTTTCGGTAAGTGGAATATCGACTGAGTTAGTTGGTTCTTCCTGAGTTGTGAGTAAATTGTTGTTTGTCATTTGTATTAGAATATATAATTGTTTTGAGACTTCTTATGGCATTAGAAAAAGATATTGGGTTGATCGTTGCTGAATAGGAATAATAGCTTTTCACGAGTGATTGTAATTGTGATGTTTCAGTAAATTCAAAAATTGTAAATCCGTCATCTTTGATTGATCTATGGAGATTAACTCCTGAAGCAATCAGAAATGAGGACAGGTAAAAATCCTTTGTTGTGTAAATATTTTTCATATCTGTAGTCCTTGTTTTAATAATTCGGCTTGAATGTCATTTGGAAGAGCGTTAAATAAATCTTCTTTAGATCTGTTATGATAATTTTCGTATTGTGGATATTCTCCATATACGTCTATACCCAATTCGATGAGATGGTTAAAACAATGAATCTGATGTTGGCATAGTTCATAAACACTATGAAATGTTGAGACTAAATCTCCATATCCATTGCTGTATCCGATATTTAATAGTTTAATGGCTTGATTAAAAGCAAGAAACGCCAATTCGTCAAATAATGACTGGGTAATATTCCAATCCATAAATTCACTTTGCAAAAAATCAAGGGTGATTTCAAACGATGAAATTGATTTACGTTCTTCTTTGGTCGGGTTAGATTTGTTTTTTAATTGTTGGTGACGTTCAATATAGTTTTGAATGTCACTTTGATGCGGTATTGAGACTTGCATACGAATTTTCCTTTTGATTTTGTATAAGTTATCCCCTCTAGATTGTTTATTTTTTATGAATTAGTATAAATCTATTTGTAGGCGATATTCTCAGACGATTCTTGTCTGTCGATGAGCTATTGAGATCGGTCTTCCCTCTTCCAACTTCCCATACCAAATTGTATGCAATTTTTTAAACTCGCGCAAATAAAATCGTCATTTTGGGTAAATTATTTTTTACGAATTACGAATTTACGATCCAAAATCGCTGCTCGGGTAGGTCAGCTTTAAAAAACTTAAAAAATCGGCATTTTGGGGTTCATTTTTTGGGAATGGGTAAATTTGGAGTTGGGAAAAAAATCGTAATTCGTTTTTTTTCATAAATTGCTTATAAAAATGAATAATTACGAATTACGATCTTACGATTGTTGTTTGGAGATCAGATTTTTGGAGGATAGATTTTTCTGAAATGGAAATCTTCGTAATCGTAAGAAACCATAACAACCCTAGCAGTATCAATCACTTGAGGAATTACGATTATCTTACGATTACGATTTGTAGTTTCAGAAAGGCATTGTATAGAGGTCAAACAGGATGTCATTGATGAAGGCATCCTCCCCCGCTACAAATTTTGAAGGTTTTCTCTGCTTACCATCAATTGGTGACCCCATGCCTCCTTCCCAGGAGGCAGCAGACTGGCCTTTCTTAACGGCACTTCGACAACCGTCAAGAGTTCTTACAGATTTGTTTATTGATTCTTGTTTTGAAACTCCACCTTCTTAAGAATTTAACATTCCATCAACTGCTTCGTTGCCTGTTTTAGCAATAGAATTGACAATGTGAACCATTACACCGTATTTTTTAAAGTGGCCTTTCCAGTAGTTGCTTTCAATTCCTCCTGCTCGACTCCAACGCGACTCATCCAAAAAAAACGGCATCGAACTCTGGATTCGATTCAACTGCTTTTTAAAAAGTCATAAATCCAGGCCAAGACACAATTTCAGTGATACCGCCGCTCGCGCAAGTACGTCATCATGATTTGCCACGATCAAGATATGGAAGGCGTTACCATATTATTTGATTTTTTCTTCTTTTTTCAGTAGACTTTAATATTTTTAAACAATCAATAGATTAGAAGCTATCTCAAAACCAAAGCGTTCTAAAATTAATATGGAATTCCCGCATGCTTTTATCGGGAGTCCATATTACTGGACCCCTGATAGGATCATTCGGCCAACGGCCACGTTGTGGGGATAACATAAGACTTTTTGAGATAGGTTATAATAATTCAATAACAGTACATTGGAAGGGATTTCTGGATGTATAATTTCGGCACCGCTTTTTTATTTCTTTGTATTATCGTACCAATGACTGTTGAGGCTCAATGGACTCAAACTGCAGTTATCGACGGTGAAGTCCAAATGGTTGCGTACACAAATTCAGCACTTTTTGCTTCCACAACATTGTATGGTTTGTATCGGTCAACAAACAATGGAACGGACTGGACTTCAATAAAGATCTCTACGTCAATTGGATCGGTCGAATCAATTGTATCAAGCGGTGAAAAGATCTTTGCAGCGACAATGGGTTCAGGAGTATTTCTTTCAACAAATAACGGAACAACGTGGACTCCAATCAATACCGGATTATCCTCAAAATATGTTTACGATTTATCAATATCCGGAACGACATTGTTTGCATCTGTTGGCAGTATATTCCGTGCTTCAGTCACTGATACAGTTTGGAGCGCAATACCTATAGGTCTAACAAATAAATTTGTCCAACAATTGACTGTTTCAGGTACCAACCTGTTTGCATCCACATCGGACAGTGTCTTTCGTTCTACAGACAGTGGCGATCATTGGACTTCAGCCAGTACTGGATTGAACTTTACCCAGGGTGATGCGTTATTTGCATCCGGCTCAACTCTTTTTCGAGGAGGATTCAACGGCATTTATCGATCGACAAACTATGGAGTTCAGTGGGACAATCTCAATACCGGTCTAATGACCCATTGGGCGAAGAGCATTACCATCTACGGATCGAATGTTTTCGTTGGATTATACGGCGGGGGACTTGCTCGATCCCCGGACAATGGTGCAAAATGGTATCACGACAATACGGGTTGGAACGGATTTGAATCGGTCACTTCATTGGATGTTTCCGGCACACATCTTTTTGCTGTGGCAGACCGGCAAGTTTGGAGACGGTCTCTTTCGCAAATAACTTTCACATCTGATCAGTCAGTTGTTGTTCCTAAACAAATGGAGCTGCGGCAGAATTTCCCGAATCCCTTCAATCCCTCCACTACGATTCAATACGCTCTTCCTTTAGCGACACATGTAAAACTGACCATTCACGACATTCTGGGGAGAGAAGTTGCAACACTTGTGAACGAAGAACAGTCTGCTGGATGGAAGGATGTGCATTTTAATGCGAGTAATTTATCAAGCGGCGTCTACTTCTATAAACTTCAAGCAGGGACGTTTATCGGAGTAAAAAAGCTTCTGTTGACGAAGTAATAGTTTGACTATTCAAAAAGTGAAGGCCGTTCTTCAGAAGAGCGGCCTTTTTCTTTTTGGTTAATGTCCGCGAAGCATCTCGGTTTAGAATAGTCTGCTTGAGTCGTTAAAGACAACATGCATGATAATCTTAAATGAAACAGGCTTATCTAGTGCCGTTTCTCAGAATTTTTCTGGCGTTTGTTTCTGTAGTTGAGATACTATTTATAGCGCGATAGACTTCCCTATGTGACTTGTAATAAATAATGGTGAAGACTGAGTTCCTGATATCTGTAAACCGGCATTCAATGTGGTTGAGCCATGAAGCATTTGTCGGCGTCCATATAAGATTGATATTATTGTTCTTTGATCATTGAAGGACTTTTTTTGTCACTCATCTTGCAGGTATACATTTGCCCCATGGCTGAATTAGATGGGTACGGCTCAATAGCAAGATTGGGGAGCGGGTGTGTTGGTTCGTTATAGAAGACAAACTAAAAAAAAGAGCCTCTCGGCTCCTTTTTGGTCATGCTGAAAGATCGCGTTTTTAAAGAACTCAGAAAGCTCAGTAAACGTGATTTCGGTCTGTATTAGTAACTGTGGAATATTCTGAGATCCTGCCCCCCGCTACTAAAATGAAGAATCGGAGCTTGTCTCCAATTTTTCATTTTAGGGTAATAGGAAGAATTATTTTCAATCTGAACGCTTTTTGTGAAGTGCCGCCGTTTTCGGCGGCATCCGCCCCCCGCTACAAACATTGCCACACGATTTATTTTCATGTGGCAATGTTATTTTTAAATCTTTTCTTCAAGTAGTAATGGTGATTGTCGATTATACTGGAAGCACAATTGAAAAGATAGAACCGTGAGGTTGGTTATTTCTTACTGAAAGAGAGCCTTTGTGCTGCATAATAATTTGCTGAGTTATTGCAAGTCCCATTCCTGTACCGTTCGATTTTGTTGTAAAATAAAGATCAAATATTTTTTCCATTAGTTCAGGATCTATCCCTGTTCCGGTATCAACAATTTCAATTCTCACGTCGCTGTTTCTCTTAACAAGAGAAAGCGAAACCGTCCCTTCTTCCGAAGTAGCGTCCAGAGCATTTTGCAAAAGATTCAAAAGTGCTTGAGTCATCTGTTCGAAATCGATATATAACGAAATTTCTTCCGTCTGGGAAGAAAAATTAACTTTCCTTTCCTTTGCCTGAGATTGAAATAATGTGGAAAGATGGTTCATCAGTACCAATGACGAAACAACCATTGGTGTAATTTTTTTTGGTCTTGCAAATATTAAAAATTGTTGGACAATTCCATTCACACGGACAGATTCTTTTTTGAGCACTCCGGTAAGTTCTTTGTATTCTTTCAATCCCTTTTTAGGGATAAATTCTTTTTCATATCGTTGAGCTATCATTGAAATTGCGTTCAATGGATTCCTAATTTCATGGGCAACTCCTGCGGCTAACTCTCCCATTGCAGTCAATTTCTCTTTTCGTAGTATCTCACGTTCCAATCGTTTAGACTCGGTAAGGTCTTTAATCAATATCGTTTGGCTTTCCGTTGAACCATCTTTTTTGGAAGTGTTAGACACGGATATTGAAAGGACAAATTCTTTTCCATCAACAATTAACGTATGATCCCGCAAAGCGTCTTGTTGAATTTCAATAATTGCTTGAAATGAATTCCGTAATCCATCAGGCAATTCCTCAATTGTTTTTCCCAAAGTACGATCCGATGGTATCCCGAAGAACTCTTCCGCTCGTTTATTGAAGATTGTTATCCGCCGTAGATCATCGAACGTTATTACAATATCATGCATTGTATGCAGAATGTTTTCAGTGAAGAGTTGTACTCGTTCATATTTTTTTGACATCAACTGATAATTTTGGTTCGCAATGATAGCCGTAAAAATGACAGCACCGATAGAAATAAACACAAGTGACATAATGAACATTCTACGCCACATTCGGCTTTCAACAGAACGGATTTCATCCATAGATATCCCAATTCGCAAAAGCCCAATTACCGACTGCTCAATCGTTAAAGCACGCACCACTTCAAATACTTCACGATCTTTAAATATTGTTTTGTGAGTGATAGTAGAATCATAACGCAGTGCATCTCGTAAGATCGTATCATCGTTAATTCTTGTCATTTCGGTAATACCATTCGTCGCCGCAATTATTCCCATACTATCTTGGAGCACAACATATTCTATTCCACTATTATTGCTGAGATCGTTAATGAGCCGACCTATACCGATCTTCTTTCGGAATTCCGTTATCTCTTTTGCATCGAGTGTTAGGACAATAACACCACGATGCGGAGCAGAACGTTTCACGGCAACTGCAAATCTTTTTCCATCCATAAATCGTGATTCTTTGAATCCGATAATCATACGATCCGTCTCCCCACGCAAAATCGGAGCAAACACCGGCGAAGACATATTTTGGTCGCGCATCGCGATGCCATATCCTAGAGGATTATGACTAGAGGCAATTCTTTTTCCTTTTACATCAAAAATGTGAATACGAAATATTTTATTTTCGTTTGCAATGCGTGTAAGATCAGTCTGTTGTAATGTGTTTACACTATCCATTCGGGCAATGAACGATGCGTTATTAAAAAGACGTTCGGCAAGTTGTTGCTCAATATATTCCGATGAGAGAACAATATTTGAACTGCTTCGTTCTACAATTTCAGCAAGAGAAACTGAATGCTCTTCCAATAGATGAAACAATTCATCTTTACTTTGGCGAAGTTCAATGTATGCGGAGACAAACATCAATACTGCGATACTGAATGTTACAGCGATGATGTAACGAGGTTGGATATTTGAGAGGATCTTCACTGGATTTGGCTTTTTTTCATATATGATGCAGTCTGATAGCAATAAGATGCATTAAAAAAACATGGAAAACGAAACCAAATCCAGATGCTACAAAGTATTTAGATCAAAATGGTAATGAAAACTCAATTGTGATTGCATTGTTACTATAATCATAATAAGCATCGTTGGAAGTATTTCTGATAACATCTAACGACGTTTTAAGAGAAAAACCAAGATCGATAAATTCTTTTTGCAGAAGAATATTGCCGTACATTCGAGTATCAATTCGTTGATCGGCAATTACATTTCCATCCCAGTCGTATGCCGAAAGCGATGAATACAGTTTGTTTTGAATACCACCCGATAACTTCAATGTAATCGATTCCGAAAGGAGTGATGTTATTGCGGCGTTTGTATGAAAGCCTTCGTAACCATAATGGTCATCAAACAGTTCGTCATCTGAAATAAATCCATAATCAGAACTTAGATACCGAGTCTGTTTTTGGATGTTCCATTGATACCGTTCCGTAATACTTACACCTACTTCATCAGTGATACGTTGACCAATTTTAACCATTCCTATCAATTGCGTAACGCTCGGTATCAGGGACGACATTACCCCTTTCCTCATGGATGAAGAAGAACCTGACGGTGTTGAAGAATAGAATTTTGTTCCGAGATCAGCTTGAAGTATTGCAGTTGTTGTTGAAGTTGCAGCAAACGCAGCGTGAGCAAATATTGCATGTTCGGTAAAACTAAAATCAGTCAACGAAGAAAAACTTATTGCCTTAATTGAATAGCCGAACTTATTGATCAACCAGTCATTCACAAAATATTTGTAATTGAAATATCCTGATAGTTGTGAATGATCAAAGAGAACAAAATCATCACGATTGATGCTTGTGCCGACTAACCCTCCCACTGAAAGAGTATTTTGGCCTTCATCACCATACGCGTGATTGAATTCCACATTCACCGAATGAAAGTGATTTGTCCGCTGTAAAAATGAATCATAATACGTGAACGAACCATCGTAATATAAACTTGTGTAATTATTTTCTTTGTCCCAGGAATATCCGCTATTGAGATTGACCGTTGTGACATTACTTTTTAATTGGAGAGCATTATTATTCACATTGTCATCAGCCATTGTACTTATCGTTGACCGCATATTGAATTGAGCAGAGAGAGATTGTCCGAACACAAACAACGATATTATTACAACTACGGGAATTGATTTGAACGTTTTCATTTTTGTTTTCCTTGTTGGCGTTTGCCGGTTTGTTTTCCTATTTCCATTTTTCCACGACGGAATCCTAACCCTTGTTCGCGATTATCACAGATTCCGTCGCCGTTAGTGTCTATAAATTGATCACGCATTCTTGTTGTTGTTGATTTTCCAGATTGCTCTTTTTCTTTTGCATCATCAATTCCGTTTGCATTCAGGTCTTTTATGATAGTGGTTGTTTTTTTCTCCGGTATATTTTGTTTACCGGTATTCTGTGATGGTTGCGCTATCATTAATGTGCTCAACATAAACGTAATAACAATTATTGCCTGCACTATTTTTGAATTTTTCATATTCCACACTCGGTTAATTGGAGCAGTTACCATTGCCGCGCTCCATAGAGCCGGAAATTATTTGTTCATATTCTGATATCGATAAATATTGTGGGACATATGTTACACCTCGTGATTTTAGATTTCTTGCAAATGCTCGAAGATGATTTCGAGAACCACGCATCAGATTATCATACACAAATGTAATGTCCTGATTATTAGTTTCTTTCAAATGTTTTTGAAGATCGACAATATCTACTTCTTCAATCGTTGCTCCAATCTTTAATGCATCAATAATACTCTTATTCCCTTGCACCAAAAGAGCACTATATAAGTTTTGTAATACCACATCTTTGAAAATTCCCGCACCATTTGCACCAACAGGATCTTGCAATGAATATCTGGTCAATAACGATAGAATAGCATTCATGTGTATTTGTTCACTGCGGGTAATATTAGAAAAAGGACGCAAGTTCCATTTTGAATACAATGCCGTATAAGCATCACGAGCTAACTTCTCTTCTTCACGCATGTAGATCAGACCATTTTCTTCATCGTTCGACAATGAATCCGATGCTATTTCATCCAATGAGATCATTACTGCTGCACCGTTTTCTTCTGGAATATTTAAGTATTGTTCTGATGTTTCATTTGACGTTGGTCCCGATGCTGCTTTGTCACATCCTGTAGCGGTGATCAATATTGCCGAAATCAGTAAAAGCGAATAAGAGATTTTTTTCATGGATGCATCCTTTTCTAGTGTTTGAAATAGTGTTATCGTTAGTGTGTATGGAGAGTTCACACTTTCCATACACTGTAAATCATTTATTTCTTACTACCGCGATTTGCATTTCCTTTTGAACCTGTTCCATCACAAACACCCGTTCCGGTGCAATTCCCGCTGCCAAAACCTGTTCCGTCTTTTGGTCCCTGACCTTTAAGACCTGTTCCATCTTTCGGACCATTACCTTTACCTTTTCCTGCATTTCCCATCTTCTGCCCTTGATGTGTTCCGACATTATCACAAATTCCGTCACCATCTTGATCGACAAAATATTGACCTTGTCCTTTTGGTGTTCCGGTTCCTTTGCTCTGAGCCGAAGCTGTTTCCGAGAACATAAGACCAAGTGCCAATACAACTGCAAGTGTGAGTGTTGCATTCATAATGTGTTTCATAAAACCTCCTGTAAATATTTTGATTTGATAATTAGTGATTTGAACTTTATCAGTTCTGGTCATAGTATCACAACCACCGTGCCAGAGATTATTTGGCGATTTTGCTGAAGTATTTTAACGATTTAAATTTAAAGAGAAATAATTACGACATTTCTGTCGACATGATTCGACAATAATGTCGAATACTTTTTTGCAGTTAGATTTGAAACGAAAGAAAGAAGGAACAGCTATGTCTACTCTTTTATGATGATTGAAATTTCATCGAAGGCTTTGCAAATACTTTTGCAGTTGAACAGGATTGTCAGTCATAATAGCATCGCAGCCAATGGCAATAACATTTTGAAAATCTACAGTTGTATTCGGTGTGAAGGTGATAAGTTCTGCATTAGAAGCTTTTGACATTTCGGTAATTGCGCGAGTTAAGCTGCCATAATCCAAAAGCACTCGAGAATGCTTTTTCACCGCATTTGAGAAAAGAGTTGGGTTGCCAATTTCAATTGCTGTTTGGAAAGAAGAATTCAATTTTAACAGCGTGTCCAATGTGGCTTCATTGGTTGAAGTTGCAATTACAATGTTTTCCATTTTGTGGAACCGAACCAATCGTTCAATCTGCAATGCCGTCTCAATGATCGTTTTCCCTTGCCCCTCTTTCACATCAAAATATATCTTACGAAATCTTTCTTTATATCGATCAAGAAATTGAGCAACAGTTAACGATGTACCACCGGTCTTTCTGAATACCGCTTCGCGCAATTCTTGAGCGGTATAATATTGGACATAACCGGTTAGATCCGTTAACCGAGATAGTTCATCATCATGAATAACAAAGACAGAATCATCTTTTGTCATAAAAACATCAGTCTCGACCGCATCAATACCGAGTGATACAACGGCATCGAAACCTTCTTTAGAGTTTTCAGGAAAAGAAAGTGGCAAACCACGATGGGCAATAACTGCAGGTAGCGACTTGTTTTCTTGCACATCCGAGCAGCTAATAAAAAGAAAAGCGATAACCGATAGTAAGACCGATCTCAAAATATTTACTTTCGTAGGCAAGGAATTGTTGTTCAACACGATAATTTGGGATGGAGAAACGTTCTTCTAAATATTTAACAACAGCAATAGAACTTCCAATAATAATATGATCCCCGTATTGAGATTCATATCCCACTTGACTATGCAATGATTTTATCTTAAGACTATACACATTCTTTTCATTGCTCTTAAAGATACTATATCCTCCCGACAAATAAAATTGATTCTTACCGGAATTCAGATAATATATTGCACCAATACTATACGAGTACAAAAAATCATACCCAATTCCGAGATCGACTCCAAATGTTTCATCTTTAATAAATTTAGAGTGGAATGAAAACCCAGAAAGATGAATACCTTTATATCCGGCATTTATGTCTAATCGGTACGGGGTTAGCGGTTGATCGGATTCTTGAGCCTTACTAATCGTTTGCGAAGCTATAAAAAGAAAAATAAAAAAATACAGTTTCACTAGATTCCCATTTCATTTATAATATTTGTGGCTGCGGAGAACCGCATTACCCAATTATTTAATGCCCCACTTTTTTAGCCGGTACCGTAAATTTCTTTCTGATAATCCAAGCTGCACCGCCGCTTTTGATTGATTATTACCTGTTATACGAAGAGCTTCAAAAATAAGATCTTTTTCTAGATTTTCAACCCGTTCCGAGAAATTCCCGGACGGTTGTTTTGATACAGGGGATTCCGTTTTACCATTCTTTACTATCTGAGGAAGATCTTCAGTTGTGATCGTTTCTCCCCGGGAAAAAATAACAGATCGCTGGACGATATTTTCTAATTCGCGCACGTTACCGGGATAATCATATCTCACCAAATGTTCCCAAGCTTCTTTCGAGAAGGATAATTTCTTTCTTCTATTCTCTTTGGCATATTTTAAAAGAAAGTGATCCAATAATACCGTTACATCTTCTCGTCGCTTTCGAAGCGGAGGGACTTCAACTGCAACTACATTCAAGCGATAAAAAAGGTCCTCGCGAAATTTTCCTGCCGTAATTGCTTCTTCAAGATTCTTATGAGTTGCCGTAATCACTCGAACATCAACAGAGAGTGTTTCCGAACTGCCAACGCGCTCAAACTGCTGTTCCTGCAATACCCGTAACAACCGCACTTGTGTCGCAGAAGAAATGTCACCGATCTCGTCAAGAAAGATCGTTCCACCATCCGCAAGTTCGAACCTTCCCCGACGTTGTTTTTCTGCACCGGTGAATGCTCCTTTTTCATGGCCGAATAACTCACTTTCCAGCAAATTTTCGTTCAATGCGCCGCAGTTCACTGCAATAAATGGCTTTTTGTTTCTGGGACTATTGAAATGTATTGCACGGGCAATGAGCTCTTTTCCTGTTCCACTTTCGCCGCGAATAAGGACAGGTGCTTTGGTTTGTGCAACACGAGAAGCGGTGGAAAGCACTTCTTGCATCTGAGAAGATTGAGAAATTATTTCCGTAAAAGAAAACTTTTCAATAAGCTGTTCACGAAGTAATTTATTTTCTGAGATCAACTGCTGACGTTCCTGCAACCGTTTTATGAGAAGATCAATTTCGTCAAGCTCGATCGGCTTGCTAAGATAATCATAAGCACCGGCTCGCATCGCATCTACCGCACCCTCTATTGTCCCAAATGCAGTCATCAATACCACAACAACTTCTGTGTCGAGCTTTTTGATCTCTTGCAAAAGATCATATCCGGTTCCACCGGGCATTTTATAATCGGTCAGAACAAGATCAACATGTTGAGAATGGATAAATTGAAGGGCTTCATGAACGGAAGACGATTGTTGAACATTGTGATGTTTCTTTTTTAGATATCCAGCTAAAATATCCCTCTGGGATGCTTCATCGTCTACAATAAGGATGGATAAATTATTCATTAATCGATAGTAGTTTTAATGTGTTCGCGTTGCTGCTTTATAAAAATAACAATTTTACATTCCAAATACCGCTTTTATTTTGGAGCAGTTCAATACCAATGTAGCAGTTTAATGTTTTACCGATCTAAAACAACCTTATATGTTTGCTATTATATATGTCCGTAACGCAATATTATTTTTTTGCAAAGAAGGATACTCGTTATACGTACCAATATGACTATAATTCAAATATTCAAATGTCCACGTAGTGGAATGGCTTAAGTGCACTTGAACACCTGCTTGCCAAATCCCAACCACTTCATCTCCTCGTGCACCGCTAATTACATAAATCCATGACCGATCGTAAGCCATGTATAGCTTCCCTAAATTATTGTTAGTTATTGAAGCCCTCATTTTTCCCTCAAGTCCTGGTCCAAGGTTGTAATCTCTTCCAAGTGGTTTAGCATATTCAGAATTTATTGCACCCACCAAAATAATAGAGGGAATTAATGTTGATTCCAAAATATACTGTTCTGATAGTTGGACTTTTGTTATCAAACCGATTCCAACACTGCTGCTTCCAACACGGTACGTAGCGGTATTAAGAAAATCATAATTTTTGAAAATACCGATAATGTTTTTTCCGTTTTGAAATATTTTTATTTTGTTTCCCCATAACATTCCACTTCCCGAAATATTGATGATTGTATTGGTAATGGTAAATCCCAATCCAACAGTAACGTTAAAATAGTCGAATGGATCATATCTACTGGAAAGGGAAAACAGATTCCCATAATCTAATTGAACATTCAAATAACCATGGGGATGTTTTTGATATAAGTTTCGATCAATAAACAAACCAAGTATCCCCGCCGAAAGCGATACTGAGTAATTTGGTATTTGAGGTTTTGGACCAACGCTCCAACTTTTACCACTGATCAATCTGTTCAACCCATGCACTGGTGAAAGTATTCCTGCCGTTATTTCGCGCCATACTCGCTCTCCGCCTGTTGCATTGTCATTCAGCAAAAGTGAAGAAACCCGAAACGATATTTCACCAAGAACAATTCCACTGGTTGTGGTGCTTATTAGATCATTGCTTGATGGTAATTCATTTTCCATTACAATTTCCCACATGAAGCTGCCAGCAAACGGATAAGCAATTGAATTCCAAAAACCTAATCCGGTTGAACGAGCAGCCGTATATGACAGCGCACCGCTGTATGGATGGAAAAGTGCGTTCATTTCAAAACCATCATGATCCCATACAAAACCATGTTCCAAGTTGTATTTCACTGTCTTAAAAGATATTTTTGTCCAACCTGGATTGCCTAACGCATATTTATTAAGGTAAAAGACAAACACATTGTTGCCGATTGTTTCAATGGTGGGAGTAAGATAATCTTTGCCGCCGGAAGAAGAGTCAGTATTCTCAACATTGTGTTTATTGGCTGTTGAATAAATTGAGTCTTTGAAATGGTGTTCACTAATGAATACACTTTGGCTTTTTATAGTATTTGAGATAATAAGAATCAAACAAATCAATAAAATTGTTCTATCGTTGTTTTTGATATTTATCATTACATAAACGATCCATATTCTCCAAATATTTTTCTTTTCCAACCCTTTTAGTGCTGGTTTCTCAATATCCTTAATTTTAATTTTTTGTTCATTGTTTAGTTGGTCTTCAATTTCTTTAATCAAATCTTCAATTGCATCAATTCTGCTGCCACGACCTATTTTCGCACTCATTTTTTCAAATAATCTAGGTTCATCTCCGTTAGTTAATCGTTCCTTTAAGGATGTATTTTATTATCTTCGTCAAGAATATTTTTTATCTATTCAACTGCCAAATGAATATTTTTGTATTGCTCCACGTTGAGTTGTAAATATTTCTGTACTATATCCATTTCCAACTGCGATATTTGGCTTCCTGCGGTCATTATTCCGATAGCAAACATACTTAGTGTGGCAACGATGAATGTAGTTTTGATAGAATATCACTTTTAGCAATAGACGAATTCGTCTTTAACGCAACATAAGAAATTACAATCCACAGTATTGATCGAACACTCATTGCTCTTATACTATCTATAGCAAATGTTCCATCAACAAAATGAAATACCGCAACAAGTATTATTACTGTACTATGAAACAGAGCAATCGTTGCCGCCGAATGCAAAGACCATTTTGTTCTAAACCACAGTGTAATACTAACTCCAAGACCGACAATGGCAAAGAACACATTGTAATACAATAACGCAGGGACAACGAGATACCCGGGAATTGACACTCCAAGAATTACTGATGTTCCTTCAATGATAGAAAGAATACTAAATACAAAACCAATTGCCGAAACTATTTTTATACCAATTACATTTTTCAAAATTCTCTTATCCTATTACTAATTCTATCTTACGCCTGATTAAATGTCGTAAACTCTTCTGATCGAGAATTAAACTTTCGTTAAACTTCTTAATGAGCAGAAATGTTTTTCTTAAAAAACTGTTGCAATATTTTTTCTTTCATTTTCTCCATTACAAAGTACACCATTGGTACCAAATACACTGTTAGAACAAGAGAAGAGAGCAGCCCGCCAATTATAACCCACGCAAGTCCGTTTTTCCATTCACTAGCAGTTCCTTTAGCAAGAGCAATTGGTAACATTCCGAACACCATTGCAAGCGTGGTCATTAAAATAGGTCGCATACGACCTTTGCCTGCTGTGATCAATGCTTCCGTAAGCTGCATTCCTCGCGCTCTTAACTGATTGGTGAAGTCCACTATGAGAATTGCATTTTTCGCCACCAGACCCATCAACATAATTAATCCCAGCAACGCAAATAAACTTATGTTACTCAGCGATAAATTCAATGCTAAAAATGCCCCAATTGTCGCTACAGGTATTGAGAACAATACCACAAACGGATAGAGAAAACTATCATACAGCGCCACCATAACCAGATAGATCAGGATAAATGAAATTATTAACGCTGCACCCATCGCTCCAAAACTTTCGTCTTGAGTTTTTTTGTCGCTACCCCATGTCATCAGAATATCATCAGGCAGTGGATTTTTTGTAACAAAATCAACAACTTCGCCTGCAACTGAACCAGAAGGTTTGCCTAACGCATACGCTGTGAGCGTTATTGATGGTTTTCTGTCTTTCCTTTCAAGCAACGATGGAGAATTATCTTGCACAACAGTGGCAAATTGAGATACTTCAACAGCATTACCTATTGGATTAACAATGGTAAGTGATTGAACATCTTCATAATTCATTCGACTGAAATCATCCAGCCATATTCGTATCGGATATTCTGTTCCGTTCTCGGTTAAAGTTGCATCGTCATTTCCTGCAAGTGCAGTGCGAAGATTGATACCAACATACGCCGAGGTCAAACCCAATCGTTGCATTTTATCTTTATCGGGAATAATTTTGTATTCAGGATTTCCTTCTTCTACAGAAAGGCGAACATTATCTACGCCGGGTATTCTTTCGAGTACAGTTTTTAATTCCTTGCCCGATGCAGTCACGGCAGTTAAATTATTTCCACTTAATGTTATTTCAATCGGCGCCGATTTAGGGAGTAAACCCATAGCGGCGATAGAATAATTTATTCCAGGATACTTCTGATACAGATTATCCCGAAGTTCTTTCATAAATTGTTCTGTCGGCAGGTTGTTGCGTTCTTTCGCAGATTTTAATTGAATAGTAAATTCGGTTTTGTTTGCTGAACCTACGCCCAAACTTCCCATCCCTGTACCGGGTCCGGCAATATTACTAAAGACGGTTGACACCAATGGGTGTTGTAAAATATATTGTTCAATTTTTTGCGACATAATGTTGTTTTGCTGAACCGGCACAGACTTGTCGAACTCCAGAAATAGACGAAATTTTCCCTGATCGCCGGTTGCCATCATCTCCGAACCAATAATACCCAATTTCATAATTGCTACAGTCAGAAGAAATAAGAAGAGTACGATACCGGTGAATTTTATTTTATGGTTCAGCACCCATTCCAATTGGCTTCCGTACCAATTAATAAATTGATCCAATTGATGTTCAAACCAAAGCAGGAAACGATTAAAATTATTTGTGGGTTGCAAGTCTTCAGATTTTCCGATGCGCGAAGCCAGCCACGGTGTAAGTGTAAATCCAACCAATAAACTCGTCAATGTTGATGTTATAACTACCACCGAAAATTGTTTCAGCATATCAGCAATAAATACCTGTAAAAATAAAATTGGTAAAAATACTACCACATCAACTAACGTAATTGATAACGCCGAAAAACCAATTTCCATCCGACCATCCATTGCGGCAATGCGTTTATCTTTTCCCATATCCAAATGACGCTGGATATTTTCCAACACAACCGTTGCATCGTCCACCAAAATTCCTACAATGAGAGACATTGCCAGCAGCGTCATCAGATTGAGTGTGTACCCCAAAAACCACATCACCGCAAACGCAGTAACTAACGAGGTAGGAATAGCAATCAGAACGATCAAAGAATTTCTGAAACTACGCAAGAACAAAAGCATCACTAACGATACAAGAATTACTGCTAAGAATAAGTCAAACAATACGGCATCAACGGCTGATATGGTGTTTTCCGTACTGTCATCGGCAATAACAAATTGTACGCTGGCATCTGTATTTTTATTTTCTATTGATTTTAATTTAGCACGTACTAGTTTGGACACGTCAACGGAATTTGCATCACCTTGCTTTTTTAATAGAAGTCCAATTCCATTCTTGCCATTGTAAAGACTAACAGATGCAATTTCTTTTATGCCGTCAAATACAGTGGCAACATTTTTTACATACACCGGACTTCCGGCAACAGGCATAGCAATCTGCACATTTTCAACATCTTCAATTGTTGAAAACTTGCCAGTTAAACGAACAGAATTATTCTCTGTACTTGTCTGAACTTTTCCTGCAGGCAAATCCAATCCAGAACGGTTAATTGCCTCAACTACTTTAGAAAGAGAGACTCTATATAATTTTAATTTCTCTTGATCTACTTTAACCTGAATTTCTCTCGCTTCACCCCCAAGAAGTGTAATCTCTGCCACACCTTTTAATTGCTGTATTTGTGGTAGAAATTCATCTTTCATTTTTTGATAAAAAACAGTCGCCGGTAAATTACTTGTTGCGCTTATAGAAATGATTGGCAAATCATTTGGCGATACTTTGCTCATCACCGGACTTACAATATCCGCTGGTAAATCTTTGCGAATATTGTCAATGTATCGTTGAGCATCCTGCATTGCTTTGTCCAGATCCGTTCCATATTTCAGGTTGGCGATGATAACAGAAGCATTCGGTAATGATTTTGTTACAAGGTAATCCACACCTTCAAGGTTAGAAAGTGCGTCTTCAATCTTGCGTGATACGGAAGTTTCTACTTCTTCCGGTTCTGCTCCCGGATATAATGTTTTAATTACCACCACTGGTTGATTAAAATCCGGCAGCAGTTCATAGCTTAAATTCTTATAACCGATATATCCCAATAATGTGAACAAGCTGAACATGACAATGATCAGCGATGGACGTTTAATTGCTATCTCTGTTAAGTTCATTTTCTTTCCTTTATTCAAAAACTACGTTTGCGCCATCATATAAATTGATAAATCCGCCCTGCACAATAATATCTCCTTCATTTAATCCGCTGCTAACTATCACTTTATTATCCATCCGCTTTGAAATTGAAATAGTATGAAGCGTAGCCTTTCCGTTTTTAATAAGATACACTTGAGGTTTTACATTTGAACCAACAATTGAGGAAGCGGAAATACTTATGTTCTTTTGATCTTCTCCTTCTTGAATGTTCACCTTACCAAACATCCCCGACTTAATTTCAAAGCCATTCATATTTTGAACGGTAAATTGAACCGGATAACTGTTGGCATTATTTCCTTTGCTGCCAACAAGAGTTATTCTGCCTCGAAGAATCTTTTCAGGATACACGTCTGCAAAAACAGTATAGGATTGATTCATTTTGAATAAACGCAGATCAACTTCGGGAACATTTATTGTGAATTTAAGAAACGATATATCTGTTATTTGAAGTAACGGAATACCGGGCGCAGCAAACGCTCCTACTTCTGATAATTTTGCGGTTACAACTCCATTAAATGGTGCGGCGATTGTTGTTTTTTTGATTTGTTCCAGCACACTGTTTTTTTGAATGATTGCTGATTGTAAGCCAAGCTCTACTTTTTCTAATTGCACACCCTGAACTGCTTCAGCTTTTGCAAGAACAGTGTAACGCTGTACGTCCGATTGTAATCCTTTAATTTGAACTTCCAACGATTGCAGCTGCAAATTCAGCAGCGCATTATCCAATTGAATTAGCGATTGACCTTTTTTTACCACACTTCCGCCATCCACATAAAATTCATTTATCTTTCCTTGTACTTCAGCACTGATTCTGGTTTCTTTGTTGGGTTCAAACATTCCCGTGTACGACGATACCTTGTCAATTTGTTTGTACCCAATTTTTTCTACCGACACGAATATATTTTTCTTCGCATCATACCGATAGACCTTTGCATCTACTGTATTCTTATTCAGAACTAGTTTGGCAGAAAATAGTACAATCATCACTGCAACCGCAGCAATTCCGATGTTTCTTTTCGTTTCTTTTTTCATTTTCATTTTCCCTTTGTTATAAATTACCTGTTACTTTTATCCATTCTAATTCTGTCATTCTAAATTTTGCCAGAGCAGTTAAATAATTTGTTTGAGCATCACGCAGCGCGCTATCTCCTTGCAGCACATCGGTAATACTTGCTACGCCTTCCTTAAATTGCAGCAGTGTTTGAGTATACAGTTTTTCGGCAAGAAGGATATTTTCTTCCTGCATCGCTACAGATTTTTTATGAGCTGCGAGCTGGTTCTGAGTATTTTTTTTATCCATCATATTTTTTTCTATCAACATTTTTTCTTTCAATCCCGCTTTTTGCAGCTCAAGGGTTTTTTGATCTACCTTGGAACTGATCGTGCCGCCATCAAACAATGGGATGGAAAGTTGAATACCAACAAAACTTATTGGAAAATATTTTTCAAATGATTTATCCCCTGTGGTTGCATAATCGTTGGTACCGTACAATCCATACACTGCAAGTGTTGGATACCGTCCCGCATAGATACCATCTATTTCTGAATTTAATAATTGCTGCAGTTTTTGCATAACGAGAAGATCGGTCGCAATGTTCGTCTTGTTCCCAATCAATAATAATTCGGAAGAAGGATGCATTTGAATTGTGATAGAATCGTTTTGCGAAAGACCCATTTGATATTTTAAGACACTCAATAACTGCTGATAATTTGCTTCCGCAGTGCTTACTTGCGCGTCAAGAATACTTTTCTGCAATTTCAGTTTATCTGCATCCGACTGTTTTGCCATTTGGTTTTGATACAGAAGAGTTGTCGTAGCAATCAGTTGTTCAAGATTATTTATATTCCCGTGCAAAAATATAATTTGATTTGCTGCGATCTGCGCATTATAATAGACATTCGATACATCCAGTATCACATCTTCTCTCATTTTTTTATACTGAATTTCTGCCAACTCCGTACCGATTTTTGCCGTAGTTCTACCGCTTAAGATCGTTTGATTGTAGATCGGCATATTCCCTTGAATGTTTCCATTTAATACGTGGGGCACACCAAACTGCGTTTCTTTATATACCCCAACAGGTCCGCCGAACATTGAGGCGGGTATCAATTGCGTTGGCAGTTCATTGTAGTAACGATAATCTGCAGAGAGAGACAATTGCGGCAGAAGTTTTGCTGTTATCTCTTCCCGCTTACGGGATGCCATCTCCACATCAGAATTTGCTATGAGAATATTGGTATTGTTTTGCACCGCCTGCTCAACACATTCCTGCAGACTAAGTTCTTTTTGTTGTGCAAACAAAAATGTTGCTGTGAAGAATAGAAAAACAAAAATAGTATGTCGTTTTATATTTGTCATAAATTTCTATCAATCTTTGATTGAGTTAAGTGAATACTTGCAGCTACCGTAATATAAGTGCCAAGCTTTTTCTGTTAAAATGCCGTCAAGGTAAATGCGCGTAATTGATTCAACTGCATCGTCCGTTGAAATTTTGTTGTTAAATAACACGGGTGTGTTATCAACCCCCTGTAATGCGCTAATATATGCAATCAATAATACCTCTGGATGAATTTCAGACTTTACCATACCATTTTTAACGCCCTCTTGAATAAATGTCTTAAAGCTTGCAAAAGCTGTTCTGCTCCTAATATCTTCCAGACGCTTCCAAATATCCGGACGCTGTGCGCTAAGATCATCTCTGTATGGTTTGCTCATTTTCATAAATATTGTACCGATAAGACAAAATACTTTATACAATTTGTCGATGTATTTGAGTGGTGAATTAACAATCTGTTTATATCGACTGATAGCTGAAATGATATGCTCTTCAATTATCGCTTCGATCAATTTAGTTTTGCTTGGGAAATGATTATAGACTGTCTTCTTACTCATCCCAAGTACGGAGGCTATTTCATCCATTGACACGTTCATGAAACCATATGCAAAGAATCGCTCCTGCGCTTGTTCTAAGATTCGATTTCGTACCATCAAACGGCGATGCATAGATTTATTTAATTTCATAATTTGATTTATCATACTGTGGATTAGATATCCCTGCGAGTGCAGTAAAACCAGAAACAGTCAACAATACTCCTACAAATGATAAATTCCATTGTTGATATCTTCCTATAAGGAGATCAGGAATTGTGAGCGTCACAATTAACCATCCACCCAATACTATTGAAGCCCAGCCTTGCCACGGACGAACTTCTTTCATTAACCATCCAACTATCGCGCTAATGATTCCGGTAAAGAGATTATTCATCACACAATCCAGATTCTTCATTTGGAAAAAGGCAATGGTGATAAGCCACAGACCTAAACTTCCATTGATCCAGGCTTGCCACATTATTTATTCTTCCCCTTGTGTTGATTTTTTTCTTCATTGAGATAAACTATTTCAACCCACCCGTAGGTGATAAGGATAAAACCGACAGTAATTGCAAGTGTCACCATAATCATTGTATTCACCTTTGATATTTGTTTGTGTTACAGAGGTAATACTTATTATGGCAATACTCGTGCCACAGTAAAAAGTTCGAATATCAATGAAAAGAGTTATATTTTATGGAAATAACGATTGATGGTGCGAAGAATACGTTCGCAGCAGAATGGCAATTCTATGGTAAGTTGTTACAATGGTATGCTTTGGTGGTGCGTAGGAAAACAACGCAGATCTATTCTCCTATTGAATCAGATTCCGGTGTTTTTAATCCCAAATCTTTCATCATGTTTTGAAGCATTCGTCGGTCCATATCAAGTACGCGCGCAGTTTGTGAGATATTCCAATGATTATTTCGCAATCCTTCAAGAATGAAGTTTTTTTCAATTTCTTTTATATACTCATCTTTTAACTTCTTTTTCATCGCAAGAAAATCTTGATACGATGAAGGGATCATATCTCGCTCATCGGCGGATTGAAGATGGAAATCTGATGGTAATTCATCAATACCAATATATTCGCTCTGTGCACTCACCATAGATCGGACAACAATATTTTCCAATTCACGCACATTCCCGGGCCAGTGGTGTGCTTTAAGATAAGTCAACGAATTAGTTTCAAAACCCTTCTGATTTTTCCCAATGCTTTGGCGGTGTTTTAATAAAAAATGTTGTGCTAGTAATGGAATATCTTCTGTTCGCTCTCGTAATGGCGGAAGTTGGATATTGACAACATTAAGTCTGTAGTACAGATCACTTCTAAAACGATTCGCTTCTACTTCTAATTTCAGTTTTCTATTTGTTGCGGCAACAATACGGAAGTCGAGTGAAACCTTCTCGCTCCCTCCAACACGAACAATAACCTGCTCTTCAATTGCCCGTAATAGTTTCACTTGCAGATCAAGAGGCAATTCGCCAATCTCATCAAGAAAAATTGTACCATGGTTTGCTTGTTCAAATTTTCCAATACGTCTCGCAGTGGCACCGGTAAATGCGCCTCGTTCGCTACCGAAAAATTCGCTTTCTAATAGCTCGCGCGGTATCGCTCCACAATTTACAGCAATAAATGCCTGTGAAGCACGGGAACTTAAGTTATGCAATGATCGGGCAATGAGTTCTTTTCCTGTTCCCGTCTCACCCTCAATAAGCACAGTGAAATTAGTCGTGGCAACTTGTTCAACCGATTTCATGACTTTCTGCATTTTATCGTTGACTGTAACAATGTTAGACATTGCTTCAATCGAACGTAACTGCGTTCGCAATTGTTCATTCTCTTGAATCAGTTTAACATGCAGCATAGCACGGTTCAATGCAACATCAAGCTGATCTAGATTCACAGGTTTTACTATGTAATCAAACGCACCTCGTTTCATCATCATGACCGCATTCTCAATGGTTCCATACGCAGTCATGATAATAACAGGAATTGGATGGACACTTTTTTGTATTTCCTTTAGAACTTCTGTTCCGTCAATATCTGGCATTTTCAGATCGGTGAGTACGATATCAATCGTATGTGACTGTAATATTTTCAAAGCTTCACGACCATTCTCTGCTAAATGCAGTTTATATGAATTCTGGAGATTGATTTGAAGAATACGACGAGTTTTCTCTTCGTCATCCACAATAAGGATCGATGCGTTTTTCATTGTTTACTTCCGTCAATCGGTAATTCTATTGAAAATGTTGTGCCGGTATTGTCAGACGTAAAGTTAACTATTCCTTTAATCGAATGTATCATCATATACACAATCGACAATCCCAGACCCGTCCCGGTTTTTTTTGTCGTAAAGAATGGATCAAATATTTTATAGTGAAACTCCAATGGAATGCCACATCCATTATCGTGAATCTCAATGATTATGGTGTTTTCATTTTTATGCTGAGCCATAATTGTCAGGGTACCATTGTTACTCATTGCTTCAAGTGCATTTAATGCCAGGTTAACCATACTTCGTTCAACATGATGCGGCGATGTAACAATTTCGGTCAAAGATGGGATGTTTTTTACAATAGTAATATTCTTTTCAATCAAGCGGGGTTGAAGTGAACTAATAGCACTATCAATAATCTCATCGAGATGTATTCTTTCCCAAACCGGGGAATGTGGTTTGGCAAATTGGAGAAATGCATCAACGGTTTGGCTTAGTCTGTTCGTCTCTTCAAGAATATATTTTCCAGTTTCTATGTGAAGATCAACATCTTCAGGATTACGTAGAATTGTCTGAGCAGATGTTGCAATAATATTGAGTGGATTACGAAACTCATGTGCTATTCCGGCAGTCAATCGGCCAAGAGCTGCAAGTTTTTCCATCTGCGCGGCACGAATCTCCTCGGAACGTACTTTCTCCATCAAGACATTTCGCTCTACAACAACAGAAAGAGAATTTGAAAAGATTGTTAAAAATTCAGTTTCTTCAATTGTATAGACTTTTCCTGATTCGGTAGGTCCAGTCAATAATATTCCCATTATTCCTTTATCGGCATGAAGTGGTATTAAATAGCCACCGTCATAAATTTGAAGGAGATGCCGATCATTAACAGAGCACTCTTGTAATAAATCTCTTACTTCATACAATTTTTGTTCTTTCGTTAGTATTCCTGGTATTGCACCGTCAATCGAAAGTATTTTTTTCGAATTATTGACTCCCCTAAACTGTCCGGAACCATCAATATCAATCAATATCTCAGATCGAGATACCGATAATGCTTCTTTTAAAAATACTGTCACTGCATGTGTCAAATCCGTAATGTTCGACAGATGAAATGATTCGTGCGTAAACTGAATAAATTTTTGTCGATAACGAAATATATTTTGGGAAAAGATATGTTCAATGAGCGATTCAACCCGATTTACAAGTGGTCTGAATATAAAAGAAAGTATTATTATTACAAGGATTTCAAATACCAGTGAGGTAATCTTGAATCGCTCTCCAAATACCTCTGCTATATTTTTTATAATTATTAGGTAAAAACCAGACACTACTGCTATAACGAATGAATATGCAATTCCCTGTTTACCAATTCTTCTTAGAATCAGCAATCTATTACCAAGGACGACAAAAGCAAAAAAGAGACTTATTGAAACAAACAATGCACGAGAGGCAAAAAAATATATGTTATGATTTTCACGGCCTACATTAAGTGAAATGAGAAGGAGGGCAAAACCAATTGTTCCAAATAAAATAAAAATAATTTGGGATAGTTGTTTACGTTCTGTCGAAGATTTTAATTGAAAGAGAAGATTTCCGATGCCCCAAACTATATATGCAACTATAGTTGCATACATAGCCTTATTAAGTATACCACCAGATATATTTACAAAATAGAAATTTACATCTATGACATCAAATCGTTGCAACTCAATTGGTTGAAAGACTTGAATACCTGAAAGGAGTGAAAATATGAGTGGAAGGATTAAAAACAACGGCCGTATGGGAAAACGGTCAAATCGAGAATGAATTGATAGAGGAAAAGAAAATGACAACAAAAGAAAAAAAGTAGATGCAAACAAGAATACAACAACAATTATTATCGCACCAATAGCCGCAATTTCGAGGGTTGAACTGTTAATGACAATGATATCGGCTACATTCCAAAAAGCAAAACATAATATTACCAAACCAAACAAGCGGTGTGCGTAACTCTTTGGGTTATCAAGTAAAACAATGATAACAAGCGATATGTTTACTGCAAACGCAAGCAGTGATGGAAGTGAAAATGGAGACACAATGGTAATTACCCTTGATGCAGTGTTTTAATAAAATAGGGTTATTTTTACCAACATCAAATCGGAGACAATTGCTGAACGGTTTGTTGATTTTCCTAATATCCGGCTAAAATATCCCGCTAGGATGCTTCATCGTCTACAATAAGGATAGATAAATTATTCATTGGTCACTTTACTATTTATTACGACCACGTTTGCCTAATTAACCCTTGAACATATTCAGTCATTGCGTTGCGGAGAACTTCACTGGAACAAGATCGTTGAAATTGCATACAATGTTCATCGGCAATTCCTTGCGCTTCAGCCATTGTTTGAGAACCGGTGATCTTGTTTTTTATATCATGGCAATAATGCGAGATCAATTCAGTCTGATCCTGAAAAGAGAGTTGATCAAATGTAGATTCATCTACTAATTCATCATACATTCCGATAATTCCTTAATTCACCATTCATATAATTATTAAGCAAGACGGCGAAGAATAAACATTCTGGCATTTTTATTTATGGTCATATTTTTTCTCACCCGCTTCAATCTTAACCGATAATCTATTTTCCTTTAACGGTACAGGACAGGTTGCAAAATTTGTAAAAGCACAAGGTGGATTTGTCGATTTATTAAAGTCAAGAAACATCGTTCCATTCACCGGCGGATCGGCGTACAAAAATCTTCCCGACGGATACGTATCTTTTCCGTTTGTTCTGTCACCAAACACAAAAATATATTCTGTTTCAGCACTATCAACTGTCGGTTCGAGTCGATACTCTTTTCCGTCCAGAGTAAAGGTTGCAACACCCGGAACAATACCTTCCCCAACAATTCCAGGTATGACCGTTGGGACCTCAATTTTTTTTGGTTTCGAAAATGCTTCCCAACGAGCCTTGATTCTCCACATTGATGAAACAGGATACCGTTCAATTTCCGTAAAATTTTTCCTGCCAGACGATTCGGAATCCCATATTCTTACTGCGTATTTTCCATCGCGCAGGATTACAATAAACGCATTTGATCCGATTAGTATTTTATCCTTTTCAGGCTGAATGTAGCCGGACGTGAATATTTTCCCTTGCAAGGTCGCGTGAATTTTATTTTTCAACATAACAAACAGTTTTTCTTTTTTCAGAGTAATGCTTCCGAATAAAGGAATTTCATTTTTTCCTTCGCCCAGCCAAACAAGGTCTACTAAACTTAACCAGCCATGTTCTTTTATCAAATTATTAATGCGTTGGCGGTGCCAACGATTTATTTCACTTTTATAGTTCTCTTCTTTTTCATCTTCGGGAAGTTGATTGCTTTCAATAAGACCAAAAGAAGTGAAGAATACAATGATGAGTGAAACTCGGTATAAAAAGGAGGGCATAATGATTACGCTATAATTATAAATTCTTCAATTATATTTTTTTGTCCGAATTTTATTCCATTTTGATCTATCAAACATACGTTTAAATGCTGACAAAAGTGGACATTGCGTGCAAAAATTTGTTGCACCGATAAACAAGAACATGACCCCAACAACACCTGCTGTTGAATTCACTAAACCGGAAACGATGAACAGTAAAAGCTCAACAACACCGATCGTCATGAAGATTCTTCTAGCAACTGCTCTTTTTGACATTTTGTCCCTTGTGATAATATCGTAAAATGAAAAGCAAGATCGTCACGTTGTGATGATGACACGATTTGAAAGCACCGTGGTTTTAATCGGTTATTGTTTCACACTTTTTTCCGATAAGTAATCCGCAAATTGCTTTTTCAAATATTGGTTGTCACTAATAAAAGTAAGAACATGGATAAATTGATCTGGTTTTGAATATCCCGGAAGCAATGTGATTACTTTTCCATCGTTTTTTAAGAATAATGTCGCCGGATAACCATCCACACCCATTCCCTGTGCAAATTCTTGCGGGGTCATCGATTGACCTTCATACATGATCTTCTCGGTTCCTTCAGCATTCAATTTGATGATCACAAAATTCTTCTTCAAATACGCTGAAATATTTTTATCAGCATAGGTGTTTTTATCCATCTCTTTGCACCATTTACACCAGTCTGTATAAACATCAATTAATATTTTTTTTCCACTTTTTTTTGCTTCACTGATTCCTTCATTGAAATTTTTCCATTGAGGATCTTTTGCCTTTGCGGCGGTGGAATACGCAATAACTAACAGTAAGATTAACAATATTTTTTTCATACAATAATCCGTTTCCTTAATAATGATTCAAAAAGCTTACAGTTCAGGCATATCGTAGAGACCACCTGCATTAACAACATCCGTGAATCCGGAATTTTTTAGAACTCTTGCCGCATACGCACTTCGAGAACCGGAAGCGCAATAGAGAATGACAGGTGAACTTTTTTCTCCGACTTCACTGATCCTTGATTGTATTTGTTCCACAGGAATATTTACCGCATTGGGGTAATGCTCTTCACCAAATTCTTCGGTGCTTCTTACATCTACAATCTTTGCACCGGATTTGATCTTGTTCAATAACTCAGACATGTACTTCTCCTTTTTATTTTAATGTAGTATTAATTTGAAAATTTCCAACCATCGAACCATTTTGCCGCAAGATATCCGCCGGCAATATTATAAACATTGTTCCAACCCTCTGCTTTTAGAATTTGAATTGTCGTATGACCTAAAAACCCATCTTTGCTCAACAGATAAATATTACCATCTTTTGGAATTTCTGATAATCGATCACGAACTTCATCCGCCGGAATGTCTAGAACATTTTTAAGTGTCGCTTTTGATTTTTCTCCCATCGTTCGAACATCTACAATCAATCCTTTTGCTTTGGAAAGCTCTTCCAATGTTTCCACTGGAGTCTTTAGCGAACTATATCCTGAGATGTGATTGAGTCCAACAAATGAAGCTATATTAACCGGATCGTTCGCGCTATTGTAAGGCGGTGCATATGCCAAGTCCAATTCCGATAGATCTTCCAACGTCATTTTCCCGTGGAGCGCCGTCGCTAAAACATCAACACGCTTTTCTACACCAACTTCTCCGTAGGCCTGACCACCGAGAAGTAATTTTGTTTTTACATCATACACAATCTTCAGTGCAAGCGGTTTTCCACCGGGGAAATATGTTACATGATTATCTTTGAAAACATACGCAACTCCAACAGCGAAACCTGCATCGCGGGCAGCTTTTTCTGAAAGTCCGGTAGATGCAGCATTTCGATCAAATAATTTAACGACCGACGTTCCGAGTGCTCCGTTATACTTCATCATTCCACCCAACACATTTGTGCCGGCGATTCTTCCCTGTCTGTTCGCGGGACCAGCTAACGGAATTCTCACTTTTTTTCCGTGAACCTTATTAATGATCTCAACCATATCACCTGCGGCATAAATATCCGGATCATTTGTTTGTAAAAATTCATTCACAACCAACCCACCGCTTGCACCAATTATAAGTCCGGCAGATTTTGCTAATGATAATTCCGGTCGAACACCAACAGAAAGCAATACCATATCTGCATCTATTATAGAGCCATCGGATAGAGTGATAGTTTTTTCACTAATTGCCGAAAGACCGATCTTTGTTTTAACAGAAATTCCTTTCTCTTCAAGTCCGCTCTTTATCATTTCACCGAATTCAGTGTCCATTGTGATCATTACTTGTGGAGCTAATTCTACAACGGTTACACTCATTCCACGCGCGTGAAACGCCTCTGCCATTTCAAGACCGATGAAACCACCGCCGGCTACAATTGCTTTTACTGGTTTTTTCTCTTCAATGAATTTATGGATCCTATCCATATCAGGAATCGTCCAGAGTTTGAAGACATGATCATAAGCAATTCCGGGTAATTGAGGGACGATCGGTGAACCGCCTTGTGCAAGGATCAATTTATCATATTGGACCTTTTCTTCGCCATTCTGAGTTCGGACAACAACATTCTTTTCTTCTCTTAAAATTTGTATTGCTTCCGTATTTGTTCGAACATTAACGCGATACCGGCTAAAGAATCCTTCCGGGGTCTGAAGAAGTAAGCTGGAACGTCGCTGAATATCCCTACTAATAAAATACGGCAGCCCACAATTGGCAAAACTAACATATGGCCCTCTTTCAAGAACTGTAATTTCTGCAGATTCGTCTAATCTGCGAATGCGTGCTGCAGCAGTTGCACCGCCGGCAACACCGCCGATAATCAATATTTTTTTAGGATCGTTTGTTTTCATTGTCTAATTTTTACAGTCGTGTTCGTTATTGAGCAATAGATAAATTTGTTCATTATTATGATGCAGAGAGTGAAGGAAAGGATTCACAATTATATAAAAAAACCACGATAAAAATCGTGGTTTTAGAAAAATTGAATTAGTCATTTTTGTAGTTCACTTATAAACAAAGATACTTCCAAGAATTGGATCGATCTGGTGATGAGATATTATACGATTGATATGGAATTCTGTCATCACTGTCTCTTTTGGCAATAATTTTGTTCCGCTGCCGGTACTTAGATCGGATGCAAGTTTCAAACCTGGAGTGAGATCTGCTACAGTAATAGAACGCTTTCCTACAATCCAATCTGTTTGACCTGCAACAAGAAGAAATTCTTCGAAGAGTTGAACGATCATTGGATCGAGCATAATTCCTCGCGCTTTATGAAGTGCGTCAATGATCTTTTCGTGTTGGGTTGCGTCAATGTCCAGATGTTCTACAAAATTGATCGTTCGCAGTAACCGTGATCCAAACGGAATTTCATTCCCCATTAAACGATCCGGGAAACCTGTGCCGTCAAAATTTTCCAATTGATGCCTGAGAAGTAATCCAACTTCTTTCAACCGCGGAATTCTTGACAGCAATATTTGTCCGGCAAGCGGATAATGTGCACGTTCTTTGTGATCAAATGTTGAGTTGTCTACTTGGGCCATATCGGCAAGGATACTGATCTTGCCAATTTCATGAAGAACTGCAGCACTTTGAATGATCTGCGATTCTTCTTTTTCTAAAGAAAGTTTATCGGTGAACCATTGTACCACTAAAGATGCTTTTTCTGCACGCTGAGCAGCATTAGGAACATGTAAACCGAGAAGAACCGCCAGAAGATCGAGCATACCTTTGTAACTTTCTTCAAGAATAACGTTCATCTCAGCAAGCTTTTCTTTTTTTGCTTTTATATCCTGTTGAAGTTGAATGATGCGAGCACAGGCATTCACGCGGGCGATCAATTCGTTGAGATGAACCGGTTTTGAAATAAATTCATCTGCGCCGCTTTCAAGTCCCTGAACTTTCTCTTCTACTGATGTTGCCGATGTCAACAGAATGAACATTCCTTCACGAAGAATCGGGTGCTCTTTGATCTTTTTACAAAATTGGAATCCATTCATTCCCGGCATAAAATAATCCGAGATGATGATCGTAGGAGAATACATCTCTGCCATCCGCAAAGCTTCTTCCGGTTTTGTTGTGGAGATAATGTTGTACTTTGATTCTTGCTGAAGGATCTGATCGACGAGATTTACTTGAGCTTCATCGTCATCCACAATGAGAATCGTGTGTTTGTTTTTACTGTTCATCATATTTCACCAAAATACTGATACGTCTGTTAGTAACATCTAGTGGATTAGCTTTATTTCGTAAACGTGAATCGGCATAGCCTCGAATTTCGACAATTTGTTTCGTATTTAAACCTTTGTCCATAAGAACTCTACGAGCGCTATTCGCGCGTTCCGCACTGAGTTCAAAATTAGAATATCCATTCCCCCCCAAGTAAGGTCTTGCATCGGTATGACCTTCAACAACGATATGATTTGGAATTTCACTCAATTGTTTTGCGATTACATCTAATATAAGTATCGCCTCCGGTTTAATATTGGATGTTCCAACATCAAAAAAGAATGATTGTGATTCATCCACCAACTCGATCCGTAAACCTTCCTTGGTGAATTCCATTTTGATCTGTTTGATGAGTTCTTTTAATTTTTCAGTTTTGCCCATTTCTTGTACGATCTTTTCAGCAACATCTTTCATTTTTTCCTGTTGCCGTTTTAAAAATTCTTCTGACACACGCTCACCAACACTCATATCGGACTTTTCAAATGCGCCGCCTCCCTTGGTGTTTTCCATAAACGCTCCAGGATCTTTGAAATACTGAGCGACATAATCCTTCACTTGTTTGCTTTGTCCGACAATCCATAATACGATAAAAAGTGCCATCATCGCTGTTACAAAATCTGCATACGCAACCTTCCATGCACCGCCATGGTGAGCGGCATGACCTTTCTTTATTTTTTTTATGATCCGTATAGGAACATCTTTTTGATTTACCATAGTACTATTTTACACCGGCTTTAACACTTTTGAGAGCATCTTCAAGTTCTTTGAATGATGGTCTAAAATCTGTGAAGATAACACGTCTGGAAAATTCGACAACCATCATTGGTGCATTTCCTTTTGCATATGCAAGAAGTCCAACCTTGATACACTGCAAATAGAGAATCTCCGATAAGTGAAGAGTTGCAATATGGGTAGCCATTGGACCTACAAAACCATAGCACAAGAGAATGCCAAGAAATGTACCGACCAAAGCAGCAGCGACACTCATACCAACCTCTTCCGGCGGACCGCTGATCTTTCCCATTGTGACGATAATTCCAAGAACCGCAGCAACAATTCCCAAACCGGGAAGTGCATCACTGGCAGACTGTAATACTGCCGGTGCTTGATGTCCTTCCGTTTCCATTGTTTCCTGGTCAGCATCTAAAATCGCCTCAAGATCATGGGCTGGCACACCACCGCTCAACATCAGCTTCAGTGTATCGCAAAGAAAATCCATCGCATGATGATTTTTAATGAGGAATGGATTCTTTGCAAAAATAGCACTGGTTTCAGGCTTTTCAATGTGCGGTTCAATGTTCATTAAGCCATCTTTCGTTGCGACTAAAAATAGTTCGAACATTGTTTTCAATAAGTTAAGATATTCATTCTTTGTATACGGATCCCCTTTAAAAAGACCAATAATATGTTGAACTAATTTTTTTAAAATTCGGATCGGCGTACTTACGATCATTGCGCCAATGGTAGCTCCCACAATAATTACGTATTCGTTGGGTTGGTACAAAACTAACAGAGGTCCCTTGTGCATTAAAAATCCACCGATGACGCTTGCAAATACGACGACAATACCAATAATGACAAACATGACACGCTCCAGGGGTACAGCAAAGAGATTTATTTTTCTTTATTGATTTTTTTCTGTTTAAACATTTGGACTGCTGATGCAATATCTGATTTTGTGACTTTTGCAGCATCTGCATTTTCTTTTTGTATCTGTTGATAGATTTCTGAACGATATACTTTGATATCTTTTGGTGCATCGATCCCAATCCGCACTTGTCCTTCGTGAATACCAAGAACTTTAATCGTGATCAAATCACCGATCTTGATCTCCTCTTCAATTTTTCTGCTAAGAATGAGCATTTATTACTCCGCTAATACTGGTGAGAATGATACAAGTGGTGTTCGAACATTAAGTGACTCATCATCCAACACAACCTGGCGTCCTGTTTTTTTATCGATATCAATCACAATAGGACTTTTGAGATTGATCGTTGAATCATCAATCTCTGGTTTGATGGAAACAACTGCAAACAATGTAACCTTTTCTTGCGAAAAGTATTTACCAAAATATTCAGATTGATTAATTGAAAGTTCAACGAGTGGAAAGCTCAATTCTTGGTCTTCCAATGATACCAGCCATCGGAATGGTTCACTCTCCTCATCATGGATTATCAGGAACTTTTTGTTCTCTTCAAATCCTATCAAACCTCCGGGAAACGTGAGCTGATGTTTCTCATCGTATTCCATCTCTCCAAATTGTATGTTATTCCATTTCATAGCGTTACTCTCCTTGAATTGCTTGTTGTCGTTGAACATTTAACGTTTGTGTTACTTGCGACATTAAAACTACGATATCTACTCGTCTATTTAATGTCCTATTCTTTTCTGTTGTATTTGATGCAATCGGTTTCGTATCACCGTACCCAACCACCGAAAGTTTATCCGAATTGAAGTTATGATGCTCAATCAAATAATATCCTGTATTCATTGCCCTGCTGACTGAAAGATGCCAATTTGAAGGGAATTCTTTTGTTGCAATAGGAATATTATCCGTGTGCCCTTCTATTCTAATGTCATTTGGGATCGTTCGAAGGGCAGAAGAAAGTGAATCCAACATTGTATAAGAACTTCCTTTCAATTTCGACTCACCGGAAGGGAATAATAATTCTTCCTGTATGTGAATCGTTACACCGCGTTCATCTATGGAGATTGAAAGTGCCGAACTTTTTCCGTCGATCTCCAATACTTGCTTTAACAATTTTTCAACTCGAATCTGCTCCGCCATTTCGGATAATAACGATGTACCATTTCCCATCTCTACTTTTCCACTTCCAAATTCACCGCCGAATGCCGCAACCCACTGACTGTATTTTTTTTTATCGATGTTCGACATTGCATACAGAATAACGAACAACCCCAACAGCAGTGTTATCAGATCCGCATATGTTAACAGCCATCGGTCTTGACTCGGATATTCAGTATGGGCTTTTCGTTTTTTCATTTTTATTTTGAACCTGTTCGGCTGACGAAATCATCGTGATCAGTTTAGAACGGATGATCGATGGGATTTCGCCCTCTTGGATTGCAATAACGCCTTCAGAAATAAGAGACATATATAATTGTTCTTCATCATCTATACTCTTTAGTTTATCGGCAATGGGAAGCCAAATAATATTTGCCATGAACACACCCCAAAGAGTAGCAATAAATGCAGATGCGATATGTCGTATCAATTGATTAGGATCTTCGCCAGCATTGGCAAGAGTTGCAATAAGTCCCATCACCGTTCCAATGATTCCCATCGTTGGTGAATATCCACCCATGCGTTGATATAATTGAATATTCTTTTGATGACGTTCACTTACATGTATCAGATCCATCTCTGAAATTGAACGAAGAACATTGATGTCAATTCCATCGATCAAATACTGCAGTAACTTTGATACATATCTGTCTTTCACCGACGATAAATGGCGCTCTAGTGTCAGCAATCCTTCCTTACGAGCGATCATAGAATGTTTGACGATCTCTTCTATGATCGCCGGATAGTCATACGAAGGCGGATATAACGCAATCATCAGTGTCGATCCAAAATTTTTCATTACTTTCATTGGTGTTCCAATGAGTGCAGTTGCAAATGTACCGCCAAATACAATCACCATTGCCGGGAGCATAATAATTGCTCCCATCTTACCACCTTCCAACAGGAAAGATCCAAAGACAGCAACAAGACCGAGTATTAAACCAAAGAATGTCCCTATATCAATTTTTTTTTTCATGCTATTATCGCAAATAATCCAATAACGACTTCGGAAGAATTTGACCACCTACGTTTAGAGCAGCACTTAACATAGTTTCTTCACTTTTAAATTTCATTGTTGCTTCAGCAACATCGGTGTCTTGGTAGAGGGAAATATATTCCGATAATTTATTCCCTTGTATTTCAAGGTTATCACCAATCAATAGAAAATTTTCTCCATACGAAGCTGCAGTACTGGTAGAGTTAAGAATATGGGCCGACGCTTGTTCAATGCTGTCCACAAATGCCGTTGAAGAAAATGTACCGTTGTTCAATGCATCTCGAACCTGGACTAGTAGATCAAAAATCTGGGTTCCGTTCAACGCCTGTTCTCCGTTCACATTCACTTGAATTGCATGATCGTCTCCAACCTGAAATTTTATTACACCATCGATCCCTTTAGGATTCTTAATCACAGCAGAACCATTTGCGGTTAGAGTATATGGCTGCTCTTGCGTTTGCGTGCCCCCAAGGAGATATTTTCCATTGAACTTTGTATTTGAAAGATCGACCATCTCCGTCAATAATTGATTGACACTTTCTCCAAACGTTGTTAAGTCTTCGGTACTGGCAGAACCTCCTGCGCGAACAACGATATCTTTTAAATTCATCAATACGTCGCCGATCTGCCCAAGTGTTGTTGCGGTTGTTTCGGCAATTCCTTGTCCTTCAATTGCATTATTCTTGTATTGCTCACGAAGTTTCTTTGATTCCGTCAACCGTAATATCGTGTCCGCAGCCTGCGGGTCATCGGAAGCGGATTGAATTAATTTTCCTGTTGCAAGCTGATTTTGTAAACGGACGATCCGTTCCCGCGTTCTATTAACGGTAGAAAGATATCCGGAAGCGATTGTACCTTCTGTAATTCTCATGATTATGTCATTCTCATTAGTGTATCGAACAATGAATTGACTGTATTGATCACTCGAGCAGATGCATCAAACCCGTGTTGAAATTTTATCAGATTTGTCATTTCTTCATCAATAGAAACTCCGGAAACTGAGTTTTGCTGCGCATCCACTTGATCTAACACCAACTGTTGTGATTGTGTCTCTTGCTCTAGTCCTTGTATTTCAGATCCCATACCGCTAACAATGCCATTGTAAAATTGGAAAACGGTATTCTTATTTCCATTCATTGTCTTTGCATTCTGCAATTGAGATAGTGCAATGGCCGTTTCATTGTTACCCGGAGCACCATCGGCTGATGCTGCGATATTATTGATATCCTGCTCAACCAAAGGATTAACGGAAATAGATGCGGCATCATTTCCTGTAAAGAAATCCAATCCTGTTACAGCCGGATCACCCAAATTATATCCTCCGGAGTGGACTGTGTTAACTTGTGTAATAAGAGTCTGTGCAAGATCATCTAAGTTTTTTTGATAACCGTTGATAGTGGAGTTAAACAATTTCATTAGTCCACCCGCCTCTCCGCCGGTTACACTAATAGGCGAAGTCGAATCGAGTGTTGTCAGCACTATCAAATTTGCTACCATTCCAGATTTAAGTTGCTGATAATTGCCATTTGATAGAACAGTGGTGCCGCCAATCGCAACCGATATTGAACCTTTACTATCTTCAGAGACTCGAACGTTGATAAGGGAAGATAATTCTGAAAGATTTCTGTCTCGTTGATCTTTAATGTCGTTCGGTTCCGATCCACGGGATGTTGCGGCCACAATTGCAGAATCAAGTTCTGATGTTGATTTTAGCAAAGAGTTGATCCTTTCAATCTTCGACTCCAACTCGTTGCCGACATTTACTTTTGTTGCCGTAAGACCTTCCGACAAACGGTGAAAAGAATCGGTCATTAACGATGCACGCTGTAGAACTGCATTTCTGCTCGAACTCTCTTCTGGATGCGTAGCGAGATCCTGAAATGAACCAAAGAATGCAGTCATTACTGCATTCAAACCAGAATCGGATGGTTCCTGCAATATTGATTCCGTCATTGCTAAAACCTGCTGACGCTGTGATGCCTGTCCTAAATTTGCCTTGATCGCATAACTTTGTTGATCGACATATTTTTCTCGCAATCGCTGAATTGTTTTTATATCGACTCCACTTCCTAAATATCCAAACGGAGTTTTTTCGGATTGCGAGGGTGACAGTACCACACGCTGACGTGAATATCCGGCAACACCCGCATTAGAAATATTATGACTTGTTACACCAATGCCGTATTGATTGGCATTCAACGATCGTTTTGCTGATTCAAGAATACTGTTTAAGCCTGCCATAATCGTTGTTACGCTTTCTGATCGATCAATTGACGTTGAAAATTATTTGTGAGAATAACTAACGTGTGCCGAACGAACGATAATGAACTTTGGAGCAGTTGTTTGTTCTGATTGTTCTTTTTCATCACGCGTTCCGATGCAACCCGCAGACGCTGAGCCTGGATACGAAGTTCATCCGCGTCGAATTCATCCGCGATCATAGATAGTTTTTTTTCTTCACCTTTTTCCGAGAATTGCGATACCAGCATTACCCGTTTTTTTTCCAATTCTGCAATACGATGGAGAATCATTTCTTCTTCTTTGATAACGAGGTCTAATTCTTCCGGTTTCCAATAGATAAATGCATGTTGTTTTTCTTTCAACAAAGTTTCCAACGATTCAGCAATATCGGCTTCTTGTTGTATGACTGCAGTTAACTCGGTGATCGATTCCATATGTTAATCCTTTCCAGGTGAAAATACATCGATATATTTCATTACCGTGCGGACATATTGCTGTGTTTCCGGTATTGCCGGGATCTTTCTTGTTTTTTCAATCCTTGCAGGACCAGCATTGTACGATGCCACCGCTAATTTCACATCTCCATCAAATTTATCCATCAGTTGTTTCAGATATTTTGTTCCGCCGTGGATATTTTGTTCCGGATCCCACACATTCTTTACACCAACCATTGTTGCAGTCGAATCGATCAGTTGCATCAATCCTTTTGCATTGGCCGATGAGTGCGCGTGAGGATTTCCGGCAGACTCACTGGCAATCACCGCTTTGATCAATGATGTATCGAGATCATATTTTTTTGCGGCACGATTAACAATGTCATCATATTTCTCTACTGCATTTTTTACAGTTAACGACTTTCCTTTTTTTATTGGAATGATTGTTCCAATGGCCACTTCCGTCTTTTGCTTTTGAATTATTGCTCCGTTATCACCTGCCGTCTTTTGCTCCGCTGCAATTGCATGGACAATTTCTCTCTTCACCGTTTCTTTCGGCATAGACTCACCGGTCATTTTTTTATATAACATCTCGCCGAAACCTAGGCTTGATTTGCGGGAAATATTTTTCGACAATTCTTGGTCGAACATTTCCAGCATCATCTCCCCGCCAAATCCTCCCCCTTCTTCTTCATCTTTTTGAACTGTTTTACGCATCGACTGTAAAAGATAGTTCACAAAGATCGCTTCGAAATCTTTCGCTGCCTTTTGAAGTTTTGCCTTCGCTTTTTCATCAACAACTCTTGGTTGAGCAGACTTTTGAACAGTGTTCGGTTCTATATTGAATGGAATTCCCATATTATCCCTTATTAAAGGATCACCAATTCTGCTTTTAATGCACCCGCTTCTTTCAACGCTTGAAAGATCGCTATAATATCACGAGGCGATACATGTAATGAATTTAATGCTTTTGCAATTTCCTGTACCGTTGCAGCACCGTTAATAGCAACAACAGAAGAACTGTCAACTCCAGCGGTAATTGTAGACATCTGCGTTGATACAGTTGTTCCCTTTGAAAAAGCAGGCGGCTGTGAAATTACCGGTACTTGTTGTATCTCTATATTAAGTCCAGCATGAGAGATTGCAACCGGAAGAATTGAGACATTCCCACCGATAACAACGGTGCCGGTCTTTTCGTTGATGACAACTTTTGCCGAAACATCCGGAGTAATTTCAAGAACCTCGATAGTGGCAAGAAACTCAGTCAATTTTCCCGGAGTCTGATACAGTACCGGAACATCAACCGTAACAGTTGATGCATCTACTGCAATTGCACCGGATGGTATCTTTCCGTTCACTGCATTGCTAATTCTTGTTGCAGTAGTAAAATCCGGCTGCCAAAGAACGATTGATACTTTCCAATTATTTGCAATAGTTCCATCAAGTTGTTTTTCAATAATTGCACCGCCCGGAATTCGTCCGGCAGCTGTATGATTTCGCCGCACTTCACTTCCATTTGAACGTACATTCATTCCGCCAACCGAGACCGGACCTTGGGCACTGGCATACACAGCTCCGTTTATTGCCGACAACGGTGTGGAAAGTAATGTACCGCCTTGTAATCCTGTTGCATCACCGAGAGAAGAAACAGTTACATCAACTACTCCGCCTTCTTTTGAAAATCCGGGAATTGTTGTCGTTACCATAACCGCAGCAACATTTCGCAATCGAAGATCTCCTTGTGGAACGGTGATACCAAATCGTTTTAACATGCTCGTAACGGATTGGACAGTGAAGGTCGATCGTTGACTGTCTCCGGTTCCATTTAATCCGACAACAAGCCCATAACCGATCACTTGTTCGCCGCGCATTCCTTGAACGTACGCAAGATCTTTAATCCGTGAAGCGGAGAACATCAACGGTGCAAGAATTATGAAATAAAAAATTGTTTTTTTCATGATATTAAAAAATCCAATGGAACAATTTGGTTATCCATCCTGGTTCTTGATTATCGTTTGTCATTCCTTTTCCCTTAAAAACAATGACCGCATCGGAAATACTAAAAGAATAGACGCTGTTATCTGCCTGAATATCTGATGGACGAACAACACCGGAAATATTAACGATCTGTTCTTCACCGTTAATACTGATCGTCCGATTCCCGCTGATCCAAAGATCGCCGTTAGCGAACAATGAATCTACTCGAGCAGAGATCTTTGACCTAACTGAACCTTTTGATTCTGTTGAACCTGCACCTTTGAACGCATTTCCCGTTCCGATCGAAGCACCGACATCCAATAATGATGTTGAACCGGATTTACCTGACGATGCTAACGATATATCGCTTGCACGCGAAGTTTCTGTTTTAGAATCATTGGATGCACTTGAAGATTCGACCACTAAGATCGTTACAGCATCACCAATTCTATTTGCCTTCTGGTCGGAGAAGAGCGAACGATTATAATTTTGTCTCATATCCTGTCCAACAAGGATTGAACAACATAAAAAAAAGAGAAGAATCGTTTGGATATTTTTCATAGACACCTCACCGAATAACTATTTCCACTGTTTGTTTACCAATTACTTTAGCAGACAAAAATTCTCTGCTCCCTTCTCGCTGAATTCTGATCTCTTCGCCCATCTTCCCATCCTGTCGAGCGGTGCCTGCGGCACCGATTGAAAGATTGTTCGTTTTAACAAGGATGACAACTTTATCATTATAATTGACCGACGGTATTTCTTCGAGCATTGAATTCTTCAATATTGAATTAGCTTTGATCATTCGTTTTGCTCTTGTATTCATCGTAGGGATCAACGACGTGATAATATCACTCTCAAAATTTGTTGTTTCCATTCGTTGAACTTTTATATCGATCGGTTTAACAACATCATTTTTTTCCAGGTCACGTGTGGTTACGCAGACATCTTCATATCGGCGGATCAAAACAGAACAGACTAACGTTCTTACTAATTTTCCATTCGCACCAACTTCAATCGGAATTCCAACGTATCCTTTGTTTGGAACCACAACCGAAGAAGAAACACTCAGTGAATACTCTGATTTTTCAATTGTTACCGATTCAGGTACCGACCGAAATTCAATTGCAATTTCATTCATAGCAGTGTCAAGATTTTCTATAATATAGTTAGCGATCACCTGTTGGATCTCATTGCGCGAGATGGTAGATTTTTCTCCACCCAGCAAGAAAAAATATCCTATGATGAACCAACCGAACATTTCACTATCCTTTTAGATTGTTTGCCATTTGCAGCATTTCTTCTACCGTTTTAACTGTCTTTGAATTGATCTCATATGCACGTTGTGCTACGATCATACTGATCATTTCTTCAACAACATCAACATTGGAAGCTTCAAGAGAACCTTGCATCAATTCTCCAAAACCTTCACTGCCCGGTGCACCTGCAATAGGTTTTCCCGATGCAGAAGTTTCTGAAAATAAATTATTTCCATTCGCATGCAGTCCGGCAGGATTGATAAACTTTGCAAGTTCTAATTGCCCAACTTTTACCGAGGAAGACTGCCCTGCTTCGGTCACTTCAATGCTCCCATCGCGAGAAATTGAAATATCTGATGTTGATGATGAAAAAGAGATCCCAGGTTCAATCACATATCCCTGAGAATTCACCAATTGACCGTCTGGCGATACTCTGAATGTTCCATCTCTGGTATATCCGACCATTCCGTCAGTTCTGCGCACCTGGAAGAATCCTTCACCTTGGATCGAAATATCCAATGGATTACTTGTAGGCTGAACATCCCCCTGACGGAAATTTTTTAATGTCGCCACGGGAATAGTTCCATTTCCTATTTGGATCTCGGCTACATCGGTCGTTTTTCCTTCTTCAGCAATTCCACTTGTTTTGATTGTTTGATACATCAGATCCTGAAATTCTGGTCTGCTCTTTTTGAATCCGGTCGTATTCACGTTTGCCAGATTGTTTGAGATAAGATCGATGTTCATTTGTTGTGCAAACATTCCTGTTGCCGCTGTTCGTAATGCTCTGTTCATAATTCAAACCTTTCTTATAATCGTCCAACTTCCAACGCTTTTTCCAATGTGGAATCCTGATAACGCATGGTGCGTTGATCGGTCTCAAAATTTCTGGTGAATTCAACTAATTGTACCATTTCCGTTAAAGACTCAACATTTGATTCTTCAAGATATCCCTGACGCAACGATGAACGCTCATCGTTAAATTGAATCTCCTGAGGTTGTTGATCCGTTTTAAAAACTGATCCCGATTCTTTTTGCAGCGACTGCATGTCCGAAAACGTAACAAGGCGCAATTTGCCGATCAGATTTTTTCCCATATACATTTCACCTTTCGCAGTGATCATCAGATCTGTCTGTTGGGTTTTTGCGGCATTCGGAAAATTAATGCGTCCACCACTACCCATGACATGTTGTCCGTTGGAATTAACCAGATTGCCGTCTTCAGCAAGTTTAAAGTTTCCACTTCTGGTATATCGAGTTCCTTGAGGCGTATCAAGAACAAAGAAACCTTCTCCATGAATTGCAAGATCCAGCGGATTACTTGTGGGACGATGCGAGCCTTCCGCGAAATCTGTGAACTCTTGCACATCCAACCCAGCCATGTCTCCACTTCCAGTCGACTGTGCAACACCAGCATCTTTTAATATCTGGACGAAGAGACTATTTTTTTTGAAACCAGTAGTGTCTGCATTGGCAATATTGTTGGCAATAACATCAAGCCCCATCAAACGAGGACCCATTCCAGAACCGGATGAATATATTCCTTTGATCATAACACCTCTTCCGAATGTTGTTTATGAAACTGTTGAAGTCTTGTTACAAGTTCTAATTCTCCAATGCTCAGTCCGAGTTTTTGTGCGAGTGCCGCCGGATCTTTTTTCTTAGAAGACGGAAGTGCAATACCAATCTTCTTTTGTGTTGAACGGGACGACATATTCTCCAAACGCTGTTGAAGGTCTAGCTCCCCTTGCGAACGTAAATATTGCTCTGCAAACTCCATAGTATGCGGGTTTATTTTTTCATCTTCTTCCGGAACAACAATTCCGGGAGCCGATATCGAAGAGATATTCCGTTCCGATTCTCTTTCAACAAATGTTCTAAATTCCGGGAGCGATGTAGGAGCCTCGTGTTGAGAAGAACGCTTCACTATTGGCGAAGGTCTGCGACGGAAGAATGCATACACCGTAAATCCGCCGCCGGTCAATAAAATCGAAACTGAAACCAAGATCAACCACAGCGCTGCTGAAGAATTATTTGGTGACTTTGTTTGTGCTGTAACAACGGGGAGGATCATTTCTTCAGATTCTCTTTTTGGCTGCTGTTCTACCTGATCCAGAACGATCTGAGAAATATTGACGACGCTTTGTTTTGACTGCAGAACCCGTGATTGTTTTCCGGTAGTTGTTACGGTTTTTTTATTCGATATCTTTTTTGCAATACTCGATCCCGATAATCGGTCAGGATAGAATTCGATAAAAAGATTTTTGGTGATTTCGTCTTGATAAATATGATAATCATTTACACCGTTGCGAAGTTCAACAACAATCTTCTTTGTTCCTTCAAGCGATGTTTTATAATTGAACTTCTTGATGATTCCATCACGAAAATTATAGTTGATATTTTTAACGATGAAATACGATTCGTTACCCATTAATGTAATATCGAACGTATTGTCTGTCTGAGAAACATTCCACCGCACATCACCGTTCAACATTAGTTTCATTCGATGGTAATTCTCTTGAATTTGATACTCGATAGGGAATGTGCCGGGAACGACAATAGTTGACAGACTGAGCAAAAGAATAATAGTCAGCAATACGTTTTTCATTTTATTTTAAACTCCGTCTAATAGGAAGAATAATTGTAAATGTGGTTCCTTCTCCAACTACGCTGCGAACTTTGATCTCGCCTTTATGATTGCCAACAATCTTTTGACAGATTGCCAATCCCAGTCCGGTTCCTTTGCCTATTTCTTTTGTAGTGAAGAAAGCCGTGAACATTTTAGACATATTTTCCGGCGAAATACCCACACCTGTATCTGTAAAGTGAATGTTGATATTAAAATCCTTCAATTCGGTTGTGATCGTAACTTTACCACCCTTTGGCATTGCATCGCGAGCGTTGATCAAAAGATTAAGAAAAACTTGTTGAAGATGGTTCACCCCTCCAATAATCGTCGGTAAATTCTCTGCTAAAATCAGTTCGCTGGCTATATTGTTATTCTTAAAATCATGTCCGATAATATCGAGAATGAATTTTATTTCTTTGTTCACTTCCACCAGTTCATTACCATATTCCTCATCCATCGAACGTGAAAAATTCATCAACCGTTTTGTGATATCCGAAAGGCGTTTGATCTGCGTATTCAACATTCCCAACCAGTCACCTTGACCACGGCCGAGCAATACAATTTCCATTTGCATTGTTAATATCTGAACAGGATTCTTGATTTCATGAACAACGCTTGCCGCCATCTCTCCAACGGCTGCAAGTTTCGCTGCCTGAAGCATTTGTGCCTGGAATGTTTTTAATTCGTTGTTCGCTTTCAGCAATTGCGTATGTGTTCTCCAGTTTTCAATTCCAACCGCTGCTTGATTTGCAAGCACTGTTAAGAGTTGAATATCTTGATGTGTAAAATCTTCCTGTTTCTTCTCAGTGTGGATCAGATATATCCCAACCCCTTGTCCGCGAAGCATCAATGGAACAAGAACATAATTCCGAACGGAATTATTGCCGACCAGATGTGAAAGATCGGGAATGATAATTGTTTTCATCTCCGAAAAAAGCCAATCCACAATTCCTGACTCTAATTGCTGCTGTGCTTCTCCTTCAAGTTTTTCAGAACCGTGTGCCGTCAACGGAAGTAGTTTTCGCGCCGCCCCATCAAAAAGAAATATACTTGCTTCGATAACATGTATCACTTGTTCGGTCAACTCAATCAACGTGTTAACTATTGTATTCGGCTCCAATGCGGTACCTACAGTATTTGAAAGCCGCTGCATTGCAACAAGTTCATCAATTGATGATCGAATATCATTGTGATTGACCGATAATTTTTGATTCTCGCCCATCAAAACATCAATAGTCTTTTCCAATGCTTGGATATATGATTCGCGACTTTCACTGAATTTTTCAAATTGCGGCACTGTCTCTTCCAAGAGTTTCTCTCGTTTCGTTTTAACAGTATTCCTATTTTCTGCGTTATCGCTCATGGTTATATAGTTGCCAGATGTGAAAGAATAGATGCTTCCTTTAGATCATTTTGAATTGCTTCGGAATATTGATTCTTGAATTGCAGGAGTAGATTTTCATCATGTAAATTTAACAGATCGAGAGCTGTTTCGTCAAATTCCAGTCCTTTATCGTAATCCAATTTTTCAGCACTGATCTGATTCGCAAAAACATCGGCGCAATGGATAATGGCTACCAACTGCGGGTTGATGACAGCTTTTGAAGGTTGATGATGACAAGTGATCGCTTCTACCAAATGGTCAGGAAGATTCCATCGTTCACCAAGCCATCCACCAATTTCTGCATGAGTTGCAGTAAGCACACTTTCTTCGGCATCATTGAATGATAGATCCGACTCACGAGCAATACCAATTATACGGTGAAATTCCGGTGAGAAATATTTGTTGAGCACTGATATTCCCATATCATGGATTAGACCGGCAACGAAAACTTCTCCGGTTACTCTGTAACCGATATCGCGTGCAAGCCGCCGTGCAATAACGCCTGTAGAAATAGAATGATCCCAGAACAATTTAGTATTAAAAAATGTATCTGTCTTACGCTGCAACGTACTGACTAGTGCAATACTAATAACGATCTCTTTCAATGCATCGAAACCAAGAACAATGATCGCAAAATCAACAGTTGAAATCTTTTTGGGAAATCCATAGAAAGGAGAGTTCGCGATCTTCAATACTTTTCCGGTCAGTGCAGAATCAGCTGAAATAAGTTTTCCTAATTGTTGCGCACTGGTTTTAGGATTATCAACCATTTCAACGACTTCAAGTGCCAATGTAGGCAGGGCCGGCAATTGTATGATCGTTTTTACGCGTTCTTGTATTTGTTCAGGAGTCAACATTATTTCACATTCTTTTTGATATTACAATACAGATTCAACACCGGTCAATTTCGAACGGAGTGCGACAATCGCTTCTGAATGGATCTGAAACACTCGTGTCTCTGAAAGGCGGAGTATTTTTCCAACTTCGCGAAAGGTCAATCCTTCATAATAATATAACGTCACAATCAACCGTTCACGCTCTGGCAATTGTTCCAGTGATTTGATCAATTGCAATCGTGTTTGTTCGGCATTCAATATTTCAAACGGATTGTTCTTTTCATCATCGGGTATAGATTCAAGAAAATTCGTATCAACATCGGTATATACGGTACTCATAGATGCTCCTTCAGTTTCTTGCAAGAACGATTGATATTCTTCAACATTGAATTTCAATTTCATCATTGATTGGTATTCAAATTCATCACGGCCAGCATTCATTTCGCGTTGTTTTTTTCGATATGTGCGCGAATGTTCATCGGCAGAACGTAATCCGTCTAAAATTGCACCTTTGATCCTATACACCGCAAATGTTTCGAACTTTGCTCCTTTATGGGCATCGTACCGTTCAATCGCATCGATGAGTCCAAATATTCCGTATTGAAACAGATCGTCTGTTGATAGGATCGATACCTGCGTATTGCGTTTCGAGATTGAAAATGCAACCGACCGAACCAATCCGGAATATTTTTTCACCAGTTCGCGTAATGCGGCGGCAGAAAGATTTGTTCCATATACTGTGGTTGGCAATGTTTTTATTGTTGAGTTCATGGCGTCAGTGTTTCAATCAAATTGATGGTTTAGGATTTGTCGTGACATCCTCTAAATTTTTTTCTCTTGTAGTGAACGTCGTAGTAACAAATACGATTCCAATCAATGCGCCTATCGTCACCATAAAAATAATGAATGACCGTGCAAGCACATCAAGGAACGACATTTCCTGAATCGCATATACCACAGCTGAGACACAAAATGCTAATAGCCCTACTTGAAATATTATTTTGTTCATACGAGTACCATTTCGTTTAGTTTTTGATGATGGCTGGATTGTGTTTGCAATATCCGATGACTGATAGCTCGAAGCGAAAGACCAAATGCTGAATATGGAAATAACTGAATTAACGGTAGTTGTTCCCGAATTGATCTTGAAACATGTTCATCAGCCGGAATACTTCCAAGAAATTCCACACTCATATGAAGAAAATGTTTGACGGCGGTTTGAAGTTTTTCCGCTGCTTCATCACTTTCTGTGGGAGAGTTACTGTTATTCATAATCAACTGAAATGATGGTGCAATCGGAGAAGATGTTTGGTTTGCAATAATCAATTTAATTGTAGCGTATGCATCCATTACCGCAGTCGGTTCATGATGTGAAACAATTATCACATCGTTCGCTGCCGATGCATATTGTAACACGGTGTTGTTGATTCCCGAACCAGTATCAAAGATGATATCAGTAACATCAAGCCGGTTATGGATTATTCTTTCTATTAAATATTGTCTGTCATTATTTGATATTTCAGAATTCAATACCAATCCTGAACTTCCGGCAAGCAGCTTCACGTTCTCAGAAATAGTAATAACGGAACCTTCAACGTCTACTTTTCCCAATACGATATCCGATGTTCGATTCTTCGGAGAAACGCCGCACAGTACATTTAATTTTCCAAGATTTTCATCGGCATCAACAAGCAATACTTTCTTACCTTGTTCTGTCATTAAGAGCGCAAGGTTTAACGCGATAACACTTTTACCAACGCCTCCTTTTCCGCTTGTCACAGTCCAAACATGCGGCACCGTTGAAGTGTCGTACGATTTATGGTTTAGCGCTAAGGTTCGTAAGTGCGTTGCTTGGTCAATATTTTTTGTCACTTCATGCATGTGCTATAGATCCTTCGAATAACATAGCGGCAAACTTTGTGCCATCTGCAACGCTAATATCATCGGGAACTGCCTGTCCTGTGGTGAAAAAAGATACTGGTAGCTTGGTCTTCTGCGCAATATTGTACAGTGGGCCAAAAATAGCCGCCTCATCTAGTTTTGAGAATAATAAATGGGTCGGAGACAAAATTTCATACCGTTCAACAATGTCAATTAACGTAGCGGTATTGGTTTGAGCACTTAAAACAAGGTGAACTTCATCGGCGTGTGACGATTGAACGATTTTTTTCAAGTCTAGCAGATCCTTTTTAGCTCTCTGGCTTCTTCCTACTGTATCAATAAATATTACATCATATTTTTGGAATTTTTTAATTGCGGCCGCAAGATCGGTCGCACGATACACTACAGTCATTGGAATATCGGCGATAACAGCGAATGTTTTCAATTGTTCAATCGCTCCTATTCTGTAAGTATCACAAGAAATTAGGGCAACGTTTTTTCCATGAACAAGTTTTTCTGTTGCTGCCAGCTTTGCAATTGTTGTCGTTTTTCCAACTCCGGTTGGTCCAACCAGTACAACAATCTTTGATTTTTTCGATGCGTTCTTTTTGGCAGTCTCTGTTACAATGCTATCGGCGATCGCTCTCATCACAAGATGTTCAATGTTGATTCGAGTCAATGTTTTTTCCGCATTGAATTTTTTTACGATCTTATTAGTGATCTCAAGGACAATTTTTTCATCAATGTCCTGTTGAAGCAGCGAAAGGTACACTTCTTTAATCGCTTCGGGCATTTCACCAAAATGTTTTATCTGTAATTGATTGGTAATTGATTGAAGCATGATCTTTACTTCTTCCACATCGGATTTTAATTGAACGATATCCGATACTTCCCTTGCTTTTGCCGGAAGATTCTTTAGGTTCTTAGATTCAATGAACCGTTGTTCAAATTCACCGGAAATATTCTTTAAACTCTCCAGAACATTTTCAGTTGACAATTCTTCCGTTTCATTTCTCTGTGGCGCATAATTTTGTTGCACACTTTTTTTGGAATACGTTTGCAACGGACGGTTTTCTGCAACCGGAAGCGGTTGATCATCAATACCGGCAGTAATTTCAATACTCTCACCGCCAAATGATTTCATCATTCCATTTTTTTGAATCTTTCGTGTATGCAGAATAATTGCATTACTGCCAAGTTCATTCTTCATTTGCTCGATAGCTTCTTTGATATTTGGCGCAACAAATTTTTTAATTTGCATCTGGAACCTCCAATTTGGCTATGAATTCAATGTCTGTTTCCGGTGGTAACTCCGTAAATGAAAGTACTGTGATCGTGGGGAATGTTGTATGGATCAACCGATAGAAATACGGTCGAACTGTTGCTGCGCACAATACGATTGGATGATGTCCCAATGCGATCGCTGTATCGAGACATCGCTGCAATGATAATTGTATGTCATTGATCAATGTTGGTGATATTCCCAAGCTTGCGCTGCTTTCGCGATTATTCTGAAGAGCGTTCGTCATTATTTGTTCCAGTCGCGGATCCATTGCAATAGCATGGATAATTCCACCGGAGGTAGTGTATAACCGTGAGATCGTTTCTGAAAGAGAATGACGAACATATTCCGTAAGAACATCCACATTTTTTGTCACTCGTGCATAATCAATCAATGCTTCAAGGATCGTTACAAGATCACGAATGGGAATTCCTTCTTTCAAAAGATTCTGCAGAACCTTTTGTATGGATCCTATCGGAAGATTTTCCGGACTAAGATCTTCGACGACCGCAGGATATTCTTTCTTTAAATTCTCAACTAATTTTTTTGTATCCTGCCGAGAGAGAATCTTATCCGCATTCGTTCGCAGTATTTCCTGCATATGAGTTGAGAGCACCGATGCCGGCTCAACTACTGTGTATCCAAGCACTTCAGCTTCAGTGCGATGTTGTTCCGTGATCCAAACCGCAGGCATTCCAAACGCCGGTTCCTTAACCATTATGCCTTCAATATCTTTCTCAATATTCCCGGGACTCATTGCTAAATACCGGTCAACCATCAACCGATCGCTAATGACAACATTACCACGGATCTTGAACACGTATTGATTAGGATCAAGTTGAAGATTATCGCGCACGCGAACCGGCGGGATAATTACTCCGAGTTCAATTGCTAATTGCTTCCGTAAATTTGTTATACGATTGAAGAGGTCGCCTCCTTGCGTTTCATCCACCAGCGAGATCAAACCATATCCAATTTCTAATTCTAGGGCGTCAACTTGCAGATAATCTTCAATATTCTCTTCCTGTTTTTTTATTTCCTTTGGTTTTTCCTGAACAATATTATTTTTAGCCTCTTCTTTATTCTTCATATTCACAAAGCCGATCACACCCGTAATTCCAGCAAGAAAAAGGAATGGAATCGTCGGCAATCCGGGAATCACTGCAAATACCATCATCGCACCCGAAGCGATCAATAACGCTTTGTGATTACCGAATATCTGTCCTTGAACTTCTTGGTCAAGTTTATTACCCGATGCACTTCGGGTTACAACCATACCGGCTGCTGTTGCAATTATCAAGGCAGGAATTTGTGTAACAAGACCATCTCCAACGGTAAGCAATGTATAATTCTTCAGTGACTCGGTAAACGACATATTTCGCTGCGCCATACCGATAATAAAACCACCGATAATGTTAACGATATTGATAATGAGTCCTGCTACAGCATCACCGCGAACAAATTTACTTGCACCGTCCATGGCACCGTAAAATTCTGCTTCGCGGGATATTTGTAGACGTCGGTTGCGCGCTTCGGTCTCGCTGATAAGTCCGGCGTTCATATCGGCATCGATAGCCATTTGTTTACCGGGAAGTGCATCCAATGTGAATCGCGCTGCAACCTCGGAAATTCTTCCAGAGCCTTTTACAATCACGATAAATTGTATCACAACAAGGATGATAAAAATGATGAAACCAACAACATAATTTCCAGCAACAACGAATGAACCAAATGAAGTGATCACTTCTCCGGCATACCCTTCACCAAGAATCAAACGAGTGGATGCGACATTCAACGACAACCGAAATATTGTTAACACCAAAAGCAACGCCGGAAACACTGATATCTCCAATGGATTTGTGATGTACAATGACACCATCAAAATCAGTATTGCCACTGCAATATTCGTTGCAAGCAACACATCTAAAATGATCGGCGGCAATGGAATGATCATCAATCCTATAATAAAAATAACAGCAACTGCCAATACGATATCGCTGTTATTTCCGATTGCTCGGAGTATGGGACTTTTCATTAATGAAACTGACGCTGATTGATTTGAGCTCATATTGATTATCGTGCTTGCTTAAGTTTGTAGATATATGCAAGAATTTGTGCAACAGCCTGGAACAGTTTTTCGGGAATTTGATCACCGATCTTTACAGATTTAAATAATGCTTGAGCTAAAGGTTTATCTTCAACAATAGGAACTCCATTTGCTTTTGCAATCTCTTTTATTTTCAACGCGATTAAATCAGCTCCTTTTGCAACAACATTCGGAGCAGACATTTTTTTTGTGTCATATTTCAATGCTACGGCAAAGTGCGTTGGGTTTGTAACGACCACATCCGCTTTCGGCACATCAGACATCATTCGTTTGTAAGCGATCTGGCGCTGTATCGTTTTGATTCTTCCTTTTATCTGCGGATTACCTTCGGACATTTTATATTCATCTTTGACCTCTTGTTTTGTCATTCGAAGATTCTTCTCGAACTCAAAACGCTGATACATATAGTCAAAACCGGCAATAGCAAAAAAAATAAAACCAACTTTGATCACAATTTCCGCCATTGCGGAGATTATAAACTGAGCAATACTCATCACGTCGGAATCTACCAAAGAAATTGAATCGACGATCACTTTATCAACGATAAAGTATGTAATGAGACCAACAACAGAAATTTTTAGCAAACCTTTTCCTATTTCAACCGCTGAATGCATTGAAAACATGATGCGTTTTATACCGGTCATTGGGTTCAACTTTTCCCATTTTGGTGAAAATGCTTTGGGAGAGAACTTTAAACCAACCTGTGCAAAATTTGAAATGAAGCCTATAAGCATCATTGTTCCCATTAAGGGAAGCAGAGCCACCGCCATAAATGCGAACATCATATAGATCAAATCAGTAATGGAAGTGATAGTCACTTCAATTGAAGAAAGATGACCTAGCACTTGTTTGAACATTGCGCTCATCTGCGACACCATTTTTGCGCCAAACATATACATCGCCAAAAAACCGAACAGCAACATCACTGCAGAGTTCAGATCCATACTTTTTGCAACGGAACCTTTGCTGCGTGATTCTTCCCTCTTTTTATCCGAGGCAGGTTCAGTCCGTTCATCACTATCTGGTTTGTTGTCTGCCATTATAGTAGTCTCATTAATTCAATGATAGAATTTTCAAATGCACTTAAGATTTTCTTAAATACAAATGCAATCACCGGAATTGTTGCGATCATGACGATAGCTCCTAGCCCGATCTTCAATGAAAATATTACACTAAATATGTTCATTTGCGGCATTGCCTTGTTTAGAATGCCAAGCGATATATTTGCAATGAACAATGAAACCAGAACCGGAGCAGCAATTTTTACGGCAACAACAAACATTTGCCCTGTCAAATAAATTAATTTTTGAATTGCACCTTCTGAAATATTCCACGTTCCAATAGGAATTATTTTGTAACTGCTGACCAATGCTTCAATAATAAAATGATGACCATTCATCAGTATGAAAATCATTAACATAAAAAAATAGAGAAGTTCGCTTAAGACCGGAAATGAAGCATTGTTTTCAGGATCGTACATTGTTGCCATTGAAAAACCCATATCATAACTAATTATGTCTCCCGCATATCGAACACCGCCAAAGATAATCCCAACTGCAAATCCGAGCGAGGCACCGGCAAGCATTTCCTTTACTGCAATAATAAACAATGGAAGAAGTTTTACATCCAGAACTACACCTTGAGCAATATTAAACGCAAAAAGAACATATGATAAGAACATAGCCAGAACAACTTTCACCTGCGGTGGAATTGATTGGTGACCAAATACCGGAGCGGTCACCAACACTGCAGAGATGCGAAGAAAGAGCATCGTAAAAAGAATAAATTGTTCAACGTAGATCTCCAACTATTACCTCAATGTCGGAAGTTGCTGAAAAAGATTGATTGTAAACGATACAAGCACTTCCATCATCCATGGAAGGGTTAAAACAAGTACAATCGCAATCACTACCACTTTTGGAACAAATGTTAATGTTATTTCCTGGATTGATGTAGCTGCTTGTAATATTGAGATGATCAAACCGACTATAAGTGAGACCAATAACACCGGTGAAGAAATCAGCAGCATCGTGTACATTGTCTCACGGATCAAATTAACAACAAATTCTTCTGTCATATTTTTTCCCTTTAATGAAAACTGGAGATGATTGAGCCAATGACTAAATGCCAGCCGTCGACAAGAATGAACAAAAGAATCTTAAACGGTAGCGAGACCATAGACGGAGGAAGCATCATCATACCCATCGCCATAAGAATACTTGCAACAACCATATCAATGATCAGGAACGGTACAAAAAGAACAAAGCCCATCTGAAAACCCATTCGTAATTCACTGATCGCAAACGATGGAATCAGAACGTGGATCGGAATATCATTGCGATTAGTTGGCTTGTCCATTTTGTTCAGTTTTACAAACAATGCAAGATCTTCCTCGCGCGTTTGTTTGAACATAAATTCTTCTATCGGAATGATCGCTTTTTCATAGGCAGCAGAAATGGTAATCTTATTCTTCATATATGGCTGCACTGCATTTTCATTCACTTTATTCCAGACCGGCGCCATTACAAAAAATGTAAGAAACATTGCAAGCCCAAGCAGGATCTGAGGCGGCGGCATTTGCGGTGTGCCCATTGCCTGTTTCAAAAAATGAAGGACAACAATTATGCGTGTGAAAGCAGTGGTAAGGATGAGTAATGCAGGTGCCAGCGATAAGATCGTCATTAGAAACAAAATCTGAAGTGTCATAGAAACATCATCAGGTTTTGTAGCTTTCCCTACTTCAATACTTAATTTTGGAAGTGCCATTGGCGACGATTGTGCCGCAACAATAGTGCAAAATACAATTGAGAGAGAAAGTAGAAATATTATTTTTTTATTCATGTAAACATAGTAAATCCCGCATCCATGCGTTTTTAAAATAGCACTACTCTCAATCCTTTTTTCGAGAGGTGCGGCTCTGCTTTTTAATGACAAAGTCCCTTGCTTCAGAACTATGCAGTATATCGTTCAATTTTGGAAATTGTGTTACGAAACTTTTAGTGCTATCCATAATAGATTGTTTCAGAGATGAGAGCGGAACATTTTCTTCTGTAAGATCCTGCAGATCTTTATCGTCTAGTTCGCCTAGCAAATGCATTCCTTGTTCGTGTGAGGACATGACGAATATTTTTTTGGCTATTTTTACCACATAGATCGCCCGTTTCGGTTGAATAAATTTTTGCCCAAGAATCTCGATAGTGACAATGTTTTGTCGTTTTCCGTTTGGGATGCCAATGTATTTTTTAACCAAAGCACTGATCCCAAACATCACCACCAGTACTGCACTCAATGAAAGTACCATTTGAAGAATCACTGATTCCATATTACGCTCCAATACTCTTTAATCGTTCCATATTATCGATCAAATTGGTAATTCTGATACCAAAATGTTTTTCGATAACAACAACTTCACCCTCGGCAACCTTTTTTCCATTCACCAGAATGTCAACCGGTTCGCTGGCGAGTTTTTCCAACTCGATAACAGCACCTCTGTTAAGTTCCAGAATATCTTTGATCAGCATTTTGGTCCGTCCGAGTTCAATAGATACTTGAAGGTTCAGATCCATCAACATATCCATCTTGATCTCTTTTTTTTCTCCGGTTGCGGGTTGGTCTACCATTTCTTGAGTCTCCATAAATATTACCTTTTCATAAACTTTAATTAGTGGTGCAATTTATTGTCACTTTCAATTTGGATGGCAAGGTGCCCGTTTGAAACACCGGGCTTACCATAAAAGCGAGTTGTTCCGCCGATCTCTATCTGTACGTTTCCGTTAGCTTGGATATTTGTACGAAGAACATCACCAACTTCTAATTGAATAAATTCTTCAACGGTAAGTTTTGCTTGCCCAAGCACCACCGAAACAGGAATGGATGTTTGCGTGATCTTTTTCATTAATGTGTTGGACCATTCACGTTTCGAATTGGAGACCTGCATGCTTGTTGATACCGTTTGTGAATTGAGTTTTGCAAGTTCGTCTTCCAATGCAAACGTTGGGAAACAAATGCTCATCATGAATTTTTGATCACCCAGCGTAACTTCAAATGATACCAATAATACTATTTCGTTTGCCGGTGCAACCTGCACAAACTCACCTTCCGTTTCAAACCGATCGATCTGAAATGTTAACGGGGCAATTGTTTTCCATGCTTTTTGTAATTCTGCAATATTTCTTGTAACAATTCCCTTGATAATGGTCTGTTCGATCTTCGTCAACAAACGGATCCGTTTCTCTTCACCGATTGTACCGCCAAGCATCCTCGAAATCATCGAGAGAACTAACTGAGAATTCATCTCCATGACTGCAAACGTATCGGATTCCACTATTTTAAATACATACAAACAACTCGGACTGCCGATCGAGAGAACATATTCCGAATAGAATATCTGATCGATCGACGCAACCGTGATGTTGACCGTTGTTTGCAGTTTGGAAATGAGAAATGAACTGAATGTTTCAGCATAACTTTCATGAATTGCCTGCAGTGTCCTCAGTTGATTTTTTGACAATCTGTTTGGTAATCGAAAATCAAACGACAGTACTTCCTTGGTCGATTTTACTTCGGCACGAGGTTGTTCCTGCACCGAGACATCAACTGAGCCGCTGTTGATCCCTGCAAGTAAATTATCTATTTCCTGTTGTGAAAGTATTTCTGCCATGATCTTATTGAATAATAAATTTGCTAAAATAAATGTTTTTGATCTTTCCTTTGGTTAACGTAGAGTTCAATTTTTCTAAAATCTCTTTCCGCAATAATTCTTTGAATTGCGGTGCCGTTAGTTCATCCAATCCTTTGCTTGTAAGAATTGTGTTGAGAATGTCTCGTGTTTGAACTTCCTTCGCTTCCAATTCTAATTTTAATTCAGGCGATGGAATTTCGAGTCCGATGGTTGTTAATAAGAATCTCGTACCGTTTGTTCCTGCAGGATTAACAATAATGTCTTTAATAACCATTACTTGAGTCTGTTCCGGTGCAGCACTTTCTCCATGCGCTTCTTCTTTTGCCTGGGGTTGGGAAGACATACCTGGAGCAATAAATTTTGCAAAAATAAAATATAATAGTACGATTTGAACCAAAATGATTGGTCCACCGATGATCAATATTTTTTTGATGTTAATCGGTTCAGATTTTGGTGTTTCGGCAGTTGCTGCAACTGTAGGTGTTCCGATGGATTCTTTTGCCATTATCAATTCTCCTTGTTTACATAACCTTATTGTGCAAAGGTTGTGCCACAGGGTAAATTGATAAATTCGCTTATTGTGTGAGCATTTTTGCGGAAAATAGAGAGGTTGGAGAGAATAGCAAATACATTAATGGCTAATATTATTCAACTGAAGAAAAAATAAATAGCAGAGGATTCTATAAAAAGAATCCTCTGCTAACTGAACTTCCTTATTTAAAAAGCGATAAGAAATTTTGCGGAGCCGAATTGGCCTGCGCAAGTTGAGCAGTTGATGTTTGTTGTAAGATCTGAAGCTTTGATACCTGGATCTGTTCCTTGGCAACATCGGCGTCCATAATTCTACTTTTTGCTGCTTCGGTATTCGTAATCGCCGTTGTTAGATTGGTTTCTTTTATAGTCAATCTGTTCACTGCGGCACCGATCTTTCCGATTTCGGTACTGACTGTGGTCAATCCGGTATCGGCAGATACTGAGTTTATGTTCGCTGATGTTACTGCGCCGGCTGCTATTCCAAGCAAACTCGCTGATGTTGCTGTTGTAGCAAATGATACTGTTAATGTTTCCGAGGATCCTTCGCCAACCTGAAATGCTGCGGTATATGCTGCATCTAATAGTTTAACACCGTTAAACTTTGTTTGAGACACAATATCATCAATTTCACTTGCCAACGAATTGATCTCAGATGCGATAGCTTCAAGTTCGTCGCCACCTAATGCGCCGTTCTTTGCGCGAGCTTGTTTCTCTTTGATCGTGACCAATACGTCTGCGATCGATTGATACCCTCCTTCTGCTACGCCGTATACACTTTGTGCATCTCCTACGTTATCGACTGCGGAACTCATTGCTCGCATTCGACCTTCCATTTTTTTGGAAATCACATATCCTGACGGATCGTCGGATGCTGAGTTAATGCGTTTACCGGTTGCTAACCGAAGTTGATGAATTCCGTGTTCACGGCTAATTGAGTTTAATGCACTATATGCCTGTTGTGCACTAATATTTGTGTTAATTCTACCACCTGTTGCGAATGCCATAAATACCTCCCTGTATATATGTGTTGATTTGTTTTTATTTTGGGCTTCCTTGCCCGTGATTTGTTAGTGAAACATTTTTTTGTTTTCATATAGTATTGCTACTATTCTGTTCTTGATAAATATTCAATAAGAGTGCATCTCTAAAAACATCAAAATATAATCTCTACAAGCAACCACCAACGGTGTCCCCTTGGGACTTACGAAGGTTATGAAAGAATTTTGCTGAACCTTCGCAAGGTTTTATGATTTTTTAAATCACGATCAAATAGATTTTAGAGTTGCACAACAAATATTTAATTAAATCCCGAACATAATTTAAGGACATCTCTAAAAACATAATCGTCAACGACAATCACTTAAAAATATTTTAGAGATGCGTTAAAACAAAGGGCGGCTTTTTTAAGACCGCCCGTTATTCAATCTTATCGGAAAAGCGACAAGAAGTTTTGCGGTGCCGAATTGGCTTGCGCAAGTTGAGCTGTTGATGTTTGTTGTAAAATCTGGAGTTTCGATACCTGGATCTGTTCCTTGGCTACGTCTGCAT
>CAYHFN010000017.1:0-3483 GCA_964355925.1 uncultured Chitinophagaceae bacterium
AATGCATTGAAGATCGATCAGAAAGAACTTTCGGAACTGTTGCAAAAATAGGTTGTGATACCCTTGCGAAGGTTGGTTTCAATTGTATATTGAATCCTTCGCAAGGTTTTTTATCCTCATCAGTGGATCCTCTATTTATTTTAATTGCTTACCTGAATTACAAACCCCCGCAATTTACTTCCCAATAGCAAAGATCGCATCTTCTCGTTTATCTTCCGATAAGAAAATTGTTGAGAGTTTAGTGACAAGGAAAATATTGGAGATGTTCTTATTCAAGTTGCACAAGATCAATTTTCCTTTTCGTTGTTGGTAAGAATTATGAGCAACGGTCAAAATTCCAATTGCGGATGAATTAAGATAAGAAACGTCCGCTAAATCAACGATCAGCTTTAAATTCCCCTTCTCTAACAATACATTTATAGCATTTTTAAAATCGTCAGTTTCATTTCCACCGATCAATGATCCTTTCGGCTCCAGTATGACAACTTTTCCGTCGTCCATTGTTGATGATTTGATGCTCATTGTCTCTCCTTTATTTGATGAATTATTCTACACTATCAGTTATGGGCATTTTTAAAAAACGTAAAAAAATTGTCATTGCTCTAAAAGAGACCCTTCGCCTATAAAAAAATGTCAAGTGAACAACGACAACAACATCTTTAAAGATTCTCTTATGGTGTTGTGTTAAGATATTCAAACTAAATGAAAAAGCAAATGTCTAAATCGGATATAATTGTCTTTGATTATAACACTAATAATATTATTTTCCTTAACTTAATTTATTTGGTAAAACACTATGATCGAAAAGCCTCTATCTCCACAATCTGCAGATTCACTTCAGGATGAAGTACGAAGACTTCGTCGTGCAGTGGAAGAGTTATCTATTCTTAATGATATTGCAAGAGCGATTAGTGCTTCGTTGAATGCAGAAGAGATCATGCAGACATTGATCAGAAAATCCATTCGTGCCGTGAATTCGGAACAAGGTGTGATAACATTGGTGGAAGAAGAACAAAAATCGATGAAGACATTGATCCGCACAATGGTGAGTTCTGCGGGAGCGCCGGCATTTCACATGCATCAAGCACTGATCGGTTGGATGCATCTGAATAAAAAACCGTTGAGCGTAGAAGATCCGGGAAATGATTCGAGATTCAGAGGAGTGCAGTGGGACAGCAACATCAAAACATTATTATGCGTACCGATGATCGTAAAATCGGAATTGCGGGGAGTGCTGACCGTCTATAATAAAAAAGATGGACAGCCATTCAATACGGAAGACCAAAGACTTCTTGCGATCATTTCGGCACAATCTGCACAGGTCGTTGAAAACGCACGATTAATTGAAGAAGAAAAATTATACATAAAAATGCAGCAAGAGGTTGGTCTTGCAGCAAAAATTCAAATGGATCTTCTTCCGCGAAGTAATCCGGGTCTTCACGGATATGATATTTTTGCACGAACGATAGCGGCTCAATCGATAGGAGGGGATTATTTCGATTTCATTTCGAAGAGTGATGGGAAAATGGCGCTCTGTTTGGGTGATGTTTCCGGAAAAGGGTTGCCTGCATCGTTATTGATGGCAAATCTTCAGGCAACACTACGCGGACAAACATTGGTATCGCAGCAGCCTTCGGAATGTCTTCTACGTTCCAATAAATTATTGTTTGAAAGTACCAGTCCGGAAAAGTTCGCCACATTATTTTACGGTGTTCTTGATATCACACAACACAAGATGCATTATTCCAATGCAGGACACGATTGGCCAATTTTGATCGGGAAAGATAATTCCATTCAGCGGTTGAAGACCGGCGGGCTCATGCTTGGCTTGATCCAACAAGCAGGGTATGAAGATGAAGAAATTCCAATTCAGCTTGGGGACGTTCTTGTGATCCAATCGGATGGTGTGAGTGAAGCAATGAACAGTAATAATGTACAATTTAGCGAGGAGCGGCTGCAGGCATTGATCCTTGAACATAAAGAGAGAACAGCGGAAGAAATTATTGACACTGTTGTAAAAGAAGTTCGAAAACATGCTGGCGCACATCCACAGTCCGATGATATTACGATTATGGTGATCAAACGAGTTGAGTAAAATACTTTAATTCTTTTAAAAAAGATGAACTTTATCGTAACAGTGGAGTCCATCGAGAAGTTTATAGGAGGACCATATGTTTTTGAGAATGGTGACCCATACCGTGCAGAGTGAAGAATCGGAGAGAATGGCGGAAACTTATAATAGAACAGTTTTGTCAACACTTCGTTCTACACAGGGATGTGTGTTTGCATCATTAATGCAAAATACCGTCAATACACAAGAGTGTATTTCTTTGACGATCTGGAACTCTCAAAAAGAATCGTTTGATTATGAGGAAAGCGGGTCATACAAACTACTCGTCGATTCACTGCGCCCTTTCTTTGTTATTTCCGACGAGTATACATTAACATTGTCCGAGGATCTTTCGCTTGAATATGTTCCAATACAAGTGGAACCGACGGTTGAACGATTCAACAATTCCGTTGCAGGTTCAGAGAATATCAGCAGGCTGAAAGCAAATCCGTTTGCAGTGCAGATCCTTACGCTTACCGTGCAGGAGGATCAGATCCACACGTTCGAGAATATTTTTTCTTCAGACATTCATCCAAAATATAAAACGCACAAAGGATTCATTGACCTTATTCTGTTACGGCAAAAACGTGAATATCACATCATCTCATTTTGGGATGAAACGGTGGATATTCAATCGACTTCCGGAATCCACTCTATCAACGAGTTAATAGCATCCATTTATAAAATCCTTCCCTCGTTTATCCGATGGAAAGTTACCCATAGAAGTGCAGTGCATACTTCTGCTTCCAGCGAAGACATCAAAGCAACGGTCCATCGTTGTTTAGTCGCAGAATGGTTCACGAATTAGCATAGATAAATTGTTTTACAATCCGGGTCATTTTTACACATTGAAAACTCCAACACTCCATTAAATTAATTGGATTACATAATGATAGGTAAAACTATTTTACAATTCGATATAGTCGAACAACTTGGTGAGTGGGGTATGTCCCGATGTTGCCAGCGAGTGAAGCGAGTGGATGCAACATCGAGGATTCCGCTCTTGCGTAAAAGTATTCGAAGCGGAAGGTGTTCATTATGATAGGGCGAACAATATCCCAGTACAAAATTTTAGAGAAATTAGGCGAAGGAGGAATGGGAGTAGTCTATAAGGCTATTGATACCAAACTCGACCGGTTTGTAGCGTTGAAATTCCTTACAAAGAACGTCAGTTCGACAGACTCAGACCGTCAAAGATTCATGCAAGAAGCAAAAGCTGCCGCAACGCTGAACCATCCGAATATCTGCACGGTATATGATGTCTCTGAATTTGAAAGTCAAATGTTCATTGCCATGGAATTTATTGATGGCGAAACTCTTCGCGACCGGAAGAACAATATCTCGTTCAAACAATCGATCGAGATTGGAATCCA
>CAYHFN010000017.1:3583-43492 GCA_964355925.1 uncultured Chitinophagaceae bacterium
GATCTCCGTAAATTAAAACGTGAATCGAGCCGGCAGACAGCGAGCAGGATTCTTGCCGTAAGGAAAAGTCAGTTTTCATCAGGTTCACGACTCGCACCGGTGACGACGGAATTTGAGACGCTTCCTCAAACAAAGTCGTTCCGACTCAACTGGTGGATGATGGCAGCGGTGGTTCTGGGATTGATGCTCGTTGGTTCCGTAACAGCATTTATATTTTTTCTGAAGCCTGTCCCGGAACTGATGCAATTATCGATCGGAACGCAGAACGGCATCACGTTCAATTCAACGAACGGTGGTCATATTGAGATCTCTCCAGACGGCTCGATGATAGCGTATGTCGGCAGAGACACTGTTGGCAAAGATTTTCTCTGGGTACGGCAGATCAATTCCTCCGTTTCAATGATGATGCCTGGTACTGAAAATGCTACCTATCCCTTCTGGTCCTACGACAGTAAAATGATCGCGTTTTTTGCCGACGGACGACTGAAGAAGATCGATGCAAAAGGGGGACCGACATTCACACTATGTGATGCATCAAGCGGAAGGGGCGGTGCATGGAATAAGAACGGCGTAATTATTTTTGCCCCAGTCAGTAATGGTCCGCTCTATCAGGTCCCATCCGCCGGCGGAACAGCAAAGCAGCTCACATCGCTTGATACGACCGAGTTGGAATCGAATCATCGCTGGCCATGTTTCTTATCGGACGATGATCATTTCTTCTATTCTGCACAAACGAATAAACCATCACTCGATCAGGAAGTGGAAAATATCCATGTCGGTTCATTGAGCGGCGGGAATGGTAAAGTTGTTTTCCATGCGTCAAGTAATGTGGTGTACAATCAAGGATGGCTCTTGTATTACAAACAGAACTCGATCCTTGCGCAGCAGTTCGACGAGAATGCACTCTCGCCGAAAGGGGATCCGGTTCCGATCGTGGAGAATGTTCTCTATGCACAGCCGCGGAGCAAAGGGGCGTTTTCCCTTTCCCGAAATAATCGCCTCGTGTACCTTGGAACATCATCGACGGATAATGAGCTCGTGGTGTATTCTGAACTGGGTATTTCACAGCATGTCATGAAGGTCAAGTCAGTGCCGACAGCAGCATCATTTTCCACAGATGGGATGTTTATTGCAACCGATATCTACGATGAGGCGGCAAAGAATACCGATCTGTGGATCCATGATATTGAACGCAACAGCGATACCCGCTTGACATTCGAAAAGGGTATGGAGATCGTACCGCAATGGTCACCGGACGGCAGCACGATCTATTTTAGTTCCAATAAATTGGGGACGTTCTGCATCTTCGAAAAGAACAGCAACGGTACGGGTGATGAAAGGTTGATCTTCCAGACAACATCTCCTGCTTATGTAACGGATGTTACTCCTGACAACAAGAAGATACTCCTTTCCTTGAACACATCGGGAAATCAAAAATGGGATATTGGGATGTATGATCTGACAGAAAAGAAATTTACGTCGCTGTTGACATCCGAATTCAGTGAATGGATCGGCTCGTTCTCACCGGATGGAAAATGGTTCACCTATCAATCTAACGAAACGGGAAAATATGAGATTTATATCCGTCCTACGGACGGTTCGCCTAGTAAGTGGCAGGTCTCGACAAACGGCGGCGAACAGGCACGATGGGTCAATAATGGAACAGAGATCATTTATAATGTGAATGACCAACAATTTATTGCCGTTCACGTCACGGTCACAAACAATCAGATCACTGTCGGTTCGGAAAGGACATTGTTTAGGGTTGACGGCGGTTATCAGACGAGAACTCAGGACATTTCGAAAGATGGAAAAAAATTCCTCTTAAACCGTACGTTGAACACACGGTCGCTGAACAGTGCCTCGATCATCTTCAACTGGCAGAATCTGGTTGAAAAAAAATAAGGAATTTATCCATTGAATCATTGAATCAATGAACCGATGATCAAATGAATCAATCTGAAAGTGGCAGTATCATAATGATTGGAAAAATAATCTCTCACTATAGTATAATAGAGAAACTCGGCGAAGGTGGAATGGGCGTTGTGTATAAAGCCCAGGATACCAAACTCGATCGTTTTGTCGCTCTCAAATTTCTTCCGGCGCATGTGGCAAAGTCCGAACAGGAAAAATCCCGATTCTTCCAGGAAGCCAAATCTGCCTCCGCATTGAATCATCCGAATGTGTGCACGATCTACGGTATTGACGAGGTTGAGGGCCCCGATGGGACAAGCCAACAATTCATTGAAATGGAACTTGTGGACGGCATGACGCTACGCGATAAAGTGGCATCATCATCTCCGTTGAACATCAAGCAGGTGGTGGATTACGGAATTCAGATCGGCGAAGCATTGCAGGAAGCGCACAGCAAAGGGATCATTCACCGCGATATCAAATCGGAAAATATCATGGTGAATTCCAAGAATCAGATCAAAGTGATGGATTTTGGTCTGGCAAAATTAAAGGGTTCTCTAAAATTAACAAAGACATCGAGCACTGTGGGAACGCTTGCATACATGTCGCCCGAACAGATCCAGGGAATAGAAGCGGATATACGGTCAGATATTTTCTCGTATGGCGTTGTTCTGTTCGAGATGACAACAGGACGAATGCCGTTTCGCGGCGAACACGAAGCGGCCATTATGTATTCCATCGTGAATGAAGAGCCGGAAGATGCGGCAAAATACCGCGACGATGTTCCGGCGGAATTACAGCACATCCTGAAGAAATCGTTGGAGAAAGATCCGGGGGACCGTTACCAGTCGATGGCCGAGATCATCGTCGATCTCCGTCGTTTGAATAAGGAGTCAACGAAAGTCTCCCGCCAGCACTACACAGGCATGGTGACGCCACCTCCCGCAAAGAAAAAAAATTCGCTGATGTTGATCGGCGCTGTTCTGCTTCTTGTTCTTGCTCTGGGAATAACTGGATATTTTCTTTTCCTCAACCCCGAGTCGGACAGCACGGAACGGATTTCTGTGGCGGTGATTGATTTCGAGAATGAAACCGGCGATACGGAACTGGACGGTTTGTCCGGACTGCTCATCACCGATTTGGAGCAGTCGAATCGTTTGGAAGTGATCACCCGATCGCGAATGTTCGATATTCTCCGAAAATTAAACATGACTAACGTTGAGCGGATCGATGAAGCAACCGGAAGGGCGCTCTGCAAATCAGCAGGAATCAATGTTATGGCGCTCGGAACCGTTCGGAAATTCGGCGAACTCTATACCGTCGACTTGAAAGCAATTGATCTAAATGGCGAGAAGCATTTGTTTGCCGCAAAAGCGGACGGAAAAGGAAAAGAGACGATTCCATCGCTCATCGATCAGATCGCTGACCGGATGAGACGTGAGTTAAAAGAGCCGACGGAGAAGATCAAAGCCCACAGTCAAAAAGTCTCCGATATTACGACGACCAATCTTGATGCGTATCAGCATTATTTCCTTGGTGAACAATTGGTCAACAAAGGAATGGATGCAGAAGCAGCAATGGAGTTGAACAAAGCAGTTGTACTGGATTCAACATTTGGTCTCGCGTATTTCCGTCTTGCCGACCTTGTGCCGTGGCATTTGGGAGCGGAACAAATTGAACTAGCCCGTCAGCCACTCAAGAACGCAATTGCGCTGATTGATCGTATTCCGGCCAAAGAAGGATATTTTATACGGGCGCTTGATGCTATGCTTGAGCAGGGAGCTCCAGCTGCATTGACGATTATGCAAGAAATTGTGACAACGTATCCTTACGACAAGGAAGTATTCTATAATCTTGGAGTGTATTATTGGTTCAATCACCAAAATAGTGAAGCGGAACAGAACATTGAAAAAGCGCTCGCCATCGATCCTTCCTATGATCGCGCTCGAGAGATGCTGCTGGAGATATATTTCTCGAACGGGGAACTGGATAAAACACTTGCGGAAGGCATGCGTCGTCTTTCGCACGATCCGTCAGATGTTGCTGCCCGCTTGATCGTTGCCGATTCATACATTATTCTCGGCGATGTGCGGACAGGATATGCTCAGTATGATTCGGTGACCGCCTTCACAAAATCTCTTGACAGCAAGCTGAGAGTCGCTTCGCACCGGGCGGGAGCAAAGGTGTTCCAAGGCCGTTTCAAAGAAGGACGGCAGGAATTCCTTGAAGCGCTGACGTTGAGCATGAGCGATACGGCCAACCGGAAACAGAATGGATATCGTTTGGAATTGAACTTAGGGTTGCTTGAGGATCGGCTCCAAAATTATTCGGTTGCAGTTAAACATTTTTCGAATGCTTTGAAATTCAGTCCAAATATGCTCCGCATTTACCGCGATCTGGGGGCGACCTATGCACGGATGGCAGACCTTGTGAACGCACAAAAGGTGATTGATAGCGTATTAATCACTCGAGCAGGGAAGGATCATCGCTATTATAATCATGTGATGGGAGAAATATATATTGCACAAAAAAAATATCAATTGGCTATCGAGGCATTGAGAAAATCCAGTTTCAATGTCGGACTCAAAGGGAGTTCGTTGTATTGTTATCCGTTAGCAAAAGCATTGATCGGGAATAATGATATTCCTGAAGCGATCCGGGTTCTGGAAGACATTACCAATTCGCGTTTTACGCTGAGTGGTTTAACGGATTACCAATTGATATTCTTTTATCCCATTTCATTTTATACTCTGGGAACACTGTATGAGCAGACCGGTCAGAAAGAAAAAGCGATACAGTCCTATCAGGGATTTTTAAAGAAGTGGGAACAGGCAGACAAAGATTTGCCTGAATTCATTGACGCAAAAAATAGACTTAACAAACTTCGGGGAGTGGTGAACAAATGATAGGTCAGAAGATCTCACATTATACGATTGTTGAGAAACTCGGTGAAGGTGGAATGGGCGTTGTTTATAAAGCCCAGGATACCAAACTCGATCGTTTTGTCGCTCTCAAATTTCTTCCGGCGCATGTGGCAAAGTCCGAACAGGAAAAATCCCGATTCTTCCAGGAAGCCAAATCTGCCTCCGCATTGAATCATCCGAATGTGTGCACGATCTACGGTATTGACGAGGTTGAGGGCCCCGATGGGACAAGCCAACAATTCATTGAAATGGAACTTGTGGACGGCATGACGCTACGCGATAAAGTGGCATCATCATCTCCGTTGAACATCAAGCAGGTGGTGGATTACGGAATTCAGATCGGCGAAGCATTGCAGGAAGCGCACAGCAAAGGGATCATTCACCGCGATATCAAATCGGAAAATATCATGGTGAATTCCAAGAACCAGATCAAGGTGATGGATTTTGGTTTGGCGAAGTTGAAAGGTTCGTTGAAACTGACGAGAACATCAAGCACGATTGGCACCCTTGCGTATATGTCTCCTGAACAGATCCAGGGAATCGAAGCGGATACACGTTCTGATATATTTTCTTATGGTGTAGTATTATTCGAAATGACGACGGGAAAGATGCCGTTCCGCGGTGAGCATGAAGCTGCGGTGATGTATTCCATCGTCAACGAAGAACCGGAACCAGCGTCAAAATTCCGGAATGATATTCCTGAGGAGCTCTTTCATATCCTGAAGAAATCGTTGGAGAAAGATCCGGAAGATCGTTATCAATCAATGTCTGAAATTATTGTTGATCTCCGCCGGTTGAAGAAGGAATCAACAAGAGTTTTCAGGACACAAGAGCATCCTCTACCAAAACAAGCACCGTCAAAAATTGCGGCTGCCAGTTCTTCGCGAGGCATCAATGATTTCATGAAGAAGAAATACATCATTGCAATAATCGCAGTTGCCGTGATCATTTCACTTTTTATTGCGAGGAATTCTCTTCTTTCGGTATTTATAGGAGGAGATGATAAAAAAATCATCGTCGTACTGCCATTCGAGAATCTCGGTCCGGCGGATAAAGATTACTTCGTTGACGGAATGACGGATGAAGTGACGAGCAGATTGTCAGGACTCTCCGGGTTGAAAGTGATCGCACGTTCCAGCGCCGTGCAATACAAAAAGACGACGAAAACACTGAAACAGATCGGCGAAGAGCTTGGTGTGAATTATGTTCTTCAAGGGACAGTCCGCTGGGAAACCGTGGACGGCAAAACGAACGTCCGTGTGAATCCGACGCTCATCCGTGTTGAAGATGAGACTCAGGCTTGGTCGGAATCGATCGAATCGGTCCTCTCCAGCGCATTCAAATTGCAATCCGATATTGCCAGCCGGGTCGCTGGAGCGATGAATATTGCGTTGGCAAAGAATGAACATAATTCTCTGACCACGTCGCTCACAGAGAATTCAGAGGCCTATGACAATTATCTGCAGGCAGTGGAATATGCCGACAGAAGTGTCGCCAAATCCGATCAGGAGATCGCCATAAAATTATTCACGAAGGCGGTCCGTCTCGATCCGAAATTTGCTGCCGCTTATGCACGACTTGGAAAAGCGCACGCAAGTTTCTATTGGTTCTTCTATGACCGAACCTCAAATCGTATCGCAATGGCCCGTGAGGCTGCTGAGAAAGCGATCGAACTTGCTCCGGAATTGTCGGAAGCACATGAAGCCATGGGGTGGTTCCATTATCACACGAAACTTGATTATACCAATGCGCTGAAGGAATTCGATCTTGCATTGAAGTATCGTCCGAACAATGCCCAGGTGCATTATGGAATTGCGGCGGTCATGCGGCGGCAGGGAAATTTGCAGGGTTCCATTGACGCGTTTAAACGCTCCATCGAAGCGAATCCCCGTGCATCGGACATTCTTCGTCAGCTGGGTGAGACGTTGACGTTGATGAGAAAATATGAAGAAGCGGATTCCTACCAGGACCGTTCACTCGAGCTTGCGCCGGATATCATTGTGACGTATTGGGATAAGATCAAGAATCTGCTGTTGTGGAAAGGCGATTTGTCAGCGGCACACTCAATACTGACGGAAGCGCGGCGGGCAGGAAAGATGGAAGAGACGGAATTTTCGATCGACTATATGGAATTTTTGGTCAACCAGGCTGAAGGAAAATATGATGCTGCAATTTCCGTGATGACAGCCGCCAATACGGATGCGTTGCTGAACACGCAATTCAGTTTTGTCCCCACGGTGCTGCTACGTGCGCGCCTGGAAGAGTTCCGCGGCAATCAGCAGCTCGCAAAAAAATATTATGACAGTTCCGTGGTATTTCTGAAAAAGAAACTGCAGCTGAATGCCGATGACGAGCGGGTGTATAGCGCACTCGGGATCGCATATGCCGGACTTGGAAACAAAGATATGGCATTTCAATATGGGAAACGCGGCGTAGATATGCTTCCGATTGAGAAGGAAGCATGGCGCGGTTCATTCCGCTTGTTGGAACTTGCCGAGATCTATGTCATGATCGGGGAGCATGAGAAAGCTCTGGATCTTCTCGAACGCCTTATGACGATTCCGTCAGAGCTCTCGCCGGCATATTTAAAACTGGATCCGACGTGGCGGCCGCTGAAAAACAATAAACGGTTTCAGAAGCTTGTACAATAAATAAAATTGAATCATCGGTTCATCGTATCATTGACTGAATGGTATACAGGTGCTCTTCAATGGTTCAATGAATAAATCAACAAATGAAAAAATCCTATGATCGGCCAAACGATATCGCACTATACGATTCTTGAAAAACTCGGCGAAGGGGGAATGGGCGTAGTGTATAAAGCCCACGACTCTCGTCTTGATCGCGATGTCGCTATAAAATTTCTCTCATCCGGACTTTCCGTTTCTGCATCCGAACAGGAACGGTTCCTTCAGGAGGCACGGGCTGCATCGTCCATTAATCATCCGTCTGTGTGTACTGTCCATGATATCGGTACGCACGATGGTCATATGTATTTTGTGATGGAACTGATTGAAGGAACTACACTTCTGGAGATTGCTGGAACGATGGATGAGAAGTCGTGCCTGCAGATCGTCCGACAGATAGCGGAAGGACTCGGAGCCGCTCATGCGAAGAAGATCATTCATCGCGACATCAAATCCAGCAACATCATGCGGATGCCGGATGGAAGAGTGAAGATCATGGATTTCGGACTGGCAAAGGTTGCAGATCGTTCGGACCTGACCACGATCGGTTCGACAGTTGGAACCATGGGTTACCTTCCGCCGGAGCAAGCGAGGGGAGAACTTGTCGATCAACGCGCAGATATATATTCGCTGGGTGTGGTGTTGTTCGAATTGCTGACTGGTGATAGACCGTTCTCTGCACCCTACAGCTCTGCGATGCTCTACCAGATCCTGAATGAGGAAGCGCCGGCACCATCACTACGGAAACAAAACGTCTCATCGTCCGTGGACGCCATTGTCCGCCGGTGTCTTTCAAAAAGTGCGGATGACCGGTATCAGACCGCTGAGGAATTATGCAAAGATCTTGACGATGTTCTTTCGGGCGGTACTGTGGCAGTGAAGGAAACAGCGCGGTCGGGAAATGGTGTGAGATCTTTTCCATTCAGTCCGCGGCGTGTGATAGCGTTATTATTTTTGTTTGCAGGAATGCTGGCTCTCGTTGTATTTATACCATCCGGCTTTCGGGACAGAGCGCATCAACTTGTTGGAGGTGAAACGGTACCGGAACAAAAACATTTAGCTGTTCTGCCGATCACAAACATAGGAAATGATGTGAATCTGCAGGTGTTGTGTGATGGTCTCACGGAGACAATGACAAGTCAGCTCACACAACTGGAACATTTTCACGGTTCTCTTTGGGTGGTTCCTGCGAAAGAAGTTAGGCATGCAGATATTAAAAGTGCTGAGGGCGCTCGTAAGTCGTTTGGTGTAACATTGGTTGTCGATGGATCCTTGCAGTCGATCGAAGTTGGATATCGTCTCACGATCAATCTTATCGATCCGGTATTGGTAAGACAGATCAGTTCAGCCTCGATCGATTTTCCGCGAGACCATTTGGCCTCATTACAAAACGAATCGGTTCTAAAAATAATTGAGATGCTTCATTTGGAATTGAATCCAGAAATACGAAGTGTTCTTCAATCAGGCGGGACATCCGTCCCTGCGGCGTTTGAATATTATCTTCGCGGTCGTGGTCTGTTGTTACGATATGAAAATGAAGAGAATATCGATAATGCTGTTGTTTCATTTCGGCAGGCGATCCAAAAAGATTCCATGTATGCATTAGCTCATGCTGCGTTAGGTGAAGCGTTCTGGCGGATGTATGAAGCGGGTAAAGATACGCGATTAGTAAATGATGCGGTCGCCGAATGCAAAAAGGCACAATCATTGAATGCAAACCTTTCTTCCGTGAATATTACTCTGGGAATGGTTTACACAGGAACCGGAAAACCGGACGAAGGAATTCGATTATTTGAAGCGGCTCTTAAAAATGATCCATCGAGCGCAGAAATTTACAGAGGTCTTGCAAAAGCGTATGAAGCGAAGGGAAGTTTTGCAGATGCTGAGAAGACATATCGTCGTTCAATTGAACTACGACCAGATTATTGGGGCGGTTACAATGACCTGGGAGTTTTCTATTCCAAGAACAACCGCTATGATGATGCGATTACGTCCTTTAAGAAAGTGATCAGTTTAACACCTGACAACTATCGTGGATACAACAATCTTGGCGGGATGTATTACTTTCTTGAACATTGGTCCGACGCCAGAGAGACGTTTGAACATTCCTATAAGATCAGTCCATCGTACCGTACTGCATCGAATCTTGGAACACTCTATTATGTGGAAGGACGATTCACCGAGGCAGCGCAATGGTATGAACGTGCACTTACATATAATGCAAACGATCATGTGGTGACCGGAAATCTTGCTTCGGCTTATTACTGGAGTAACGATGTTAGGGAAAAATCAATTGAAATGTTCCGGTGTGCAATTGCATTGGCACGGCATCAGTTGGCAGTGAACCCGAACGATGCTGATATATTGGTCTCTCTTGGAGGATATTATGCGATGGTTGGAAATGTGGACAGCAGCAGAATTTGCAATGAGCGTTCGCTCCAACTCAACAGGAATGATGCAGCGATTTTGTTCCACGCCGGAACTACGTTTGAACGAATAGGCGAGAGAGAACGCGCAATTGAATTGATCGGGAAAGCGCTTGAGGCCGGATATTCTGTCAGCGAGATATCGAATCAACCGGAGCTGAGGGAGATGTATTCCGATCCGAAGTACAAAGCTCTTATTACAAAAATATCGCAACACTAATGATATAGCTTCGTCAACATTCCACAATCACAATAGAGGAGTATTGCATGAGAATATTTATTCAAGTCATTGCACTTCCGGTTCTGCTGCTGTTCATAGGCGGTTTCGGACCACAGCAAGATCAGACCACTCTGCCGAAGGCAGTTGATGTTTCGATCACAAAAATCGATAGCGTTTGGAAGGTCGTATTGACCGGGACAACCAACACGTCGGTTCATGTCGTTCCGGGACAGAAGATAGTTTTTCATGCCGAAGGAACTGATGTATATTTTCAGTTTGATAGAGACTCTCTGTTTGGCGGTCATAAAAAATTTATAAAAAACGGAAAGAAACTTACTCTTGGTGTAGGAAAAGTTGCGAAGGGAATTTATACATACTCAGCGTTCTGTCTTGGCCCGATGGAATTTGCTGAAGGTGGTTCCCCTCCTAAGATCATCGTCGATTAAAACACTCATTCGGTTTTGTCGTCTGCTCTTTGTCAGTTTCAAATTGAATCCCGACTCGGACAATATTCGAGTCGGGACAATCATTACATACAATGATAAAAATTTATGATAGGTACTTTAATATCGCATTATAAAATATTTGAGAAGTTAGGTGAAGGAGGAATGGGTGTTGTTTACAAAGCCCAGGATACCACGCTTGATCGTACGATTGCACTTAAATTCCTTCCCGAGAGAGTGAATAGGGATGAAACGGCAAAAGCACGTTTCCTGCAGGAAGCGAAAGCGGCAGCGGGATTGAATCATCCGAATATCTGTACCATCTTTGGAGTTGAGGAGCATGATAATCAATTATATATGGCAATGGAATACGTAGAAGGCGGAACACTTTCTGAAAAGATTCCCTTCAAAAAAATTGACGATGCAATAGCGATCGCTGCACAGATTGCAGATGCACTTCAAGAAGCACACACGAAAGGGATAGTACATAGAGACATCAAAGCCGATAATATCATGCTTTCATCCAAGGGTCAGGCGAAAGTGATGGATTTTGGCCTTGCAAAGTTAAAAGGTGCGATGAAATTGACCCGCACTTCGAGTACGGTTGGTACACTCGGATATATGGCTCCGGAACAGATCCAGGGGGGCGAAGTCGATCATCGCAGCGACATCTTTTCATTTGGAGTGCTGCTATTTGAAATGATGGCAGGCAGACTTCCGTTCCGCGGTGAACACGAAGCGGCGATGCTGTATTCCATCGTCAATGAAGAACCGCAGAACATTACACAATTTGTTCCGGATCTTTCTCCTATTGTTGTCAATTTAATTCAACGATGTTTGGAAAAAGATCCTGCCGAACGGTACCAGCATTTTGACGATATCACTGCCGATCTGAAGAGAGCGATGCGTAAAACATCGAAGGTGATGAGAAGCTCTCCGAACATTCAACAAACACAATCAGATCAGATACCGGTTGCGGTTCAATCCGAAATTCAATCAAGGATCCCGTCCGGCATCTTTGGAAACACTACCGTAAAAATAGGAGTGATCGCAGCTGTTGCGGCGATTTTTGCGTTGATCATTTGGCTGATGTTTGGAACCTCATACCCAAAGATAAATTCGGAAATGTCTACATCGATCCTTCAAATTCCGGCGACAGAATATCAATATCCTGATATGTCTCCTGATGGAAAATGGCTTGCATTTCCAGGTTCAGATGTAAAGGGTAATTGGGATATTTATATGATGTTCATCGAAACGGGTGAGAGCAGACGATTGACAAATGATTCTTCGGCAGATCTTGGAAATGCGGCAACGGCGAAATTCTCTCCCGACGGAAGTACAATCACTTATGGACGCAGACAGAATGGTAAAAATATATCGGAGATATGTGTGGTTTCGGTGCTTACCGGATCATCCCGGGTTATTGTCGATACTGGACTTGCCCCCAGTTGGAATGCGGCGGGGGATCGAATATTCTTCTTTCGAGGGAGCGTGGGTAATCGTGCTCCAAGCCGTTCCGGTTGGCGGGAATACTGGAGTGTTTCTCCGCAGGGATCTGACGCACGGATCGAATTTATCGATTCTCTCATGGAAGGCGGGCTAAATTATTTTACATTCAAAGTTTCTCCGGATGGTAAAAAAATTATCTTTACCAGACCGATGAAAGGAGATTTCAACGAGATATTCATCCGTGACCTTGCTTCAGGAAATGAAACACAGATGACCTTTGACAAAAAGATCATCGACGAAGCGGCATGGACAGACAATGGGTATATACTGTATTCCTCGAATCGAAGCGGTAATTTCAATATTTGGGCAATTCCCGAAAATGGGGGTGATGCAATACAGATCACCAGAGGGGCGGGACCCGATTACGGTATTTCATTTTCGAATGCAGCTAATCGGATGATCTTTTCGCAGCGGACAGAGTCTGCCACACTGTGGATGGTCAATACTGATGGAACAGAAAATCATCAGGTTTATCCGGATGAGAATATCGCACGGGCGCATATTTCTCCCGATGGTAAATCCATTGCACTTCAAATATTGAATCCTGTTATGTGGGATGGACTAATGATCCGTGATCTTTCAGGAGGACGACAGGAAATCTTATTCCCGTTCCACCCGGCTATTTCAAGAGAAGAACCAATATGGTCTCCTTCCGGAAAGTTGCTGGCATTTCTGGAATATAGTCGGAATGAAGGAATTGATTATTTGGGAGCAAAGATCATGGATATTGCTGGCGGACGCCGTATTCAGGATCTTGGAGAGGGAGTTGTTGATTATTGGATTTCCGATTCTCTTGTGACCATTGTTCGCAATTCTTCCAAGGATAAAAAATTTCCAAAGTATAACGAGACACATCTTCTCAATATCCGCACCGGAGAAGAAAAGATATTTTTCAGAGATACAGTTTATGCTTTTCCGATTATAAACAATACAGCAATTGGATATCTGGATGGAAAATCTGATGGTTACATTGTCTCGCGACAAGAGCTGTCGAAAAATCCGAATGCTAAAGGAACCTTGTTGTTAAAGGCTGAAGAATTCTCTTGGGTGAATCCTTCTCAGTCAACCGGGTATTATGTGCTAGCGAACAGAACTGCGTTGTGGAAAATAGATTTGCGATCCCGAAAAAAAACAAAGATCATGAATATTTCACCCGGAGATAATCTCAAATTTTATAGAACTGAATATGCAGACAAGGTTTTAACCTACACAAAACAGCGGCGAAAAACGAGCATTGTAAAGATAGATAATTTGTTTAAGCAATAATTTTTTACTGGAGTATCAAAGAAAGTAATCGAGATGATTGGTCAAACAATTTCACATTACAAAATTCTAGAAAAACTTGGTGAAGTTCGAAAATTCCCAACGAGCGTTTCTCAGCGAGATGCAGGAATTTTCAGAATCCCGCTGTTCTTTAGCGGGAGCTGTCAGAGGTATATATGATTGGTCAAACTATATCTCAATATAAAATAGTTGAGAAACTCGGTGAAGGTGGGATGGGAGTTGTGTATAAAGCCCAGGACACCAAACTCGACCGCTTCGTCGCGCTCAAATTCCTTCCTGCGCACATGGCCGCATCGGAGCAGGATAAGGCCCGATTCGCTCAGGAAGCACGATCCGCCGCTGCGTTGAACCACCCGAACGTCTGTTCGATCATTGATATCCAGGACATTGATGGGCAAATGTTCATCGTGATGGAATTCGTTGACGGTGTCACGCTGCAGGAGAAGAAGTCTTCTCTCACACAAAAGCAGGCGATCGATGTTGCTATCCAGATCGCTGAAGGACTAGCTGCAGCGCATGAGAAGGGCATCGTTCACCGGGATATCAAACCGGAGAACGTCATGGTCCGTAAAAACGGTATTGTGCAGGTGATGGATTTTGGATTGGCAAAATTGGTCGGTGCATCGCGTTTGACGAAAGCAGGCAACACGGTCGGCACCTTAGGATATATGTCGCCCGAACAGGTGCAGGGACAGGAAACGGACCACCGTTCGGACATTTTCTCCTTTGGCGTCCTGTTGTATGAGATGCTGACGGGAAGGTCACCCTTCAACGGTGCACACGAAAGTGCAATTCTTTACGAGGTCGTCAATGTCGATGTCCCGCCTCCTTCAACACTGAAGCCCGGGCTCGATCCGGAATTGGATAGGATCGTTTTAGAATGCCTGGAAAAGGATCCGAACGAACGGATGCAATCCATTAAACAGGCGGCGATCGATCTGAATAGATTTAAAAGGACATCAAGTCGTTCAAGGGCAAGCAGAACGTTTTCGACTAATGCATTGTCCAATGTGCACCATAACGCCGGTTCAAATTCATTCCCATCTTCTTTTCGGATTTCTGGTGTTCTCCCATATACTGCAGCGATTGTCTTTTTTATTACGACTACTATTATTTCGTATTTATATCTTTTTCCAAAAGCAACCAGTCAACCGCTCATACGCTCCAGTATCCTTTTTCCGGATACATCATTGGTCATAGATGGTGGTATGTTGGCGTTATCACCGGACGGGACAAAATTGGCATTCATTGGAGAGGATCCAAGAGGAGTTCGGAAACTATGGGTTCGTACACTTTCAACGTTCTCAGCAATCGAATTACCCGGGACCGAAAAGGCTCTGTTCCCTTTTTGGTCACCGGACAGTAGATATATAGGATTCTTTGCTGAAAAATCAATGAAGAGAACCGACGCACATGGCGGAGGATTATTAACGCTGTGTGAGTGGGACACGCCATTTGGTGCAACATGGAGTGAAGATGGAAGTATTTATTTCTGCAGTTGGCAAAAACGCGGAATCTTGCGGGTTCCCTCACAGGGAGGAGCCGTCACCACGATCGTTCCTGCTCAAAAAGGTGAAGTGATAACGTATCCGCACATGCTCGATGGTGCAAAAACTATTCTCTATAATAGATTTGTTGCGTCAAAGGATTCTTCATTTATGGATGGAGTGTATGCATATTCTTTCGGTTCCAATGATAGTCGATTGCTTGTACCAAATGCAGTGAACGCGCAATATGCGAATGGCTATCTCCTCTCCATTCAGGAAAAGGTACTCTTTGCCCAGCCATTCGATCCTGTTGCTGTCGAAGTACAAGGCGAAGCGAACATTGTTGCACAGCAAGTTGCCGGTATAGGGAATTATGGCAAAAGTAATTATTCGGTATCGCAGAATGGATTGCTGGTCTATGCTGCAGGTTCATCATACGATAATGCGGTGATTCAGATCCTGGACAGATCGGGGAAGGGAATAAAACAGTTCGACACAAAGTCTTCGTTTGATGATCCAAAGTTTTCTGATGACGGCTCGAAGATCGCGGTCACTCGGTATATTAATCAGGAACGTGCTGATATCTGGATTATTGATGTGGCACGCGGTACAATGTCTCGTTTTACTTTTGATGATGCAGAAGAAGATGATCCTGTGTGGTCGCACGACGGGAATGCAATGATCTATGCAATGAGGGGAGATATTGTTCGAAAATCATTTGTGTCGAACGGCAAAAATGAGGTGTTGTATCAGTCAACGGGCGATATGGTTCCGTACGATCTTTCACTCGATGGTAAATTCTTATTGTTTGCGGATTTGTCTTCGAATTCACAGCGCGATATCTTTATGCTGCCACTTGAAGGGAAACGCGATCCTATTATTATTGCAGGCACGGATTTTTCTGAAATGAATGCCGAATTTTCTCCTGATGGCAAGTGGATCGTATTCTCCTCGAATGAAACAGGGAGATCTGAAGTATATGCGCTCGCATCCGATCTGAAAAGTCCAAAAGTGCAGATATCGACAAGTGGCGGAGTAATGCCGCATTGGACTAAATTCGGAAAGAATATAATGTATGTCGATCCTGATCAAAATCTCTTTGAAGTGCCCGTTTCAATGAAAAACGGGAACCTTGAAGCCGGTAATCCTGTCAAACTCTTTCATTCCGATATCGAAGGAAATCCCGCTCGATCGATTTATGATGTGACCCCGGATGGGAATAAGATCGCTATCATTAAATTATTGGACAATAAACAGCTTTTAAAACCCATCAACTTGGTATCGAATTGGAATACTGAGTTACAAAAACAATAAACCCTTGAGATATTTGTAAAAAACTTCAGTGAATCGGCTACCAAAATTATGCTCGGACAAATAATATCGCAATATAAGATCCTCGAAAAGCTGGGTGAAGGTGGGATGGGAGTAGTCTATAAAGCGACCGACACCAAGCTTGATCGCTTCGTCGCGTTGAAATTCCTTCCGTCCCATCTTGCTGCATCGGAACAGGATAAAGCACGTTTTATTCAGGAAGCGAAGTCCGCATCAGCCTTGAATCATCCGAATGTCTGCACCATTCATGATATTTCTGAATTCGAAGGCCAATTATTCATCGTCATGGAATTCGTCGATGGAAAGTCCCTGAAGGATAAAAAAGAACAACTCGGTGCAAAGCAGATCCTCGAGATCGGTATCCAGGTTGCTGAAGGACTCGCCGCCGCGCACGAAAAAGGAATTGTCCACAGAGATATCAAGCCGGACAATATCATGATCCGGAAAGACGGCATCGTGCAGATCATGGATTTTGGATTGGCAAAATTGTATTCCACAGGTAATGTGTCCCGCCTGACAAAAGCCGGCACGACCATGGGAACGATGGGGTATATGTCCCCCGAACAGGTGCAGGGACTTGATGTCGACCATCGCACCGACATATTTTCGCTCGGTGTTGTATTATATGAATTACTTGCGGGAGAATCGCCGTTCAAAGGGGTTCATGAAACAGCGATTATGTATGAGATCGTGAATGTTGATGCTGTACCGATTTCCACAATTAAACCGGAGATAAGTCCGGCTATAGATACGATCATTCTGGAGTGCTTAGAAAAAGATCCATCAGAACGAATTCAGTCTGCAGCTGAAATCAGCAGGAACCTGAGGCGTATCAAACGCGATTCAGGGAAAACAAGTGCAAGTCGAAAAAGTTTCGTAAACAAAATTGAAAACACTGATTCAAGAGTTTCGTCAGGTTACAATAATCAGTCGTTATTACGATTGAACGGATCTATTAATATCATTTTTGCGGTATCAATACTTGTTGCAGCGATGCTGGCGGCATTCATCACATGGAATCTATATCCTGAACCTGCAAAAGAAGTACGAAAATTCCAATGGACGACAAATTATTCCATCGCGGTTCTGTCGCCTGACGGAAAAAAAATTGCATATTCCATCGGTGAGAAATTGTGGATCCGTCAATTGGACAACATGGAACCGGTAGAAATTAAGAATGATAAGATTGTTGAAAACCTTTTTTGGTCTCCGAACAGCGAGTACCTTGCCTACTTTACACTGGGGAATAAAAGTCATGATCTTCGCAGGGTTTCCGCCAATGGTGCAGGGAATAGTTTGATTATCGTGACGGAAGAAAATTGTTATCCCAGATTTTGGGGAACCGATGATTCCATTGTGGTCAATACGTGGAAGAATAACGGATGGAACACATTCCAAAAAGTTCCGGCGACGGGTGGAGAATTGAGACCGATTTGCGGAGGAGACTCTGTATTCTCTACGATTCAGGGAAATGTAAATCATGTGGATGTGTTGCCTGACGGGTCGACGTTACTTATCACTCTTTATTCGTTTGATGGGAAAGGCAGACTTATTGTGCAAACGAAAGAGAGCCGTAAAGAAGTGTACGTTTCATCCGATGTGAACACACTTAATGGAAGAGCGGTATACTCACCCGCCGGTTACATTCTTGTTCCACTATCATCACGTGGGAGATCTGTTTCGGATTTATGGGCTTTGCCATTCGATCTTTCGTCGCTGCGGATCACGGGCAATCCGTTGTTGGCGGCGCGAAATGTTAGCCAATTCAGTATATCAAAAAGCGGCATGCTCTTGTACCTTGAATCCGGAAACGGCATTAAAGGCGAGCAGCTTATTGTCTTCTCCCGATCAGGACAAGTACTGAAAAAAATAAGTCAGCCGCAGATGGAAATTCATTCACCTGCCCTTTCACCGGACGGGAAATTGATCGCAACAACAAGTACAGTGGATGAAGGAGGTGCATTCAATATATGGATTCACGACATCACCAAAGGGACAAAATACCAACTATCGTTTGATATCCGGGAACCCTGGAAACCGGTTTGGTCGCCCGATGGTAAGAACATCATTCTTCAATCAGGATTTTTTGACCGAACAGATATTTATATCCAACCAACCAATGGTACGGCATTTGCTCGTCCACTGATTCATTCCGTGTTGAATGAAACTTCTCCGGAGTGGTCGCCTGATGGTCGATACATTGTGTATACAGTTGGGGATACCGTTCTGAATGAAAACAACATATGGTATTGCGAATATGGGAAGGAGAATGAACCCAGGGAATTGTTCACTTCGCGGTTTACTGAAAATTATCCGTGTCTATCTCCGGACAGTAAATTTGTTGCCTATCAATCGGATAAAAGCGGACAGGCGGAAATTTATGTGACATCATTTCCGCAAGCCGATCAGCAATGGCAAATATCGTTCGAGGGAGGAGTGTTCCCTCAGTGGGTTGGCAATGAAATATTTTTTGTGTCGCCCAGAAGGAATTCCCTGATGTCCGCAACAGTGACGTCAAGTCCTGTTTTTCAATCTGAGAATCCGAGGAGTCTCTTCTCCGAAGATTCCGCCGGTGTGACATTGCAAACAGGGTATTCTTTTAGATACGCTGTTTCCAGAGATGGCAAAAATATTATTGGAGTGAAAAATATAGGAAGTTCGGAAAAGTCGACGATGGTGTTGGTGGAAAACTGGTTTGAAGAATTTAAGGACAAAAAATAAAATTATGGTCGGACAAACAATATCTCACTATAAGATTCTTGAAAAACTCGGTGAAGGCGGAATGGGTGTGGTCTATAAAGCACAAGACACCAAACTTGAACGCTTCGTCGCCCTCAAATTTCTTCCGCAGCATCTTGCGGCGTCGGAACAGGATAAAGCGAGATTCATTCAGGAAGCGAAGTCTGCCTCGGCACTCAATCATCCGAATGTCTGCACCATCCACGACATTTCAGAACATGACGGGCAATTATTTATTGTCATGGAATTTGTCGATGGAAAATCATTAAAGGAAAAGAAAGAGAATCTCGGACAAAAACAGATCCTGGAAATTGGAATTCAGGTTGCTGAAGGATTGGCTGCCGCTCATGAAAAGGGTATTGTTCACAGGGATATCAAACCTGACAATATTATGATCCGTAAAGATGGTATTGTGCAGATCATGGATTTTGGACTGGCAAAGTTGTATACATCAGGGAATGTTTCGCGGTTGACCAAGGCTGGGACGACGATGGGAACAATGGGATATATGTCGCCGGAACAAGTTCAAGGTTTGGATGTTGATCACCGGACTGATATTTTCTCTCTTGGTGTAGTTCTGTATGAATTACTTGCCGGTGAATCGCCATTCAAAGGTGTCCATGAAACGGCGATCATGTATGAGATCGTCAATGTTGATCCTGCTCCTATCTCGGCGCTAAAAGAAGGGACCGATCCCGAACTCGACCATATTATTCTCGAGTGTCTTCAGAAGGAAAAGGATGACCGCTGCCAGTCTGCAAAAGAACTGGCAAAAGATCTGCGCAAGATAAAAAAATCCACAGGGCAGACGAACAGCCGTGCATATTCAGTATTGCGTTCTTCAAGTCACTCTTCAACTTCACCGAAGAATTCTGATAAACCGTCAGGTTCATTCGTTCTTGAACTGATGAACCGCCGGATCGATCTATCAAAGATCTTCGGCTCAAGCGTTTTCCCTTGGGTCATCATACTGTTGTTGACCGCTGCATTAGTAACAACATGGCTGATGTTGCGGGCACCTTCTGCTGAACAAATCATAACAAAATTTTCGCTGGATATCGGTGAAGACAAAGTACTGGACATCAATTCCTATCCTGCTCTGACGATTTCGCACAGCGGCACGTTGATCGTCTTCAAGGCGAATAATAAATTTTACCTTCGGAAAATGAGTTCCATGGAATCCACTCCCATTGAAGGGATTGAAAACGGATCGTCGCCGTTCTTTTCCACGGATGATAAGTGGCTGATTTTTTTCAGGAACGCCAAACTGGAAAAGATCTCGCTCAGCGGTGGAACACCGATCACTCTTGCCGACGCACCGGATAACAGAGGGGGGACATCAAGTAATAAAGGGATGATTGTTTTTTCACCGTTCGCCGTTTCCGAATTAAAAATGGTTTCTCAAGATGGAGGCACCGCAAAAAGTATTACGACCATTGACACGATACAGAACGAACGGACACATCGGTGGCCCTCGTTCATGCCGGATGGAAGGCATGTTCTTTTCACTGTGGGTCTCATCTCCAGTCCTGATTATTATGAGAACGCTCGCATCGATGTAGTTGATATAGAAACAGGCGAACGGAAAACAGTCTTTCGCGGTGCAAGCAATGCAAAATATGTATCGACAGGTCATTTGTTATTTTCACGGTCAGGTGTATTATATATCGTACCATTCGATCCCGATAAGTTGGAAGTCACAGGGCAGCCGCTTCCGGTCGTGCAGGGAGTGTACAGCGAAACAACGACCGGCATTACCAATTACGTCGTTTCGGATAATGGAACGCTGGTCTATTTGCCGGGAGCTGTTGAAGGAGAGAGCCGAAAGATCGTAAAGATCAGCTTGAAAGGAGAAACGACGGTCATCGATTCCAGCAATCATCCGTATTTGGAACCAAAGCTTTCTCCGGACAATAAAAAGGTCGCTGTGGTGATCCGTGACGGCGAGAATTTTGACATCTGGGTCTTTGACATCGCCAGCAGGACTTTAAATAAGCTGACATTCGGCGGTTTGAACCGTACCCCACAATGGTCTCCAGACGGTCGATCGATCGCCTATTTCAAACGGACAAAGGATGGAAAATCCGGAGTGTATGTAAAACCATTCGACGGTAGCGGTGAAGAACGTGTATTATTCGATGCAATAGATATCAGGGTCTATTTGAACCATTGGTCGCGAGATGGTAAATTTATTCTTGTGGACTATTTAACGCAAAATGCACAATCCGATCTTTTGGTGATTCCATTAGTGGGAGATAAAACTCCGTGGAAATATCTCGAAACAAAGAGGGATGAATATGAATCGAGTCTTTCTCCCAACGGTAAATGGATATCTTATCTTACAGACGAATCAGGTTCCTATCAGATTTATGTCCGTTCCTTCCCTGAAAAGGAAGGGAAGTGGCAGATTTCCAGCGATGTTGCCGAAGAACCGCGCTGGTCTCCGGACGGAAAATATCTTTACTATCGGAAGAGTTCACAGGTGATGGCTGTTCCAGTTTCTACTGAGACAACATTCTCCGCCGGCGTGCCTACTGTGTTGATCAAGAATTTTCCTGCACAGAATGTAGACAGCGGGATCAGCTATGATATTACTTCGGATGGAAAATATTTTATTACGACGCAGCCTGCAAAAGGGATATCATATAAAAATATATCTGTTGTTCTGAATTGGAACGAGGAAATTAAAAATCTTGCAAAAAATAATTAAAAAGGTACTTTGAATGATCGGACAGATAATTTCTCATTATAAGATTGTTGAAAAACTCGGAGAGGGCGGGATGGGTGTCGTCTACAAAGCCCAGGATACAAAACTTGACCGCTTTGTTGCTCTTAAATTTCTTCCGGATCATGTCTCAGTTGGATCCAATGAACTGGAACGGTTCATCACGGAAGCCAAAGCAGCCGCATCGTTGAATCATCCGAACATTTGCACGATCTATGGCATTGAAGAAGCAAATGAAAAACACTTCATCGTCATGGAATTCGTGGACGGTCAAACTCTGCAGGAAAAGAAATCGGTCCTCTCGCAAAAACAAGCCCTTGATATCGGCATCCAAATAGCGGATGGATTGGCCGCTGCGCATGAAAAGGGGATCGTACATCGCGACATCAAACCGGAAAATATCATGATCCGAAAGGACGGTATTGTGCAGGTGATGGATTTCGGGCTGGCAAAACTGCGAGGCGCATCGCGGTTAACAAAAGAAGGAAGCACCGTGGGGACGGCTGGATATATGTCGCCCGAACAAGTACAAGGACAGGATACAGATCATCGTTCTGATATTTTTTCCCTTGGTGTTCTATTATATGAGATGTTCACTGGTCAGATTCCGTTCAAAGGAGTTCATGAAACTGCGATTGCGTATGAGATCGTGAATGTCGATTCTCCGCCGATGTCCTCAGTAAAGCCGGATATAACCCCGGAACTTGATGCGATCATTCTTGAGTGTCTTGAAAAGGATCCAAAGGAACGGACGCAATCGGCAAGTCAGGTGGCACTCGATCTTAAAAGGAGCCGCCGCGAATCGAGCCGCTCGCGCGCAAGCAGGATCACTGCCGCAAGGCCGAATCTTTCATCGTCACGGCAAAATATTTCCGCAATGAATTCAGAACAATCCTTTGATACGGCGGATGCTACGCAACGGAAATTTCCCTTTGTAATAACAACGGTCATTGCTCTTGTCATGCTGGCGTCAGGGTTTGGAATATCTCGTTTGATTGTTGCACCGAACGCGGTAATCGAGAATCCTGTGATCAGTGCTGCGATCAATATCTCTTCGGGGATACATTACAATGACGGACTTGGCGGTCACTCGGCAATATCTCCGAACGGCCAACTGATCGTATTTTCCGGAACGGATTCGTTGTCACGAACAGGTCTGTGGATCCGTCCGTTGAATTCCAATGAAACAAAACAACTAGGAGGTACGGAGAAAGCTCAATATCCGTTCTGGTCATTTGACGGTCGATCGATCGGTTTTTTTGCTGACGGTAAATTGAAGACGATCGATGCAAAAGGAGGACCGGTCATGACCATCACTGATGCGCCGTTTGGCCGCGGCGGTGCATGGGGCAAATCCGGTGAGATTGTTTATTCTCCGAATGTGACGGATATTAATTTGCTCTCGGTTTCCTCATCCGGCGGTACACCACGGCCGGTGACGTCATTCGATTCCACATTTAAAGGGCATCCGCGATTTCCGTTCTTTTTGCCGGACGGCGAGCATTTTCTTTTTTCGGTGATACCGTTATCGGACCGCAAAAAATCAGAAATTTATGTCGGCTCTGTGAAAACTGCCGAGACTAAAAAGATCCTTGATGAAGGTTTCTATGGCATGTTTGCATCGGGATATCTTTTCTCATTCCGTCAGGGCATTCTTATTGCTCAGCCGTTCGATCAAACTACACTTTCTCTCACGGGAAAACCGGTCTCTATTCAAGGGAACATTAATTCTTGGACCCCCAGGGCAAAGGCAGATTTTTCTGTCAGCGAAACCGGCTTGTTATTATATTCTCTTGCCGGTACGGCCCGTTCAAGCGAATTGTTTTGGATTGATAAAGAAAGCAATACAACACTCATCGGTCAGTTTGAACCGTTCACCCATATGGAGACATCTCCGGATAATTCCAAAATAGCATACGATCAGATCGATTCGAAAGGCGAGCAGCCGGTGGTCTGGATCTACGATATGGCGAGCAAGGTGCGAACGCGTCTTACATTCGGACAATATGGAGGAAGCCATCCTATTTGGTCTTCGGATGGATCGAAGGTTTTTTTTAATGCTGATGTCAACGGCAGCAAAGCAAATATCTTTGTGAAAAATTCTGACGGATCCGGAGAGGATCAATTACTGATTTCCGGGAGTGATAAAACTGTTGCTTTTATCACTCGACATGTATCGCCTGACAGAAGATATCTTTTGATTTCTGTCGGAAATGAATCAGGATCAGAACTCGCCGTGCTCGATCTTCAGAGTACTCAAAAACCGCTGACGGTGGATAAGCTTGGTATCGATGGTAACGAGGGAAGGTTCTCTCCGGACGGCAAATGGATTGTATTCCAGACAATTGAATCGGGAGTTTCGAAGATCTACGTTTCCTCATTCAAAGGGATCGCTGGCAAATGGCAGCTTCCATCCGACGGCGGTGCCGTTCCGTTTTGGGTAAAAGGAAGAATCATGTATTATTCTACTTCGCATGACACTTACGAAGCATGCGATGTGACATTCGCAAACGGCAGTCCGGTCTTCGATCAGCCGGTTTCATTGTTCACAACCGGCGGATCGCAGAATGCATATTTGTACGGGATATCAAAAGATGGAAATAAATATCTCAGTTTCCGTCCTGCCAATTCGGGAGTCGGCAGCAATTTATCGCTCATCGTGAACTGGAAGGGATTGCTGGATTTGAAATGATCACCTTGATGAACAAAATATTTTCACAAAAGGATGAAAAAAAATGATTGGTCAAACGATCTCGCAATATAAAATATTAGAGAAGTTAGGTGAAGGAGGGATGTCCCGATGTTGCCCGCGAGCACAGCGAGTGGAAGCAACATCGAGCCTGCCCGCCGCAAGTATTTCAAATCGGCAGGCGGGGATTCCGCTCTTGCGCAATAGAAGCGGAAGCGGAAGGTGTGAATTATGATTGGACAAATTATATCGCAATATAGAATTCTTGAGAAATTAGGCGAAGGAGGTATGGGAGTAGTGTACAAAGCTACCGATACCAAACTCGACCGCTTCGTCGCACTCAAATTCCTTCCGCCGCATATGGCGGCGTCGGAACAGGATAAAGCGCGGTTCATTCAGGAAGCGAAATCCGCTGCCGCGCTCAATCATCCGAATGTCTGCTCGATCATCGACATTCAAGAGCACGAAGGGAATATGTTCATCGTCATGGAATATGTTGATGGACAGACGCTGATGGACAAAAAATCTTCCATCAGTCTGAAACAGGCGATCGAGATCGGTATTCAGATTGCGGATGGACTTGCCGTAGCGCACGAAAAGGGTATCATTCACCGGGATATCAAGCCGGAGAATATCATGGTCCGCAAGGACGGCATCGTGCAGATCATGGACTTCGGTCTTGCGAAACTTGCCGGCACGTCACGTCTGACGAAGATGGGGAGCACCGTCGGCACGCTCGGCTACATGTCACCCGAACAAGTACAGGGACAGGAAGCGGATCATCGTTCCGATATCTTTTCCCTCGGCGTTCTATTATATGAGATGATCGCCGGACGTTCGCCGTTCAATGGCGCACACGAAAGTGCCATCCTCTATGAGATCGTGAATGTCGATGTCCCGCCGATGACATCAATTAAACCGGAACTCGACCCGGCGCTGGATGCGATCGTTCTGGAATGTCTTGAGAAGGACCCTTCGGAGCGGTATCAATCCGTCGCTGAAGTGTCTAAGGAACTCCGTCGGTTCAAAAGGGAATCGAGCCGTTCACGGGCCAGCCGGACCATGACACCTGTCGGACCGAATTCGACGGCATGGTCAAATATATCTGCTGCGTCTCCTGTCCGTACCGGAACTTCACTCTCCCGAATCATCGCTTCGCCGGTGTGGGCTATCCTTTCTGCACTATTCCTGACAGCAGTAATTATTATACTGCTCGTGCCGGATATCTCGCCGTTCAGTGAAGAGAGGAAAGTGATCCGCGCTTTCATTCCAAGTCCGGAGCATTATAATTACAGCAATGCAGTCGGCGGCGGCCAAATAGCGATCTCACCTGATGGAAGTACGATCGCATTCGTCGCGGTCGATTCGTCCGGCAATTCAAGTTTATGGACCCGTCGTATCGATGCACTTCAGGCAATGGAAATTCAAGGGACGCAGGGTGCAGCCTTTCCTTTTTGGTCCCCCGATAATCATTATATCGGATTCTTTTCAAACAATAAATTGAAGAGGGTAGAAAAGAGCGGAGGACCTCCGTTCACCATCTGTGATGTGATAACGTTCCGCGGTGCAACATGGGGAAAGGACGGAAAGATCGTACTACCGGTCGATCAGGGCACCGGATTGTCCGTCGTATCAGAGGCAGGCGGTATCCCGGTGCAGCTCACGACGCTTGACACAACGAAGAAGGAACAGACACATCGGTATCCCGTTTTTCTGCCGGACGGGAAACACTTCTTATATTTTGCGCGAACGACCGCATCCGGCAGCGGCAGTGCTCTTGATGCGATCTGTGTCGGTTCAGTGGACGGAACGGTGAACAAACGGCTCTTCATCGGAATTTCCAATGCGGCGTACGCGAACGGATATCTTCTTTATATGAGGGAGAATTCGCTCATGGCCCATACGTTCGATCCCGATGCATTGGAATTGAAAGGCGATCCCTTTCCGATCGCAGAGTCAGTTGACTTCAGCACACGGTACAGCGTTGCGTCGTTCACTGTGTCGCAGAACGGAGTTCTGGTCTATATGGGAAAAAGCGCTGCATCGGTCCCTGAATTGGCGCTGTTCGGTCCTGATGGTACGAAGAAACGTTCATTCGGTCAGCCGGAAGTTTTTGTGAACGCCAGACTGTCAACGGATGGGAGCATGATCGTTATGGACCTCTATGAGGTCTCTGCCCGCAATGCCGATGTGTGGCTTCTGGATATCGTTCGCGGGGTGAAGACAAGGTTTACGTTCGATAATTCTGTGGACGCCAATCCGATCTGGTCTCCCGATGGGAAGAGTATCATATTCTCATCGAACCGTAATGGTCATTATGATCTCTTTGAGAAGAATACGAATGGAGCCACGGATGAAAAGTTATTGTTTGCCTCTCCATTGCTGAAGGCTCCCAGTGATTGGTCCAATGATGGTAAATATGTTCTCTTCACTTCCAGCGGTGATCCCAAAACTAAGATGGATATCTGGGCCATACCGATGGTCGGAGACCGAACACCGGTCCCGTTCGTGCACACAGAGTTCTCAGAGGGAGCAGGGGTGTTCTCACCCGATGGAAAGTGGGTCGCTTACCAGTCTGATGAATCAGGGAAGATTGAGATCTATGTCAGACCATTCCCCGGTCCTGGAGCCAAGTGGCAGGTCTCCACGAGCGGCGGACGAGCTCCTTTTTGGAAGAATAACGGAAAAGAGATCTATTATTTGAACGGTGGAAAGATCATGGCGGCTCAGGTGAACGGCAGCGGTCAAACGTTTACCGTCGGAGCAGTTCGGGAGTATTTCAATCCATCGGACGTGGGAGGGATCAATATGGGGAACGGAACGGTACGGGATATCTCACCCGACGGTAATTCGATCCTGCTGTCGGTCTCCAAAGGTACATTGGCGACCGCTCCGCTTACACTGATCGTGAATTGGGACGAAGAGTTTAGAAAAAAATAGTGACATTGTTTCATCGGATCATTTATTCATTGAATCATTGTTATGTGTAAGCATAGCGGACGACACAACAACAGAAAAAGCAACAATAATATGAGAACAATGAAAAAGACAATTTTACCAATTTTCTTGGCGACAATTTGGATAAGTATTTCCGAATTTGTGAGAAACGAATTTATACTCAAATCCTATTGGACAGAACACTATAAAAAGCTCGGACTTGTATTTCCTTCTGAACCAATTAATGGTGCAGTTTGGGGATTATGGTCGTTATGTTTTGCTATTGCAATATTCATAATTGCTAAGAAATTTTCATTACTTCAAACTACATTTCTTTCTTGGTTTGTAGGTTTTTTATTAATGTGGATAGTGATTTGGAATATGAATGTGCTTCCAACAGGATTATTGCTCTTTGCTATTCCATTAAGTTTATTGGAAGCATTTTTGGCAAGTTTTATTGTTAAAAAAATAACTGCTCTTCAATGGATCAATGATTCAATCAACAACTGAATAAATCCTATGGTAGGACAAATAATATCTCAATATAAGATCATCGAAAAGCTTGGTGAAGGTGGTATGTTCCAAATTTCCCCGCGAACGTTTTTTGTGAGCGGATGGAAATTTGAGAATCCCGCTGAGCGAAGCGAAAGCGGGAGCCGGAGGGAAAATATATGATCGGGCAAACAATATCCCAATATAAGATTTTAGAGAAATTGGGTGAAGGAGGGATGGGAGTAGTCTATAAAGCTACCGACACCAAACTCGACCGCTTCGTCGCGCTCAAATTTCTTCCTCCGCACATGGCATCGTCGGACCAGGACAAAGCGCGGTTCATTCAGGAAGCAAAATCCGCTGCTGCGCTGAATCATCCAAATGTTTGTTCCATCATCGATATTCAAGAGAATGAAGGAACCATGTTCATTGTAATGGAATTGGTTGATGGACAGACGCTCCGTGATAAAAAAGGAACGATCGGGTATAAACAGGCGATCGATATCTGTATCCAGGTCGCTGAAGGACTCTCAGCAGCACACGAGAAAGGGATCGTGCACCGCGATATTAAACCGGACAATATCATGGTCCGTAAGGACGGTATCGCACAAGTGATGGATTTTGGTCTGGCGAAACTGAACGGTGTTTCAAAGTTGACAAAAGCAGGGAGCACGGTTGGTACCGTAGGATATATGTCCCCGGAACAAGTGCATGGATTGGAAGCAGATCATCGGTCCGATATCTTTTCCTTCGGAGTGTTGATGTATGAGCTCATCACCGGAGAACTGCCGTTCAAAGGGGTGCATGAAACAGCCATCGCGTACGAGATCGTGAATGTCGATTCGGCTCCGATGTCCTCCATCAAACCGGAGATCGATCCCGCGCTCGATGCAGTTGTGCTTGAATGTTTAGAAAAGGATCCGAACGAACGTGCACAATCCATCAGACAGATCGCCGTTGATCTGAAAAAATACCGGAGAGAATCGAGTAAGCAGCGCGCCAGCAGGATCACAGCGGCACGGCCGGTGATGAATGTCTCGAATCGTTCATCTGCCGCATATGAACCTGCATCAGCGGAACAGAGCGGCGGGCCGGGTAGAGGATTTTTATCTCGGATCCGTAATAACATCTGGATGGCAGTCTCGCTTCTGTTGGTTGTTGTGCTTGGCACCATCGGATATCTTTTTATACAACGACTCTCCATCCCGCAGACCGTCACGAAGTCGTTCATTCTTCCTCCAGAAGGGAACGTCATGAATACGTCGAACGGCGGGAATATGGCAATATCACAGGACGGGACAATGCTCGCGTTCATTGCGACCGACTCCCTTGGAAAGAATCGATTATGGGTTCGTCCGCTCCATTCATTGACTGCAGTAATGTTGGAGGGGACCATCGGTGCTCAATATCCGTTCTGGTCGTACGATAATAAATCCATTGCGTTTTTTTCCCGCGGTAAATTGATGCGGGTGGATGCGGTTGGTGGTCCCGTAACGACGATCTGCGATGCTGCGAACGGGCGCGGCGGTTCATGGAATCAGTGGGGGACGATCGTGTTCGCGCCCGGCTCCAACGGTCCCTTGTACCAGGTGCAGGCCGCCGGCGGTGTTCCATCCCAGTTGACGAAACTGGATACTCTCAATACGGAAAGCTCTCATCGATGGCCATTTTTCTTACCGGACGGAAAACACTTTGTGTACACCACCTACCACTTTGGTAGCAGTATTATGCAAGGGTCGCTGTTTGTTTCTTCGATCGATGACACTGCTCGCAAGAAGATCCTGGACGTTCCTTCGAATGCTGAATTTGCCGGCGGGTATCTGTTGTATGTCCTTCAAAATAATCTCATCGCGCGGGCGTTCGATCCCGGAACCATGGAATTCACCGGTGATCCGGCTCCCATCGCTGAAAAGATGGTGTACGATCCTTCGAAGAACCGGTCGAGTTTTTCGGTGTCACGAAATGGAGTATTGGTCTACCAATCAGGAAATGCCAAACCTCCGGCATTATATCTTGTTGACCGAAACGGCAAGATCACCTTCGATCTGAAGATCGGTCCGGTAGCATTTGGAGCACGATTCTCCCATGATGGAAAAAAGATCGTGTTCGACCGCGAAGATGTGGTCGGAAAAAATAATGATATCTGGATCTATGAAATTGCGCGAAACATCTCCACCCGGTTCACATTTGACCAGAGAGCTGATCTCGTTCCAAAATTTTCTCCGGACGGGAATAAGGTATTCTATAGCTCATCGCGATTGGGAAATGCCAGCATTTATATGAAAGATGTCAACGGAATGGGAAAGGAAGAAATGTTCTATTCGGATCCTTTGGATAAATATATCACTTCGTTGTCCTCAGATGGCCGGTTATTGTTATTAAGTATCCGAAAAAACTCGGGTGAAAAATGGGACATGGCATACCTCTCCATACAAGGGGAGAAGAAATTGGTCCCGTTGGAACAAACGGAATTCAATGAGGGGGGTGGGCAATTCTCTCCCGACGATCGATGGATCGCGTATGTGTCGGATGAATCGGGGAAGAATGAAGTGTACGTACGCACGCTCGATCCCCGCGGCGGAAAATGGCAGGTATCGGTCGCCGGCGGTGATAACGTACGTTGGGTTCGCCGGACCAATGAAATCATCTACGTGACAGCAGATAAGAAGATCGTTTCAGCGACGGTGAAATACTCCGGAAATGCATTCGAGGTCGTACGCACCACTCCGCTGTTCGATCTGAACACCAACGGTGTGGGGAGACCCTTCGATGTTTCCGAGGATGGGAAAACATTCCTCATCCAATATACAGGAGCGGACGGTGCATCACTTCCGGCGACCCTCGTCATGAACTGGAACGAGGAGCTTAAGAAAAAATAGTATCATTGAATCATCGGTCCATTTTATCATTGGTTCATTGGTCCGCACAAAGTTCTTTAATGATTCAATGAACCGATTAAAAAATGAATCAATTACAATAGGCTTTAGAATTATGATTGGTCAAACAATTTCGCAATACAAGATTTTAGAGAAGTTAGGTGAAGGAGGTATGGGAGTAGTCTATAAGGCTACCGACACCAAACTCAACCGCTTCGTCGCGCTCAAATTCCTTCCGCCGCATCTTGCCGCTTCCGAACAGGATAAAGCACGATTCATTCAGGAAGCGCAATCTGCTGCTGCATTGAACCACCCGAATGTCTGCTCCATCATCGACATCCAGGAACACCAAGGGAACATGTTCATCGTCATGGAATTCGTTGACGGTCAGACACTGCAGGAGAAGAAAGCATCGCTTACACAGAAACAGGCGATCGATTATGCGATCCAGATCGCTGAAGGACTTGCTGCTGCGCACGAAAAAGGAATTGTTCATCGCGATATTAAACCTGAGAACATCATGATACGCAAGGACGGGATCGTTCAAGTGATGGATTTTGGACTGGCAAAACTCGTCGGTGTTTCACGATTGACAAAAGCAGGGAGTACCGTCGGTACACTCGGCTACATGTCCCCGGAACAGGTGCAGGGACAAGAAACGGACCATCGGTCGGATATCTTCTCTTTCGGTGTTTTACTGTACGAAATGCTCACCGGAAAATCTCCGTTCTCCGGGGCACACGAGAGTGCTATTTTGTATGAGATCGTGAACGTTGACGTAGCTCCTCCTTCAACCGTGAAACCTGAAACAGATTCTGAACTTGACCGCATCGTCCTCGAATGCATGGAGAAAGATCCCAACGAACGGATGCAGTCCATCAAACAAGTCGCTATTGATCTGAATAGATTCAAACGGACATCGAGCAGAACAAGAATGAGTAAAAGTTTTTCCACCCGCTCTGCGGTTTCCGCAGTAAAAGATTCCGGCTCAACGGTACTGCAGGTGAATACAATAAAGACATACGGACCGTGGTTGGTGACGATCATATCGCTGGCTGCTCTCGTGGTCATGTTCATCCTTCGTCCATCGGATGAACAGTCCATGCACACACCGATCAGTGTATCGATTCTCCTTCCCGATTCCATTCAACCGTTATTCTACGGCGGCGGTTCTCCGCCGCTCATTTCGCCGGACGGGCGAAAGATCGCGTTCATTGAAGCTTCTACCTTGCAAATTCTTATCTATTCGCTGGAGAATGGATCAATCACCCGGCTCGCAAAAACTGAGGGTTCGACTCACCCGTTTTGGTCACCGGACGGGAAGAATATCGGATACTTCGATGACAATCGCTTAAAACAGATCGAATTGACCGGGGGTGAACCCATTACGGTCTGTCAAGCCATCAATCCGCGCGGAGGCAGTTGGAGTATCAATGATGAGATCATTTTCACAGAAGACTATCAGGCGCCGATCCTGCTTGTACCGGCAGCAGGCGGAATACCGAAACAGATAACGACACTCGACACGACAAAAAAGGAGGGATCCCACCGCTTTCCGTACTTTCTTCCCGATGGAAAACATTTCCTCTATTTGATCAGGACGATCAGCGAATCGGGTGAGGCGGAGGGGGATGCCATCTACGTTTCGTCGATTGATGGGTCTGTGAAGAAAATGGTCCTCCGATCATCAACGAATGCCATGTATGCTAACGGACACATCATCTTTCTGCAGAATCGGATGGTGATGGCACAACGATTCGATCCTGATGCATTGACGCTCAGCGGTGATCCGTTCGTTGTGCAGGAAGGGGTGATCAACGATTTTTCCTGGAATCTGGCAATGTATTCTGTATCGCAAAACGGTATTCTGGTTTCGCAGCAGGGAAAGTTATCGTCCGGAGCACCGGTGCTCATTTATTCACCCGAGGGGAAATTGCTCCGATCGCTTGGCGGACCGGATGAAGTAAATACGCCTCGATTTTCGCCTGACGGCAGAAGTCTTGCACTCTGGTTATATGATACAAAATCAAAAAAGACCAACATTTGGATCTATGACGTGCTCACCGGAACGAAAACAAGATTGACGAATGGAAAAGAGGGAGAGTTCTCCCCGATCTGGTCTCCGGACGGGAATCGGATCATGTTCTCAGGCCGCTTCGTGAATTCGAAACTCTATGAAACGTCGGTGAAGAGGACTTCGGATCGGAAGAAATTCTTTGACAGCGAAGAAAAACTCCTCTCCATGGACTGGTCCTGGGACGGGAAACGGATCCTTGTGCTGAAGGCCAATTCGAACGTGAACAATTCGGATATTTTTTGGATCGATGCAGAAAAAAGGGATGCACTCAATCCCATTATCGCTACCCAGTATGATGAAACTGATGCTCGTTTCTCTCCGGACGGGAAATGGGTCTCTTACACGTCCAATGAATCGGGAGAATACGATCTATACATTGTCTCTCTTGCGAACGGTCAATCATGGAAAGTGGATGAAAACGTTCAATCCGGTGCACGCTGGAGTGCCTCCGGTAAAGAATTATTTTATGGCAAGGGTCAGTCGATAATGCGTGCGGCGGTCTCATTCTCATCAGGGGATATTGTTGGAGTGACGAAAAGGGCTGCATTCAGCGTTCCACTGACGACAATCGCTTTTGATGTATCCCGCGACGGGAAACAGATCGCATTCATCCGTGCGTTCGAAGCAGACGAATTGAAGTATCCGCCGATCTCGATGAAATTGTTTTGGAACACAGTGAAGTAAAAAAACAATTGATTCATCGGTTCATTGTATCACTGATTCATTGATGAGCACGAAGCTGTTCAATGATTCAATGAATAAATCAACAAATGAGAAAATCTTATGATTGGTCAATCGATATTACATTACAAAATTCTTGAGAAACTAGGTGAAGGCGGGATGGGAGTGGTGTACAAAGCTCAAGATACAAAATTGGATCGCTATGTCGCACTCAAATTTCTTCCCGCACACGCTACGGTGAATGCCGAAACAAAAGCGCGCTTCACGCAGGAAGCTAAAGCGGCCGCTGCGCTGAATCACCCCAACATCTGTACGATTCATGGCGTAGAAGAGGCGGATGGTAATCTCTTCATCATTATGGAGTATATCGACGGCGGAACGCTTCGCGATAAAGTACCGTATCAGAAGGTCGATGATGCCGTCACGGTAGCCATTCAGATCGGCGAAGCGCTGCACGAAGCACATTCAAAGGGGATCGTCCATCGCGATGTGAAAGCGGATAATATCATGCTCACGTCCAAAGGGCAGATCAAAGTGATGGATTTCGGTCTGGCGAAATTAAAAGGGTCGCTGAAACTTACTCGCACATCAAGTACTGTCGGAACACTTGCCTATATGGCTCCGGAACAAATTCAAGGGGGAGAGGTCGATCAGCGAAGTGATATCTTTTCGTTCGGTGTTCTGTTCTTTGAAATGTTAACGGGAAAATTTCCGTTCCGCGGTGAACATGAGGCGGCGCTGCTCTATTCCATTGTGAACGAAGAACCGGAATCGATCACGAAATATATTCCGGATGCATCTGCGGGACTGCAGCAGATATTCGAAAAGGCGCTTGAGAAAGATCCCGCAGTACGATATCACTCGGTTGAGGACATGGTCGTCGATCTTCGCAGGACGAAAAAACAGACTTCGAGAGTTTCGAAGATCATGCCGGTTTCTCCCGCGAATTCATCGCAAGAGATGCCCGTACAAAAAACGGAAACAGTTAAGAAGTACGTGATGTTCAACCATTTAGGGATTGCGATTGGCATTCTTTTGATCGGATATATTCTCTATTCCCAATTTTTTATCAAGAATAATGAGGAAACTCCGTTCAACAATATGAAGCTGACCAGACTGACGACCGATGGTAAAGCATACGATGTCGCGGTCTCACCGGACGGAAGATATGTTGCCTATGTCCGTTCCGAAAAAGAAAAATCTAATCTTTGGATCAGACAGGTTTCCACGACGAATAATATTGCGATCACACAGCCGACGGATGACCTGATCGGCGGGCTCACATTCTCACCCAACGGCGATTTCTTATACTATCTTCTTATGAAACATGGGACGAACAAGATCGATCTGTATCAGATTTCGATCCTTGGCGGCAATCCGAAAATGATCATGTCCCACGTCAATTCCCGGATTTCATTCTCTCCTGATGGGAAGCAATATGCATTCATCACCGATTCGGCAGAAACAGATACATATCTTGCGGTGGCAGAAGCTGATGGCTCGGGGAAGAAAATATTGTTGACCCGCCGAACTCCTGGTCATTTCGATGACCTGGTGTGGTCGCCGGATGGGAAACTGATCGCTTTGATCGAAGGCCGTTCCGGAAGTTTCATGAACCATAGAATACTCATCTATTCAATGGATGACAGGAAAGAGATGGTTCCGGCAGGCCAGAAATGGCTGACACTTCGAAGCATCAACTGGATGGAGAATAGCAAAGGATTGGTCGTTGCTGCAGCTGATGACCAGTCAAGTTTTGATACACCGCAATTGTGGTATTTCCCGATCAAGGAAGGGGTCGCCAAAAAACTGACAAATAATTTGAACGGGTATGCGTTCTCTTCCATGGACCGTCATTCGTGGCAGCTTGCTGCGCTTGAACCTGAATCATATTCGAACCTTTATATTGCTTCTAATAATTCTGCTGCGTCCGCTCAACAATTGACGGAAGGGACAAAGAAACGTGACGGGATGAAAGGCGTACGGTGGCTGAATGATGACCAGATCATTTATTCTTCACAAACCGGCGGTTATGATAATATCTGGCTGACGAACGGCAAGGGTGGCGGAGAAACTCAGATCACATCAGGCGTGTTCGTTGACCGTTCACCGTACCCGGTCCCCGGCCAGAACACGATAGTCTTTTCGTCGAACAGAAGCGGCTCGTTCAATATTTGGCGCTGTGATATCAATGGATCAAACGTGAAGCAGTTGACCCGCGGGAATTTTGATATCGATCCAAGCGTAACGCCCGACGGGAGATGGATTGTCTATGGTTCCTTCGGCGACAGCGCGTCGTCGATCTGGAAAATGACCGTGAACGGCGACAGCACGGAGCTATTAACCACGAAGCATGTACAAGCGTACGCCATCTCGCCTGATGGACGATCGCTTGCATATATTTATTTTAATCTTGAACAGAAACAAAAACTTGCCGTCATCTCGTTGAGTACGAGGCAGGTGATCAATGAGATCGACTATCAGTATGGATTTGCGTGTTGGACACCTGACGGCAAAGGATTTGCGCATGTTGATACAAAGAATGGTGTCTCAAATATTTGGACAATGCCGGTGACAGGCGGTAAGCCGAAACAAATCACCGATTTTAAAACCGGAAGCATTTTTTCGTTTGACTGGACACGTGACGGCCGCAAATTGGTCATTGCGCGCGGTGAAAGCAGTTCGGATATTGTACTTTTGACGGATGCTGAAAAAGTTCAACAATGATAATCGTATATTGTCGTTTTAACGGAAGAACAAAAATAAATTCTTTATGAAATACGCCATTATTTCTGATATCCATTCCAATCTTGAAGCGCTGACGAAAGCGCTTACCGTCATCGATGATAAGAAGGTCGACGAGATCATCTGTCTCGGCGATATCGTCGGGTACGGCGCTAATCCCAACGAGTGTGTCGATATTGTCCGTTCGCACTGTTCCATTGTGGTGCTCGGCAACCATGACGCGGCTGCGCTGGACACATCGCAGGCTCACGACTTCAATGCCATCGCCCGGAAAGCAGTCTTTTGGACCGCTGAACAGTTGACGGAGGAAAGCAAGTCGTTTCTGTTATCGCTTCCCATGGTGGCACGAAAAGAACGGATTTTGTTTGTTCATTCATCACCCGATTCGCCTGAAGCGTGGGACTATATCATCGATAGTGATGATGCCGATTCCGCACTGAGTCACTTTCAAGAAAAAATCTGTTTTATCGGACACACCCATGTACCGGGTATCTATTCAAAACGTGGTCGGGTAAAATCAATTTCACTTGACGAACAATTCATCGTCAATGTCGGCAGTATCGGTCAGCCCCGCGATGGAAACCCAAAACTTGCGTTTGGAATCTTTGATTCAACTATGTGGGAATTTGAATTGATCCGTTCCCAGTATGATATTCAAAAAGCAGCCGAAAAAATCTATGCAGCAAAATTGCCGGAAGAACTGGGAAATCGATTGATGTACGGGATGTAACGACGTTTCTGCGTCGTTAATATATAATCTAATTGTTTGCATTCAAGAGTTACAATGAATCTTCAACCAACCTACGCACGCATCATTCGATGCGGTTCCACTTCGGATGAATTGGAAAAACGAACATCGCCAATACGCTCAAATGCAATTTCTTGAAATTGCGGCACGGTAGAGAGTTTCCATAATTGTTCTGCGGGCAACTTCATGCTGAAAACCGGGACAGGGATATCATAACCTTTTTCATCTTCTCGCACTGTATCAAACTCCAGAATGAATGTCGAAAAAAGATCTTTAAACTGCTCTAAACGCGGATCATTGACAGCAATTTTCAGGAATCCAGCGATTCGGGCAAAAAATTGTTTTCGGAAATTATTTAGTTCATCTGCCTTGGGAATTTTGATTGCCGGTAATTGAATGAGTAGTTCCATTTCTTCCTTTTGCGGATCGATGATTATGTGAACAATTTGTGAAAAATAATTGTGGCGTAATTTCAACTGAGCATCTGTTTTCCACGAATCAAGAACGGGAAGTTTTTTCCCTTTCAGAAGTTCAGTCAATTCTGTTGAAAGAAATAATTTCTTTTCGGCAATGCGGCTGGTGTGCAGATCCTTGATGGTTTTTGTGATGACTTTTGAATCTATTATATGATATGCATTAAGGCGTGATCTTCGAACATACGTGCCGACGATAAAGACTAAGAAGAGGTATGTTGCAGCATACACCCCAAGAGAGACATACAATTTCATTGAAAGCATCGAAATGACGAAAGGAATTGGAATCGCTAAGGCAAGAATAAGCGAAATGAGGGGACATTTTTCCATTCTGTACCATTTACGTTCACGAAATGGATCTGTGTTTGCCATACAATCTTATGAAAAATATGAAAGTGTGATTGACATGTTTGATCTCCATCGATCAAATCTGTTGTTGAATGTAAGAAAATTGGTATAGAAAGAGAAATGTGTAGAAAGAATAGTAAAAAAAACTCTAATATAAGAATTTAGAATAGGGGTAGTGTTATTCTGTAATTCTTTGTTTACATTTATTCAAGCGATATTCTGTTCTATAAAAGCAAAGCGAATTTTGCATATAATATTGTTGAACGGTGATCTGAATTTCCATAACTTCTCTTAACATCAAAAAACAAAAATGTCAGAAAACAAACCAAAACGAATTCTTATAGTGGATGATACGGAGAGTATCCGTATTATGGTGGAGACATTCTTAAAAAACGCAGGATACGAAGTCGCTACCGCATCCGATGGAGAGGAATGTTTTTTAGTTGTACGGTCGTTTCAACCCGAACTGATCCTGCTCGATATTATGATGCCGGGCATTCACGGATTTGATGTGTTGAAGCAATTAAAATCAGATCCCGAAACGGAACACATCGGAATTATTATTTGTTCTGGGAAAGATTATATCCCTGAAAAATATCTGGCGCTTCAGCATAGAGCATTCGCATATATTACTAAACCGTTTCTTCACGACTCGTTACTTGCAGCAGTCAGTGAATACTTCTCAATTCCTCACACACCGATTGAAACAATTGCAAAGTCTGAAGATCGACAACAGCAATTTAAAGTCTCTCTTAACATTTCAAAACCATATATTCGTTTTTGGGGGACGCGTGGTTCGATTCCTGTAAGTGGCGCTGCATTCATTCGACATGGCGGCAATACCCCTTGTTTGGAAATCAATGACGGACATTCTATCGTCATTATTGATGCCGGGACGGGGATACGTGAACTTGGATTGAAATTGAGGTCTGAACCGAGCCGACCATTACATTTATTCATTGGCCACACTCATTGGGATCATATCCAGGGATTTCCATTCTTTGTTCCTGCATACAGTCAGGGGACAACATTAACGGTCTACGGTGCTTCCGGTTTTGGTAAAGATCTTCGCTCTATCTTTAGCGGTCAGTTGGATACGGATTATTTTCCGGTACAATTACACGATCTTCCAAGTACAATCATGTTTTGTGAAATGAAAGAAAATCCGATCATTTTCGGCACGCTTAATATGCATTGGTGTTATGTTCATCACCAAGGTGCTACGGTTGGTTTTAAATTTTCACTGAATGGAAAAATAATTGTGTATATCACCGACAATGAATTCTTACGTGGATATTTGGGTGCGCCTGATGTTGACAGAGTTCCTCCTGATATTCTAGTCCAATATAACGATCTCATTCAATTTATCTCAAATGCCGATGTGATGGTTTCAGAATCACAATATACAAACGAAGAATATGTGAATAAAATTGGATGGGGTCATACATCACTCACCAACGGATGTTTGCTGTGCAAACTGGGGAACATTAAACGGTGGATCGTTACACATCACGATCCAATGCACACGGATGAATTTCTGGATAACAAACTTTTTCTTACACGCCAGATCCTTGAATCCATTGGATACCCGATTCCTGTGTCTAATGCTGTGGACGGGTTGACGGAATATTTTTAAAATGTTCTCTTTTCGAGAGTTCTTTCCCCTGCAATCGTTACCGTGAAATTACAATAAAAAATCCCGCACTAATTCCCTAAGAGAAAAGGAACATAGTTCCTTATCCTGCGAAAGAACTAACGAGTTGATAACGTGAAACAAAATTTGACCGCAAAAAAATGCGCGTTAGGATGACTAATTTTATTTGTTGTGCATCGTGAGTTTTTGAATTATCAATTTAGTAATCTGCAATTATCAATTTAATAATGTTTTATCCGCCGGCCGCATTTAATCCTTCTTTTTTATCAAAACAACCAAACTATACTGTGGCATATTAAGTGCACTGATGTAGTTGGCATACCTTTTCAACACGCAAACTGTAACCGAATATAGATATATTTCTAAAATCAATGGAGATGACTACGCCAAAAAATTCTGTAATTACTCTTATAAGCAAATTGGCAGGAATCGCAAGATCAGCAAATAAACTTTCTCTTTTGTTTTTCGCATGCATGCTAATCAGCTTACAGTTGTT
>CAYHFN010000017.1:43592-59665 GCA_964355925.1 uncultured Chitinophagaceae bacterium
CAAATAAACTTTCTCTTTTGTTTTTCGCATGCATGCTAATCAGCTTACAGTTGTTTGCAAGTGATACAACTTCAACGACGAAGCAAATTGTAGCTTGGGATGGAGAGAAAACGAACAAAGGATCTGGCTGGACAAACCCGGAAACATCTTGCACGATTGGACAGCAAACTTTTGAATCTCATAGTGGTAAAACAGCATTGGAATTTAAGTTCAAAAGTGCATCCGGAATATGGCTTGGCGCAGGCTGGGATTGGGCTGTGATGCACGTGGGACCATATGGTATAGACATCACTGATATGACAAACTTTACTTTCTGGTTAAAAGTAAAAGGTAAAACTTCCGAATTTTCATTGAACCTGCTTTGTAACGGTGAGCCGGCGCTGGACCAACCACAACACCATACTGAAAAAGTGATCATTTCATCATATTGTCCGGAATAGCGGGATGGCGAATGGCACCAGATAATTATTCCGCTGAAAGATCTGGTTCGACCGGAGGGTTTCGATTCAAAATATGTTGCTGAAATACAAATGTTTAATACTGGAAATGGTGATGGTAGTTTTTTTATAGACGATATTGTTTTCAACAACCAAGAAATTGAAATGCTTAAAAACGGCAACTTTTCAGATTGCGATTCTAACTGGGTAGTTGACCAGACAAAAGAAGCAAAAGGTCAAATCGAATATGTCAAAGATGGGCCTGATGGTAAAACTGCTCTTCGCCTTACGGTAATAAGTATCTCGGATGCACCTTGGCGTTTACAAATCTATCAGAAAGGAATGCGAATTGAGAAGGGAAAGAATTACCAAATGTCTTTTTGGGTTAAATCCGATCGCATAGGTGATTTCACTGTGAATTGCATGCAGAATCACGAACCATGGGCACATCCCACACAGCAAAAGATGTCAGTCTCTACAGAGTGGAAACAGATACAGTTTATTTTTGTGGGTGCTTGGAATGATGATAACTCACGAATTACATTTACGAATCTCGGCACAATACCCGGTCAAGTTTATTGGTTTGCTTATTGCTCATTGAAGCAGACCACCGTTAACGCACGACAAAATTAATTGAAAGAGAAAACACGTATGAAAACAATTTTTTCCTTCGTCTGCTTTGTTGTCTTACAATTACATCTTCTTGCTCAAATAGAAGAAAAAAAGATCGATGAACTCATTAATCAGATGACCATTGAAGAAAAAGTAGGTCAGATGACCAATATTGCTATTGGGATGATATTGGAAGAGAAAGGGGACTCCATTATTCTGGACTATACCAAACTGAGAAATGTAATGATTAAGAATAACGTTGGATCATTTCAGAATGTTAACAATCATGCATATACGCTGAAGCAATGGCATGAAATGATCAATGAAATACAAAAGATCAATATGGAGGAATCACGATTAAAAATTCCGGTGCTGTATGCGATCGATGCTGTGCATGGCGCAAATTATACGATTGGTTCGACACTGTTTCCGCATAATCTCGGTTTAGCAGCCACACGAAACCTGGAACTTGCAAAACAGTCGGCGGAAATAACAGCAAAAGAAGTAAGAGCTTCGGGTATCCGGTATAATTTTTCCCCGGTGCTTGATGCAGGCAGGCATCCATTATGGTCAAGAATTGCAGAATCGTTCGGCGAAGATATTTATTTAGTGAAGCAAATGGGATTGAGCGTTATCGAAGGATATGAAGGGAAAAGCCTAAAAGATGTTTCACATGTGGCAGCATGTATGAAACACTACGTCGGCTATTCATTCCCCAATTCCGGAAAAGACAGGGCTCCTGCATACATTCCTGAAATTATGCTGCGAGAATATTTTCTTCCTTCGTTTAAGGCGGCTGTCGAAGCGGGAGCAAGTACAGTGATGGTAAATTCGGGAGAAATTAATGGTGAACCGGTGCACGCCAGTAAATATTTACTCACGACCGTACTTCGGGATGAACTTGGTTTTAAAGGCGTTGTTATTTCGGACTGGGAAGATGTCAAAAAATTAGAAACGCGACATCATGTAGCTTCATCATACAAAGAAGCTGTCTTTCAATCCGTTCAGGCAGGTATTGATCTTTGCATTGTGCCGATGGATTTGGACTTCAGTACGTATCTTGTGGAGTTGGTGAAGGAAAAGAGAATTCCGGAAGAAAAAATCAATGCTTCAGTGAGAAGAATATTAACAATGAAATATAATGTCGGGCTGTTTGATCGACCCTATGTTGAATCGGAAGCGGTAAAAAACTTTGGTCTTCCGGAATATAAAAAAGCTGCGTACGATGCAGCATGCGAATCGATCACCTTATTGAAAAATAATAATGGAATACTGCCGCTGGCCAAGAACAAAAAAATATTAGTGACCGGACCGGGAGCAGAATCTATTACGGCGCTTCATGGTGCATGGTCATATACATGGCAGGGAACAAAAGAAGAATATTTTTCAAAAGACCTGCAGTCCATATTGAAAGCGATGAAAACGGAAAATAAAAATGTTGTCTATCAAAAAGGTACGGATTTTACATCCAACGACCTCGGCATTGCAAAAGCAGTCGCCATGGCAAAATCTGTGGACTATATTGTTGTGTGTCTTGGAGAGGACGCGTATGCAGAGACCCCGGGAAATATTGAAGACTTAGCTTTACCTGAAATACAACAACGACTAGTAAAAGCATTAAGCAAAACTAAAAAGCCGATTATTGCAGTGCTGACGCAAGGAAGAACAAGAGTCATACGAGAAATAGAACCTTTCTTAAGCTCTATTATTATGGCGTATTGGCCCGGATCAGAGGGAGGAAATGCTATTGCCGATGTAATTTTCGGAGATATTAATCCATCAGGAAAACTTCCTGTCACCTATCCAAGATATTCCGGATCGTTCAGCACATACGATCATAAATATCTGGAAGAAGTTATTGAGCAAGTTGACCCGTATAAATATTCCGCCGGTTTTTTCCCGCAATATGAATTCGGGCATGGATTAAGCTATACAACATTCAGTAATTCGGATTTAATTTTCTCTTCAGATACATTGACTCCTGAAAAACCTCTTACAATAAAAATGAAGATCACCAACACAGGAAAAATGGCAGGTAAAGAAACCATAGAAATATATAGTGCTGACCTGATAGCTTCTGTCACCCCCTCTGTAAAAAGATTACGAAAGTTTCAGAAAACATCGCTGCTTGCACCGGGAGAAACCAAAGAGCTGAAATTTACCATTGCATCGGAGGATCTGTCGTTCGTTGGGAAAGACCTGAAAATGGTTGCCGAAGAGGGTGAATTTGACATTATGGTAGGAAAAGAGAAAAAACGAATTTTTTATAAAAATTAGAAACGGCTTTAAAAAGATTGATGTTCTTAAATAAATACAACGGCAATGAAACTCTTATTCGTCTTCAGTTTGGTTTTTCTCCCAGGAATTATCTTTTCGCAAAATCCGGTTGCTGAAATTGGTCAACTACAGGTTATTGGTCATCAACTATGCAACGAACAAGGGAAGCCGATCCAATTACGAGGAATGAGCATGTTCGGATTGATGCATATGCCGGAATGTCTTGCTTACAATAGTTTTAAAGTCCTGAGAGATGATTGGAATTCAAAGGTTGTAAGAATCCCCGTTTATTTGGCGAATTATAGCAATTCAAACAATTACAATCAAAATCCTACTTGGAATAATATACTCATTGATAGTATTGTATCATGGACTGAAAAGCTTGGTTTGTATTGTATCATTGATTTGCATAACGACCGGTATGGAAGCCCTAATGATTCTAATCATAAAGGGGCGGATGCTTTTTTTGAATTAATGTCGAATAAGTACAAAGGAAAAAAAAATATCATTTATGAACTATTCAACGAACCGTATGGATCATTGATAACGTGGGATACGATTGCCAAATATGCCAATCGAATTATGCCGATCATAAGAAAAAATGATCCGAAAGCCATTATTCTTGTTGGCACCCCGGATTGGGATCAAAAGCTTGAAACCGTTGATACAAAGAAATTGAATGACATTAATAACGTAATGTTTACGTTCCACTTCTATGCAGCGTCACATAAATCTTTATATCCAATGTTCAAAAACCAGATTCATAGAATTCCGGTTTTTGTAAGTGAATGGGGAACGTGCGAATCTTCCGGATTAGGAATTAATGATACTGCGACCAGTTCCGTATTCCTAATAACGATGAAACAACATGTAAAAGATAACGATACTGTTTCACTAAGCTGGTGTAATTTTAGTTATGGAGATAAAGATGAAAGTACTTCAGCATTAAAACCATATAGTTGCATGAATGGTTTGTGGAATAATACTACAACAGAAGGTGATTTTGTAAAATATTGGCTGAAAAATAATACGGCTCCAACTATTACAACAAAGAATTCTAAAAACTAAACGTATTGTGTAGAGAGTATAAAAAATGAAATCGAGAAAATTTGGAAATACTTCCTGGCAGGTGAGTGAAATAGGCCACGGCATGTGGGGACTCGCCGGATGGTCAGGATCAAACGAACACGAATACAACAACGCGCTCGATCTTTCCGTTGAAATGGGATGTAATTTTTTTGATACTGCCTGGGCATACGGCGGCGGTGTAAGCGAAAAGGTTTTGGCCAATGTAATGAAAAGGCATTCCGGGAAAAAATTATATGCTGCGACAAAAATTCCCCCAAAAAATCTACAATGGCCCGCACGTGCAGGATCCGCATTAAACGATGTGTATCCGTTTGATCATATAATAGAATACACTGAAAAAAGTCTGAAGAATTTACAGATAGAAACCATCGATCTTCAGCAATTTCATGTATGGGATGATTCCTGGGCTGATAATAATGAATGGCAAAGAGCCGTGGAAAAATTAAAACAAGAAGGAAAAGTGCACCACTTTGGGATCAGTGTGAACCGATGGGAACCTAATAATTGCTTAAAAGCATTGGCAACCGGACATTTTCAGTCAGTTCAAGTAATTTATAATATTTTTGACCAATCACCCGAAGATCAATTATTTCCATTATGCGAAAATTTAAGCATCGGAATTATTGCGAGAGTTCCATTTGATGAAGGTTCTCTTACCGGCACTCTTTCAAAAGATACAGTTTTTCCAAAAGGAGATTGGAGAGGCACGTACTTTGTTCCGGAGAATCTGATTCCTACTGTTGAACGCGTGGAGCAATTACGGTCGATATTACCATCACAAATGAGCATGGCCGAAATTGCATTACGATTTATTCTAAACAATAAACATGTTTCGACAATTATTCCGGGTATGAGATCCGCAAAAAATGTTAAAGCAAATATGATTGCTTCAGACGGAAAAAGATTGGAAGAATCGTTGATTCAAAAACTAAAACAACATCGTTGGGACCGAACGCCAAATAAATGGAGCCAATAATCAAAACGATGAATAAAAATATAAAACGTTTCGGCACTTCAATGATAGTTCTTATTCTATTTATACTGTTGTCTTGTTCTAAGGAGCAGATTACTGATCCAATAAAGGAATTACCGGTGATTGATACTTCGTCAGCACCAACTGCATCATCAGTGATCCTTTCGATGGGAACCGGATTCAACTTAGGCAATACATTTGATCTTGCCCAGAATCCAACGGCAATTGAAAGTATACAACCTATCATCGATCTGTATTATACTGCAGGCTTGAGACATATTCGAATTCCAGTGACGTGGAAAGAAGGGTTTAACGGAAATACTCTGGCGAATGGTACGGGGAATGTCAATTATCTTCATCCTCGATTCTTACAACTGAAAGCGGTTATCGACTATGCACTGCAGAAGAAAATGTATGTGGTCTTGAATACACATCACGAACATTGGCTGAAAGATAATTATGATGGATCAGCGCTTCATGATTCTATCTTTACAAATCTTTGGCGGGGAATTGCAAATCACTATAAAGATTATTCCGATCATCTTGTTTTTGAAATTCTTAATGAGCCGGATGGGGTATTTGGAGATTGGAATGGCGGTCCAACCCCGAATGATCCAATAGCTCTTGCGCTTACCCGTAATATAAATTATGTCGGCTACAAAGCGATTCGGGAGACTGGTGGAAAAAATACCACTCGAATAATAATGGTTTCAACAAATGGACAGGGGAATCATTCGCAAATCGAAGAAGTCTTTCCAAACAAAGTAAGCCTTCCGGGCGGAGGATCAGACCAATATTTGGCAATTCAAGTTCATACTTATGATCCCTGGTCCTTCTGCGGAGAAAACGGAAGTAATGCGGCATGGCCGGGAGTGAATTCGTTGACAAGCGCTGTTAGTAAAGTATCAGTTCATTCAAAACTACTTGGTGTTCCTGTTAATTATGGTGAGCTTGGAGTCGGGCGTGCATCAAATAGTGCCGAACGTAATACAGACATAGTACGAGAATACTATCGGACAATGCGTTTTGCTGCTTTGAACGAAAAAATGTCACTAACATTTTGGGATGACCGCGGTTGGTTTGGACTTGTTACAAAAGATGGAGCTGGAACATACAGTTTTTTATATAATATCATTCCAACGGTGATGGCACCATAAATATTTTATATTCGAATTTAAGACTCGGCAATAATCACGGTCTAATTTACGAAAGTTACAAAACACTACTTTATCAGCTAACTCGGTTTCCAGATTAATTGCCCTGAAATAAATATCGCTAATTTAATAAACTATTGTCTGAATTCCTCTTGCAGGAATAGTTTGTGATGTTGAATTGAAACCTACGATTAGTCGGTATGTTACAGGAGCATCGGATTGATTCATGACGACAGTGACCATTGAACTGTCGGCGTTCATAAATGTGGTACTCTGCAACTGACTGCGACTGCTGACAGTGCTGACACGCTTCGCATTTGGGCGGATGAATTTTGAAAAGTGTCCGATGTAGTAATACGATGGGGTGTAGATCAATTCACCGGTCTTCAGATCGGCGTGAATTGGAGCGAAACAGAAATTGCCGACATGATTCGGTCCCCCTTGTTTGTCAAGAAGGATATTCCAATCAGTCCAACCAACAGTACCATTATTGAAATCATTAATCATAGACAAACCATATCGTTCGGCGTTCGGCCAGTATTGGTAATGTTCGGGATTGAAGCTATCTGCACATCCTTCGGTGAAAAGAAGATTCTTCTCCGGAAAGGATTCATAAACCGATCGGACGTTTTCAAACATCTGTCTCCCGCCCGACCAAGATTCATACCAGTGAAATCCGGTACCCCATGCATATTTAGCTGCGTCGGGATCACTGTATATCACGTTCACTCTCTGATTCATCAAGTCACGGTTATGATCCCACACAACGATGTTCTTTTCTGCAAGTCCTTGTATTGCCATTATTGGTCCAAGATAAAGCTTCAGAAAATCGCGTTCCTCTTCTGCACTGTAGATGCATGATTCCCATTTCTGAGTTGCCATCGGTTCATTCTGAACCGTCACGCCCCACAGAGGAATTCCTTCCGCTTCATACGCTATGATAAATTTTGTAAAATATGTTGCCCAGCTTTTATAGAATTCAGGCAAAAGTTTTCCACCCTTAAGCATATTCTTATTGTCTTTCATGAATGCAGGAGGACTCCACGGACTTGCAAAGAGTGTCAGTGTTCCGCCTGCAGCTTTCGTTGCAAGTTTAATGAGCGGTATACGGAACTGTTTATCGTGATCAATTGAAAATGATTTTAAATCTTTATCTCCCTCTTTTACATAGGTATAACTTCCACTGCTAAAATCTGAACTGTGAATTGATGTACGGGCAAGTGTATAACCAATTCCTTTGTTCCGGTCATAATATGCAGTTAAGAGCTCCTGTTGTTTGGCAGCAGAAAGTTTTGCAAAGACTTCCGCCGATGCGTCTGTAATGGCACCGCCGATGCCGAGAAATGTTTGAAATGTTTTTTGGGGATTGACAAAAATACAAATTTCCGTTTCCAGCGGCTGCACAGATGGTGTAAAGGATTTAGCATCGGTTTGGGTTAGTCTATATTCCGTCTTTTCTGCGGTTGTATAAACTGTGATATTGTTATTTATAACTGTTTGTTGAGCAAAACAAAGGATTGTATTGAGCCAGATAAAAACGATTAACAACGATTTTTTCATATTTATTCTGATACTAATTGTGTTGTGAAAGAGATTATTGATGGAACTCTGAGTTTCCCAAAAATATATTTCTGGAGTTTATTGATCTGCCCAAAATAAAATCTACCAGCGTTTTTCTATTATACACACAAATATTGCGCCACGGAAAATAATGCATTTCTGTTGAATTTATGAAGATCTCAGATAGGTTTTTTATCAAAATGATATTATGCTTTTATCATTATGATAAGGAAGGTTAGGCTGATAAGTATGAAAAAGCACAAAGCAAAAGTTGATATTGAGTGCCCGAGATTGAGGGAAAGGCTATTGCGAAATTAATAATTGTTCGTAAAACATGAGTTCTACCGAATAACACAAGAAATATTTTTTTATTTATAAAGTTGGTTCAAAACATTCGTCATCAAAAAAACTATCTGGAAAGTCATCCAAGTACCAAGCAAAAAAACAGTCCAATTTTAATTGAAGAATCAATATGAATTTGTGGGATAAATTGATTCTTTAGTAATACCTGTCAGATAAAATAGAATCTGAATATCATAGTATCTGTAGACAAAGCGAAGCAAAAAATATTTTAGGGATATTTACTTGACAGGAGTAGGAAATATACTTAAGTTATGCAAACGATTGCATTCAATATTAAAGACAATAATTAAAGTATTGTAGTATAAAATACTATCGTTTGCAGTAATAATTAGTTCCATTAGTATTGTTGAATTTTGCTGCATAACATTATCTATACACTATGTCTTCAACTCTAAAAGATATTGCTAAAAAAACCGGAGTTTCCGTGTCAACTGTCTCAAGGGTTCTCCATGACAATTCCAAAAAATATAAGATTAGTGAAAAAACACAACAAAAGGTAAAAAAAGCAGCTAAAGATTTCGGCTACAGAATAAACACATTAGCACGAGGTTTGCGTTTACAAAAGACATTTGAGATTGGGATCATCGTTCCAGATATCGCCAATCCATTCTTTTCCGCTATCATTAAGGGTCTTGCCGGTGAATTGCGTAAAGGGGGATACAATTTTATTGTCTACGAAACAGACGAAGATATCACACTTGAACGATCCGCTCTAAAAAGTCTGATGGAAAAAAGAGTGGATGGGTTGATCATCGCTTCGGTCGGTCAAGAATTTTCACACATCCAAAAAATCCTGGATGCACATTTTCCTCTGGTATTGATTGACCGTTGCTTCGATTCACTCGATGTCGATTCTGTTAGTGTTGATAATGTAGTTGGCGCATTACTTGCAGTAAATCATCTTATTAAAGAAGGGCACACGCGTATTGCATTTATTCAAGGTTTGCCTGGAACATATGCAAATGAAACAAGATTGCTTGGTTATAAACAAGCGTTGTATGATGCCGGTATTGCAATCGATGAAAGTCTAATTGTTGGTAATGACTTCCGTTCGTTAAACGGATATCTTGAAACAAATCACCTATTTAAATTAGCATCTCCTCCGACAGCAATTTTTACGGCGGGCGATCTTATTGCTCTCGGTGCGCTTGAAGCTTGCAGAGAGAATAACGTAAATATTCCGAATGACATTTCTCTGGTTACGTTCGACGATCCCGTCTTTGCATCGTATTTATCTCCAGCGTTAACTGCAATTGAACAGCCAGTAGCAAAAATAACTGAGATGGCAGTAGCAATGTTATACCGTAGGATGAGAAAACCTGAAGACGAACGGCGAAAAATATTACTGGAACCAAAATTAAATATTCGTAGTTCAGTCGTGCGCATTTCAACGCTGACGAACATTGCATCATAGCAAGAAATTGAAAAATAAATAGACTGATTAATCAAAGAGATTCCTCGTATGAACAATTTATTGAGACAACTTACAAAAAAGATTGTTGTGGTTACTTTTACAACGGTTATGTTTTCAATCATCTGTTGGGCGGGAAACACCGGGAAGATCGCAGGAAAGGTGATTGATAAAGCGAATGGTGAACCGCTTATTAGTGCGAACATTATCGTAAGAGGATTGAAGATAGGAGCTGCAACCGATATCAATGGTGATTATTTTATCTTAAACGTTCCTCCGGGAACATATACATTGACTGTCTCAATGCTTGGATATGAAACTGTCATTAGTAGTAATGTTTCAATTATTATAGATAGGACTACAACGAAAAACTTTTCGCTGGAAACAACATTGATTGAAGGGGAAGTAGTCAACATTGTCGCAGAACGTCCCGTTATTGATAAAGATCTCACCGCTAGCGAACAGATTGTTTCAAGCAAAGTGCTGGAGAATTCTGGCGTAAGAACAATCAAGGATGTGCTTGAAACTCAGGCAGGAATTTTCAGTGACAATTCATCGCTTTCATGGCAACGTGGTGGAACAAAGGGGTATGTTCGCGGTAGCTCTATCGTGCAGGCTGTCTATATGATCGATAATCTTTCAGTCAACAGCGGATTAGTGTCGGATAATTATTCTGGATTCAACACTTCTACAATTGAACAAATTTCCGTAATGACCGGCGGTTACAATGCGGAATATGGTGAAGGGCGTTCTGCAGTTGTCAACATCGTATCTAAAGAAGCACCGGAAGGGATCAGAGGGACGTTGATAGGACGCGTTCGTCCTAGTGGTGTATATCATTTCGGCAGGAATATGTACAGCAAAGAGAATAACGATTACATTAACACAGGAATAGATTATTGGACACTCCAATCTCAAGATAAAAACAGTCGGTTTTATCAAAAAAGTCCCGATTCACTTCTTCAAGCATGGCGAAAACAGTCAACACCAAACGATGTGCTTGGAAACTATGCAAACCGTCCTGAATACGAATACGAAGGGACAATGTATGGCAGTGTGACAGAAGAATTAAGTTTTCTTGCATCAGGACGATTCAAACAAGGGGTCGGAATATTTCCCCAGGCAATTCCGTATAATCCTGAATTCAATTTTCAAGGATACCTCAGTTACAAATTTTCTCCGGAGTTCAAATTTCGCATTGGCGGATTTTTCGGCGGATATGAAAGTGCAGATTATACAGCGTCGAATTTAAATACATCAGAGATGGGACAGGAGGCAGCGTGGCTGGCTCCGATGAGGATCGACGAACAGTATGCTCGTGCAAAATTTAATCTGTTTGGTGCACCGTTTAGACAATGGCCCGAACTATCACGTTGGTCCCAATTGTATGGGAAAGTGACCCATGTATTAAATGAACAATCATTATACGAAGTGACAATCAGTTATCTGAAAAACCGCGTTGATCGTTCAGACAGAGAGAATCGTATTTCAGATTCACTTTGGCTTCCGGATGTTGTTTCGATGCATCCACGGTACACCCTTCAAGCATATTACCATACGTGGACGAAAAATTTTTCACAATCCTATCAGATCAAAGGTGATTATACGAATCAAATCACCAAAACGAATAATATAAAAACCGGGTTTACTTTCAAAATGCATGATTTTTATTATGAGAATTTTGCTGCAGAATCTAAAAGCGGCAGAAATAATTCCATGAATATTTTTGATGGGAATCCATTTGAAGGGAACCTGTATCTTCAAGATAAGATAGAATTTCCCGGTTTGATTGTTAACATTGGTATACGCGGTGATCTGTTCAATCAAAACCGCAACGCGCCAACGAATAGGTACGATCCGCTTGCATTTGAAGTTGCAACTCCGGGACATGATCCTGGTGCACCATTAGGAATTCCCGGCACACCGGAATTGGAACGAACAAAATTACAGGTGGCGATCGCTCCTCGCCTCGGCATATCACATCCAATGAGTGAAAATTCGGTTCTTCATTTTGTGTACGGACATTTTTATCAACGCCCGTCTTGGACCAAGATGTTCGGTTTTCCATTCGTAAATTATAGGACGTCGTGGGATAGCATTTTAAATCCTTACGCAAAACAAACGACCTATATGGATGAATGGCAAGGATACTACGGAAATTCGCAATTAGGATATGAGCGGACGATCCAGTATGAACTTGGCGTTGATTACAATATTGCCGATATCATAAAACTCGATCTAACCGGATATTATAAAGATGCATCTTATGAAGCAGATGTTATCACCGGTGTCTACTCGGCAACGCATAGTGCAAATAAAGCATTAATGGTGAGCAATTCCGGATATTCCGATGTACGTGGTATTGAAACAAAACTAGATTCCCGGTTCGACGGAATGTTCAACTTTGGATTGAGTCATGAGATTTACTGGTCCTTCGATGGGGAAGTAGGTTTTAGCAGATTATATGAACCTGGTTCGCAAAGCGTGGATGTTCCGAAGGGATTGCGACAAGGAAAAGGGGCATGGGGAAATTATCAACGTATCAAAGGTTGGGCGAGTTTTTATATTAGCAAAGACGATGGGCCTGAGATTGCCGGAATCAAGCCATTAAGTGACGTAAACTTCTATTCGAATTTCTGGTGGAGAACGGGAGATCAATATACGTATCATGGTCCAGGAGATCAATCAACAGAGCCAAACAACATGCGTTGGTTCAATTATTACCAGATCGATCTTAAAATCTCGAAAGGAATTGATTTCTTGGGACTGACAACAGAATTCAGTATTGACATCAAAAATTTGCTTAACTCTAAATTTCTGCGATTGTTAAGCGGAGACCGTCTTATTCGGTACTTAGAAAATCCGAACTTACCGGACAATGAACGGCTTCCAAAGACATCCGATTTTTCCGGGCCGAATATATGGGAATGGTATTCCTATGAAGTACCTCCACAGAGAATCTATTTTCAAGTTTCGATAAAATTTTAATAACGGTTAAGAGTGAACATGAAAAAATACATTGTTGCTATCGTTCTTATATTAGTGTCTTTAAACTTACTGAATGCACAAGTTACCTGGGGAAAACAGACTTTAAAAAGAGGAAAACTATGGGCATCCGTTTGGAATTCACTTCAATATGGAGATCCGACAGAAACTTCCAATGGATTTTATACTCTTGATTATCCGGGATACTCAAAAGCAACAAATGTGAGCGATGCATTGAACTATGCCGAAGCTGTGGGTTATGCGATCTATGGGGTTAGACAAAACATAGCTTCATCATACACGATCAATTCTAGGTTTTTTCCATCAGGGCAAGATGTTTTTCCAATAGAAGAAGCGACATTGACAAAAAATTATAATCTTTCGAACATAGGAATTGCCGGTGAAGAAATTGTTACTGGCGGTCATCATGTGAACGGTTTGAATGTAGATGTGTCACGGCGAAGTATGGTGTGGAGTTATCCCGGTTTGAGCGACTTCATCATTCACGAAGTGACGATCACCAATAATGAATTGACATCGGTTGATTCGATGTATTTTGGAATGCGATACGGGCTTCGAATGACCCAGCGTTCAGGAAGCAGAGGAGATGAAAAATACGGATGGAATTCTACAGAGAAAATTTTCTATTTCTACGATCATCAGAGATTCAGGACAGAAGATGAAGTCCCAATCGTATATAATTTTGGTGTTGGTCCCTTGCGAGGAGATATCGGCGATGCTCGCGATATTTATCAACAAGGAATTCGAGAACATGAACTTGATGCTCCGGGATATTTCACCGTTGCAGTATTGGATTCGGCAGGAGCTAATGTATTTCAGAATATTCTTGAGCATACTGGTCAGGGGTTAACCGAAGGAGCGAACACGGTCGATCAAATGTTCATTCAGGGATCTTCAACCCATGCACGAGTGAAAGAAGTGATGACACACCAGCAGCCGCGTATTTCATGGGATTCGGCGCGCGCACTGGGTGGCGAAGGAGGAAATAAATACGAACGCCGCCCCGAATTTTTGGTGAGTGTTGGTCCTTTATCGGTTTCTCCTTTTGGTTCGGTAAAGATCGTATATGCGGAAGTGATGGGAGAAATGGATCGCGCAAAAATTGTTGAAGGAGGAGTCGCAAATATTGACCTGATGGCAACGGCATCGCGGGACTCCATGCTTGCTCATGTTCGCGCCGCACGGAAATTATATGCCAATAATTATCTTCCATCCGTTCATCCGCCGCCAACACCTACTGATGGAGAAAACAGTTTAAAAATTTCGATCGAACCGGGATTGATTAATATTGATTGGCCTCCCATTTCATCTTCATATAAAGATCCCAAAACCGGAATTAATGATGTTGCTGGTTATAGAGTATATCGTTCTTCATACTTCACGATCGGTCCATGGGTACTTGTTATAGATATCAAAAAAGATTCGGTTATTCTAGTGAATGGATATATACGATACGTTGACAAAGACCTGCCGTTTGGTGTAGGCAATTATTATTGCATTACAAGTTATGACGTGAATGGTAATGAAAGCGGCAAAGTAAATAATACACGATTTCCGATCTATCCTTTGCGTGGACCAAACCTTCAGTTTCCCCAAAATGTGTATGTTGTTCCAAATCCTTTTCGTCAACATAGTAATCTAACCGGAACAGGGGAACGGTATCGAATGGAGTTTATTGGAATACCGGCGAAATGCAAGATTAAAATTTACACACTTACCGGCGATGTCCTTCAGGAAATCGATCATGATGATGGGAGTGGATCTGAAGCTTGGGGGAGTATCAAACGATTGGATTATCAATTGAACAAATGGACACTTGGAATAGCACCCGGGGTTTATATCTATCGTGTAGAATCACTTGTCCTCGGACATCTGGGCGAATCATATATCGGTAAATTAGCTATTGTGAAGTAATGGAGAACAATTAAATGTATACGATAAAGAAAATATTTCAAATAATGTTTCCCCACATGGTCTTGTTGACACTGGTTATGCATGCTCAATCCGGCATTCCACCAACAAATATAGAACGTGCGGGACAATCAGGATGGCAATTTTTGAAGATCAACGGTGATGCGCGTCAGGCAGCATTAGGCGGTGCATATACTGCAATTTCAAAAGGTGACGCTAGTGCAGTGTTTGGCAATCCGGCTGCACTTTCCGATGTGAAGAACATTAATGTTCAGATAAATGCTTTGAAATGGATCGCTGATATCAACCATCAATCCGCAGCAATAGCAGTTAATATCGGTGACATTGGTGTTGTTGGTGCAAGTGTAGCAATGCTTGGTTACGGAGATATACCAGAAACGATCAATGCACCATCTGGTGCCAACGGAACGTCGCCCCTTGTTATCGGCACAATGTTCACTGCAAATGACATCGCAGCTGGTATTTCGTATGCTAGAAAAATAACCGACAATCTTTCAGTTGGCGGGAATATCCGTTGGATGCAGCAACAGATCGCAGAACTCTCCATGAGAAATTGGTCATTGGATTTTGGCACAATGTATTATACAGGATTTAGAAGTTTGCGCATTGCAATTACAGCAAGGAATTTTGGGCCGGATTCACAGTTCGGTGGATGGAGTGAACAATTTCAAACCGAATCAGATAACGTTAGAATGCCATTGGACTTTCGTGCTGGAATGGCGATGGACTTTTTTGATGAAGACGGAGGTCCACATCTTTTGACTATTGTAGGCGAAGGTGATCATCCGAACGATGGAAGAGAAAAATTTCACATTGGAGCAAGTTATGCTTTTGATGGAGCATTCTTTGTTCGTGGCGGATATAAATTTAACTATGATGTACAGAGATTTACGTTTGGAGCAGGGATCAACTATCCCATTGGTGAAACGATTGGTTCCATTAATTATTCATATGTCGATTTTAGTGAACTGACCCAAGTACACATGTTCTCTCTCGGGTTTTCATTCTAACGTTTTGGGTATCTCTAAAAACTATTTCATTCGACCATAAAGGTAGAGAATACATTTGTATCCGCATCCTTTATGGATGCGATTTGATCAAGAGAAACTTCGCTTCCCTTTTAGAGAAGGTTTTTAGAGATGCGCTTTTGATATTTAGAAAAATATTATACATCGCCAATTACTGTCTTAGCTGAATACAGGACAAATTATAATGAAAAATAAAATTGTTGTGATAGGAAGTTACAATACCGATCTGAC
>CAYHFN010000017.1:59765-63069 GCA_964355925.1 uncultured Chitinophagaceae bacterium
AAATTATAATGAAAAATAAAATTGTTGTGATAGGAAGTTACAATACCGATCTGACCATCAGAACAAAAAAAATACCCCGTCCGGGTGAAACAATTATCGGAGGGATTTTTTCAGAGGGAGGAGGAGGAAAAGGTGCAAACCAGGCTGTTGCAGCAGTCCGTTCCGGTGCAGGGGTGAGTTTTATTGCGAGAGTAGGAAATGATGCGCATGGTAAAGAAGGAATTCTAAGGTTAACGAAAGAGGGAATTGATACACAGCATATTTTCTATGATAACGATATAGCAACCGGTGTCGCCTTCATTGTTGTTAACGAACACGGAGAGAATATTATCGTGGTTGCTTCCGGAGCAAATGCTCGGTTAAGTCCGGTTGATATTGAAAAAGCAAAGGATGAAATATCTACTGCGGGGGTTATTCTTGTTCAATTGGAGTCCCCTCTTGACGCAATTTATGCTGCAATAAAACAAGGTCATGGAAGTGGGGCAATTGTCATTTTAAATCCCGCCCCCGCACAACAATTGGAGCACAGCCTATTGCGAGAGATTGACATTATTACGCCAAACGAAGTTGAAGCTGAGATGCTTACAGGAATTAAAGTGACAGATGAAGAAAGTCTCCGTTTAATTACAAAGAAATTTTTCGAATTCGGTATTCAAAATGTGCTGATTACTCTCGGATCGAAAGGGGTTTTTGTCGGGCAATCGAATTATATGAAACTCATTCCTGCGTTTAAAATCCAACCCGTTGATTCTACAGGAGCAGGAGATGTCTTTAGCGGTTCACTTGCAGCATTTCTTGCTCAAGGGATGTCTATCAAAGAAGCGGCAAAAATGTCGAATGCTTCTGCATCAATATCGGTGACTCGAATGGGTGCACAAAATTGCGCACCTACCCGCTTTGAGGTAGAGAAGTATTTTATGGCGAATGATATCACACCAGTAGAGGCATTGAGTTAATTTTTTAAATTCATCATAATAATCACAATGGAGGTATACATGAACATAAATAAAATATTTGCAGTAATGATTGTGGTCTTGGTATTATTTGGTCAAGGGTTGGTTGCACAAGAAGGAAAAAATATGTCACTGCTGGGAAATTACGGTAGGGGTGAAGGAGAATCGAAAGCTGTATTTGCGGCAGGTTCGGTAGTATACTACGGACTCGGCAATAAAATCCAAATTACTAGTTTCTCAAATCCTGCATCTCCAGTAAAGATAGCAAGTGTGATTCTAACAGATGTTGTTGAAGATCTTGTCCGTACATCAATCGGTGGAATTCAATATTTGGTTGTCAGTGGTGGAAGTAAGATGTGGCTAATAAATGTTCAAAATCCTACAACACCGTCGTTGGTATCAACAGTTGATGTTACAACGGGTACTACCTGCGAGGGTATAGCAACAAGCGGTACGTACGCCTTTGTTGCAGCTGGCAGTGCAGGTTTCAAAGTGTACAATATCGCTACACCAGCAAGCCCTGTATTGTCTGCATCCATTGATAGTTTGGCATATTGCGAAAGCGTCGTTATCTCAGGTCAGTACGCATATGTTGCTGCCGGATCAAAAAGCCATATTGTTGATATAACAAATCCTGCTGCTCCGGTGGCTGTCAGTGCTTTTGCCGCCTATGGAGGTTACCATCAGTACATCAATGTCAGGTCAGGATATGCATATGTTTGTAATTATGATGCAGGATTAGCAATTGTCAATGTTACGAATCCTGCGAGTCCAGTGAATGTAATGGCAATTCCTACCGGGGGTCGCACTGCGCGAATAGTATTTGATGGAAATTACGGTTATGTCGCAGTAGGAGATACAGGTATGGTAATTTATAATGTCGTTAATCCAGCGGCACCTGTGTTCACCACCAAGATCAAAACAATCGGACGTGCAGCATCATTGTATTATGGAGCGGTTACCATCGCTGGCACACCGACCGGACATATCTTTGTTTCTAACAGACTGCCTGTTCCCGGAATCAGTGCTATAAATGTGTCAACCCCTGCAACACCTGTTACAGCTGCATTTCTTGAAGCGTTTGCTGCACCAACGGGTATTGCGTATTCTCCATTCTATGCTAACGGAAAAGTATATGTTGCATATGGAACTGCAGGTTTACGGATAATTGATGTTAGTTCACCATCTTCACCTTCGTTGCTTTCAACACTTGCACTGAGTGGTGAGGCTAGAGGAATTGCCGTTCGCGGTAATTACGCATACGTGATTGCCCGAGATTCCGGTGTGCACGTTATTGATGTTAGTAATGGTGCAAGTCCCATAAAGACGAAAACTGTTAAAACCTCACGTTCACGAGGAATTGCATTGAATGGAAATTATGCATACGTCGCAACACGCGATAGCGGACTTATGGTATTTAATATCACCGATCCTGCAAATCCAATAAGGAGTGCAGCCGTAAAAGGAATTGACGTTGAAAATGTTGCTGCTGCAGGGAATATTGTTGGGACGAGTTTTTACAGTTCCATTCGTTTCTACGATATAACAAATCCCGAAAATCCTGTTGAAAAAGGAAATACGCCAACATTCAAAACCGGCAATGAAGGATTTGTGATCGTAGGAAATTATGCATATGTACCTGATGGTGATAGTATGAAAGTATTTGATATCAGCAATCTTAACGCACCAACGATTGCTTCGAAAATCAAAACAGGAGGATACGGATATGTTGCCGCGGCTGTTGGGAATTATTGTTACGTAGCATCTGAAGGTACGGGTGTAAGGGCGATCAATATTTCTAACCCCTCTTCGCCGGTAGAAGATGGATATTATGACGGTGTTCCACAGTCAAGAGGTCTTGTTGTAAACGGTAAATATATTTATGTTGCAGAGAAAACGGATGGGTTGACAATTTATTCAAACGACCTTATCACTTCAGGCGTAAATGAGAATGCAAAGATTCCGGAGGCAATTACACTTCGACAAAATTTTCCGAATCCTTTTAATCCGACAACAAATATTGCAATTGAATTGAAAGAGAAAGCATTCGTTTCATTGGAGGTTTTTAATTCACTTGGACAACGAATTGCCGTACTATTGAACAATCAAATGACAGCGGGATCTTTTAATATTCCGTTTGATGGTTCATCGTTCTCGACGGGAGTCTATCTGTATCGTTTACAAGCCAATGGTGTTACGATCGCCAAGAAAATGATGTTGATCAAATAATTTAGCGAAGGGAATAAACAAATGAGAACACGATTGATTTTTTTTGAACTGTGGCTGGAAGGTATTGTTGTTGTCGTTTAAAAATATGTTTGGAAGTTTTTCTGATACAAAATGTTTCAACT
>CAYHFN010000018.1:0-62175 GCA_964355925.1 uncultured Chitinophagaceae bacterium
CGCAGTTCGAGATCCACCGATAGTTTTTCAAATTCAGTTATCGGTACGTGGATCCCTTTTAATCCGTTTCGTAAAGTTTTTCTCCGCATACCAAATGTTCCGCGTACGATCTTTCTAAAGAGTTGGTCATTTTTTGCTCTCTGTGCAAATGGTTTTTCAAAGTCGAGATGTAAAATTGCTGAAGAGACATTTGGAATTGGAAAAAATGAATTTTTTGAAACAGCGAACTGGATCTTTGGAGTGCTGTAATATTGAAGTAACACGGAAAGAATACCATATTCTTTTGTACGCGGTTTTGCCACAATACGCTGAGCAACCTCTGTCTGCATCATCACCATAAAATCTTTTGTGGCAGGAAGAGAATCAACAACATGGAACAGGATTGGAGTAGTGATATTATATGGAATATTGCCGATCAACCGAATTGGTTTGCCAAGCTGCGCCTGAAGATCGGGCAATGAAACATCGAGGATATTTTGATGAATGATCGTGATCTTTTCACCAAACTGCTCCTTTAATAGAGGAGCAAGGTCATCATCCAGCTCGATTGCTGTAATATGAGACAATGTTTTCAGTAATAATCCCGTCAGCGCCCCCTTTCCCGGACCTATTTCAACAACATAATCGCCTTCAACCGGATTGAATAATTTAACAATCTTGTGAGCAACGTTGTCGTCTTGCAGAAAATTTTGACCGAGAGATTTTTTTGGGCGATGCAGCATAATAATTCCAATGAACAGAGTGAATGAATACGTATGAATATAACGAATGACGAACAAAGGATAAAGTAATTGTACTGGTTTTTCTTAGAAATGATCATTAAAGAATATCATTTTTGTAGTTCGAACTGAATCTTGCCTCTCTCTCTTTTTCTTTTCATATTGATTTAATTCTTATGCAAAATATTTCCCGTCTTATACATTCATTAAGCGAACAAGACAGTCTATCAGCAAAATGGATCATTTTAGGTTCATTTGTTGTGCTTGTTGCGTTGATGTTTCCGCAAGGTCTTTCTGTTGAATCCGACTATCCGGTTGGAATGATATGGGCAGAAAATGATTTATATGCACCGTTTGCATTTCCAATCTATAAAGATGAACGCGAATATCAGCACGAACGGGAACTTGCATCGAATAAAGTATATAAAGTATTTGAGGAGAACCAATCGGTAGTTGAAGAAAATCTCGATTCGCTCCAACAATTTTTTATAGTTCTTGAAAGGATCATCGATCGGCGGAAAGAGGATGAGGCGGAGGTTAAAGCGGTATTGGAAAATTTTCCGATCCAATTTCGCGATACCGAATGGAGGACATTATGGCTTTTGCGAAATGCTGAACGTCAGGGATCAGGCACGTTGCCCAAATATTCTCTTGAAAAATTGCGTCGCGACGTTTTACTAGTAGTGAACGGATTGTATTTGCAAGGAATTGTTGATGTCCGAAAATCCCAATTTCGCGATGATGAATTGATCGCAAAACGGAAGAAAACGAATGAACAGATTGTTCCACTGAATAAATATTTGGATAAATATGAACTGGGAAAATCTGTTCAGCAGACATTTATTAGCGGGTATAAAGGAGAGAACGACACGGTTTCATTGGCAATGAAGATCGCTTTGACATTTTTGTCACCGAATATTATTTACCAAAAAGAACAGACCGAACGGGAAATACAATTTGCAGAGGATCTTGTTCCGAGAACTATCGGCGCGATCAGTGAGAGCGAACGTATTATTGCAAAGCGAGAACGGATAACGCCCGAAATAAAATTGAAACTAGATTCAATGCATAAAGTGAAAGAAGAGCGCGGTGCAGGGATTAATGTGTATGTAACATTCTTCGGGAAGTCTCTCCGCATCTTTGCAATTATGTGGATGATAGCAATGTATATCTTTTTATTCAGAAAGAAGATCTATCATGATAATGCAAAACTTCTTTTGATCTCGCTTCTTTTTTTCTTCACTGCTTTTATTGCATTTCTTACGGTGCAAATTTCCGGAGAACTTCCACTCCGATATTTGATCGTAATCCCGGCTGTTTCAATGATCTTGACAATTATTTTTGATTCACGGGTTGCATTTTACAGTACGGTTGTTCTTTCACTTCTGGTTAGCGGAATCCGGGGAAATGATTACAGTATAGCACTCTCATCACTGGTGGCCGGTGCTTTTGCAATCTATACTGTGCGCGACATTAAGAAACGAACACAAATATTCCGTTCGATTATTTATGTGTTCCTTGGGTACACGATTATAATTATTGCTCTCGGGTTGGAGCGATATGAATCGATGGAGTTAATGGGGAATCAATTGCTTGTCGCATCATTCAATGCGATTCTTTCTCCAATGATCACGTATGGATTACTGATCTTTATGGAAAAGATATTTAAGATTTCCACTGAACTGACACTTGTTGATCTTTCAGATTTGAATAATCCGTTGTTAAAGGATCTGTTGCACAAAGCGCCTGGTTCATTTCATCATAGTGTGAGTGTATCAACGTTGGCTGAATCCGCAGCCGATGCAATCGGAGCCAACAGTACGTTAGCACGCGTTGGAGGATTGTATCACGATATCGGCAAGATGATGAATCCGGAATTATTTGTGGAGAATCAGCTCGGCACCGAAAGCAAACATCGCACAATGAGTCCACGAAAAAGTGCGCGTGTTATTGCTGCGCATATAGAAGACGGGGTAAAACTTGCGAAAGAATATAATCTACCGTTAAATGTTATTAATTTTATTGTGATGCATCATGGTACAAATCATATCGGATTTTTTTATGAAAAAGCAGTTCGCCAGAAAAAAAATAAAGGTGAAGTGAACGAAAATGATTTCCGATATCCCGGACCGAAACCAACAACAAAAGAAACAGCTATTGTTATGCTTTCCGATGGGGTAGAGGCATCGACAAGAGCAATCATTGAACCAACCACAGACAAGATTGAAGCAAATGTTGATTCTTTGATAAAGAAGCGGTTATTGGAAGGTGAACTTGATGAATGTAATTTGAATTTACGAGATCTAAATCGTATTAAAGAAAGTTTTGTAAAGATACTTGTCGGAATACATCACTCTCGGCTACAATACCCGGAAAAAGAGAGTGTTGCACCGGCTGTTGTTGAGGAGGGAAATGAAACAACAGGATCAAAACGAATTGCAAAGCCAATCGATGGAACCGAAAAACGCTTGCAGCGTACCATTGAAAATATCGACCTTAAATGAAGTTCGATAAACAATCGTATTATCGTTTCATTCAACTTGAAAAAAGTCTCGCGGTAAATTCTGTTGAAGCGTATGAACGGGATATTAACCGTTATATAAAATTTCTCACTGATCACGGAATTGATACATTTGACCGAGTTGAAGAAGAACATGTTACGACGTTCATACGAACCTTGCGAGAACTGGATCTGTCTCCAAAAAGTATTGCGCGTAATATTTCTGCCATAAAAGGATTACATAAATTCCTTGTCGGTGAAAAAAGAGTTCAATTCGATCCAACGCAAAATATTGAACTCCCTAAAAAAGGAAAACATCTTCCCGATGTTCTGAGCATTGAAGAGATCGATCAAATTCTCGACGCAGCTAATCCATCATCTCCAAATGCAACAAAATTTGTTTGGCGTGACAGAGCGATATTGGAAACGTTATATGCAACCGGTATGCGTGTCTCGGAATTGACAGGATTGACACTATCAAATATTTTGGAAGAGCAGCAGCTTGTTCGCGTTTTTGGCAAAGGTTCAAAAGAACGTCTTGTACCAATCGGTGAATTTGCATTGAAATGGATCAACGAATATAAACGACGGTTGCGAACAGTATTAGCTCTGGGAAAACGTTCGAATGATGCAGTGTTTCTAAACTTTCGCGGAACACCGATCTCTCGCATTTCAATCTGGCAGATCGTTACGGACTATGCTCACAAAGCCGGAATAAAGAAAGAGATTCATCCGCATACGTTTCGTCACTCATTTGCCACACATCTTCTTGAAGGAGGAGCCGATCTTCGTTCTGTTCAGGAAATGCTTGGTCATGCAGATATTTCAACGACGCAAATTTATACGCATATAGACAGAGAACATTTAAAACAGCAGCATAAACAATTCCATCCGAGAGCTTGAGCGTGAATTCAAATATTCTATTGAGAATACAGACAGTTCTATTTTTCTTATGACAAAAAAAGCCCCGCGCAATAAAACTATTACGCTGACCAATGCCGAGCGATTGAAATTTAAGAAACATCTTCTTGTGCTAAAAAATCATGGTGAAGTGTCTCATGTGCTCGGTACAACAATCAACCAAAGCATCAATGATGCATCGGAATTTCTTCCCAACAAATTTGTGGATCTGTTATTTCTTGACCCTCCGTATAATCTAACTAAAAAATTCAATACTGATACATTCCGTGCAACATCGCACAATGAATATGCGGAATGGATGGACTCGTGGCTTTCGAAATTGGTTCGAGTGTTAAAACCAACTGCTGCTATCTATATTTGCGGTGACTGGCGTTCCTCAAGATCTATCCAGGAGATTGCAGAAAAATATTTTATTGTTCGTAATCGTATCACGTGGGAACGGGAAAAAGGACGCGGTGCAAAAGCAAATTGGAAGAACGCATCCGAAGATATTTGGTTTTGCACAATGTCCGAGAAGTTTACATTCAATCTTGATGCGGTGAAACTAAAACGAAAAGTCATCGCACCATATACCAATAATGGAAAGCCAAAGGATTGGAAGAAATCTGATCAAGGGAACTTCCGTCTGACACACCCATCAAATTTATGGAGTGATCTAACGGTTCCTTTCTGGTCGATGTCGGAAAACACCGAACATCCTACTCAAAAACCTGAAAAACTTTTAGCAAAGATCATTTTGGCCAGCACAAACAAAAATGATGTAGTGTTCGATCCTTTTCTCGGTTCCGGAACGACCTCAGTCGTAGCAAAAAAATTAGGAAGAAAGTATCTAGGAATTGAAATTGATGAAAAATTTGCGTCTATTTCAGAGAAGCGGTTAGCAATGGTTGAAAAAAATTCGGCAATTCAAGGTTTTGTCGATGGAGTTTTTTGGGAACGAAACTCTTTATAATTTATGAAAAGGACAGGAATTCCTGTCTGTCAAAAATTAAAAAAAACAAGGATTTATGAAACGTAGAATATTATCACTGGCAGAAGGTCGATTTAGTCCATTAAAGTCCAAAACTGCAAATGCTGCCCTCATTTATACTCCGGGTGAAACTGTTGCAATTATAGATAGCACGAAAGTCGGAAAAACTGCGCAGGATGTACTCGGATATGGCGGCAATGTGCCTGTTATTGGAAGTGTTGAAGAAGGAATAAAATTTCAACCGACACATTTGTTGGTCGGCATCGCACCATCCGGTGGACGTTTGCCGGATGTATGGCGCGATTGGATTAAAATTGCGATTCGAAATAAAATGCATATCCTTAGTGGTTTGCACACAATTCTATCGGATGATGAAGAATTTGTTGTGCTGGCAAGAGAAAATAATGTTACCATTACCGATTGGAGAAAAATTCCTCTTGAATATGAAGTTGTGTCAAAAGGGAGTTATCGTACGCGAAAAGCAAAAACAATCCTCACTGTTGGTGCAGATTGCAACATCGGAAAAATGACGACGATGCTTCAAGTGTACAATGAATTTCTGAATAGAAAATTAAAGAGCGATTTTATTGGAACAGGCCAGACCGGAATAATGATTTCCGGAAAAGGGATTGCCGTTGATGCAATTATCAGTGATTATATTGCCGGCTCTATTGAAAAATGTATCGATGCTTCTGCTGCCGAAGGGTGTAATTATATTTTTGTAGAAGGACAAGGAGCGCTCACACACCAAGGATACAGCGGTGTAACCTTTGGATTAATGCATGGAACGATGCCGGATGCAATGATCATGTGTGTTCAACCGACACGTACACTTGATGATTATGGCCTTCCCATTCCCGATATCAATAAACTTATAAACCTGCATGAGAATGTAATTGAATTTTTTCATCCGACAAAAGTTGTTGGTATAGGAATCAATTCCATCGGATTAACGGACGAACAAAGCAACGATGAAGCAAGAAAACTTGAAGACAAAACTGGATTGCCTGCAATTGATACATTCCGATTCGGGGGCGCTAAATTAGCGGATGCGTTGTTGAATTTTCTAAAATAAACCTTATGCAGAAATTTGTAATACTTAGTGTGGTACTCTTATTTGTTTGTTCCTGTCAAAAAAAGAAACCTGCTGAAAATGTTGTTCAACGTTCCGATAATTATGTTCAGCCCGCTTCGCAAGATGAGATCGACACAACACAAAGTTACATTTCACCATCCGATGTATTGAACGACCGTTCCGTATTTGACGGAGAAAAATTCCAGCCACGGCAAATACGTTATCGCGGACTTCGAAATCTATTCTATACTATCTCTTTTTCCCAGGCGATGAATAATGAGCTTACTGTTGTAATAGAATATATACAAGGGACGAGTGAAAACAGAGATTCTGTTTCAACAGCATCAAGAATATTGGTCTACTCCAAGAATGAACTGGTTTATCGTAAAGCATTTCCTTTAGAATTTTCCAATACAGTTCAGATCTCTGCCTCTCGGACATTCTCTCATGTTGTTTATACTGTCAGTCCGACAAAGGCTATAATCTATTATTGGCTGGAAATATTACGGAAGACAGATGCAGCGGAAAAAGAATATCATGCAGTTTGTATTGATAATGAAGGGGTGGCGAACGAACTTTTCGGTGACCTAAACCGTATTGGCGAAAATTATAATTCAATTCGTTTTCTTAATGAAACCCGTTTGAAAGCAAAAGTGCCGCCAACAATTCGGTATCCGTATCTATTTATAGATCTGATATTTTCCATCGATTGGAAAGCATGTACGGCTGCATTGGATGTTCCTGTGGATACAATTTTTTCCGTTGCGGATCATCCATCCCGATTTTTTAACAGTAAAATAAAATTATACGCCACTGCTAATCGTTCGGCACCGTTTCGAGAAACAAATTATCGGCGTTTGACTCAAGCTGAAATACAGAGGATATTTGTTCCCTCATTCTTCAATAATACTGATATCAATCGGGATCTGGTTTTTATACAGTTCAATCGAACTACGTTCGGTTGGATTGATTATGATACGATGTTATTCGAGGAAATTATCTCTGAGAAATAAAAAAATAAGTAAGACAAATTTATCCCGCTAAATCTTTCAATTTAGCGGGATTTTTTTTATCATATAAGGAGTGGAGTCTTTTCTAGAATCTGTCCCGAGCAAGTCTCGGGTTTATTGTTTCTAAATATTAATTGTATGAGAATTTAATTGAGATAGAAAAATGATCATCATGAAATTCGGCGGCACATCCGTTGAAGATGCCAAAGCGATAAAGAATTTAACAGAGATTGTAAAGAAAGAAATTCCCCGAAAACCGATCGTGATTGTTTCGGCATGTTCTGGAATTACGAATCAATTGTTACAGACAGCTATGCTCGCTTCCGAAGGGAAAAAGGAAGAAGCATTGAATCTTGTAGCAACAATTGAATCCCGTCACAAAAAGATCGTAAAAGATCTTTTTGAAGGTGATATGCAGAGATTCTTGATCAAACATTTTGCAACAGTGGCTGAAGAACTGGCTGCATTAGTGAATGGTGTTGTTGTATTGGGAGAATTGACCAACCGTTCGCTCGATACATTTGCAGCGTACGGCGAAAGAATGTCGTCGTTTATCATTCATCATTATTTTGAATCTCATAGATTAAAATCATTCTGGGTTGATTCACGTTCATTTATGATCACTGATGATCAATATACCAAGGCGATCCCACAGTTCGACATCACCGAACGAAAATTACGAGAGATCGTCCAGCCTAAAGTGAACAACGGTTATGTTGTTATTTCGCAGGGGTTCATTGGGTCAACGACGAACGGAATTACGACAACGATCGGCCGCGGCGGATCTGATTATTCTGCTGCTATTATTGGGGCATTGCTGGATGCAGAGGACATTCAAATTTGGACCGATGTTGATGGAATTTTATCCAGCGATCCGAGTATTGTAAAAGACGCAAAGAAGATCAAGATCATGTCATTCAACGAAGCTGCAGAACTTGCCTATTTCGGTGCGCGTGTGCTGCATCCCGAAACGATTCTCCCGGCGGTGAAAAAAAATATTCCGGTCCGTGTTTTAAATTCAAAGAATCCAAGTTCGTCCGGAACATTGATCGTAGCAAAACCAAAAACTGATAAGCGATGTATCGTAAAATCCATTGCTTATAAAGAGGGGATCACGATGATCAGCATTGTATCCACTCGAATGTTCTTGGCGACAGGTTTTCTCGAAAACGTATTCGATGTGTTTCATAAATACGAAACGGTTGTCCATACCGTTGCAACATCGGAAGTGAGTGTAACGGCAACGATCGACAATGTTAAAAATCTTTCACACATCATTAAAGAGCTGAAACAATTTGCGACAGTTTCGGTAACAGATAAGAAAGCGATAATCTGTATTGTCGGTGATAATTTGCGAAATACACCCGGGCTTGCGGTGCGAATGCTTTCGGCGATCACTGATGTGAATATCAATATGATCTCACAGGGTGCATCAGAAATTAATCTAAGTTTTGTTGTTGATGAAGGTCAGGTAGATGATGCCGTACTACGGCTGCATAAAGAATTGTTTGCGAACGCCGGAAGTTTTCCTGATATTTTTGAATAGAAAAAATTAACAATAATAAACTAAATTAAGAGCCAAACAAATGGAACAATTCCACTACAACGACAACCAATTCTTTTGCGAGGGCGTTTCTGTTCAGGAAATAGCGGAAGAGTTTGGAACGCCGTTATATCTTTACAGCAAGCAACAGTTGATCGATAATTATCGAGCGATCGACAGTGCGTTTGCCGACATGGATCATATCACATGTTATGCTCTAAAGGCGAATAGCAATCTTGAATTACTAAAGATACTTGCGAAAGAAGGGGCGGGAGCAGATGCGGTTTCAGCAGGTGAAATTTATTTTGCACTGAAAGCTGGTTTCAGTCCGTCGAAAACTACGTTTGCCGGTGTTGGTAAGCGAGATGACGAGATTGAATATGCGTTGGAGAAAGATATTTTTTCATTCAACGTTGAATCGATTGAAGAACTTGCGGTGATCAACGAACTTGCGGGACGATTGAAGAAAAAAGCGAGGATTGCACTTCGTATTAATCCGGATATTGATGCGTCAACTCACCCGTACATTTCAACAGGACTGAAGACAAACAAATTCGGAATAGACATTAACGTTGCCATAAAAACTTTTAAGTATGCGGCATCTCTCCCGAATTTACTAGTTGACGGGATCCATACGCATATCGGTTCGCAGATCCTTAAACTTGATCCGTTCATCCAAACGGCGCAGACAGTTGTTTCAATGGTTGAAGAATTGCGAAGCGGTGGGATCAATATCCAGCATATTGATTTTGGCGGCGGATATGGGGTGACCTATAAAAATGCAATTAAACATCAGTTGCTTCCCGTAGAAGATGCAACCGCCGCAGACGAAACACCCGGTAATAATGCGTTTATAACTTCTGTTTTACCAATTCTAAAACAGGCAAAATGTAAATTAGTTATTGAACCGGGTCGATCCATAGTTGCGAACACGGGAGTGCTGATCACAAAAGCCTTGTACCGAAAAGATAACGGAGTTAAAAAATTTCTGATTGTAGACGCCGGAATGAATGATCTGATCCGTCCAAGTTTATATCAGGCGTATCATCAAATCGTTCCCTTGAATTTGACGTTTGAAGAACTGGAATTAGTGGACATTGTTGGTCCTGTATGCGAATCGGGAGATTTTTTTGCCCGTGACCGTACAATGCAGTTTGTTAAGCGGGGCGATCATATTGCGATTCTCACGGCAGGAGCATATGGATTTGCTAATTCGTCGCATTATAATGCACGACCGAATGCTGCGGAAGTGTTGGTGAATGGAGAAAAAGTTCGCGTGATTCGTGAGCGGGAAAAAATTGAAGAGTTACGATAAAACCGATAACTGTAAACTGATAGGTTAATACAAAATTAGGAACAACTATGAAACAATATAAAGTAATTGTTGCCGGTGCAACCGGTATGGTCGGACGAAAAATGCTTCAGGTTCTTGAAGAACGAAAATTTCCTATTGGAGAATTGATTCCAATGGCATCCGCTCGTTCTATTGGAAATGTAGTCTCGTTCAATGAGAAAAATTGGAATGTTCAAGAATTGAATGAAGAAAATATCAAGAAGAGTGGTGCTGAGATCGCATTGTTTTCTGCCGGCGGATCAGTCAGCAAAGAATTTGCACCCATCTGTGCGAAATATGGGATTGTGGTTATCGACAATAGCAGTGCATGGCGCATGGATCCGAGTGTTCCTCTTGTGGTGCCGGAAGTAAATCGTGAAAAAATATTTTCCGGAAGCAAGATCATCGCAAATCCAAATTGTTCCACAATTCAAATGGTCGTTGTGTTGAAGCCGTTACATGACAAGTATAAAATCAAACGTGTCGTCGTTTCAACATATCAATCTGTCACTGGTGCAGGACAAAAAGGATATGATCAGTTGATGAAGGAATGGAACAAAGAAAAGGTTGATGTTCCAAAGTTTCCGTATCAGATATCATTCAATTGTTTGCCCCACATTGATGATTTTACTGAAAGTGGTTATACTAAAGAAGAATTGAAAATGGTAAATGAAACAAAGAAAATTATGGGAGATGATTCAATCGTTGTTTCACCTACATGCGTCCGTGTTCCTTCAATCGGAGGACACAGCGAATCAGTCAACTTGGAGTTTGAAAAACCATTTGAATTAAGTGAAGTATTTGAATTGCTGAAAAAAGCTCCGGGTGTTGTTCTTCAAGACAATCCAAAAGAAAAAATATATCCAATGCCCATCACTGCATATGATAAGGATGAAACATTTGTCGGACGCATTCGTCGTGATGATACAGTGAAAAGCGGATTGAATTTATGGATCGTCTCTGACAATATCCGCAAAGGTGCCGCAACGAACGCAGTGCAGATCGCCGAAGAGTGGATCAAAGGAAGATAAAACTATCATAGAATTACAAATTCGATCTTCACCATAAAATTGTAAGAGGATACAATGAGCGACTTTTTTACACGGAGAAATTTCCTTGCGGGTGTTTCCGCTTCTGCGCTTGCGGCAATTTATCCTCCAGAGTTTATTTCACTTCTTGAATCACAGACGAAGAATACAAAACCACTTTCGATCATTAAGCCAAAGGCATTAAAACCGGGTGACACGATCGGACTTGTTATGCCTGCTACAGCAATCGACACGCCGGAGTGGATTAATATTTCAAAAGAGATCGCCGAATCGCTCGGTTTCAAAGTTGTAATCGGTAAAAACGTCAGCAAGATGTATGGATATCTTGCTGGATCTGATAAAGAGCGGGCAGATGATATCAATGAAATGTTCGGGCGCTCTGATGTTCAAGGAGTATTTCCGATTCAAGGAGGATGGGGAAGTATGCGGATACTTCCGTATCTCGATTTTGAATTGATCAGGAAGAATCCAAAAGTGTTTATAGGATTCAGTGACATAACAACGTTACTGTTAGCATTCTATAAATTTTCAGGGCTTGTAACATTTCATGGACCAAATATCCGTTCAACGTTCAATGAATATGTTTCTGATTATTATTTTCGCGCACTCACCTCTCCAAATCCTCTCGGTTTATTAAAACAACCGCCGCTTCCCGCAGGAGAAAAAGTTGAAAAAGAAAATAGAATTATTATTTTAAATGGTGGAACAGCGACCGGAGAATTAGTCGGTGGTAACCTGTCATTATTAGTAACCACTCTTGGCACTCCATTTGAAATTGATCTAACGGGGAAGATATTATTTCTTGAAGATGTACGAGAAGAACCGTATCGCATCGATAGAATGTTGACGCATCTCTTTTTAAGTGGTACTTTGAATAATGCTGCAGGAATAGTCGTTGGAAAGATGCGTGATTGTGAAGCCAAAGGAGATGGGAATCTCGGATCCCTTACCCTGGAAGAAATATTCAGAACGCGACTTGGTTCTTTGGGCAAACCTGCGATCTATGGACTCTCATTTGGTCACATACGCGATCACATTACGCTTCCAATTGGAGTGAAAGCAACGCTTGATGCCGATGCAAAGACATTAACGATCGATGAAGGTGCAGTACGATAAAAGAAAGCAGTGCAGAAATTTCCCTTCTAAAAAATATAATTTAAGACTAAGAGAACCGTAATCGGTTCTCTTTTCTTTTTTCTTTCCCTCTATTTACCTATCTTACCACGCCTAAATTCTTGTTGTTTTTGCAATTCATCTCAAATCAATTTTATTTATGGATAACTCAATTACCCGCCCCGAACATTCATCGGCATTTCGCCGTCGCCGCGCACTCAACTGGTTGACTCTTGGCTTCACTTATGCAGCAATGTACATGGGACGCTACAATCTTTCATTTGCAAACAAAGCCCTTTCCGATAAATATGGATGGGATAAAACTCAGGTTGGTGCTATCATCACAGCAGCATTGACAATCTATGGAATATCGGCTCTGTTCAATGGACCGATTGCAGATCGGATCGGCGGAAGAAAAGCGATGATGATCGGTGTCTTTGGTGCAGTCGTATTTAATATTGCATTCGGATTGGGAGCATACATTGGCGTACTGGGCACCGGTGGATTACTGATCGGGTATTTTGCAACCGTATGGGCGATGAACATGTATTTTCAATCATACAGTGCTCTTGCTCTGATCAAAGTAAATTCCGGATGGTTCCATGTTCGTGAGCGCGGTGTCTTTTCTGCAATTTTCGGTTCGATGATTCAAAGCGGACGTGCTTTGATCTTTGTTATCGGCGGAATTGCGGTTGCAGTACTTCCGTGGGAATGGGTGTTCTTCATTCCGGCCGCAATCATGTTTACGATGGGAATCATGACATTCTTTTTCGTGCAGGATCAACCGAAGGGAGCAGGGTTTGAAAATTTTGATACGGCTGATGCGTCGAGCGGCGATACTGAAAAAGTCGATATGAAATATTTGATGAAAAAAGTTTTTACGAATCCAATTACACTTACCATTGCATTTGCAGAATTCTGTACCGGGTTCGTTCGCCATGGTTTTGAACAATGGTTCCCGCGCTACATGCAGGAGGCGCAGGGACTTTCGCTGGATTCAGCGGTCTTTCAAAAAGGAGCGCTCAGTGTTGTTGTTGCCGGAATTTTTGGTGCATTTGCAGCCGGTACAATTTCAGACTGGGTCTTTAATTCACGCCGTCCACCTGTGGCATTTATTGGGTACGCAATCCAGATTGTTTGTCTTGCAGTCGTTTGGTTGTTGCCGGGAACGGATTGGATCATAGTTGCGTTTGTAGCAAATTCTTTCGCAATAAGCATGGTTCATTCAATGTTATCCGGAACTGCATCGATGGATTTTGGCGGACAAAAAGCAGCCGCATCCGCAACAGGTTTGTTTGACGGAATGCAGTATATTGGCGGCGCTGCGGTCGGTATGGGAATGGGATGGATGCTTGAAACATTTGGGTGGGGAACGTGGGGACCAAGTATGATCGGGTTTGCAGTAATCGGCGCAATATTGATGTTGAAATTGTGGAACGTCGTTCCCAAATCAGTAAAAGTTATTCAATAGAGTTTGAACAACTCTGGGGTCAGTTATTCTTTTTGATAGCAGTTGCATTTCTGTCGCGCGCAGAAAAAAAACGAACACGAGAACTTACCGTAGCGAAAGAGATCTAAAACGAGTTAGCAGAATTGTTTCTGCGTTCCAAATATTATTGCAAAAAGGAAATAATGGGAGAAAAAAAAGAAACACTTAAACCCACCTGGAAGTTTAACCGCGTATTTTGGACAGGGAATATTGTAGAACTATTTGAACGTTCTGCATATTATGCAATGTTCATTTCAATTACTCTGTATCTTTCGCGGGTAGTTGGATACGACGATATATGGGCTGCGTGGATTGGTGGGGCATTTTCTGCAGGAATGTTTTTTCTTCCTCCGTTTACCGGAGCGCTTGCAGATAAAATTGGATTTCGAAAAGCAATCTTGCTTGCATTCTCGCTTCTTTTTGTCGGATACTTCACTCTTGGTTTACTTCCATACAAAGAAACAGTGATCCCTGCTCTTATTATTACAATGTTTGGTGGTTCGTTCATTAAATCAATTATTACGGGAACGGTTGCAAAAAATACCACAATAGAGAATCGCGCTCGCGGATATTCTATTTTCTACGGAATGATCAATATCGGTTCATTTCTCGGAAAAACGTTCGCCTATCCATTGAGGTTGGAATGGGGAGTTGCTTCGATCAATTATTATTCTGCACTGCTTGCATTTATTGCGTTGGTTACGGTTTTTTTCTTTTATAAATCAACATCACCGCTGGATGAAAATGGAAAATCATTCAGTGAAGTATGGGCCGGATTCATTCGGGTAGTAAAGAATGTTCGTCTTGTCATGTTGATCATCATCGTAACCGGATTTTGGATCATTCAACAGCAGATGTACGCAACGATGCCAAAATATGTTCTGCGGTTGGTCGGCGAGGGAGCGTCGCCGGAATGGATCGCAAATGTGAATCCATTTGTTGTGGTGCTGTCGGTGGTCTTCATTACACAGTTGATGAAAAAAAGAAAAGCGATCACTTCAATGACGGTTGGAATGTTTATCATGCCATTTTCAGCAATCGCAATGGCAAGCGGTTCTGTCATACAGCATTCTATCGGAAATGAAATATCGGTCTTCGGATTGTTTACAGCGCATCCCATAACCCTGATGATGATTATTGGAATTGTCTTTCAAGGGTTGGCCGAGAGTTTTATCTCTCCGCGGTATTATGAATTTTTCTCGCTTCAAGCACCAAAAGGCGAAGAAGGATTGTATCTTGGTTTCGGTCATCTGCATTCATTTCTTGCTTCTCTGCTCGGATTTGGACTCTCGGGATATTTGTTGACGAACTATTGTCCCGATCCAAAAACAGTTTCGCCGGAAATGCTTGTTCACGCGTACGACAATGCACATTACATCTGGTATTATTTTTCTGTGATCGGATTATTTGCAGGAATAGGGTTGATTATATATCAGTGGGTAGTACGTCGAGTGGATAACAAACCTGTTTAAAACAATTGAACCGTTCGCAAAACACGAACGGTTCAATATTAAAAATCTATTTCTTCACATTCCAGAGTTTAGCTGTTGCCCGTTCCAATTCCGCTTCGATCAATTTTGGATCGTGTGTCTTTTCCGGCATATTTTCAAATACAACATATGGAACTTTGTGTCCACGGATCTCAATGTGTGTTGGATTTTTTGCTTCGATCTTTTCCCAGTCATTAATTTTGTAATAGAATTCCATCTTTTCATCGGGAAGTGAATGATATAGTATCGAATCTTCCTGCCCTGGACGAGCACGGCGTCTGTTCTTTCGAACGGATTCTTCGTATGGAACTTTGATATAGACAAGCGATGCTTTGCTCAACATTTCATCGGAAAGGAATGACATTGCATTGACGATTCCATTCTCTCCGCCCCGTGCAAATTCTACCAGCGAAGTCATCTTTGTATGATATTCAGGATCCTTCATCACTTTCTTCTGATAATCCAACGCAAGACGTTTCATATAAAGATCCCAAATGTATTGATCTTTGAACCAATATTTCTCATCACTCCACACGCGAGGTTTTCCCATTTGTGTCATCAAGTCGTCTAACTCGAAAGTCTCCCAAACATATGTAAAGTCATCCAATTCTTCAAAGTTTGCAATGTGGAATTTTTCCAACCGAACGATCGGGTCACATTTCTTTAAGAAATCAATGACTTCGGATTTGCCGGCGGCAGGTCTGCCGGTGATGATCAAAATTGGAAAATGATTGTTTGCCATAGAAATCTCCCTAAAAAATGATGTGTGATATCGTCAATCGTATGTGAAATATGGGTAGAAAGATACGAATAAAAATTCTATTTTTGAATGAAGTAATAATAAATATTATTGAGCAAAGGATTGAGATGAGTATCTTTTCGAATATATGCACATTTCTCACAGATAGAAATATCGTATTTCGCACAATTCAACATCAACAGACGTTCACCTCAGAAGAATCAGCAAAGGCGCGCGGAGAAGAGGTAAAGATCGGCGGGAAAGCATTGTTAATGAAAGTGGATAATGATTTCAAATTATTTGTCCTCAGCGCCTCTTTGAAAGCAGATTCAAAGAAGATCAAAAATTATTGTAAGGCGAAAAGTATCCGCTTCGCAACAAAAGAAGAATTGCTTGAGTTGACAGAACTTGTTCCAGGTTCTGTTCCTCCGTTTGGCAGACCAATTTTGAATTTTGATCTATTTGTTGACTCATCCATCGTTGAAAATGAAAAAATCGCTTTCAATTCAGGATCGCTTACTGATTCGATCGTTATGAAAACTTCTGATTATCTTGCGTCAGCAAATCCTGTTATATTTTCATTCTCGCAAACAGAAGGATGATGTCGTGTGGCATCGAACGCTAATTCGAAGTATATTCTCTCACTAAATTACCTTTAGAGGCGTAATGACAATTGTAAAGAATTTATTTTTACTTTTTATCTGCATTTCCATTTCACTCTCCCAACAAACGCGTCCCGAAAGATCCAATTATGAAGAAACATCTCGATATCAAGATGTATTGGATTTTATCAACGCGTTGAAGATGGATGGAAAAATAATGAAGCAGGCCACCCTTGGATATTCCACTCAAGGAAAGCGGCTACCGATGATCGTGTATGGAGATGTCGTTGATACAAAACCAGAAACGATTCGCAAGTCAGGAAAACTGGTTGTGTATATCCAAGGAAATATTCACGCCGGTGAAGTTGAAGGGAAAGAAGCGATGCTAGAATTGCTGCGCGAATTGAAAGCAGGCAAGCATGCTGAGTGGAGAAAAAATCTTATTCTATTGATTGTTCCCATCTTCAATGCTGATGGAAACGATATGATCAGTTTATATAATCGTCCGTGGCAGCATGGACCGATTGCCGGGATGGGACAGCGCGCAAACGGACAGGGACTTGATCTAAATCGTGATCACATGAAATTAGAGACACCTGAAGTAGTTTCATTTGTGAAGATGTTGTATGAATATGATCCGTATGTTACGATCGATCTTCACACAACCAACGGATCATTTCATGGATACCATATCACGTATAGTTTTGCCTTGAATCCGGTGATCGATCCTGCATTGGATGAATTTACTCGGAATTTTTTCTTCCCCAAAGTTGAACAGGGGGTGGAATCGGATCATTGGCGCATTCATCGTTACGGCGATTATCTCGAAAAGACTCCTGCGGGAAAACCGGGATATTATTATTGGGTAACAGAGCCGCGGTTCAACAGCAATTATGTCGGGTTTAGAAATCGTTTGGCGATCTTGAGTGAATCCTACTCGTATATTTCCTTCCAACAACGGATCGCCTCGACCAAATCAATGGTGGTGAATATCCTTGATGTTGCCAATGCAGATCCAAAAGCAATAAAAGAAGTGATCCGTAAGGCAGATGATGCAGCAAAAAATATCAAACAGTTCGATTCACTTGCTGTTCGTGCTGAAATCGTTGAGTCAAATCCAGCGCAAGAAATACTTCTTGCCGCACCAAAAGAGGAACGAAATCCGTACAGCAATGAGATAATGTATTTGATGAACGAGGACAGTCTAAAGAAGATCGTGACAGCTGAGTTTTATTCTTCACGCGCAACCCGAAAAGCAAAAATTCCGATTCAGTATTACATTCCGGACTCATTGCGGGAAGTAATTACGTTGCTTCGTGAACATGGAATTAAAATGACTATTATTAATGAATCTCAGCAAAAGAAAGTTCAGCGTTTTGCAATACGGGAAAATAAAGCAGCAGAACGTGAATTTCAAAAACATAAAATGAGAACACTTGAGGGAACATTCGAACCAATAGAACAGACAATTCCTGCCGGAACTGTTATTGTTGAGATGAACCAACCGCTATCTCGTCTTGCATTTTATTTGCTTGAGCCGGAATCTGAAGATGGTGTTGTAACCTGGAATTTTGTTGATAAACATTTCGGCGATGGGAAATATTATCCGATTGTAAAAGTAATTGAATAATTTTATTGATTAACTATTAAAGGCTCATAATGAAAAAAATATTTTTTCTTCTTCTTGCGATATCGGTAACGATGCTGTCGCAGCTGCAATATCCAAAAACAATTAAAACTGGTCACGTCGACAGTTATTTTGGGTTACAAGTTGCAGACCCGTACCGCTGGATGGAACAGGATACCGCTGTAGCGGTGAAAGAATGGGTAGGTGATCAGAATAAAGTAACGTTCGGATATTTAAATCAAATTCCATTTCGAGAAAAAGTAAAAAATCGTTTAACAAAACTATTGAACTATCCGAAATACACTGCACCGTTTCGTTCTGGGAAAAATTGGTTCTTCTACAAGAACGACGGATTACAGAATCAAAGCATTCTCTACATTCAACGCGGCTCGCTTGACGCAAAACCGGAACTATTCCTCGATCCGAACAAGCTTTCCGCAGACGGAACGACTTCTATTCAGGGAACATCATTCGATAAAGATGGAAAATATTTTGCTTACGCGGTCTCCAAAGCAGGTTCTGATTGGCGCGATATCTATGTTATGGATGTAGCATCAAAAAAATTACTCAGTGATAAGATCGAATGGGCAAAATTTACCGGTATCACCTGGTTAGGGAACGGATTTTACTATTCACGATATCCAACGCCGAGCGATACGGGATCAAAACTCTCAACGTCGAATGCATACCATAAGGCGTACTACCATATTATCGGAACTCCGCAGTCAAAAGATGCTCTTGTTTATGAGGACAAGGAGAATCCGCAGAGAACTGTCGGAATTGGAGCGACAGAAGATGAACGGTTTATCTCTCTCTATATCAGTCAGCGCGGTTCGAATGGTAATGCTCTCTATTATCGAGATCTTAATAAAAGAACGGTATTCCTTCCGATCATAACTACGTTTGATGATGACGTTAGTATTATAGATAATATTGGTGGTAAACTTTTACTCTCCACGAATCGTCATGCACCAAACCAAAAAGTTGTTCTTTGCGATCCCGAACATCCCGGAGAAGAGAATTGGAAAGAGATACTTCCTGAAAAGCCTGAGCCGTTAACATCCGTTTCTGTTGTTGGCGGAAAAATATTTGCAGTATATATGAAGGATGTAAGCCATCATGTGTATGTTTATGATCTGAACGGAAAGTTTGAGAACGAAATTCCTCTCGAAACACTCGGCAATGTTGCGGGTTTTGGCGATGAGCGCAAAGATGCGTTTACATTCTATACGTTAACCTCATTTACCTATCCAGCAACTATTTATAAATATGATATCAAAACAAAATTGTCATCGTTGTTTCGTAAAACAGAAGTAGATTTTAATCCGAATGATTACGAAACGAAGCAAATCTTTTATCCAAGTAAAGATGGAACAAAGATTCCAATGTTCATCGTCCATAAAAAAGGAATACCGCTTGACGGAAATAATCCCGCGTTGCTGTACGGCTATGGCGGCTTCAATGTCTCTATTAATCCTTCTTTTAGTGCTTCTCGATTACTGTGGTTGGAACAAGGTGGTGTGTATGCCGTTTCAAATATTCGGGGCGGCAGTGAGTACGGCGAGAAATGGCACGAAGCGGGAATGCGGTTTAATAAACAAAATGTCTTTGACGATTTTATAGCGGCGGCAGAATATCTGGTCGGGAATAAATACACCAATCCGTCAAGACTGGCCATTCAGGGAGGATCGAACGGAGGATTGCTTGTCGGTGCGGTGACCAATCAACGTCCCGATCTTTTTAAAGTTGCACTACCAGCGGTTGGTGTAATGGACATGCTTCGATTCCACAAATTTACCATCGGATGGGCGTGGGTGAATGATTACGGTTCAAGTGACGATTCCGCACAATTCAATTATCTCAAAAAATATTCCCCAATCCACAATATTCGCGATAGTGTGAATTATCCTGCATTACTTGTAACAACTGCTGACCACGATGATCGAGTTGTTCCTGCCCATTCATTCAAATATATCTCAACATTGCAGGAAAAATATAAAGGACCAAATCCTGTGCTGATCCGTATCGAAACTTCTGCCGGTCACGGAGCAGGCAAACCGACTGCAAAGATCATTGAAGAAACATCGGATATCTATTCATTCACCTGGTGGAATATGGGAATTACGCCGATGTATCTGTTGAAAGAATAAGTTTCATCAGGAGAAAATATGAAAAAAATTAAACGCGGAATTGTTTACGGATTGATCTATGCAGTTCTCGATGTAATTCCAATGTTTGCTATGAATATTCCGGATGTTATGACTGCATCTGCAGGAGCGTTCATCAATCGTTTTACTATCGGGTTTCTGATTCCTCTCACAACGTTTCCTTCCAAAGGATGGCAGAGAGGATTGATGCTCGGTCTTTTGTTAAGTATGCCGGATGCGATCATTACTAAAGCGTATGCGCCGATTCTTTTTCTTGGAGTGGTCGGCGGAATTATCATTGGAATTATTGATGACAGAATGAGCAAAAATCTGTAGGTTGAAAGAGATCGTTGTCTATTTTCCCAATGGGATTATGTTACCCAGAAATAACAAAAGTATATTTATTAATCGGTGAAGAAGATTTGTATTAAAGATGGAGATAAAAAATGGGATTGAGTAGGTAAGCTTATGTTTTATTCATGAACCTAAATAACACTACGATTAAATTCTCCCAAAATCTTCTCAAAAATTTAACATTTAACCCCTTGCGTATTTCCAAGCTATTTGTTACAATGACTTAAAGTTATTCTTGAACAAGAGACCATTCTTGCCAATAAAGACAACAAAAGCTGTTTCCCTTCAATCCCCGAATTTCAATATTCGTCTGCAAAGTCATATACTTTTTACAAAAACCATCTCAAAATTTATAGTCATTGCGGGGGAGCAAAGCGACCGAAGCATTCTTTATCCTTTGGTAACAAGATTGCTTTGCCAAAGAACAGCTCGTCCCGAAGGGACTCCTTTGGAGCAATGACAATGATCTTGGAGTATTGGGATGGTTTGAAAAATTAATCCACTATTTCCATTCACAAATTGGGTTTAAACAACGCAATGGCACAAAAAAATCTTACGAAATCACCAGTAGATCGAAAAGAGCGAAAAGACAAAAAGAAAATTTTTGTTCTCGATACCAACGTTGTTTTGCATGACAGTTCTTGTATCTATCAATTCAAGGAGCACGATGTAGTAATTCCCGTTACGGTGTTAGAGGAACTCGACGCATTCAAAAAAGGGAATGAGTCGATCAATTTCCACGCGCGTGAGTTTGCACGGAATGTTGATGCGATGAGCGGTGATCATATCTTCAATGGGGGAATTCGGATCGGTGCCGGACTTGGGAAGATCACTGTTCGTCTTGAAGAGGATTTTCATAAGGATATTCATGCATCGTTCTCGCACGGTAAGCCGGACCATCAGATTTTAAATACAGCCTATTGTTTGGCAAAAGAACAATCGTCGCGTGAAGTGATCCTTGTTTCGAAAGATGTCAATCTGCGGATGAAAGCGAAGGCGGTCGGTTTGCCTGCGCAGGATTATAAGAACGATCAGGTAAAGAATCTTACAGAATTATATACCGGTCACCGCACCGTAGAAAATGTTGATGAAGGAATCTTTACACGTCTCCATTCTAATCCGTACCAGGTAAATCCCACTGAACTTCCGACCAATCATTTCCAGCCAAATGAATTCATCATCCTGCGGAACGGCAAACAATCTGCGCTTGGAACCTACGATGCAGAACACCAAAGAATTACGAAGATCGAAAAGAGTGTTGCCTATGGAATTGCACCGCATAACGCAGAACAAATCTTTGCATTGAACGCACTGCTCAATCCCGAAATACAATTGATAACGATCTCCGGAAAAGCCGGCACAGGAAAAACACTCCTTGCACTTGCTGCCGCGCTTGAACGCCGTAAACTGTATCGACAAATATTTATGGCAAGACCGATCGTTCCTCTTTCCAATAAGGATATTGGTTATCTCCCGGGTGATATCAAATCAAAGCTCGATCCGTACATGCAACCTCTTTTTGATAATTTGAATGTCATCAAAAACCAATATCAAGAATCAGATCAGCAATATCAGCGTATCGATATGATGTTAGAAGAAGAAAAATTAGTTATTGAAGCGCTTTCGTATATTCGTGGACGAAGTTTGGTAAAGATCTTCTTTATTGTGGATGAAGCGCAGAATCTCACTCCACACGAAGTGAAGACGATCATCACGCGTGCCGGGGAAGGAACAAAGATTGTTCTCACCGGCGATATTTATCAGATCGATCATCCGTATCTGGACAGCATGTCGAATGGACTAAGTTATTTGATTGAAAAGATGCAGGGGCAAAAGATCTACGCTCATATTAATTTAGAAAAAGGTGAGCGTTCTAAATTAGCGGAATTAGCAAGTAATTTATTGTAGATTTTCACTACAGAGCTCAAAGAGAAAATCCTAAGTCTTAGCCACGAAGGCACTAATACACAAAATCTTCACAAAATTATTTTATAAAACCTTTGTGCTTTAATGTTTTTGTGGCAAATTTTTTTGTCGCATCAGTTAACAACTAATATTATGTTATACACTCGTCGAAAATTCATTCAAACCTCAGCATCAATTGGTGCCGGAGCATTCATTGCCGGTTGCGCAACTTCAGCCGCTTCAATTTCTCATCGTCCTCAATTTGATCTGATCATCAAAGGAGGACGAGTTATTGACGGAACTGGTATTGCAGAAACTCTTGCCGATGTTGGAATTAAAGATGGTAAAATAGTTGCACTTGGAACCATTGAAAGCATTGATGCAATGCGGATCGTTGACGCAAAAGGAATGCATGTTGTTCCGGGATTTGTTGATATTCATACGCACACTGATTCTGCAATTCTTCGGTTACCAACTGCCGACAGTAAACTTCGACAAGGTGTAACAACAGAGGTCGGTGGACAGGACGGCGATTCGCGTGCACCACGTAAAAAGAAATCCGAAGACGATGATCTGTTGTATTCCGACTTCGACGGTTTTTTCTCGCATGTAGAGAAGAATGGCTCGTCACAGAACATTGCGTCGATGGTTGGACTAGGAACAATTCGTGAAGTTATAGTAGGAGAAGATGATCGTCCCGCAACATCGGGTGAGATGGAAGCGATGAAACGTGAAGTAAAAAAAGCGATCGAACAAGGATGCTGCGGTGTCTCGACCGGTTTGGAATATACACCGGGAAGTTTTGCTTCTACGGAAGAGCTGTGGGAAGTGATGAAAGCTGCTCCGGAACCATTCCGCTTGTATGCTTCGCACATGCGAAATGAAGATAACCGATTGCTTGAAGCACTCGATGAAGCAATCCGTATTTGCCGGCATTCCGGTGCACGTCTGCAGGTTTCACATTTAAAAGCGCAAAACAGATCCAATTGGCACAAACAGGAAATTACCATTCAAATGATGGAAGCGGCGTTGGCTGAAGGGATCGAAACGCATGCCGATCGGTATCCCTATCTGGCGTTTCAGACCGGGATGGCCAATCTTTTTCCGATCTGGTCCCGTGACGGCGGAACAGAGAAGTTCATCGCTCGATTAAAGGATCCGCAGACAATCGCAAGGATCAGACCGGAAACAATAAAAAAAGTGGAAGGATTGAGTTCGTGGGAAGCAGTGATGATCACATCCGCGAGAAGCGATGAATCGAAAAAATACGCGGGACGAACGGTGTTAAGCATTACATCGGAACTGAACGCCGATCCGTTCGAGTGGGTTGTCGATCTGATGATCCGCGAGAATGCGTCGGTCGGCATCGTCGGATTCGGAATGGATGAGGAAGGGACGGAAACGGTTCTGCGATGGAAGAATTCTATGGTCGCATCCGACGGAGGATCGTACACACCGTCGGCGAAATCAAATCCACATCCACGCACATACGGAACATTCCCGAGAGCGATCGCGCATTATCAGAAAGTGCGTAATGTCTGCTCTTTGCCCGAGATGATCCGGAAAATGACATCGATGCCTGCGCAAAAGATTGGTCTAAAAGACCGCGGTGTGATCGCACAAGGGAAAGCAGCCGATATTGTGATCTTCGATTATAACACGATCAAAGACAACGCAACATTTCTTAATCCTCATCAATTTCCGACCGGAATGCCGTATGTTATTGTGAACGGCGAATTTGCTGTTGATAATAATTCCATCACCGGAAAATTGGCGGGAAAAGTTTTGAGAAGCGGCGGGTTTGCGGTGTAACGTTTGCTGCTAAAAAACGGCGGGGAATAAAAAGCAGCACATCTATCCCATGTTAAAACTGTTACTAAATACAAATTAAAAACTTGTCTACGCTTCAGCCTTGCTGGATTTTAGCAGCTGTTAGCGGTTGTTAGTATTTATAATCAAATTCTTCCTATTTATTCTTAATCCGTTTTTCTGATTGTATTTAATGGTTATTCTTATTGTTAAAGTAATTGTAATTATTCTAAACAGGTTTGTGTAAAATCCACCTAATGCATTACTACTTACTTCGAACAATACCCATGAAAGGTTCATTATAATATGAAGAAAAATGGGAACCCATAAGTTATTATTCCATTCAATATATAACCATGCGAACCAAACAGCACCAAGAGAAGTTACGAAAAAAACTCCTGTCGTTTCGAGATAAGTTGAGCCTTGATAAATATGTCCTAATCCGAAAATCAAGGCTCCTAATATTGAAGCAGGAATAAAGCCCCAACCTAATCTTCTGAATAGTAATCCAAATAGAAATCCTCTAAAAAGATATTCTTCCATAAATCCTGCAACAAGAGTCTGATGAATAAGGCCTAATATTTTTACATCTGCTCCTATCTGTCCAATTACGGCTGAACTTATTAACATAGGGAAAACAGTTATGATTGAGAATACAAGCCCTATTATAAAGCCTTTATTAATACCAATATTATCAAATATCTTATTAAACCCATATAGAAGTCCAGTAATTATGGCTGTTGGTAATATCCACCATAAATAGGAATAAACTATTTTCTGATAATCAGAAGATATCGTAATTGTAAAATATTCCGACATAATTCGCTTGCCGTAAAAAGCAATCAAAAATGTCACTATTACTATTGTTGAATCTATTATTGTCTTTCTATTCATTTTGTTAGTTTATTTTCTAATAACCGCTAACGTTTTGCAGCTACCCGAAGGTGGCGGTTTGAAACACTAAATTGTCAATACGCACCAATGTTTGTTTGAAACACAAATGTTTGTATTCGCACTGTCCCGCCACTTTTGGGTAGCTGCTGTTATGGGCTGGCATTCTATTCTATTCCACATAAATTTGTGGTATGCTCGAAGTGTCGGACTAGTGCTGTCCGGGTCTCCGCCTTGTGCGTATGAGTATACATTAAATGTCGTATCAATTACCATTTCTGCTGTTTCGTTATTGTTATTACTGTCGGTCGTTTTATTCTTGCCGCTAACTTCTGTAACTACGAATTATGCATCTATTCTACCCAAATGGATGGATATACGCAATAGAAATTCTGTTTTTTTTTCTTAACTTATGGATAAACAAACTCACAAAACATTATCATTCAACAATAATTAGCATGACAAGCATGAAACTACTACGCTTCGTTCTTGTTTTACCAATATTTCTTTGTTCACAAGAAATAGATCTTAAACAGGATTACTTAAAAATTGAATATAAGATCCCGATGCGAGACGGTAAAAAACTTCATACCGTTGTTTATACGCCAAAAGACTCAATGCAAAAATATCCAATCATACTCGGAAGAACTCCATACACTACCGCACCATACGGAACAGATTATCTGAAAGCCAACGGAAATAATTATTGGATGGCACAGGAAAAATATATCATGGTATTTCAAGATGTACGCGGAAAATTTCTTTCGGAAGGAGAGTATGAGGATGTTCGTCCTATAAAGCCCCAAAAAAAAACAAGTAAAGATATCGATGAAAGCAGCGACGCTTACGATACGATTGAATGGCTGGTTAAAAATATTAAACGTAATAATGGAAAAGTTGGAATGATTGGCATTTCGTATCCCGGTTTTTATGCCGCCGCCGCTTTGGTTAATGCACATCCAGCACTTAAAGCAGTTTCACCTCAAGCGCCGATCGGGGATTGGTTCATTGGAGACGACTTTCATCATAATGGTGCACTCTTTTTGGTTGATGCATTTAATTTCTATCGTTCGTTCGGGAAACCGCGTCCCAAATTGACCACACAATGGCCTTCGGGTTTTGTGTATGACACTCCGGACGCATACGAATTCTTGTTGAAAGCGGGATCGATTGCTTCACTAAAGAAAAAATATTATGGTGACACCATTAAATTTTGGAACGATTTGTTCAACCATCCAAACTATGATGAGTTCTGGCGCGCACGTAATCTTCCACAGCATCTGAACAATATTCGTCCGGCAGTTTTAACGATCGGCGGCTGGTTTGATGCTGAAGACCTGTACGGTACGCTTCATACGTATGATGCAATTGAAAAAAATAATCCTTCCTCAAAAAATTCAATGATGATCGGCCCATGGTTCCATGGCGGATGGGTGAGATCGAACGGAAGCAGACTTGGAAATGTTTCCTTTAATATAAAAAGTTCCGAATATTATGATTCGTTGATCCGAATATTTTTCAATTATTTTCTTAAAGGGATTGGTGATTTATCATTACCGGAGGTTTCAGCATTTGAAACTGGAAGCAATGCGTGGAAGACATATGATGCATGGCCGCCAATAAATACTGAAAAAAGAAAACTCTATTTGCAGAAAAGCGAACAATTATCTTTTGATCAACCAAAAGATTCAATCGGCTTTGACGAGTACATCAGCGATCCGAATAGACCGGTTCCGTATACGAATGAAACTACCAATGACCGCGGCAGAGAATACATGACGGAGGATCAACGATTTGTTTGGCAGCGACCGGATGTTCTTTCGTATGAAATGAACATCACTGAAGACATAACAATTGCCGGACCGATTACAGCAAATCTTTTTATCACTACCACTGGTTCGGATGCTGATTTTATTGTGAAGGTCATTGATGTATTTCCACAGTCGATGGAGAATGACCAGACCAATCCTCCGAATATTAAAATGGGTGGATATCAAATGTTGGTTCGCGGCGAAGTGATGAGAGCACGATACAGGAATAGTTTTGAAAACCCGGAAGCATTGCGACCCGGCACTGTTGAAAAAGTGAGTTTTACTTTACAGGATATCAATCATACATTCAAAAAAGGACATGCATTAATGGTACAAATTCAAAGCAGTTGGTTTCCATTGGTCGATAGAAATCCACAGAAATTCGTCAATATATATACGGCAAACGATGAAGATTTTGTAAAGGCCACACACACGGTTTATCGTTCAGGTAATAATAGTTCAAATTTGGAATTACGGGTTCTAAAAAAATAAAGCAGGATTGAATTATTTAAATTTTTCGTTCGCTTTTTGGATGGAATTGTGTATATTTATAATTCCGAAAGTCAATAAGTAATCAGCAAGGAGAGATTTCAATGGCAAAACAGCAGTCGTTTGAGGAAAAAGCCAAAAAAGCCGCAAAAGCGGGTGCTTTGGATAAGACGATCAAATTTGTTGCAGCGGTAAAGACTGATAAAGGTTCATATCGTTTCAACCAAAAATTGATCAAGATCAAAGATGAAAAAACAGAAGAAGCAGTTTTAGAAGCTGAATTCAAAAAAATGCAATCAACAGCGCACTAATTCTGAAAACAAGTACACAAGAGCATACAAGGAACCAGAACAATGTCAAAACGATGTGAAGTATCTGAAGTCGGACCGATGACCGGTCACAATGTATCGCACGCGAATAACAGAACACCGCGTCGCTTTCTTCCTAATCTCCAAGACAAACGCATTTGGGTTCAGGAATTGAAACGCTACGTGAATGTGAAATTGACCAGCAAAGCATTGAAGACGGTTACCAAAAACGGCACGGCCGAAATTGCAAAATTAGTTCGCGCAGGTAAAATTTAATCTCATATAAATGAAGAACAGAATACATAAATTTGTTTCTGTTATATTATTGATTGTATACGGTGCTCTCACGCTCGTGATAGCACCTGCACATCATCATGAAATCGTCAGTGGCTCGGCATCCGAGCAAACGATCTTGCAACATGACGATGCTCAGAATTGTAAACACCGCGCAATTGAATCTCATTTTGATTGCACAATCTGCTCATTTATTTCACATACAGTAACGACAACAGTTGTTGCTGTTGTGTCACATTTCAACCCAAAATCAATACACCAAAACACTACATTCTTCTTTGTAGCTGTTTCGGAAGTAAACTCAACACATACCCTTCGCGGTCCTCCTCAGTTGTTAGCATAAACTAACAATCCATATTTCTTTCTTTCCAGAAGTACATACATTCTAATTTATTGAATCATGAGATCAGAAAAATTCCTGTGTCATCTTTTGACGTACTGTTTTTGTGTTGTTATCGGACAATTTAGTCTTAATGCGCAAACGTATCATTTGTCCGGCGCGGTTGTTGATAGCACAACTAATACGATTCTTGAAAATGCAACAATCTATATTGTTGACCTTCATAAAGGTGAGTCTACAGATTCGCAAGGGAAATTTTCACTTGAACTTCCAGCAGGAACGTATTCTGTCATTTGCAGAATGTTGGGGTATACTGATCAAAAGGCAACTATTATTCTTGCAAAAAATGTTCACAAGGTTTTCAGAATTGTTCCGACCGATATTGAATTAACTGAAGTAAAAATAATTGGACAGATGGATCGGTCAGGATTAACTGCATCATCGCAATCCGTGATCGTGATGACACCGCAAGATGTTGATCGTCACCGAGGACAAACACTTGGGAAAGCGCTGGAGAGTATTACGGGTGTGACCGTTCTTTCTACGGGACCATCTATTTCTAAACCGGTGATACGTGGATTGCACAGTCAACGGGTTCGAATATTAAACGCGGGAGTTCCTCAGGAAGGACAACAATGGGGAGGTGAGCACGCACCGGAGATCGATCCGTTTGCAGCTGCAAGAATTGAAGTTCTGAAAGGAGTTGCAGGAGTTGAATTTGGTGCCGGAGCAATCGGTGGAGTAATTAAATTACAGCCCCGCGATCTTCGCACAACACCCGGGATAGGCGGAGAACTTTCGTTGAATGGATTTTCGAACAACCGGCAGGGGGCTGGTTCACTGCTTATTGAAGGAGGTCCTGATTTTCTGGATGATTTTTCATGGCGTTTACAAGCGAGCGCACGAAAAGCAGGTAGTTCATCAACCCCGGATTATGTGATTGGGAATTCAGGATTCAATGAAACAGACGCGTCTGCAGCATTTGGCTATAAAATATCCGATGTAAAAATTAATGGGTATTTCAGCCATTTTGAAACTAAGCTTGGTATCTATAAAGGATCGCATCTTGGAAATTTGGATGATCTTTACCGTGCCATTAATGCAGGAAAACCGCTTCAGGAATATTCTTTCTCGTATGATATTGTTCCGCCGAAACAAGAGATCACTCATGATCTTTGGTCGATCAATGCGCAATATCCAATTCGTTCTGTTGGAACACTTGAAGCACAGTACGGATGGCAAAGCAATGCGCGGAAAGAATATGACGGACATTTACGTTCCCGCGGACTTCCAAATTTTAACCTCACACTTACATCCTATAGTGCCGATCTTAAACTGAAACATGATCCAATCGGGCAGTTGTTTGGAACAATCGGTCTGAGCGGAATGAGGCAGGGAAATGTTGGACAAGGATTGAGCTTTCTTATCCCCAATTTCCGATCATACTCCGGTGGGATTTATCTGCTTGAAACACATTCTGATAATTTACTGACGTTGAGTTTTGGCGGCAGAATTGATTACCAATCGCTGGAAGTTTTTCCATATGCACTAAGGAATATTGTTCAGAAAACGCATGAATACACCAGTACAACCGGTGCGCTGGGAATCATCTACCAGTTCCAGCCGGAATGGTCCATTAATATAAATGCAGGAACAGGTTGGCGTCCGCCATCAGTCAATGAGTTATATAGTTACGGCGTACACCATGGAACCGCTCAGTTTGAGATAGGGGACAGAAATTTAATGCCCGAACGGAGTTATAGTATTGATGCAACGTTGAAGAATCGAAGCGAAGCAAGTACTGCGGAGATAAGTCTGTTTGTGAACCGAATGAATAATTTTATTTTTGCATTCCCGAGTCTGCAGCCAACGCTTACGTTACGGGGAATATTCCCGACAATGATTTATAAACAATCAAATGTTTTGTTGTATGGAATCGATGCTTCATATGATCATCAGATCATCGACGATGTAAGAATAGGGTCATCGTTATCCATCGTGTATGGGAATGATTTACAATCCAATGAGCCGCTGTACCAAATGCCGGCGGATCGGATTCGATTGTGGATCCATTATCATTTGCCATTGCACTTTGGGTTACAAGAGGCATATTTGGAATTATCGGGAACAGGTGTTGCGAAGCAAATGAGGATCCCACCGAATGCTGATTATGCACCGCCCCCTTCAGGATATTCCTTAGTTGATCTTGATTATGGCGGGGAGTTTATTATGGGTCCGCATTTGGTCAGATTCAATATTAGCGTCCAAAATATTTTTAATTCAACATACCGGGATTACCTCAGCCGGTTCAGATACTTCATCGATAATCCGGGAAGAGATATTGTTGTTAGAGTCCATATTCCCTTTGGAAAAAGTTCTATTCTTAATTAACACTCATTTCATTCACAGTATTCATCACTATACAGGAGGCAACACTATGAAGCTATCAACACTCACCCGCTCGATGCTTGTTCTTGGAGCATTTGCATTAATCCTGAACGGATGTAAGAAAGAGGATGATCCGACAGCACCGCCTGTCGAAGATGAACATGCGCCGCCGACAACACTGGTTGTTGTATTAAAGGAAGTTGGTAAAACAGACTCGACCAAATCGCTTGTCCGCGATACCACAGTAGTGAAAGGAAAAGTACGGATTGAAGATACATTAAAAGTGGTCTCAGGAAAATCATATACCGGATATATCGTATTATATGATGAATCACAGACACCGGTGTTCAGTGCATCTCAGGAAATTATTGATGATCAAGATAATCATTTATTTGTCTTTACTGCGCTTGGCGGGGCAAACGGTCGGTTGACGGTTTCGAATCTGAACAAAGATACGAAAGGATCCGATTTTGGTTTGACATTCAATGTTGCTGTGACCGGAGCCGGCGCGGCAACGGGGAGTCTTCAAATTAAACTGCGTCATTACGGGGGAAATCCTAAGTCAGGCAATGTGTATGATACGGATATTGATCAGATATTTCCGGTAAAAATTCAATAACTCTTCTGCACTACTCCTGATTCTCAGGAGTAGTGCAGTGTTTTGAAATTTCCATTATTCATAGAGATCGTTTATATCTGCTTTTGATAATTCCACTAAAAACTCAGCGATCTTTTTTGTCGTTGCTTCGCTGAATTGTTTTCCCTTCTCACCGGTAGCTGCTTTTGGATTTCCAACTCCTGTATCGTTAGAGATCTTCGTCCATTGACGAGGAGCCCATGCTAATCCATTGCGAAGTCCATCAATGCGGAATCGTTTTTCTTTACCTGAGCCTGCTTGATCAAGCGAAAGAACAAGATCTGGAGCAATGTGCATGATCATACTTGTCTCCAGTTCACCGGCGTGGTCGCCCGGTTCATCAAAGAATTGTTTTGGCGGAGCGGCAACATACCAATTCACAGCGCAGAGGAAGATTTTCAATTTCGGTTGTAATTCCCTAATGATAGTTTTGAAATCATTCCCGCCATGACCATTGAGAATGACAAGTTTTTGAATATGGTGTGTTTGAATGGTCTGGGCAATATCAAAAAGGATAGCCGCTTGCGTTGAAGGATTGATATGAAGACAGAGCGGAATATCCAACTGTCCTGATTGTACACCGAACGGAACCGTTGGTAACACGATCACTTTTGTCCCTGCATCCCACGCTAAATGTGCTGATTCAGCAGCGATATGATCACACTCCAGCGTATCAGTAGAATAGGGTAGATGATAATTGTGTGCTTCGGTTGCAGACCATGGTAAAATGGCAACGTCATATTCTGTCTCTTTGACATTTTTCCAGTTTGTTTCAGCTAAGATGTAGGGACGGATTGGCATTGTTCTATCCTATTGAAATGGGAAATCATTTCGGAAAGTGTACCAATTAGATTGAGAAAAAACAAGAGGGGATTTTGATTCTCAACAAAGGGCGCAAATCAAAAAAACTTACGCCCTTTGTGTCCTAGAATGTTTTATGGAATTGTGGGAGTTGTCAATTTTGCCAGCGAAGCCTGAATATCTGCATCGCTGAGGTTATGCCGAACTAATTTTCCTGCTAAATAATCATCATACGCCTGCATATCAAAATAACCGTGACCGCAAAGATTGAATAAAATTGTTTTAGAAATTCCTTCTTCTTTGCATCGTTGAGCTTCTTGAATAACCGTTGCAATACCATGACCGGCTTCAGGTGCGGGAATGATTCCTTCGGTTTTTGCAAAGAGAACGGCAGCTTCGAACGTTTCCAATTGATGATGTGCACGAGCTTCGATCAATTTATCTTTCAATAATTGACTGACAATTACTCCTGCGCCATGGTATCGCAAACCGCCGGCGTGGATCGCTTGCGGCACGAAATTATGTCCAAGTGTAAACATAGGGAGGAGCGGTGTCATTCCCACAGTATCGCCAAAGTCATAACGGAAAACTCCGCGGGTCAATTTTGGACAAGAAGCCGGTTCACTTGCTATGCAGCGAATTTTTTTACCGTTTTCAAAATTGAAACGAAGGAATGGAAATGTCAATCCCGCAAAATTCGATCCGCCGCCGAATGGTGCAATAATGATATCCGGAAAATCACCGGCTTTTTCCATTTGCAAAACAGCTTCTTGTCCGACAATTGTCTGGTGCAACAGCACATGATTAAGAACGCTTCCGAGAGCGTATTTAGTATTCTCATCTTGTCCTGCAACTTCCATTGCTTCAGAGATTGCAATGCCGAGAGAGCCGGGAGAGTTTGGGTCTTCAGCGAGAATTTTTCTGCCTGCCGCAGTTTGTGTTGTTGGGGACGAATAAACCTTTGCACCCCAGGTGTTCATCATCATTTTGCGATATGGTTTACCGTCGTAGCTAACCTTTACCATGAATACTTCACATTCCATACCAAAAAGGTTGCAGGCAAAACTCAATGCGCTTCCCCATTGACCTGCACCGGTTTCTGTTACAATACGTTTTACTCCCTGCATCTTATTGTAATATGCCTGAGGAACAGCAGTATTTGGTTTGTGTGAACCGGCAGGACTTACTCCTTCGTATTTGTAATAAATTTTTGCCGGTGTATCCAATGCTTTTTCCAAATTATATGCACGATAAAGAGGTGTTGGCCTCCAGATCTTATAGATCTCGCGAACCTCATCTGGAATTGCGATCCATTTTTCTGTCGAGACTTCTTGTTTGATCAATTCCATCGGAAACAATGGAGCAAGCGCTTCCGGACCAATCGGTTCTTTTGTACCGGGATGTAATGGTGGAAGAGGTTTATTCGGCATGTCTGCCAAAATATTATACCAGTGAGTTGGAATTTCGTTCTCTTGCAGTGTGATCTTTTTATCTGCCATATGAGTATGAATTGAAATTAATGGAATAAACAGTTATTACACTGTTATGAAAAATTCAAATGAAAGTGAAACACGATAGTGATCAGCAATATTTTGCCAATCAGAGAAGATTTTTAATGATTTATTGCGCAGGTAGAATTACTTCTACTATAGTTGAATGGTGATTTGTCCGTCAGTTATACGATTGCAAGATAAGAAAATTGTCAATTCAGTCAAATAGGAAAGAACTTAATTTTTAGCAGCGTGCATCAATATGGATGTTCAAACGAAAGATATAAAAAGAAACCGTTCTCTTGCTTTCCAGAATTGAAATAGAAAGGAAAGGCTAATCCTGGAACAATTTGTAACTCGCCAATATCGATCGCCCATCTCATGCCCGGACTAATGATTAGTTCATTTGCTCTTCCAAATTTGGATCCGTAGGAAGTGTAAAGAACTTCAGTCATTACATTGAAATGTTTGTTTGCTAGATAAATTCCGCTTATTCCGATAAAATATTCTGTGACCGTTGCTTTTGATGTTGTGAACTGAACATTCGGTAGAATTGTCAACCCCACATTATAGTGCGTTACAATTTCGTTTGAGAATCGTTTGCTGACCGGGAGATTGATTTGAGCTCCGACGACACCATCTCCAAAACCTTGTGCTTCATTTCCAGTTGGAAGGACAAGAGAAAAGCGCGGAGAAACAGCGAGACCATTCTCATTGATCCATTGATAACGGTAATTAAGCATTACATCTCCAACACCTTCATTTTTAGGAGAATTTAACGGATCAACAAAATATGGCACAGTAAAACTAAATTGATGGGTTTGACCAAATATCGGCCACTCCTGTGCGAAACTTGCTTCAAGAGTGCGTCCGGTTTGTGATCGTGCGGCATTAAAAATATGCTGTACGACATGCTCTTCCTGATTGTATGCTTCCTCAATAAAATACGAATTATCTTCGATTGCCTTAGAAAACTCTTGTGAAAAGGAAAGTACCGTTGAAATAATAAAGAGAATGAAAAATATTCGCATAAGAAAATAGATTATGGTAAAATGATCCGCCACACTTGTGCAATTACAAAACAAATTACCACACCCATGATGACCGGTATGATGGTTGCAATCGTTGTCCATTTAATACTTTTAGTTTCCTTATATATTGTGTAGATGGTTGTAGAACATGGATTGTGAAGTAAACTGAATAGCATCAAATTTAATCCAGTCAGCGCACTCCATCCCCCTGCGTGCAAAACATTTGCGACCGCATTAGTCTCTTCCAATTCAAACATAACACCTGCTCCGCCGCCGAGTCCGGAAAGTTTTGCGCTTATTACAGTCAACATCAATACTGTTGGAATAACGATCTCGTTAGCGGGAATTGCTATGATGTACGCTAGAAGAATTACACCATTCAATCCTAACAGTAGTCCAAATGGATTTGAAAAGTTGATAAAATGTTCAGCAAGGCTTAACTCCTGGAAATGAATATTTGAAACAAGCCAGATGACGGCACCTGCCGGTGCAGCAAAAACTATCGCGCGCCAAAGTACGATCGCCGTTCTATCGATGAGTGAAGTGTACAATGTCTGCCAAAACTGCGGCGGACGATACGGAGGAAGTTCCAGACTGAAAGCAGATGCTTCACCTTTCAACATTGTTTTTGAAAGACCCCATGAAACCGCAAGAGTAAAAAATATTCCGAGCATTGCTACTCCAACGACTGCGCTTGCAGTCACAAATCCTGCAAGATGAGCGGGAACAAGGGCACCAAAAAAAATTGATGAAATGAGGATTTGGGTAGGCCAACGTCCATTACACAAGGAAAAATTATTGGTGATAATGGCAATCAATCGTTCACGCGGACTGTCAATGATTCGTGTAGCGACGACACCGGCTGCGTTACATCCAAAACCCATTGTCATACTGAGTGCTTGTTTCCCGTGTGCGCCGGCTTTACGGAACAACGAATCCATATTGAAGGCAACGCGCGGAAGATAACCGAAATCCTCAAGAAATGTAAAGAATGGAAAAAAAATTGCCATCGGCGGCAGCATTACGCTGATCACCCATGCCATTGCAAGCCATACTCCATCAATAAGAACTCCCGTAAGCCACCACGGCGAACCGACCATCGCAAACGCACCTTTTAGCCAAGGATGAATGGTGTCAACAAGGAATGAAGCGATCATAGCAGACGGAACGTTTGCTCCTTCTACGGTGAGCCAAAAAACAATTGCAAGAAGCAGTATCATCAATGGAAATCCAAACCATCTGCTCGTGATCATCTTGTCTAATTTTTTATCGAAATCGAATCGCGGTTTTTCTGTTGGGAGCGTCACGACACGCGAAGCAATAATGTTTGCATCCGCATACAATGATTCAACAAGTGAATCATGAATATGTTCTCCAATTTCCCATCGCAATGTATTTGCAGTGCTGAGAATTGCTTCTGTATTTTCAGTTTTCATAATATACGTTACTCTTCGGTTATGTGATGGATGAGCGGCTACTAAACAGTTGATGGTATTGCATCTGATCGAGAAAGATTCCCGAGTTCTCCATTGTGTATGGAATCGATGATCCGTTGATCCCCTTCCAATAAACGTAACGCAATCCAACGAGAGTTTGGAAGTTTTGGAAATTCTTCTTTGATCTTTTTTGTCAACTCAGAGATCGCTTTTTCCAATCGGGGCGATGTTCTTTCCAATCGGTGAGGTCTGCAAATATATGAACCGGTGACGACCTCGTACATTGCTTGTAATAATTCGGGAATCCCTTCACCCTGTCGAGCTGCGGCTGCTACAACAGGAACGCCAAGTTCTTTTGCAAGCCTTCGTGTATCAATTTCTATATGATGACGTTTTGCTTCATCGATTAAATTTACACACACAACAGCTCTATCAGTAATTTCTAACACTTGTAATACGAGATTCAAATTGCGCTCAAGCCGAGTCGCATCAACAACAATTACGGTGACGTCCGGCTGTCCGAACAAAATAAAATCACGCGCAACTTCTTCGTCCGTGCTTGTAGACAGAAGAGAATACGTTCCCGGAAGATCGACAAGTTTAAATCGTTTGTTGCCGTAGACGAAACCGCCTTCTGCGCGAGTGACAGTTTTGCCGGGCCAATTCCCTGTATGCTGGCGTAATCCTGTCAACGCATTGAATACCGTACTTTTTCCTGTGTTTGGATTACCGGCAAGCGCTACGACAAAATCAAACTGGGACATATTGATGCCGAGTTTGGTAAGATTCCCAAGATTATGGACCGGACAATCTTCGCAATTTGCATTTGGAGTGTTTGACATAATGTTATTATTGATAGTTATTTTTGAATAAAGATCATATTTGCATGTTGCTGACGAAGAGCAACAAGTGCGCCTCTAATATTGTATGCCGTCGGATCACCCGAAGCGCTTTTCATTTCAGCGCGGATCGTTGTTCCAGGCACGACGCCGAGATCCATCAATCGTCGTCTCTGCTGACCGCGCATCGCTTTTGAAATACTCAATACTTTTGCTTCTTCTCCGATCATTAAAGAAGCAAGGGACTCAAGTGGGGAAGTGATTCGTTGTTCTTCTTCAGTAATCGGCGCAACCGTCAAATTGTTTGTGAGAAGCGGTGCGAGAACGATCTCTTCTCCATCTGCAGCAAATCGCACTCGTTCGTTCGAGCGTTCGATCATCATCACCTGCATTCCAACATACAATCCTTGTGCAACGAGTTGTGCGTACACTGCTTCCGGTTCATCTTCGATATGAGTGATATCGGCAAATTCTCCACTATTCAGTGAGAGCAACGAATGGCCTTTCTTTGGTGGAATTTCGCCGCTTGGAGTCGGGATTGGATCGCCATGCGGATCAAAATGCGGGTTACCGATCTGTGCGGCGAGTAATTCAACTTCTGCTGTAGTAAGTTTGTGTTCGGCTAACTCTGCAGAAGAATGCCACTCTGTCGGGGGAACACTCGTTTCATCGGCTAGATACCGTTCCCACAAACGGTGGACTCGAATGATCCGCAGTGCGTACGAACGACCGTCGGGAGTCAATCTCACTCCGTTATCGTTTGTTACTAGTAAGCCCATGGTTGATAACCGTGTGAGCAATTCAGCAGCCACATCCGTTGAGATCAAGAGTGATCCGGCAATACTTTCTGTAGTGCAGAAAATATTTTTATATTCACAGTCGAAAATGTGTTTCAATGCATCTTCGATCAAGACTCTCTTCATTCCGCGACGATTTCGATTCCACCGTGAGTACAATCCATATTTGGGGAAGAAAATAACGCAGATGACTATTACGACTAGTCCAAAAATAATCAATGCTTTCAGTGGGTCTATCATAGTATTCTCCTAAACACTCATACATTTTCTACAAAGATGCTCGAAGCAATCGTTGAACTAATGTTGATCTCTTTGTCGTTGATCTTGAGGAGCAATGAATTATCGAAATTCATTTTTTGCTTTATATGTATTTCCTTGTTCAACGAAATACCAATGGATGATATATATTGAAGCATCTCAGAATTTGAATCGCTGACACGAAGGACACGAACCATAGAACCTTCTTTCGATTCATTCAACGGGAAACTCATTGAACAATGGATCTCACCGTCCTTCGTCGGTATCGGGTCGCCATGCGGATCGATCGACGGATGACCTAGAACGTGATCGATTTTTTCTTCCATTTTATCGGACATGATATGTTCGAATCGTTCCGCTTCATTATCAATTTCATCCCACTCAAAATGGAGAACCTTCACAAGAAACATTTCCCATAATCGATGCTTTCGAATGATACGAAGCGCAAGAAGTTTTCCTTCTTCAGTCAGCTCTACACCTTTATACGGTGTGTGCGTTAACGTTCCTTCTTCTGCAAGTTTCTTGATCATTTCAGAAACGGAAGCGGGGGAAATTTGCAGTTTTTCCGAAAGAGAGGAAGTGGTCACTTTTCCTTCATTGGAAGAAAGTTTGTAAATATTCTTTAAATAGTTTTCAATTTGCTCGCTTGCCATAGTTGTCCTGTCATCTTATGTTAATCGTGTCCGCAACTGCACGAATCATTTAAAGCTTCTGCTTTCTCAAAACATTCTTTTCCTTCTTTAATTGAAAAATATACTATTCCAATTGCTCCTGCTGCATCGATGTACGGAATATGAAATGTCTCAAACAAAAAACTCGACGCAAGAAGTGTGATCGACATATAAATACAAACGATATTGCAGTTTGCATCTGCAATGATCGCCTTCGAATCCAATTGCTTGCCGACTTTCTTTTTGTAATAAACGAGAACGAGCATCGCTATAATTGAAACGAACGAAATAATGACTCCCCAAAATGTTGATTCCGGTTCTCTGCTTTGTATCACTGATAGAATGGCAGAAATTAAAAGTCCGGCAGACAAAACATAAAATGACCAACCGGTAATATTTAAAGCGGTAATTTCAAATTCACTTTTTTTACTATCGGGATTATTTGCAATTCTGTAAACCATTGCGGCAATTCCAATTCCCGAAATCGTTTCAATGAAACTGTCCACTCCGAATCCGAAAAGTGTAAGAGATTCATCAGAATAACCTACCATTGTGGAGATAACTCCTTCAGCAATGTTATATATGATTGTAAAGAGGCTTAGATAAAGAACGAAAGCGTAGAGTTTTTTATTTTCAACCGGTAGTGAAGTTTGGAGACTCGTAATTTCCATGTTTTCCTTAGTTCGAAATTATGTTTTAGGTTAACCTAAATTTAAGTCGAGGAACATCAAAAGTCAAGGAATATCATAGATTATTTGACAAAATAACCGTTAGGCTTGATATAAAAAAGATCTTTGGAGGAGATTAAAGTTACGATTCTCCAAATATTTTCAACCACTCATCAATTTGTGCTTTAGTAAGTGGGGAGTCGGATTTTTCTGTGACAGAATCGTTTGAATCGGAAAGGAGATTTGCGAAATAATTTGAAGTTTGAGTTTGGCAGGAACAGACTTTTGCGAAATTTAAAATCTCTCTATCTGATGAAACAATGACAAGCAACGAACGATTTTTAGAATGTTCTATCATCTGTTTGATTTTAGCATCGGCATTAAGAGGGGAAGAAAAAATTACATGAACTGGTGCGTGACTGGATTGTTTCGGAGAATTGTTTGGTGCAACTCCATCGAATACTATTGTGCAGCGAAATTTCTTTTGGTGTGTCAATTGTGCAATGGAATGAATTAACAATTCTCTTGCTGTTTCCCCGTTATGAGCAAGTGTCTTTTTGAGGGGAGGGATTGCGTGAACGAGATTATATCCATCAATGATGTAGTGTAGTTGACTCATGATAGTTCAATCTTATCGAAATCATGAATTCGTTTCATATTTACTCCAATTGCTTTTCCCGTAGAACTTTTTTCAAATATATCTTTGAATTTTGCACCCCAAACAATTTCATCAAACCGATACGATGATCGCGAATGGACAGTCTGCGAATATGTTTCATCAGTTGCTGTAATTAATACAAACATTTCTGCTTCGGATTCTTCTAGATAGTTATGATTTTTGTTATGCAACGGACTTTTTTCATCGATCTCATGAACAATTGTCCAATGAAGCGGAAAGAAGGTAACTTTTTGTCTATCCAAAGAGAGTGTTTGATATAGCCGAACTCTTCTGCCATCCTTTTCTTGCATCAGTGAAAATATAATTTGAGCTTCAATGTTGATCAATTGACTCGTCCGTTGATTGATGATTCGTACCATCAATGCTTTTCCATCTTTGAATGGTGCAATAATGGCATTGTCACTATATAATATCTTAGCATTCGGTCGTGCAAATCGTGCGAACAGCAATCCTGTAGACATTGCTGCGCAAAATAGGCCGAAGAATGCTTCAAAAGTCATAAGCCAATTTGCAGGAAAATTTCGCGGACTCAATGCACCGTAACCGATTGTTGCGAATGTCTCAATACTAAAGAAGAAACAATTCCAGAAATGGTTGGTCATTGTTGTGCTTTCGGCTCCGTTCAGTGCATCACTGCCGGCAAAATAATATCCGAACGCAAAAATGAAATTGATAACAACATAAAATGCACCAATCATGGAAAGGAATTTTGTCCACGATATTGTTATGAGCCAATGATACATGCTCATCGATTTTATCACTGACATTCCATCGCGATCGACATTGAACGTTCCATCGCGGTTCATCATACGATTGTTCGCCTGCTGAGAAAGTCGCGAACCGAAACCGAGATCATTCTTATCTTCACGAATTTGCGCCGGTGATTTAATTTTTTTCATAAATAATTATAATAGTAAGTGATATCGTAATAATTGGTTTGCCATTAATGAAGGACTGGATGTTTCATATGATGTGTTGTCGCGTCTTGGTATTTTTTAGCAACAGCAAGAAGCGTTCCCTCATCAAATAATTTTCCAGTAAATGTGAAACTAACAGGTAATCCTTTTTTATTGAATCCGTTAGGGATTGTAACACTGGGGTGACCAGTTAAGTTCGTCAGCAATAGATTGTTTCCTTCAAGGGACGGAGCAATATACAAATCAATATTATTCTCTTTGATGATCTTATCCATTTCCTGTATAATCATTGTTCGTAGGCGGTTTGCCTGAACATATTCCGTTGCCGATAAAAACCGTGAAGTTCGGAAAATGTTAGGCCAATTTCCTTTTCCTTGAAGTACCAGCTGTGAATCTCTCTTGCTTCTGGTCAGTTCATCAAATGATGACGAACATTCTGCATCAAGGATAAACGAAATGCTTCCGATCGGATATTTTGGAAGTTCGATCGGCACGAGTGTTGCTCCCAGTTTATTTAAGATAGCAATTGCAGAATCATTGAATTCTTTTCCGTCTGCAACACTGTCAAAATCAGATTTCACATATCCAATGCGTAGTTTCTTCATGAAAACCTTATTTGGTTCGTAGGAAAAAGGGACATTGTAGATGGTCGGATCGATTCCGTCCGGTCCGTAAATAGTATTGAATACAAGTGCGCAGTCTTCAACTGTTCTGCAGATCGGTCCGAGTTTATCCATTGACCAACTGAGAGCCATTGCTCCAACTCGGCTCACTCGTCCGTAGGTTGGACGAAATCCTGTTGTGCCGCACACTGTTGAAGGAGAGACAATTGAACCCCACGTTTCTGATCCGATAGTGAATCCGAGAAGTCCGGCAGCAGTGGCCGATGCAGAACCAGCTGAAGAACCGCTTGATCCTTGTGTTGTATCCCACGGATTGCGAGTCATACCGCCGAACCAGACATCATCCATTGCAAGTTCTCCCATGGAGAGTTTTGCCACAAGTATTGCACCGGCTTCTTCCAATTTTTTTATAACAGTTGCATCATTATCGAACGATTGATCTTTGTATGGAACAGAGCCCCATGTTGTTGGGAATCCTTTTTTGGAAAGGAGATCTTTTGCTCCGTACGGAATGCCGTGAAGTGGTCCGCGATAATGTCCGGCTGCGATTTCTTTGTCTGCACGTTTTGCTTGGTCAAGAGCGAGTTGTTCGGTAAGCGTGATAACGCAATGCAGCATCGGTGTATATTTTTTTAACCGTGCAATGTAGAATTCAGTCAATTGTATAGATGTAATTTTTCTTGATTTGATAAGTGAAGCAAGTTCACCGACGGAATAGAATGCAAGGTCATTAATGTTTTTAGGTAAGGAAACATTCTTCGAACCTACCGGAGCAAATTTACTTTTTTCGTTTGGAAGCTTCATTCCGGTTGGAATTGGATTGAATAAAATCGCCGGCATAACATCGTAAGGTATATGTACGGAACGCATACGAATATAACTATCTCGTCGATATGTCAGATCGGCAAGCATTGAGTCACGCTGAGCTTCACTGAATTGTAATCCGATGATTTTCTCGGCAGACAATACATCGCGCGTGGTGATGGAATCCTGTGCAAGAGTATACGACCACAGAAATAAAAATAGTATAAAAAATTGTTTCATATTAGCTCCTCGTGAAATTAACGTAAATCTATTCTCATTGTCTGCGCTCTGTCACGGTAAAAACCGAGTGAACGGAACAATTCCGCATATCCAGATTCTGACGGTCGAAGATTATTGCAATATTCCACAACAAGATCAATTCGCTCTGGATACGATGAACGAATATGATTAATAAATTGTGTAAGTCCTTGAAAATAGAAATCTATCTTTAAATTTGGAAGAAAGAAAATCCTCATCCCATAATTTTCGATCCATACGATCGGCAAGCCGTTATTAAAGATAATATAATTACCGGGTAAACGGGAAATGCGAGGGCTGTAATTTTCTAGAGTGGAGCCCACCTCTAAAGTGAACTCCACTTTTAAATTCGTTGAAGGTAAATCTACTCCAACTCCGTAGGGATTTGCCGGATCACACGCATTGAGAACAATCGGTATTTTATTGGTCTGTTTTCGAGATTTAATATCATCAAGCATTCGAACAGCGTCAGGGAGTGCAAACTGCATTCCTGATAACCCTTCAATAAAATATCCTCTGCGAATCTCTCCGCGCATTTCCATTCGCTGGAATTCCATCGCTAGTATTGACCATGGCAACAAATTCTCCTCACGTTTTGCAATTTCTCGTGCTACGACACCATGCCGAAGCAATAACTGCTGTGCCTGTCGTTGAATCTTTTCTTCTTCTGAAACATGCATTCCGAGAATGCTCTTGGTGTGAACAAGAGACCATCGTCCATTCCAACCGGGAACTTGTTTGAACGCTTGACGGACGCTTTTCATTGCGACTGATTTCAGAGGATTTCTTCGCGGGTTGACAATTTCAATTCGTTCTGCCGGAAGTTCAGATTCCGAAGTACGATATCGTTTGATATTTAAAACTTCATCAACAACATCGTTGGTAACAAGTCCGCACCAAAATAGTTCCGATAATGTGCGGTTGATCGTGGAAAGGGAATATGAAGTATGTTCTCTTATATCAGAAAGGAATGATGCGCCATTTTCTTTGAAAAATTCATATACAACCAAGGCAGGTTTCGACAATCCATCAAACGATTGTTCTTTTGGATCGAGAAAATAATTTCCTTCTCCGCGTCCGATCCACTGCGATCTTCCGGAATTTGTTCCGACACAAAAAAATTCTCCTCGTTGTGTAAGGTGACGAATCAGTTTTCCATCATACAACTGAAGTCGCGAACGGAAAATCTCAGACTCCCATAATTCTGAAGACAGTGCAAATCCCTGGAATTTATCAAGCACGGTACGCAATCCTTCATCATCCCGTTCTTGTGTCGAAGGATCGTGATGCTGCCATTGTAAGAGTAATTGTGTGAACTGACCGATGGTCGCAGGTTTGATCTCTTTGCGAAGGATAGAGATGGATGCTCGATGAATCCGTTCAAAATTTGGACGATAGCACCATTGTTCTTCTTCGGAATCGTTTGTCAAAATCCCATGAACGATGTTCTGTGTTTTTAATAATTCCCGAAGAATATTTTCGCATTCGTTAATATCGATTCCAAACCGTTGCGCGATCTCGGCTGCCGTCAATGTTCCATGTGAACATAATCTTCGATGGATGACATATTGCAATGATTCTTTTCGATCGAATTCTTTACCAGAAGTTATTCCAGTAAAAGTGGTTATCCATTCTTTAGGAAACAAAGCAAACGGTTTGTATATCGGTAATTCTTCCGTTAGAATAAAATATTCTTGCCTTCCGATTGTTATCGGAGAAATAATATTTCTTAATTTTAATTGATCGATAAAATCTTTTTTCTCTATACGGTTTACTGACTCCGCTTCAGTTAATTCTCCCAGCCGTAAAAGAATTTCCATCAACTCTTCCACCGTACGCGCTCTTCGTGTTGGTGCAGTGAATTGTAACTGTTCTTCAACCTTTTCTACAGCATCGGTCCGGACAACTGTTTTTAGTTCTTCTATATTAACAACTCTGGAGATCAATTCTCTGTTCAATGAAGCGAATTGTTGTTTAGTGGAATCTTTCGGATCATCCCCTTGATACATATACACTGCTGCAAAATCGAACAACAATGTTGATGCGAACGGAGAAGGAACATCATTTTGGATAGTGTGAATGCGGATCTCTTCGGTTTCAATTTTAGTGATGATCTCCTTGAAATGCTCAAAGTCCAACACATCGGTTAAGCATTCGCGGATCGTTTCAATGACGATTGGAAAATCATTGTATTGGCGGACTATTTGAAGCAAGTCGGCGGATTTTAATCGCTGCAAGAAGAATGGTCTTCGTTTACCGGGTGTTCCTTTTGGAAGAAGAAGTGAACGCTCCGCATTTTGTCTAAAGAGAGCACCAAATAATGGAGATGATGGAATTTCTTCCAAAATAATTTGCTGAGCAGTTTGTAATGTGATATTTGAAAAAAGATCCAAGGGCAACCGTTCGGCATCAGAACAACGGAAGAGAATTCCGTTGTCATTATACAGCATTTGAATATCGATGCCCAGTCGTTGTTTGAGAGTATAGGTCAGAACAATTCCGAGAAGTCCGTTCACTCCTTTTCCATAACAAGAATGAACGACAATGCGCGGATCGCCGACTTCATCTCGAAATCCTTCTATGACAATTGTTTTATGGGTTGGGACGATCTGAGTTGAAGAACGTTGGTCTTCAACGTATTCAATGATGTTTCGCGTAGAGTTTGAATCAATCGGAAAAGAGTTCAATAATAAAATTGAATGGTCACCCTGAGTAAGCGAGTCCATCTTTTCGGACGAGCGCATCGAAGGGTCATCTTTCGACGCGCTCATTCCGACTTCGTCCGGATTCGCTTGCTCAAGATGACTATTCACTGAAAGTTGTTCCAAAAATTCGCCGATACGAACTCCAAGTTCATATGTTCTTCCAATTCCTTCGCCGCGCCAGAACGGCATCCGAGCAGGCTGACCTGGAGCAGGAGATACGATGACTTTATTTGCATCAATATCCATCATTCGCCACACATTGGAGCCAAGGATGAATGTGTCACCCGCTCGGCTTTCGTAGATAAATTCTTCATCAACTTCGCCAACTTTTGTTTTTAAATCTTCAAGATACACACCGAAATAACCACGATCAGGAATTGTTCCGGCATTCATAATAGCGAGAAGAGAAGAACCCGGAAGCGCAGAAAGTTGGTTATGTAACTTGTTCCACATAATGCGGGCGCGAAGTTCGCGGAATGCATCATTGGTGTACCGTCCGGCAAGCATTTCAAGAACGGAGTGAAAAACTCTTTCATTTAATGTGCGATAACAATATGACTGACGAATGAGATCGAAAATCTCTTCAACATTCCATTCTTCAATTCCGACCATTGCTACGATCTGCTGAGCAAGAACATCAAGACAGTTTTGAGGAATAAACGTCTGTTCAATATTGTGATCAATCATTCCTTTTGTAACAACGGCACTTTCGATCAGGTCTTCTCGGTGAGTGACAAATAATCGTCCTTTGCTGTTTGCATTCACCAAATGACCTGAACGTCCGACGCGCTGCAAACCACGTGCAACACCTTTGGGTGATTGTATCTGTACAACAAGATCAACTGTTCCGATGTCGATCCCAAGTTCTAATGCGGATGTGGTAATTAGTGCACGGAGTTTTCCAAGTTTTAAATCGGTCTCTAATTGTTCACGAACGGTTCGGGACATGCTTCCATGGTATGCGAAAATCTTGATACCAGATTTTGAATTTTGGATATCAGATTGCAGATTGTTTGGAGAAAATTGCTTTTTATTATAGAAAGGGACAGCGTAATTATTCGTTGTATCCTGCACACCTTCAAGTAGTTCATTCAACCGTGCAGCAATTCGTTCGGCAAGTCTTCTATTGTTGACAAAAATAAGCGTTGTTCGATGTTCGTGAATGAGTTGTAATAATTGCGGAAAGACGAGAGACCAAATACTGTCCATCGGCATATCGGAAAAATCGCGAACGGCGCAAATGACTTTTAAATCGACACTCTTTTTATATCCTGCATCGATAATATTAACATGGCGCGGAATGAGTTTTTCATTTTGCCACTTCATTCCGCCAAGAAATTGTGCGACTGCTCCCAGTGGTTTTTGTGTGGCAGAAAGTCCTATGCGGACAAAGGATTGTCGTTGATCATTTGTTCGCGTTTTAAGAACCAGTTGTTCTAATCGTTCTAGCGATAACGAAAGATGCACTCCCCGTTTTGAATTGCTGATTGAATGGATTTCATCGACGATAACATATTGCACGGAGTGAAACAGCCCCCTTGATTTTTCTGATGTAAGCATCAGGAACAACGATTCAGGAGTGGTAATCAGAATATCGGGCGGATGTTTCAACATTCTTGCCCGTTCAGTTTGCGTTGTGTCGCCGGTGCGGACTGCACTCCGAATTTCAGGCATTGCTATTCCTTGTACTTCAGCTTCGTTCAAAATTCCAGTCAAAGGTATTTCAAGATTTCGATGAATGTCGTTGTTAAGCGCTTTAAGCGGAGAAATGTAGAGAACGCGAATACCATTAATGGGGTTGTTGTTTGAAAAAGTTCCAGCGTTTTTCCCGGAATGGCGAGGTGATTTTCTTTTTGATACAGAAGATAGAATCGTTTCAGTTTTATTCGAATCCGCAATGAGCCGAGAAAAAATGATATTCTCTTCAACCAAATGATTGATACACCATAAAAAAGCGGCAAGCGTTTTTCCCGAACCCGTTGGAGCCACAATCAATGTATGGCTGCCTTCGGAAATTGATGGCCAGCCCTGTCTTTGCGGGGGAGATGGGGGACCAAATGACCGTGTAAACCATGAGCGAACGATCGGATGAAATTTTTCGAGGATGTTTTCAGACATTAAGACCAATGTAAGCAAAAAGGAGTTAAGAGGAAAAATTGAAAAAACCGTCTTTAAAAAAAAAGTTCGGTTGTTTCATAAATTGATTTTCTCTCAAACAATCGCTATACTTTGCTGTAATTTCATCGTATTCACCGAACAAAAACGTATTATGGCGCAACCAACACGAATTCTATTTATTGAGAATAATGAGGACAGCATCACACTGTTTAACAGCGAGATGCAGAAATCAGGCATTGAACATACTTTGCGTCATATTGCATCATTCGACCTGATTCCGGAAACACTCGAAGAATTTTCCCCCGAAGTCATCATTTTTAACTACAATATTGTAGAGATCAAACCATCCGATACGATAACGATTATAAAGAATATGATCGCAACCACACCTCTCATCATTTATTCCGATGTGCTGAACGAGGAAATGGTTGTTGAATGTATGCGTTCCGGAGCAACAGATTATGTTTTTAAACAGCACTCTGCTCGCCTTGGGTCTGCAATTGAAAACGCAATTGATAAACGCCGGGTGCAGGAAGAATTACGGTTAAGTAAAGAACGGTTCAACACACTTGCTAAAGTTTCCACTGTGGGAATTTTTCTTGCATCTGCCGATGGATTCTATCTCTATGTCAACGAACGATGGACAGATATTACAGGACTTGCTTACGATGAAGCGTTTGGCGATGGTTTTTTAAAGGCTGTTCACCCGCATGATAAAAAACGTATCCGCACAGAATGGCATCGATGCGTACGAGAACAAAGTGCATTCCAATCAGAGTACAGAATTTTCCGAGAGAGCGATAAAAAAGAATTGTGGGTGTTTGGTCAGGCACTGCCGGAATCGAATGTGGATGGTTCGCTTGGAGGTTTTGTTGGAACGATCACTGATATTACGGAACGAATGAATTCCGAAATTGAAATTGACAGTTCTCGAAAACAATTACGCGCACTGACCGTTCGGTTACAGAACATTCGTGAAGAAGAACGTACGCATATTGCTCGCGAAATTCACGACGATCTCGGTCAGGCATTGACCGGATTAAAAATGGACATTGTTTGGCTGAACAATAAATTATCGAATACGGATGAAGCGATACAAAATCGTATGAAGTCGATGATGTCACTTGCTGATTCCACAATTCATAAAGTGCGGAAAATTGCTACCGATCTTCGTCCCGGAATTTTGGATGATATCGGTCTTGCCGCAGCGATCGAATGGCAGGGGAAAGATTTTGGCGAGAGGACAGGAATTAATTTTTCTTTTCATCTGGATGAAGAACTTCAGATCGATGAGAAACGATCGACGGCTTTCTTTAGAATTTTTCAAGAATCGTTGACGAATGTTATTCGGCACGCAAACGCAAAAAATGTTTCTATTTCGCTCCGCAAAGAATCAAAAAACGTTCTACTGATGATCGAAGATGACGGCAGAGGCATTGCTGAACAGGAAATTGTCAATCCACGCTCTGTAGGATTACTGGGAATGAAAGAACGCGCTGCAAGTTTCAATGGTGAAGTGCAGGTGCTTGGACAACCGGGTGTTGGCACCACAGTCTGCGTGCGAATTCCTCTCGCTGAATCTTCAACATAAGATCGCTTTTGATCACCATTCTTAAAGACATTTCGCCGGTTTTTGTGTTTTGTTGTTTTTCAAAATTATGCAGACAGTAGTTCAAGATAATAAAATTAAAGTTTTCGTAGTCGATGATTCCGTGATTGTTCGAGACAGGATCACATCCATGCTTTCGGAAAATCCTGCGATCAATATCGTCGGATACGCCGATAATCCTCTCTCGGCAACAGATTTAATCGTCACAACAAAACCTGATTTTGTCATCCTTGATATTTTCCTCACCGGCGGAAGCGGAATACATGTTCTTAGGAATATTCGCGAAAAGAATGTCACGGCAAAAGTTATTATGCTGACAAACTATGCACAGGAAGAATACCGAAAAAAATGCTTTGAAGAAGGAGCGGATTTCTTCTTTGATAAATCGATAGAGTTTGACCGCGTTGTTGATGTGATTTCAAAATTTTCAACGCCGGCGTAGTATATTTATAATTTACTTTCTATTTACTAAACACATGGAGTTATCGTATGGTAGAATCAATCTTCCGGGCCGGTGCACTGCTGATGAATCGCCTCAATTATCTGCAAAAATTTGCTATTGTTGCGCTGCTGTTGCTGATCCCGAGTTTCAGTTTATTGTATGTTGTTACTACTCAGATTAACAAGAATGTTGATTACTCGCAAAAAGAATTAACGGGCATCACTTATAACAGCGCACTTCGCCAGTTCTATGAAAAGGTGCAGATCCATCGTGAATATTCCGTAAAATTCTTCAAACTGGATTCTACCGCCCAACAATTAATGGTAATTGCTCAACAACAGATTGAAGATGCTGTTCTAAGTGTCGATTCCGTTGATACAAAGTTTGGGGATGCGTTATCCGTACGGGAACCATGGAAGAATATCAAGATCGACTGGAAGAACTTAAAAAGCCGGGCGTTCACCCATAAGATGGAAAAAAGTGAAGAACTGCATAATAAATTAATGTCCGATGTATTGGCATTAATGGTTGACGTGGCCGATAACTCCAACTTAACATTGGATACTGATATTGAAACATATTATTTGATGAACATTACAAATTTTAAAGTTCTTCAAATGACGGAAGCATTGAGCCGATCAAAAAATTTACTTCGTGCGATCGATTCTGTGCAGATACTTTCCCCTGATCAAAGAAATTTGTTTACTGTGCAATCCGGAAATATTCAACCGTTATTATCGGATATCGCTGATGCTGTGAACAGAATCAATACATACAATCAAGCGATATCACCATTGGTTGAGCCATCGTATGTCGATCTTAAATCGACCACGGATCAGTATCTTGAAATTCTTCAATCCGAAATATTGGATGATAGTTTGCGAACAGCTCGCGGAATTGATTTCACTATTCTTGATCGTCCGATCAAAGCCGGTTTTGATGTGTTCGACGTACAAGTTCCGGTCCTGAAGGATTTAATCGAACTACGAATCAAGACATTGCAAAATCAGGTACTTATTTTTATTGCAGGAACATTTATTGTGCTTCTCTTTGTGTCGTATTTGCTCGGTGGATTCTACAGTTCTGTGATTGGAACAGTGCGAACACTGGAAGATGTGGCAACGCAGTTGAATGAGGGTAAGATCACGGAAGTAGTTGAAGTAGAAACGCGGGACGAGTTGGGACGCGTTGCACGATCATTCAACCAGATTGCATTGAGCTTACTGCAGAGGAACAAAGAACTAGAAGATAATAGGCAGCAAATAGAATCGACAAACAGAGCGCTTCGCGAAACCCAAACAGCTCTTGTACAGGGAGAGAAGATGGCATCGCTCGGACAAATGGTGGCCGGTCTTGCTCATGAAATTAATACACCGCTCGGCTACGTGAAAAATAACATCGAAATGATGATCAATAATCAGCAAACGATCAACGAGGCAGTTGAAAAATATCAAAAACTGCTGGACCTACTTGTGAATGGAGTTGAAGATGGTTTGGAAGAGACTGTTACGGATCTTGCCATGCTTTCAACTGAACTTGAAAAGAATACGGTTTTGGAAGACAGTAAAACAATGTTGTCCCAAGCGCTTGTCGGAACAGAACGTATCCAAGAATTGATCAGAAACCTCCGTGAATTTTCGCGTTTGGATGAAGCAGATCTTGCGAAGATCGATCTCAATAATGCATTGGAAGCAACGCTTGTTATTGCAAATAACGTTATCAAAAATAAAGCTGTCGTCAAAAAAGATTTTACTGCAAATCTTATGGCGGAATGTTTCCCTGCGCAATATAATCAGGTTATACTGAACTTATTAACGAATGCTGCTCAAGCAATTGAAGGTCAAGGTACAATCACGATCCGTACCTATAAAGAACCGGGTAACCCGGATGTGGCTGTTGTAAGAATAACCGACACGGGAAAAGGAATTCCAAAAGAAAATCTCGGGAAAATATTTGAACCTTTCTTCACCACCAAAAAGATTGGTGAGGGAACAGGACTCGGACTATCGATCTCTTATAAGATCATAGAAAAACATGGCGGATCGATCAAAGTAGAGAGCGAAGTAGGACGCGGAACTGATTTCTTTGTGCGTATACCTGTTGTTCAACCGCGAGTTGGAAAATAAGAAATCATTATTTTCCTTGATGATAGAATGAGGAAATATATTTGATGCGATCAACTATTGCATCAGGAGAAAGAAAAATGAAAAAAATATCCATATCGTTACCGGAAAAACCTAACATACTGTTTGTTGATGACGAACCGATGATTTTATCGTCATTGAACATGTTGTTTAAAAGTAAATATAAAGTCTATCTCGCAGAGAATGGATTTGATGGGTTGGAGATCATCAAGTCCGTTCCGATTAAAGTGATCGTGAGCGATCAACGCATGCCAGGAATGCTAGGGCATGAACTATTGCGTCAAGTGAAAGAGATCAGTCCGAATACGGTAAGGATGTTGTTAACTGGATATTCCGATCTTGATGCGATCATCGGTTCAGTGAATGCTGGCGAAGTATTTCGGTTCATCAACAAACCGTGGCAAGGTGAATTCATGCTGTATGTAATGAAACTTGGAGTAGAAATTTATGACAAGGTAACACAGATTCAAGAAGATCAGATGCAGAAAAACGATGAACCAATCACGGAAGAGAATCCTGTGACCGGACATCGTGTACATATTGAAGTAGAGGAATCAAGCCCAACGGTCTTATTCGTTGATTATAGCGAAGAAGAAACAGGGAAACTCATCGATAAATACGGCAGTTTATTCAACACAGTTGCGGTGAACTCAATTGATGCAGCGTTCCAAGAAATGGCAAAAAAACCGGTTTCGGTAATCGTCAGCAACATTAATTTTGGCGATGTGGATGGCGTAAGTTTTCTTGATACCGTTCGCCGTGAATATCCAAACACGGTATCGGTTATCCTTACTGAGGTGAAAGATGCCCAACTTGCAATTCGTTCGATTAACGAACTGAATGTATTCCGGTATCTTGTAAAACCAATGCCGGAAGATCAGATCTCGCTCACGTTGGAAAAAGCGATTGAGCGAAGTAAAGCAATAAAAGCAACTCCACATAAAAATGTGTTGAAGATGGCGGAAGAGATTGCACCGGAACGGTTTGTAAAGAATGAAGAAAGTACGTTACGGCTTCGATTGCGTGCAGCTCAGGCAATGTTGGCAAAGAACAAATCTAAATAAAAGAAACAAAAAAATATTGACGAGTGAACGACTATGGAATAATAATAAGCCCCGCAACCCCACGCGGGGTTTGTTGTTCCGAACAAACTCGGTAACCGAATGCAAAATATCTCTCAAAAAATAACCGGAGCGGAACACTTGACGGAAGTGATAGCATTCTTGAAGAATGCTGATCGATTCGTACGGCAAGGTGAGGTGAATCGTGCTCTCGACGAGATCTCTCGCGCACGTGAAAATAATCCGACGATCATGTATGCGCGAGCGTATGAAGAGTATGTGCGGTCGGTGATTCTGAAACAGGGCGATCCTCTTGAAAGCGGTGTTGACGGAATGCAAACGCAACAATCCGTAATTAAGAATCTTTTACCCACCCTAGAAAAAATATTGGATCTTGCAATAAAAGAGGTAAAACGAAGTGCGCTTTCGGCGTACAAGCAAAAAGAAATGCTTGCAATACAGCATCACCAGCAGCAACAAGAACGGAACGAAGAACATCTTCGCACCTCAGGAATTGTTAAAAAAATTGCTGACTACTTGGGGCGCGCAAAAAAATTTGAGAAAGAAAATAATTTTCATTTTGCGTTGAATGAAATTGCCCGTGCATGTATGCTCGATCCAACCGATGAGCGCATCCAGCAAGTGGAAGAACAAATTAAAACTTCACAGGAAAAATTCAAACAGTACCAAGACTTAGAGACTGCACAAAAACAAGAGAGTGAACACCGCTTACGCGATCAAATGTCTGGGGAATGGCAGCGTCAACGTAATGAAGAAATAAGTCTTGAAGAGAAAAAGAAGAGTGAAGCATATCAACAAGCCCGATCGCAAAAGATTAAGCAGTACGTACATCAAGTACGTTCGTTATATTCAGAGAATAAGATCGACGATGCATTAAGCCAGCTTGCATTTGTTCTAGTGCTCGATCCATTGAATGAAGATGTGCTGGAGCTAAACGTGAAGATTCGTGAAGCTCAGACCAAAAAGCATGAAGAGAAAATAGCACAACAGAAACAAGAGGTAGCAGCGGAACAAAAAAAGAACGAGGCGATACAAGCAACGATTCGGAAAAATCTTGATAAAGCGGAAGAATTGCTTCTAGCACAACGATTTTCAGAAGCTCTTAGAATTACGACGCAATCTTTTTTTATTGACCCTTCGAATGAAAAAGTGGTTGCATTCGAAAAAAAAATATTAGAAGCGGAAGAACAGTGGATTCAGCGAGATGAAGAGTCTCGAAAACAATTAGTAGAAGATCAACGTCGAAAACAAGAATCTGAAATTATCCTCCTTGCCATTCAACAGAAAAAAAGGGAACAAATCCGTGATCGGGTTAATGCTGAATCGGAATTATTACATACCGAAGAAGAAGTATTATTGTGTCTTTCCAAAGCACGCGGATTCTTAAGTATATCTAATTTTGAAGAAGCGCTTGCACAAATCGGCAAAGCATTCACGATCAATCCATTCGATGAAGAGATTGCAAAACTTCATCGCGAAATTTTAGATTCGGAAAGAAAGGCAACACTCCTACACAAGACGGCATTGAATGAAAACGTTGAACCGGTAAAACCACCAAGTGATGGTTCACTGGAATTGATCCAGGAAGCGATTTCCAAAGCAAATGAATTGAGAACATCGCTTCAGTATCAGGATGCACTTCATATCATTGCTCAGGCATACCGGCACGATCCGATGAATGAAGAACTGTTTGCTCTTGAAGGAGAAATTCAACAGGAATATTTAAAATACGATGAACAACAACAGTTAGAACTTGCTTCATCGAAGAACAACCAAGGTATCAGAAAAAGTTTGGCAATGGCTCGAGAAAGTCTTTCCCGCGAAGCCTTCAGTGAAGCGTCTGCATGGGCTGATTATGCGTTGAGTTTTGATATGAAACGGACGGAAACATTGCGTTTGCGTGATGAAATTGAAAAAGCAGAACGGATGTTTGAAGAGAAAAAATCAAATGAAGGCAAGGAATTAGAGATACAGAGCCATTTGAGTCGTGCGAAGGAGTTTAATGCTGAAAACCGTGTTTTTGAAGCTATGCTTGAGGTTGATCTTGCATTACGACTGAATCCTTCGCATACCGGAGCAATTAACATGCGTAACGAATTTAACGAATCGGCTAAGAAACAAAAATTATAAGATTCTAACCGCCTATTCATTTGCTTTGACAGTAGAAATTATCTAAAATTGTAATAGTAATAAAGAACCAATTATCGAAAAATGGCAAAACAAACTGAAAATACTGTATTACCAATGTCCGAGAGGTTAAAGGAAGTTGCACTTCTTTTAAAACAAGCAGATAAACTTGTCAAAGAAGGAAATCTTTCTACTGCGCTGGAATTGATAGCGAAAGCACGCTCGTATGATTCTCGCCATTTATATGCATTAGCATATGAAGAGAGAGTGCGGACGTTATTGAATACTAAGAATCAGGAAGAAGCAAAGAAAAAATCGACTGGCGAGACTGTTGCGCCACCATCAGAGAGCGAACAGAAGATATCTCCGGCACTCGAACATCTTTCCAATCTGGCAATTATCGAAGCTCAGCATAGTGCAACGGTTGCTGCTCGGCAAGAACAAGCAGTTGATCTTCATAAAAAAGAAGAAGAACAACGGACAAAGAATGACGAACTACGCCGCGGTGCGATTGAAGCAAAGATCGCTTCGTTCCTTACTCGTGCAAATGGATATTTTGAACGAAAAGAATTCAGTCGTGCGCTGGATGAGATTGCGCGCGCATATCTTCTCGATCCGGTGAATGAAAAAATTCAATTGTTGGAACAAACCATTCAAAAGAAACAGGATGAATCAAGGCGCGAAGAAGAACTTGAGCGACAACGAAAGACAGAAGAAGAACGTCTGCGAAGACAGGAACTCCTTAAAAATCAATCGCTGCAAATTCAAAAGGAAAAAGAGGATAAGTTTCAACGCGAAGAACAAGAACGGAAAAATGCTCGAGATGAGAAAGTAAAGCAATACGTTACACATATCAATGAACTATTTCAGTCCAATAAACTTGATGAAGCGTTAAGTGAATTGGCATTTGTTGTTGTGATTGATCCGTTGAATGAGGAAGTGTTTAAGTTAGAACAAAAGATTTTAGATCTACAGGAACGTCAGCAGCAGATCCAGTTAGAACAATATCAACGACAGATGCAGGAGCGGCAAAAAAAACGTGAAATGATCGTTGCAACCGTTCGGAGACACATTTCGAATGCCGATACTTTAGCGAAGCAATTGAAATTCACCGATGCACTTCGAACGATCACCCGTGCCACTGTTTTGGACCCAATCAATGAAGAACTGCAGGATTGTGAACGACGGATCCTTTCAATGCAGGAAGAGTATTATCGAAAAGAAGAAGAGAACAAGCAATCCCTGCAAGTTCAAATTCGAAGTCAGCAGGAAGAAGAACTGAAACGTATTGAGTTCACCGATCGAAAACGAATGTTGCTTGGTGAAACCAAAGAGACACGCGAACGTCAGCATACGGACAAACAAAAGATACAACAATATCTAGTTCGAGCTCAACAGTTTCTTACAGAACTTCAATTTGAAGCTGCGTTGGGCGAAGTGGCTCTTGCTTTTATCATCAATCCGTTCGATGATGATGTGAAGCAGATTGAGCACTCAATAATGAGTGCACGCGAGACATTTCAACTTCAGGAACGTGTTCAGATTCAGCAGGTACAAGATGACCAACAGAAGAATATAAATTCGGCCAATGCAAAGATCCAAATGCACCTCATGGAAGCTGAACGCCTGCGATCACTCCGACAATTCAGCAAAGCATTCAACGAAGTCGCAAAAGCATTCATCCTCGATCCGTTGAATAATGAGATCCAAGATTATGAACAGCAGCTCCAAGTTGAGTTTGATGCTTTCTTATCCGAAGAACACCAGCGGCGGGATATTGAGGAAAATGCAAAATCAATTAATCGGAATATGCAGCATGCTGCTGAATTGTTAGAACGTGATCTTTTTGAAGAGGCGTTAACCGAAGTTTCAGCCGGACTGGCTATTGATGAGAACAATCAACAGTTATTGGAGATGAAAGATAAAATCACTGCCGCTTCTCTTCAATGGAGGGAACAACATCAAAAAGAGATCCGCAGTCTGGAGATCCAAAAATTATTAGTTGTTGCACGCGAATATTTAGTTGTCGAAAAATTTGAAGAAGCCAGGATTGCAGTAAATAAAGCGTTAGAATACTCTCCTCAGAACACAGAATCATTATTGCTATTATCCGATATTGAATCACTATCCGTTCAAGCTTCTGAACTTCGAAATGCTGAATTGCGAAGCGAACGGATTGCCGCTCATCATTCCGCAGCGCAGTCATTTTTGATGTCAAATATTCTTGATAAAGCGTTGGTAGAGATACTTACAGGTTTGGTATTAGATCCAAATAACGAAGAACTGCAAAAACTTGAACATCGTGTAGCATCGCTTCATGATGCAAAAATATCGACTGCTCATCTGCCATCGTCCACAATGTCTTCCCCTCAAAATATATCTAAGGATGAACAGGAACGGTTAATCCGGATCCATATTCGAGTCGCCTCCGAATTTCGATCGCAGCATGAATTCAGCAAAGCACTTGATGAAGTTGCCCATGGTCTAACAGTAGAGATGAATAATCACGAATTGCTCCAACTGGACAGCGAAATCCGAAAAGAACAAGAAGAATACGACATCAAATCAGCACAAGGTCTTAAACTTATTTATTCCAGCACGAAGGCGGCAGGATAATGTCCATTGATCCATTACAGACGTTGCTTCGTGAAGCTCAACACGAAGCGGTTCGTCATCAATATGCCTCTGCATTAAAGATCATCCGCGAAGCGAAAATCATCGATCTCCGTAATATCTATCTTTCAACATTGGAGCAATTCGTCGCAAAGCTCCCCCTGACTTCTTCCGAAGAAATTTCCGAAGACCGCTCGAAGGAAAATGAACTCATTCTTTCATTAATGATCGATCGTTCACTCCTTGATAAAGAACAAAGAACTTCCAAACGCTCGGATGGAATCTCTGCTCCTGATGAGCGGACTGTGATGTTTGAAAAAATAAAGAATCTATATTTTCAGCATACAGATGAATGTATTGAGAAGAAAGAATATGGAAGGGCATTGGAGGAGATCCAACGGGTATATTATTTTGATCCGCTGAATTTTGTTGCGACGGAATACGAACAAAAGATTGCTCAGCTTGCAGAACTGAATAAAAAATAACATCCCGGTTTTATTTTGCTATCGAAACCAACCGCGATAAGGTTCGTATCGATTTTGGATCGATCGTGAACGATTTTACATCGATCTTATCATTTTTCATATCTCTAAAATACAATAATCCTCGAACCGATCGTGCGGTGGTCATGCTTTCAATGATCTGTTTGCTGCCTACCACTAAAAATTTTATGACATGTTTTGCGTCATTCTCATTTCGGAAACCGGTCTTTTGAATTTTTAATTCAGCGGACGGTTTACCATCGATGATGAATTGCACGTGAGTATTTGCCGGAAGGTTGGGCTTTAATGCAGCGTTGAACTTTCCGATCTCTTCGAACCGGATGGCATACAGCGGATCGCGACCCTGACGAATTTCGAAATCGGGAGTGAATATAAGTTCGTACCCTAAAAGTCCCACCGTTGCAAGTTTGTGTTGCACAGTTACCGGTACTGTGAACGTCATCCATCGGCCTGGTCCATGTTCCTGTATAACATAAATATCGTCGCCTTGAGAAAATCCGACAGAAGTGAAAAGACAGAACATTGAAATAAATAGGAAGGAAAATTTCATAATGTAACTCCGAATCAATATTATTACGATTATGGTGATTGGTATGTGTGTTCTACAATCTGCAGAGGTGTTGCAACCAAAAACACCAAAAAGTTGCGTGTGGTATATTTTCTTTGTAAATATCCTTTAAATATGCACTAAAATAGCAAAATTGCACTACATAGTAAAGTAAAGAGAGATATTTTTTGTAAACTCTCATTGTTTGTTTTCGTAACTTAATACCATTTAGCACCGTAATACCTCAACAATTTCTTTCTTTAAATTAACTGAATGTCAACTTTTTTCCACAAAACGAATATCTTCAGAATACTGCTGGTATTGCTGTTTTCATTCCTCTTTATCCTTTCCGGAATAACCTTTTATTCTTTCTTCAGCGCGCCAACCGATGAGAATGTTTTCCGAAGTTCTCTGTCCAATCTTATGGTCGTGAAGGATTTTGAAGCAAAACATCTTGGTAATCGGACCGTTCAAAACAGCCGTCCGTTGCCGATAACTTCAACACTGGATTCTGTTATTACCGGCGATCTGATCATTTCAATCAATAGCGGCACCGTTCGAACAATGAAAGACGCTGCCGAAGCACTTGATGAAAGTCCGCAGAACGATATTCGATTTGAAGTGCTGAGACCATCAACAAATTCAATTCTTTTATTTAATGCTAAACGAGCTTCAATCAAAAAGGAGTTTTTAGTACTTCTGCCTTCGTATGTGTTGGTGACCGATGTAATTGCTGGTGGTGCTTCTGACAGAGCGGGAATGAAAATTGGTGATCTTATTCTAAGGATCAATGAAAAAGAATTTAAAACAGATGTTGAAGCTGATAGAATACTTCGGTTAGACCAGATTGGTAAATCGTTGAAATATGAAATTCTTCGTAATAATAGGTTTGTGGAATTGAATATTAAACTTGCAAAATTTGGAATCCCGATCTCTGTGCTTATCTTTTGTCTGGCAGGAGTGTTGTGGATGTGTATCGGCGGGTTTATCATTTTTTCAAGACCAAATATTATTGCTGCACGCCTGATCGGGTCATCATTTCTGTTCATCGGGTTTTTCATGACGGTAATTATCGTGCGAAGGGATTTCGATTCAACACCGTTCATCATTATTCGCAATATTATAATGACCGGAGGTGTTGTGTATGGTGTCGTCGCAATGTTCCATTCATTCCATTATTTTCCGCTTGAGCGGACTGATCTCAGCAATAAAAAGTGGATAATTCCCGGACATTATTTTATAGGAATAGTATCATCGTTGTTCTCATATATTTTTAACTCTCCGTTACCGCTTTTCTCTATAGTGATCTACGCGATTTTTATTTATGTCCGTTACCGCAAAGGAGTTTCTCCTGAATATAAAAGACTGAACCGTGTCATCAAATGGACATCGATTATTTCTGGTATTGCTGCAACAATCATTACCATATTTTTTTCAAACGCCTTACAGGTGGTCGTTGTTGGTATCATTGGAATTGTCTTAACAGCAATTCCGCTGTCTTATCTTTTCACCATTGGCCGGTATCGGTTGCTGGATCTGAACTTCAAAGTTCGACGCAATACTCAATACAGCATCGTTACCATTGTGTGGGGGATCCTTATTTTTTATTTTTTAACGTGGTCTTTTTTCAAGTTACCATTGCTTGAACTTCCCCAGGCAAATATTGTTTTTACCGGAACGGCTATTGAAATAAACGATACTCCTGCATTGGCTTCTGAACGGGAAGCATCTGAGCATATTATGTTGATGGTCATTGCAATCGGTTTAACATTTATCGTTTTGCGAGTGCGAAAAATCGGTCAACAGTTTATTGATAAAAAATATTACCGGCAGCAATACGACTATCGCCGCGCTTCGCTTGAATTGGGAGAAATTCTTGCAACGACATTAACAATGGATGATCTTGCACGCGGACTTGTTCGCAAACTGAGCGAGTTGATGACATTAAAACGAGTCGGTGTATTGTTCTTCCGTGAAGAAAAGAAATGCTCCTGTCTGTCGGCATATGGATTCGACGGAAAGATCTGGGAAGAGTTTTGCATCACCAATGAACGTGAATTGATCACAAGCATTCGACAATTCAGCAATGAATTTAGGATTGATTATTTGCCGTCTATGTTAAAAGATGAGTTCCATCGCGAGGGATTCCAATATGGCGTACCGATCCGGTCAAAAGAAAAACTTATTGGTGTATTGTTAGTTGGTGAAAAAGAATCAGAAACAACATTCCGCCAAGAGGATCTGGCATTCCTTTCCACAACAGCAAAACAAGCATCGGTTGCGATTGAAAATGCATTTCTCTACGAAGAGCTTGCCGAAAAAGAAAGAATGAAGCACGAGCTTCAGATCGCACGACGCATTCAGTTAGAATCGTTGCCGCAAAGCACTCCGAATATTCAAGGGTTAGAGATATCCGGAACTTCTATTCCCGCAATGGAAGTCGGCGGAGACTTCTTTGATTATCTCTCAAACGGAAACGGTGCAATAACTGTGGTCATCGGAGATGTGAGCGGAAAAGGGACATCAGCTGCTCTATATATGTCCAAAGTACAGGGAATCTTGCGGTCGCTTCACGGATTTGATCTTTCTCCCAAGGAATTATTCCAGCGAGCAAATAAATTATTGTGTCAGGACCTTGAAAAACGATCGTTCGTTACCGTGCTTGGCGTGGAATTTGACCCGAAGAAACATTCGGCGATCGTATCAAGAGCAGGACATTTACCATTGTGGCATTATGAGTTCAAAACGAAAACTGTAAAAAAAATATTGCCGCGCGGTTTGGGTTTAGGACTGAACAATGCATCCGTCTTTACTGCTGAGATGAAAGAAAAAAATATTAAATACAAAAAAGGAGATATTTTTCTTTTTGCAACCGATGGAGTGACAGAAGCTCATAATTCCGCAGCGGATTTTGGGGAAGAACGATTGCAGGATATTTTAATTAAATATTCTGACAGTACATCGAAAGAAATCCAAACTCATATCATTAACGAACTTGCTGCATTTGTTGGCGAATATGAACAACACGATGATCAGACGGTTGTGGTTGTAAAGGCAGTGTAATAAATAGTTTGTAGCGCGTGCGGGAATCCAGAGCCATGGAATTTTTTTCATGCAGTGAGATCCCGCCCTCGGCGGAAGAACCTAAATTTGCGGCACCACTGTAACGTCCTAAAATCAAAAAGGCAGAATGTATTCTGCCTTTTATCATTTGTAGCGCTAACGGGAATCGAACCCGTATTTAAGCCTTGAGAGGGCCGAACTCCTTCAAATACCTAACGTTTTCCTATACATTTATGGTCTAAACCGGCATTTGTCATATATCGATATGACCAATTATATGACCAATGCCGTTTGTAAAAAAAGAGATCACATCCCTCGTTAATGAATATTTTATTGTTGCATCGCTACAACTATAAATTATAAAAAATTAAATTAAAGTCAAATCTGAAATCAAAAT
>CAYHFN010000019.1:0-11792 GCA_964355925.1 uncultured Chitinophagaceae bacterium
TACGACTATACCAGTTTTCGAGACTGGTGGTTTCAACCACTCACGCCACCTCTCCGTATTTATTGTAAAGAACGTTGTTTCAAATAAAATCCTAAATTCAAAAAAAATGAGATGAATTTAGGATGATAAACTGCGGAGAAGGTGGGATTCGAACCCACGGTACCCTTACGGGTACACTACCTTTCCAGGGTAGCCAATTCAACCACTCTTGCACCTCTCCAGATGCTATTGCTTTGTTACATTTTTATTTAACCACTTACGTCCAACACCACTTTTCAAGAATAATTCTCTTTTCCTTGCTTCTGAAATTGTTGGATAGACTTCAGAATAAACTAAAACCCACGGAACACCGCCTTTTGTAAATTTACTTTCACCATTATTATGTTGGTTGATTCTAATATTTAGGTTTTCACAACTACCAATGTAACGTTTTTGAAGTTTATCACTCCATAGAATATATACAGTGAACATACTTTCAGCAGTCAATTCTCAGCCAAAGGCTGATGAGCCTTCGGCTCAAACCACTCTTGCACCTCTCCGAAAAAAATAGTGCGGCTAATGATTTTGTAGTGCTAATATATTGAAATTTCAATTTCAAACAAAATAATTATTCCTTATTTATTTACTTTTATCATGATCAAAAGACACTTTGATGCTACTTCAGCAACAACTGAATGGGGAATATTTGCCGGCAACAAAATTAATTCATCGTTTTCGATGGAATGAACTTCATTATCGATTGTTACGGTGAATTTTCCTTCGATGCATTGAAAAAGAGCATCAAACGGAGCGGAATGTTTGCTCAATGATTGATTTGCACCGAAAGCAAATAGAGTAACCGTTCCGCCATCATTCTTCAAAATCGATTTGCTGACGACTGAGTCTTTTTGGTAATTGATATCATTTAAAAAATTAATTTTCATAAATCCTCCTGCATTAAGTTACAAATATTTGCATTGGTATATTCGTTTGACTATCGATATTCATTTCTTTACTTTATTTTAAATTATATCAGAAACGTGGAACACACTTCCTACGTTATCTGTTATTATATTAGTTTTATCAATAAACATTAGGAGAAATTACCATGGCTGTTACTGTAGGACAAAAAGCGCCGGATTTTACATTGGTTGATACAGGAAGAAAACATACATCACTTTCTCAATTCGCAGGTAAAAAAGTTGTGTTGGCTTTTTATCCCGGTGCATTTACCGGAGTATGCGAAAAGGAAATGTGTACACTGCGAGATTCAATTGCAGACTTCAATTCAATGAATGCACAAGTGTTGGGCATTAGCGTTGATTCACCTTTTGCGAACAAAGGATTTGCAGAAAAAAACGGATTGACATTTCCTTTATTAAGTGATTATACACGCTATGTATCTGCACAATATTGTGGTCTGGTAAACAATTTTGCAAATTTAGTTGGACTGTCAACAGCTAATCGATCTGTATTTGTCATTGATGGAAATGGTATTGTTACATATGCTTGGATTTCTGAAAATCCAGGCGTTGAACCTCCGTATGACGAAGTTAAAAAAGCAATTTCATAATAACACAGAAAGTAATAATGGCAATGTTAAATGTCGGCAATAAAGCGCCAATTTTTTCTCTTGTTGCAAACGACGGAAAAAATTATTCCTTAAAAGATTTCAAGGGGAAAAAAATAGTTATCTATTTCTATCCGAAGGATGATACGTCGGGATGTACTGCAGAAGCATGCTCATTTAGAGATAATCTTACTTCAATCAAGAAAAAAGGTGCAGTCCTGCTTGGTGTTAGCCCGGATGGATTAAAATCACATGAGAAGTTCGTCTCAAAATATGATTTGAATTTTCCGGTTTTATCGGATGAAAGCAAAGAAATGTTGAGCGAGTATGGAGTGTGGCAGGAAAAAAGTATGTACGGTAGAAAATATATGGGTGTAGTTCGTACAACATATATCATTGATGAAAAAGGAAAAATATCACACATCTTTCCAAAAGTTAAGGTTGATGGACACACTGAAGAAATATTAAAAGCATTATCCGAATAATGGCGACTGTATACGTATATCGAAAAGCTCATTTTAGTGCTTCTCACCGATTGTTTGATCCTAAACTTTCAAATGAAAAAAATAGTGAAATTTTTGGAGGTTGTTCAAACCCTAATGGCCACGGACATAATTATTATATAGAACTTTGTGTAGCTGGAGAACCAAACCCAAAGACAGGTTTTGTCGTTGATCTGAAGAAAATTAAAATGGTTCTTCAAGAATTTTTTTTGGATAAAGTCGATCACAAAAATTTGAACGTAGATGTAGACTTTTTAACCGATATAATTCCAACCACTGAAAACATTGCGATTGCCGCTTGGAAACAAATTCAGCCTCGAATTTCGGAAGGAAAATTATTTTCAATCCGTTTATATGAGACTGAAAATAATTTTGTTGAATATAAAGGAGAATAGCTTTGCCGAAAGAGAAAGTAAATTCGAATACTCCAAAATTAGAAAAGCATGTTTTTGAGCAACTAAAACTTATTGGTGAAGATCCAAAACGCGAAGGATTATTGAAAACACCTCATCGTGTTGCAAAATCATTGCAATTTCTTACCAAAGGATATACTGAAGATGTAAAGACTCTCTTGAATGGTGCAGTTTTTAATGAAGATTATAAAGAAATGGTTATTGTTAAAGACATTGATTATTTTTCTATGTGCGAACACCATTTGTTACCATTTTACGGAAAGATTCATATTGCGTATATACCAAATGGAAAAATTGTTGGATTAAGCAAGATCCCAAGAATAGTTGATATGTTTGCACGGCGATTGCAGGTTCAGGAACGAATGACACGTCAAATAGCAGATACATTGTTTAATGTATTAAATCCTGAAGGTGTTGCCGTGGTGTGTGAAGGAAAACATATGTGCATGATGATGCGCGGAGTAGAAAAACAACATTCACTGGCAACAACCAGTTCGATGCTGGGAGTGTTCCAAAATAATATTAAAACAAGAACTGAATTCCTCAGTTTAATTACAAACAAACTTTCGTAAAAATAAACAGTGATTGAATTAGAAAAAAATTTTGTACCTGTTGTTTGGGTAACCGGTGCAACAAAAGGAATTGGCCTTGCAATAGCAAATGCCTTTGCCATAATCGGTTGCAAAGTAATTCTTTCAGGGAGAAATAAATCTCAACTTGAGATCAATGCCGGAAAAATTATAGATCAAGGTGGCTATGCTGTACCATTGGTTTGTGATGTGACTTCGGAAACGAGTGTTCGGTCTGCCATAACAGCAATTACTAAGAAACTTGTAGCAGTTGATGTTTTAATTAACAATGCTGGTGTAACCGTATTCGAATCGTTCGAAAAAACTACGGTAAAAGAATTTGATCAAATTATTACTACCAACCTGCGCGGATATTTTCTCTGCACAAAATCTGTTCTACCTTCAATGTTAAAACAGAAAAAAGGACACATTTTTAATATCCATTCAGTTTCAGCGACGACAATATTTAGTAACTCATCTGTCTATTCAGCTTCAAAAGCTGGCTCACTTGCAATGTCTAAATGTTTGCGTGCAGAAGTTCGTAAAAAGGGAATTCGAGTTATCGATGTTTTACCAGGCGCAGTTGAGACCGATATGTGGGATAAAAATTCTCGGAAAAAATTCCATAGCAAAATGATGCAGCCAGAAGATATTGCCGATGCAATTGTTTCTGTTTATTGCCAACCACAGCGAATGACAACAGATGAGATAGTAATTCGTCCGATTGATGGTGATCTATAATGGAATTAAAAAATTCTGTCGCAATCATAACCGGTGCAAGTAAAGGAATAGGCAGAGCTGTTGCTTTAGCTCTTTCAAAAGAAGGTGTCAATGTTGTTTTAGCAGCACGCAATGTGGAATTGCTTTCGATGGTTCAAAAAGAAATTATCACAGCAGGCGGTAAAGCAATTTCCATTCCCACAGATGTTACATCGGAATATTCAGTCCAAAATTTAATTATAGAATCACAGAAAAGATTTGGCAATATCGACATACTCATCAATAACGCAGGTGTTGGAATCTTTTCAAATGTTGTGGATCTTACAATACAAGAATATCAAACAATGATGGATGTTAATTTAAAAGGTGTCTTCTTGTGCAGTAAGGCAGTAATTCCAGTAATGATAAAACAGAAAAAAGGCGAAATCATCAATATTGCATCACTAGCAGGGAAAAATTCTTTTGCCGGAGGAGCTGTTTATTCTGCAACAAAATGGGGATTAATCGGATTCTCTCGTTCGTTGATGCTTGAAGTTAGAGAACATAACATTAGAGTCGTAACAATTTCACCTGGTTCAGTCAATACTCATTTTGCGGATAAAGAAAAAGACCAACCTCAAATTATACAGCCGGAAGATGTTGCAGAAACAGTTTTATTTGCACTGACAATGCCTAACAGAGTCAATGTCAGTGAAATTGATATTCGTCCCACTCTTAAACCGAGATAATATTATCCTTCCTTGATACCGCTTTAAAATAAAAAATGTCAGACAAAACTATTTGCCTGACATTGTCTAAAACAGAATCTATTAATTTTTCATTCGTCGTTCGATGGTAATTTCACGTTCTTGTTCCATTGGTGGCTCCATTTGTCCGCGCATTTTGCGTTGCATCATCATTTTACGCTTCATTTGTTCAGGAGCATTTTGCAACACTTTTTTCCAGATCTTTTGTTGGTCAGGAGTCAAGGTTTTGTTCATTTCTATCCAACTATTGAGACGATTCATTCGAATCGAAACTTCGTTTGCTGCAATTTCATTCATTTTCTTTTCAATTGCAGATTTATCGATGGTTTCAGCATCCATTAATCGACGAAGCTCAAGTTTTGAAGTTTCAACTTTTGCTTTTAGTTCGATCATCTTCTTTTGTGTTTCGAATTTAACTTTATCGAATTGATCTTTTTGTTGATCTGTCAGTTTTAATTCTTTCAATATTTTTCCGTTACCCGGTGGTTGAGCAAATGCTGACAAAATTAAGATGAGCGAAAATAAAGTGATAACAGCAATTCTTAGTTTCATGAAGCCTCCTGGATTTGGTTTTAATGCAACTGTTGTTTCATTAATTGTGAGTGTTTGACACAACGACATTTGTAAAGTTTAACATTGTATTGCAATAAACGTTTAATTATTTTATAGGAAAGCCTGTGAAGAAAAAAACCATTCATATTACACTGTTACTTCTCATAACTATTATTGTTTCTGGCTGTATTGTCTATAATCCAGTTGCTGATTTTACAAAACAACGGTATACAAATACCATAGCCTATTTTAATACATTCTATAATGCACAACGACTCTTTGATGATGGAGAAAACGAAGTTGAAAAAGCTAAAAGAGATTTTTTAGAACGTGGATTATTGAATCGAGTATTTACTATCCCGGCGTCTGCCCGTACAAAATTTCAAACATCAATCGAGAAGAATTCAAAAGTACTTTCATTCTACCCGGACTCAAAATGGGTTGATGATGCGTTGATGATGATTGGCAAAGCGTATTTTTACATGGAAGATGACGTACGTTCAGAACGTAAATTTTTAGAATTAGCGGTACAATTTCCGAATAGTGATTTTATTTCAGAATCACAATTGTGGCTCGGAAAATCACTGCTTCGTCAGAAAAAATATGATGCGGGAATCAAAAAGTTTGAAGAGATTCTTTCTAAAGGGTCAACTATTAATGATGATATTTCAGGTGAAACAGCCTTTGAACTGGCTCAATATTATTTCAGCATCAATAATTTTGTCAATGCAATAAAATATTATAGTTTTTCAGTTAATTTAGTAAGCGACGATGAATTGCGAACACAGATCTATTTCCAAATTGGAAAGAGCCATACTGCATTAGAACAATATGATCTTGCTGAAAAAGCATATATAAAAGCTGAAGAATACTCTCCGTTATATTCATTGATTTTTCAATCTCAACTTCAACAAATAAAGATCCACGCGTTCCAAAAAAACTATTCAAAAGCATTGGATGAGTTGAAGACGATGTTGAATGATACAAAAAACATTGATTTTTTTTCGACCATCCATTTTGAGATCGCCGTTACATTAGGATTACAAGGGAAAATATCTGAATCAATCGAGAAGTACCGGTACATTGATACAACTTTTGCCAGAACGGATGAGGCAGCACGTTCATATTTTGCAATCGCAAAATATTATGAAACAATAAAAATAAATTATGATTCTGCTCGCATTTTATTTAACAAGGCTAGAATTGAATTCCCATCGTCGGAAATAAATTCAGAGGCATCACTTAAAACGGATATTTTTAACAAATATTTAATGTTGACTATTGATTTGTCAAAATTTGATTCACTCTATTTGAATGCGAATTTTGTTAAAGCACAAATTGATTCAAATGCTTCTTCTTTGCCTGATACAGTATTCGTTAAGAACGATACCGTTTCAGTCGTTCGTGAAGATGTTAAAATTAAAAAAATGACCAGGCCAGGGAAACAAGAGTTAAAAAAAGATTCGATTCAAACCTTTGATTCAACAAAAATAAAAGCATCCATTAATCGAAAAATCTTCCAGTCTAAACTTATAGATTCTCTTCAGAGATCTATTGTTCGAACAAAATTTGAACTTGCAGGACTATTCTATCTAGAAATTCAAGATCCTGATTCTGCGCTTGTTTGGTTCAACAATATTCTGAAGAACGATCCTAGCAGTGAATTTGCACCACGCTCTCTTTTTACTATTGCAGAAATTTATAGAGGGGTGAAGCTATTACCAAAAAATATTCTCGATTCTATTTACAATGTTATTGTGATTCAATACCCAAAATCACCATACGCAAATGAAGCGAGGAAAACTCTTGGAATTCCTCTTCTCGTTGCAGAAAAAGATACTATGCTGGAATTATTTGAACGAGCCGAATCACTTGCCGATATTAGAAAATATGAACAGGCAATTAGTATTTATAAAAAAATAGCTGACCAACAATCATCATCTTCACTTCCCGCAAAAGCTTTGTATTCTGCAGGCTGGCATTACGAAAATTCTTTAATGAATAATGACAGCGCGGTTGCAGTCTATAGAAGATTGGTATCAAAATTTCCAATATCTCAATTTGCAAATTCTGTCCGTCCCAAATTGACTGAATTGGATAACGAGATTAAAAGAATTGAAGAAGAAAAACTTCGGGAAATTGAAGAGATTAAGTTGAAAGAACAACAAGAAAAAGAACAGAAACTATTACTTGAGAAAAAACCGGAACAACCGCCGTCTGATTCACTCTCAACACCAAAAAATAAACTATGAAGCAGGAAATCGTTCAAATTCATTCTTTAGAATACCTCACGAGTGAAATTTTAGAACTTACATTCATTTCAGATTATCTTTCTTCCGTCGCAAAACCGGGACAATTTATCAATCTCCTCGTAGGTGAGAAGTTCCCTCTACTTCGGCGTCCGTTTAGCATCTTTAATGTTGAAGGGAACAAAATATCAATTGTATTTAACATTATTGGCACAGGGACAAAAGTTCTTGCTCGCAAACGGAATGGTGATACGCTGGATGTGCTGGGACCGTGTGGAAATAGTTTCCTTTCTTTCATTGATGATTCATTTGATACTGCTGTATTTGTCGGAGGCGGGATTGGAGTTGCTCCGTTTCCATTTCTTACAAAACATTTTCCGACCGAGAAAAAAATAGTTACATATCTTGGCGGTAGGCATAAAGAATTGATCGTTACAAAAGGTTTGAAGAATATTAAAATCTCTACTGATGACGGAAGTGAAGGCTTTAAAGGAACGGTGCTCGATCTTATCAAAAAAGATTTTCAACGGAATAATTATCGAAATATTCGTTTTTTTCTGTGTGGTCCAACTAGAATGATGAAAGCTGTTGCAGATTTTGCAAACGAAATTGGTAGTGAATGTTTTGCATCACTTGAATGTGATATGGCGTGCGGAATCGGTTTATGCCAAGGATGCAATATTGAAGTCCTAGGTGGTGAAAAGAAATACAAATTGGTTTGTAAAGACGGAACTATTTTTGATACTAAGACTGTCCGGTTGTAATATGAAAGAATCATTTAAACTTCGTAATGTTGAATTCAAGAATAGAATTCTTGTCGCATCCGGCACATTTGGCTACGGCGATGAAGTTCCAGACCTGGTTGATATTTCAAAACTAGGAGGCATTATAACAAAATCTCTTTCAATGAAACCAAGAGATGGAAACCCAAATCCTCGAATTTCAGAAACAGCAAGCGGGATGTTGAACTCGATTGGATTAGCGAATATTGGTGTGCATAAATTCATCAATGAAAAACTTCCGATTCTTAAAATTTCTGGATCCACCGTTATTGCAAATATTGCCGCAAGTACCGTTGATGAATATTGTACTGTGCTTGAATTGCTTGATGCTCAAGACGGTGTTCACGGTTTTGAAATAAATGTTTCATGTCCGAACGTAAAAGAGGGTGGATTGAGTTTCGGTACCGATGTAAAACTTGTTTCTCTTATCACAAAGGAACTTCGAAAAAGAACTCAGAAACCTTTAATTATAAAACTGACACCAAACGTAACTCATATTTCGGATTTTGCACGCGCCTGTGAGGCTGAAGGTGCAGATGCTGTCTCTTTGATCAATACCGTTATTGGTATGGCTGTGAATATCAACACACGAAAACCAAAAATTGCAACAACAACGGGCGGACTTTCCGGACCAGCGATAAAACCAATCGCACTTGCAAAGGTTTATGAAACTTGTAATGCAGTTAAAATTCCTGTTATTGGAATTGGCGGAATAACATGTTGGGAAGATGCTGTAGAATTTTTTATTGTCGGCGCTTCAATGGTGCAGATTGGTACTGCAAACTTTATTAATCCTGCTACTGGTATTTCTGTTGCAGAGGGTGTAAAGAATTACTGCGAGAAAAATGGTCTCGACAGTATTGAACAATTAATAAAAACACTTCAAACGAATAAAACTATTTCTATAATTGATTCTTGGTTATAAAGTCAGCAATAAAAAATCTGGTCGTAATAAATACACTTCGCATGAAACCCACTCTTGAATTTCTTTATTCTCTCCAAAAATATGGAATGAAATTTGGTCTCCGTAATATTCGCAGACTTCTCAGATCAATGGGCAATCCTCATGCTACATTCAAAACAATCCACATAGCGGGAACAAACGGCAAAGGTTCAACCTCTTCAATGATCGCTGCAATCTTAACCGCGGCTGGATATAAGGTCGGATTGTATACGTCGCCGCATCTTGTAAAATTCAACGAGCGAATACGAATAAATGGAAAGATGATTTCTGATGAGAATATAATTCGTTATACAAACTTATTGAAATCTGAAATTCAAAATTCGAAAGCGACTTTCTTTGAAGCAACAACTGCAATTGCGTTCAAATATTTTGCTGACGAAAAAGTTGACTTTGCTGTTATTGAAACAGGATTGGGTGGAAGATTAGATTCAACGAATGTCATTCATCCTCTTGTTTCGGTAATCACATCAATTGGAAAAGATCATACAGAGTTGCTCGGTAAAACTATTAATTCTATTGCAACTGAAAAAGCTGGGATTATTAAACCTTTAGTTCCTGTGGTTGTTGGTGGTATAAAAAGGACAGCGTTAAAAACTATCTATCGAATTGCAAAGAAAAAAAGATCGCCAGTGTTAATGTCTTCTAAGATGGCATTACTAAGGAATGCTGTAATACAACTAAAAGGGAATCATCAAATATCTAATGCCAAAGCTGCAGTTGCTGCGATAACAATTATTAGCCGGCGTTTTATTGTCGGAGATAAAGCAATTATTGAAGGTTTACAAAATACAATGAGATTGTCGGGGTTGAGAGGACGATTTGAACTGATACAGTCCAAATCTCCAATCCTTTTAGATGTTGCCCATAATTCCGATGGAATGAAAGCCCTCACAACTGAAATTAAAAAGCTAGGATATAAGAGAATAGTGATAATTTTTGCCGCCATGAAGGACAAAGACTATCGGCTTTCATTGTTACAATTAAAGAGACTGAATCCATTAATAATTGCAGCACAACCAAAAGGAGATCGCGCTTTATCTGTCGAAAAACTATATTCTGCCTGTAAATTGATGAAGCTGAATTGTTTACTTTCTACAAGCATTATGGACTCGATTAATCTTGGATTGAGACATTCTAACACAGACGGGTTACTTGTTATAACGGGTTCCCATTTTCTTGTAGGGGAAGCATTACCGTTGTTAAAACTTAACAAAAAAATGCTTGACAATAAAGTCTAATTCATATATTTTTGTTGCAGTCAATATTCACATTCCTTGTCGTACATCCACACATTATCAATCTATCAACTGATCAAAAATAACTCCAACAGCAACGATTAATCTTTTCCTAGAATTTTTTCATACCATAACATATTAATTTAATTTATTTTCTAAAGGGGTAGACTCTCATATGCCAATGGACATTTCCGAACTTAAGTCCAAAAAAATTTCCGACCTGAATAAAATCGCCCGCGAACTCGGTCTTGCCGGATACAGTGATCTTCGAAAACAAGAACTAATCTTCAAAATCCTTGAAGCGCAAAGCGCAAAAGATGGGCAAACTTTCAGCAAAGGTGTGCTTGAAGTGTTGCCGGATGGCTATGGTTTCTTGAGATCTGTCGATTATAACTATTTACCATCACCGGATGATATCTATGTTTCTCCTTCCCAGATCAAAAAATTCAGTCTTCGGACAGGAGATACAGTAAGCGGTCAGGTTCGTCCGCCAAAAGATGGTGAACGATTTTTTGCTCTTCTTCGTGTTGAAGCGGTGAATGAAGACGATCCTGAAAAAATAAGAGAACGAATTCTGTTCGATAACCTTACTCCGTTATATCCGGAAGAACGGTTAAAATTAGAAACTGCACCCGGTGAACATGCAATGCGTATTTTGGATATGCTGGCTCCGATTGGAAAAGGACAGCGCGGTATGATCGTTTCTCCTCCAAAAGCCGGAAAAACAATTCTTCTGCAAAAAATTGCCAACAGTATCGCTCGTAACCATCCTGAAGTAAAATTATTGATGTTACTTATTGATGAACGTCCAGAAGAAGTAACCGATATGGAACGTAGTGTCAGCGCAGAAGTTGTTGCATCGACATTTGATGAACCACCGGAACGACACGTTCAAGTTGCAGATATGGTTCTGGAAAAAGCTAAACGATTGGTTGAAGCCAAACATGATGTTGTTATCCTGTTGGATAGTATTACACGTCTTGCTCGCGCTCATAACACTGTAGTTCCACATTCCGGAAAAATTCTTTCAGGCGGTGTTGATGCTATGGCGCTTCATAGACCTAAACGCTTCTTTGGTGCTGCAAGAAATATTGAAGGTGGAGGAAGTCTAACAATTATTGCTACCGCACTTGTTGAGACTGGAAGTAGAATGGACGAAGTTATTTTTGAGGAATTCAAAGGAACCGGTAATAGTGAAATTGTCCTTGATCGTAAACTTGCCGATCGTCGAATTTTCCCGGCGGTAGACGTCAATCGTTCTGGTACTCGAAAAGAAGAGATCCTTTTTGAACCAGATGAACTGAATCGTATTTGGATTCTTCGTAAGTTTATGAGTGATTTCAATTCTGTTGAAGCGATGGAATTTTTATTGGAAAGACTCAGAGGCACTAAATCCAACAAAGAATTCTTGAAATCGATGAATAGTTAAATAAAAAAGCCGTCTGAACGACGGCTTTTTTATTTTGGAACTTGAGCATTTTCCGTGTAACTTTATTCAATTGAAAAGGAA
>CAYHFN010000019.1:11892-30395 GCA_964355925.1 uncultured Chitinophagaceae bacterium
TCAGTTGAATGTACAACAGTAAATAAAGTCTGTGGTTCAGGATTGAAAGCGGTAATGCTTGGTGCTCAAGCAATTCAAGTTGGCGATGCTGAAGTAGTGGTTGCCGGAGGAATGGAATCAATGTCCAATGCTCCTTACTTGTTGGACAAGGCTCGATTTGGATACAGAATGGGGAATAGTGAACTACAGGATGTGATCATGCGGGATGGTTTACTTGACGCATTTAAAAATTCTCCTATGGGAAATTTTTCTGATGCAACTGCAGTTGAATGTGAAGTCTCACGAAAAGACCAAGATGAATTTGCTGTGTTAAGTTACAACCGTGCGCAGGAGTCTGTGAAAACCGGGCGCTTCAAAGATGAGATCATTAAAGTTGCGATAGCCGGAAAAAAAGGTGAAGTAACATTTGTTGAAGATGATGAAGAACCATTCAAAACAAATTTCGATAAAATTCCGCAATTGAAACCGGCATTTTCAAACGAAGGGACTGCGACAGCTGCAAACTCTTCAAAGATCAACGATGGTGCCGCGGCACTGGTATTGATGAGCTCAGAAAAAGCAAAATCACTTGGACTAAAACCAATTGCAAAAATTATTGCTCAAGCTTCTGCTGCAAAAAATCCAGAACGATTTACTACGGCGCCTGCGGATGTTATTTCAAAAATATTAAAGAAAGCAAATCTCACAATTGAACAGATCGATTTGTTTGAAGTCAACGAAGCATTTGCGCTGGTTTGTTTAGCAGTAAATAAATTAGCAGGATTGGATGTTACCAAAGTAAATGTAAATGGTGGCGCTGTCGCTCTCGGACATCCGATTGGTGCGAGCGGTGCAAGAATTTTGGTAACACTACTAAACAATTTAAAACAACGAAATTTGAAACGAGGACTCGCCGCAATTTGTATCGGCGGCGGAGAAGCGTCAAGTGTTATCGTTGAAATGGTGTAATTTCATTCATTAAACTTTCCAAAAATTATGCTTATAAAAAATATTACGGTTATCGGTTCGGGTACAATGGGGAATGGAATTGCTCATGTGTTTGCTCAATATGGATACTCTGTCGTTCTCAATGATATTAAACAAGAATTCCTTGATCGCGGATTAAAAACAATTTCATCTAATCTGGATCGTCAAATTAAAAAAGGAGCGTTGACTGAAGAACAAAAAACGAAAACTCTAACAAACATCAAGACATCGTTGGTTCTTACAGAAGCAGTAAAAAGTGCAGACTTAGTTATCGAAGCTGCAACAGAAAATAAAAATATAAAGTTAGATATTTTCCGAACGATCGATGCAAATGCACCAGCAACTGCAATTATGGCAACAAACACTTCATCTATTTCAATTACTGAGATTGCTGCAGTAACGAAACGACCTGCGAATGTCATTGGGATGCATTTTATGAATCCTGTTCCAGTTATGAAATTGGTTGAAGTAATTCGCGGACTTGCAACATCTAATGAAACATATTTGGCCATCAAACAATTGTCCGAAGCAGTCGAAAAAGTTTCCGTTGAAGTTAATGATTTCCCGGGATTTGTTTCCAATCGAATTTTACTTCCTATGTTGAATGAAGCAATGTATTGTGTGATGGAAGGTGTTGCAACACCCGAATCGATCGATACAGTAATGAAACTTGGAATGAATCATCCAATGGGACCGCTTGCGTTGGCAGATTTCATCGGTCTAGATGTTTGTCTTTCCATTATGAACGTGCTTCACGAAGGTATTGGCGATTCAAAATATCGACCGTGTCCGTTATTGAAAAAAATGGTTGCTGCAGGATATCTGGGCAAGAAAAGCGGCAAAGGATTCTACAACTACACTCAAAATAAATAATCAATTTTAATTCTCGCCAAAACGCAGAGGAAAGTAAAAACATTACTGCACTTTGCACCTTGGTGTTTTTTATGAGGAATGAATGAACTTCGAACTCAACGAAACCCAAAAGATGATCCAGGAAACCGCGCGTCAATTTGCACATGATGAACTTGCTGCTACCGCTGACGAGCGCGATGAAAAAGAATTATTCCCGTACGAACAAATTAAAAAATTAGGCGAGCTGGGTTTTATGGGAATGATGGTTCCCGAACAATATGGCGGCGCTGAACTTGACGCATTAAGTTATGCCATTGCTATGGAAGAAATTTCTGCGGTTGATGCTTCCTGTGGTGTGATTATGTCAGTAAATAATTCTCTTGTTTGTTATGGTTTAACGAAATATGGCTCAGAGGAACAAAAACAAAAATTTCTCATTCCATTGGCTTCAGGAAAAAAACTTGGTGCGTTTGCTCTTTCTGAACCCGAAGCAGGAAGCGATGCAACAAATCAGCACACAACTGCCGTCCGCGATGGAGATTTTTATATTCTTAATGGAATTAAGAATTGGATCACGAACGGTATCAATGCAGACTATACCATTGTTATAGCACAAACAGATCCGACAAAGGGGCATAAAGGAATTTCAGCATTCATCGTTGAAAAAGGAATGCCCGGATTCCTGCATGGAAAAAAAGAACGTAAACTTGGCATCCGCAGCTCGGATACTGTTTCACTGACATTTGAGAATGTGAAAGTTCCGGTTGCCAACAGAATTGGTGAAGAAGGATTTGGTTTTAAATTTGCGATGATGACATTAGAAGGTGGTCGCATCGGAATTGCATCCCAAGCATTAGGAATAGCAAAAGGATGTTTGGACGCAGCATTGAAATATTCCAAAGCGCGAAAAGCATTTGATAAACCAATTTCGGAATTACAAGCAATACAATTTAAACTTGCCGATATGGCTACCGATATTGAAGCTGCCCGATTATTGGTCTATCAAGCTGCTGTATTGAAAGATTCCGGTAAACCATATGGGAAAGAAGCAGCGATGGCAAAATTATGGGCTTCGAAAATAGCCGTAAAATGCGCTTTAGAAGCAATTCAAATTCATGGCGGTTATGGATATGTACGAGAATATAATGTTGAACGATATTTGCGAGATGCAAAGATCACTGAAATTTATGAGGGAACTTCTGAAATCCAACGTATTGTTATATCAAGAGCAATGCTGAAAGATTAATTAACGGATGTTTCTCTATCAATTTTCAACTATATTCATACAGTAATTAATAAGGAGAGTGTACTACAATGAAAAAAGGTTTGATCATAACATTAGTCGTTATCGGGATAGTTGTACTAATTGGTGTTTCGATTGTATCCTGGGGAGTAGGTAAATACAATGGAATTGTGCAGATGGATGAAGGTGTGAACGGAGCTTGGTCTCAAGTTCAAAATCAATATCAGAGAAGAATGGATCTCATTCCGAATTTGGTAGCGACGGTTCAAGGCGCTGCAAATTTTGAAAAATCGACTTTGACAGCTGTGATTGAAGCACGTGCAAAAGCAACGCAAGTGACTCTCTCACCGCAATTATTGAATAACCCACAGGCGTTTCAAAAGTTTGAGCAATCACAGGGACAATTGTCGTCTGCCTTATCACGATTGCTTGTTACCGTTGAACAATATCCGAATTTAAAAGCAAATGAGAACTTCCTGCAGCTACAATCTCAATTAGAAGGAACAGAAAATAGAATTACTGTTGAGCGAAAACGATTCAATGAAGTAGTTCAGGGATATAATGCTCATATACGACAAGTGCCTACCAACATGATTGCTTCATTCGGTGGATTCCAACAAAAACAATATTTTCAGGCTACAGCCGGAGCTGAAACAGCACCGAAAGTCCAGTTCTAATTTTTATGACCTCATTATTATCGACGCAAAGAAGTTCAATGAAAATCATCTTCGGACTTCTTTGCGTTTTATTTTTAAATACTGCGATTGCTCAGGTTGAAATCCCAAAGATCATCGACCCTGTCACCGATTTGACCAATACGATAGACCAAGTTGAATATGTTAAATTACGTAAACAAATTATTCAATTTGAAGACTCAACTTCAAATCAAATAGTTGTGCTCATTATTCCTACACTCGGTGAAAATGATATCCGTGAATTTGGAATAAAAACATTGGAGCAGAATAAGATCGGACAAAAAGGAAAAGATAACGGTATTCTCATTTTGGTCGCTAAAGATGACCGCAAAATATCCATTGAAGTAGGATATGGTTTGGAGGGTGTTCTCACCGATGCAATTTGCGATCGTATTATTCGAAATGAGATTCGTCCTGAATTTAAGGATGGAAATTATGCCAAAGGAATTTCTGCTGCAATTCAAACAATGGTGTTAGTTACCAAAGGTGAATATACTGCAGAAGGAAAGAAAAGAAAAAATTCGGGATGGTATGGAGTTTTAATTGTAGTTGCTGTTATACTTTTTGCTATTTTTGGAGCATCGCGCGGACGACAATATGGAGTGACATCAAGTGGTTACCGAAGACATAATGATTGGTTGGGTGGAGGATTTGGTGGCGGCTTCGGAAGCGGAGGTGGATTTGGCGGAGGGGGAAGTGGAGGCAGTTGGTCCGGAGGTGGTGGTAGTTTTGGCGGCGGCGGTGCAAGCGGGTCTTGGTAAACAATTATTTATCTAATAATGAAAAAGTTTTTATGCTGATAATGATGAAACTTGACGCTTCTCGTCAAGAAATTGAAAATGTAAAATCAAAAATATCTGAATATGGCTTTACAGCTCATGAAATTCCCGGAATACAACGTGTAGCAATCGGAATCACAGGAAATAAAGCAAAAGTTTCTTCTGATAATTTCCTTGTTTTACCCGGTGTTGTGGATGTAGTTTCTGTATCAAAACCTTTCAAGTTAGTCGGTCGTGATTTTAAACCTGATAATACTGTTGTTGATGTAGGCGGTGTAACATTTGGAGGAAATGAAATCCAAATTATCGCAGGGCCTTGTTCTGTTGAAAGTCGCGAACAAATATTTGAAGCAGCCGAAATTGTAAAAGCATCCGGTGCTAAATTATTAAGAGGTGGAGCGTTTAAGCCACGCAGTTCACCGTATTCGTTTCAAGGATTAAAACTTGAAGGATTAGAATATCTAAAAGAAGCTGCTGAAAAAACCGGACTTAAAATTGTAACAGAAGTAAAAGATACAGAATCGCTTTCTGTTGTTGCAGAACATTCAGATATTTTGCAAATTGGCGCACGGAACATGTATAATTTTTCTCTGCTCGAGAAAATAGGCGAATTGAAGAAACCTGTTCTACTTAAGAGAGGTTTTTCTTCAACGATTGAAGAACTTCTCATGTCTGCTGAATATATTCTCTCAAAAGGAAACTATAACGTCATCCTCTGTGAACGTGGAGTTCGAACTTTTGAAACGTATACAAGAAATACACTTGATTTGAATTCAATTCCATTGATAAAAAAACTTTCTCATTTACCAATTATTGTCGATCCTAGCCATGGTGTTGGTGCTTGGGATCTAGTTTCTCCGATGGCTCAGGCAGCTATAGCAGCAGGAGCAGATGGATTGATGATTGAAGTTCATGCTCATCCGGAAAAAGCATTGTCGGATGGATATCAATCACTTTCGTCAAAGACATTTTTAGCGATGATGAAACAATTAAAGAAATATGAACCGATTCTTGAACGAACCATTGCGTAGGAGATGTCGATGAATTTCTTTGCAAAAAATATTTTAACTCCGGAAGAAATGACGCAAATAGCCTCTGTTATTTCAACGGTTGAAAAAGAAACGATCGGAGAGGTCAGGGTCAATGTACAGAAAACCAGATCATTTGGTGATCGCAAATTATCAGTTTACGAACTTGCTGTAAAGAATTTTTATACACTTGGAATGAGTAACACAAAAGATAAAACTGGTGTATTAATTTATCTTCTACTGAGCGATAAAAAATTCCAAATCATTGGTGATGAAGGGATCAATAAGAAAGTATCAAAAGAATTCTGGGATGTTCTTGCAATGAAAATGGCTGAATATTTTCGAGCGAATAAATTCGTAGAAGGTATCAGTTATACTGTTAAAGAAGTAGGTGCAGTTCTCAAAAAAGAATTTCCGATGAAATCAGGTGACACAAACGAATTATCAAATGATGTAGTGATCTCGTAATATGAAATATAACATTGCCGTTGCTCAAATAGATTCTGTTGTTGGAAACATAGAAAAGAATGTAAAGCATCACATTGACTACGTCAAAAAAGCGATTGCTATGGAGGCTGATGTCGTTGTGTTCCCTGAGTTGAGTCTCACAGGGTATTCCATTAAAGATTTGAACTGGGATACAGCTCTCCGTGCAGAACCGAACAAATATTTTTCTGAATTCCTTAAGCTATCTAAAAAAATAACGATCATTATTGGTGCAATAGAAGAAGCAGAAAATTACGGGATATATAATTCTGCGTTTCTTTTTGAAGACAATAAAATATTTTCAGCACATCGTAAGATCTATCCGCCGACATATGGTATGTTTGAAGAGATGCGATACTTTAGTCAGGGAAAGGATGTTCGCGTTTTTAATTCCAAATTTGGAAAGCTTGGCATTTTAATTTGTGAAGATATGTGGCATATTTCTCTTCCGTATATTCTTGCGCACGATGGTGCAGATATTATTATCAGTCTCACTGCCAGTCCTACAAGACTCTCTGGAACAAAAGAAGAACTAACGAGTGCGACTGTAAACCACGAACAGCATCGTGCTTATGCGCGATTGCTTTCTACGTATGTTGTCTTTGCTAATCGCGTAGGAATTGAAGATGGTGTCAATTTCTGGGGTGGTTCACAAATTGTTGCTCCCTCAGGGAATTCCATTGTTAGTGGAAAGTTTTTTGACGAAGATTTGATCATTGCATCTATAGACACTAATGAAATACGACGTGCTCGCCGTTTTTCACGTCATTTTATTGATGATTCACCGGAATTTACGCTCCAACAATTAAAAAACTCTTTGAATCGTAACTCGAAGTAGGTATTTTTGTAATTATTCAATATTAAATGAGGGTAATCTTATGTCAGAATATAAAGAACCCGGACCAATTCTTCCTCCGGATAATCCGTTAGAATCAATGATGCTGCGTTTTGATAAAGCAGCAGAAATATTACAGTTAGAAAAAGGTGTCTACGAGTATTTAAAGACTCCAGTGAAACAAGTAACAGTTTCAATACCGATCCAAATGGATAATGGTACTGTAGAAATTTTCGAAGGACATCGTGTAGTTCATAATGATATTCTTGGACCTTCAAAAGGTGGAATACGATATGCTCCGGATGTTAATATCGATGAGGTGAAAGCGTTGGCAGCATGGATGACATGGAAATGTGCATTATTGAATGTTCCATTTGGTGGAGCGAAAGGAGGAGTGAAATGCGATCCGACAAAACTTACACAAGTAGAATTGGAAAAGATAACTCGTCGATATACCGCAAATATGATGGAAGTGTTTGGTGACGACAAAGATATTCCTGCACCTGATATGGGTACTAACGAACAAACAATGGCTTGGATTATGGACACCTATTCAATGCACATGAGAAAAACAGTGAGCGGTGTTGTTACAGGTAAACCGCTTCTTATCGGAGGTTCTATTGGTCGACGTGAAGCAACAGGACGCGGAGTTATGATCGTGACTATGGGTGCGATGGAAAAAATCGGTCTAAAGCCAAAAGAGACAAGCGTTGTCGTGCAAGGATTTGGAAATGTTGGTTCAATATCAGCGCAATTGATGAAAATGCAAGGCTGTAAAATTGTTGGAATTTCTGATATAACTGGTGGATACTTTAATAAGCGCGGAATTGATATTGAAAAAACTCTTGAGTATGTTCAAAAAAATAAAACTCTTGCAGGTTTTACGGGTGCTGAAAAAATTACACAAATGGAATTGTTAGAACTTGATTGTGAAGTTTTAATTCCCGCTGCAAGAGAAGATCAGATAACACCGAAGAATGCTGCAAAGATCAAAGCAAAAATTATTTCGGAAGGTGCTAACGGTCCAACGACTGCAAGTGCAGATCAAATTCTCAACGACCGTGGAATTATCGTTATTCCGGATATTCTTGCAAATGCTGGAGGAGTAACTGTTTCCTATTTTGAATGGGTGCAGAATAGAGTTGGATATTTCTGGTCGCTCGATCGTGTAAATCGTCGTTTAGAAAGAATGATGAAATCATCGTTTGATAATGTTTATGAAACTGCAACAAAACATAAAGTACCTCTTCGCATAGGAGCATACATTGTAGCCATTGATAAAGTTGCTCGGACATTAAAAATCCGCGGAATCTACGCTTAATGAAATCAGCGGGGCGGGACATATTATTTTTCTTAGTATATGTTTCGCTCTGTTTTTCAGCGGAAAATAATCCTGTTGCTACAAATAGAGAAATATTTTTTGCACTAAGTGATTCTGTGATAGGGACAATTGTAAATCAACGATTGAAACAATATTCGTCCATTACGATTAAAACAAGTAATGATACATTTACAAAATATTTCCGTCAGCAATTTCTCAGCAATTTAGCATTAAAAGATAAGACTATATTTGAAAATAATGCAACAACTGAGACGACTCTCGAACTTTCTGTTCAAGAGTCGTCTGTTTTATTTGGAGAATTGTTTACTGAAAGTTTCCTTGGGAGAAAGAAAGTTGAACGGAAAGTTCTTTTAACATTAAATGTAACACTTACATCATCTTCTGATGGAAAAATTATTTTTTCTAATCAAGTCTCAGAGTCAATAGTTGATACTTTAAACTTTACAGACATAGACCAAATAAATAACAATTCACTTCCTATGACTCGTTATCAGAAACCAGAACTTTCTTTTTTTGATTCTGTGTTAGAACCTGCTATAGTAATATTCTCAACTGGTGTTGCTGTTTATCTCTTCTTTACCATTCGAAGTTAATCGTTAATAAAGGGCAGATATTATTTTGATCGACGACTACAAAAAAGTGATCATATTTGTTGTTATAGTTACAATTCTTATTGCAACCGAGATTATTTTATTGTCGTACGATAAAATACCAAATACTGTTATTAAGAATTTAGGGGTGCAAGTTCAACAACCGCTAAAATTCAAAGTTAGTTTTCTTGCTTTTGGAGATATCAATCTTGGACGAACAGTTGGTCAAAAGATTTTAAAGATTGGAGTCGATTTTCCATTTGAGAAGTATGATGTCAGAGGAGATTCTGCTGATATAGTTTTTGCAAACCTTGAATGTCAAGTATCGTTTCAAAACGGTGAAACTGGGCATCCGAAATATAATCTTGTCTTTACTGCTCCTCCGGAAGCAACGACGACACTACAACATTCAGGGATTAATGTTGTTTCCACTGCAAATAATCATGCACTGGATTATGGATTCAGTGCGCTTCGAGAGACAATAGTAAATCTAAGAAAAGCGAACATTCTCTTTGTTGGAACGTCTAATGATGAAAATAAATTGTTTGATCCGGTAATAATAGAGAAAAACAATATTAAAATTGCTATCTTTGCAGTAACTTCATTTGTCAACATTACTTTAAAAGATTGGAAAAAATCAATAGCTTCAACGGATACCGTAATTTTGAAATCAAAGATTGCTAAAATTCGAGACTCCGTAGATGTTGTTATACTTAGCTACCACGGTGGTGCTGAATATATTGATACTCCAATTAAAAAAGTTCGAGATTTTGCTGATTGGTGCACTCGTAATGGAGTTGATATTTTCCTTGGGCATCATCCACATGTAACGTATGGAATTGAAAAAAAAGACAGGAAGTTCATCGTACATTCTCTTGGAAATTTTATCTTTTATCAACCGCAGCATTATTGGACACAAAGAAGTTATGGTTTGAAATTTGTATTTGAAAAGAACGATTCATTAACAAATATTGATATCCAAAAATTTTACCCGATCAATGTTTCATTGCAGACAAAACGATTAGATGACAGTACGGAATTAACAAAACTGTTTAATAGAACGCAAAAATTATCAAATTTTGATTTAACACAATATTGGAATTAAAGTGAAAAAAACGCTCATCGCAATAATTTGCTCCATAATATCTGTAATAATATTATCATGTTCATCCACAAAAGAAATCGAATCAATTCCTGTTGAAGGGCGATTTGCAAAAGCTAAAGAACTGTTTAATAATGAAAATTATCTTGAAGCTATTGAAGAGTTTAAGATTGTCACAGTTCAGTTCCAGGGGAGTGATTTTGGCGATGATGCACAATTCTATCTTGCTGAATGTCGATTCATTCGTGAAGAATTTATTTTAGCTTCAGCTGAATATGACAACCTTGTTCGACTGATGCCTAATAGTCCATTTGCAAACATTGCTCGGTACAAACGGGCAGAATCATTTTATCAATTATCGCCAAAGTCTCAGTTAGATCAAAAATATACTCGATACGCTATCGATAATTTCCAAACGTATATTGAATATTCTCCAAAGGATAGTTTGGTTAGTGAAGCAGAAAAGAAGATCACTGAATTGACGCATAAATTGGCAAAAAAAATGTTCGATGGAGGGAAATTATACTATCGAATGGAATATTATAAAGCAGCAATTTCATATTTCGATAAACTGATCCAGGATTATCATGATACACCGTTCGTCGAGGATGGACTATTGTGGAAAGCAATTTCACAGAATGAACGAAAAGATTTTTCAGGTTCAATTCAGTCATTGGCCGAATTAGAATCAAAATTTCCTACGACAGATCTAAAAGATGAGATAATAAAACTTCAGAAAAAAAATCTTGATGATAAAGATTCATACGAGGAAAATCTACGTCAACGAAAATTACAAATTACAGACTGATCTATGAAAAGCGAAATTCCAATACGACCGCACCAAGCGGGGATGACTCAATTGGTACTGCCAAACGATACGAACCAGCTTGGGAATTTGCTCGGGGGACAATTGATGCATTGGATCGATCTAGTTGCAGCAATTGCTGCAGCACGCCATTCTCATCATATATGTGTAACTGCTTCAGTTGATGATCTTAATTTTATACATCCGATCAAAATTGGCGAAGTTGTAATTCTGATGGCTTCGGTGAATAGAATATTTCGAACATCGATGGAAGTAGGTGTAAAAGTTCTTTCTGAAAATTTATTGACCGGAGTAGTAAAGCATGCGAACACTGCATATCTTACTTTTGTTGCACTAGATGTGAATGGAAAACCAATACAAGTTCCTCAGATACAATTTGAGACTGAAGAGGAAGAACGACGATTTAGTGATGCGATGTCTCGCAGGGATTTAAGGCTATCACGTAGAAAAAAATCTTAAAGCATAAATAATTGTGACAATAGCAAATAGGGAAGGCTGCATTAAACAACGAATGCGTCAAGTTTTACTAGTTCTGATTATTCTTTTTGCTGAAATTTGTTATTGCCAAATCAAGGAGATCAATTCTCTTGGAGTTGTTCAAAAATACACCATTCCTTTCTCTATCCAATTATCTACATTAATAAATTATTCATCTTCAAGATATCCTGATCTTATTTTCTTTAATCGTGATTCATCTGAAATCGGTATTATACTGAATAATGGCACCGGAGTTTTTAACAATTATAAATTTATATATCAAACTTCGTATGTAACGTCAATAACTGTTGGGAATATCAATAATGATGCGATCGATGATATTGTAGTTGTTCATAGAGATCAAAATCAGATCGAAGTTCTATTAAGTAATAAAACCGATTCTTCCTATTCAGCTACAATTATTCCAGTTAATTATTATCCTGAAAGAGTTATCATCGGTGATATCACCAATGATAAAATTCCTGATATTATTAGTTACGGAAAATTGTCAACTGGAGTTTGTGTTTTGCAAGGTAAAGGGAACGGAAAGTTTCATATTAAAAAAACACTTTTTGAGAATATTCCGGTCGGTGATTTTTCTATTGTTTCGTTGAATGCTGACAATATCGCTGATGCAGCAGTATACAATTGGCTTTCCAATGAAACAGTTTTGTTTCTTGGATTTGGAAAGATGAAATTTTCTGAACAAACAGTTCTTTCATTCGCACAAGATTCTGTACATACTCTTTTTGGTGATTTTAATAGCGACGGTTTGGCGGATGTTGCAATATCATCTATTCAAAATAAAACAATTCAGATTCTTCAGGGTGATGGACTCGGTAATTTTTCAATTGTTCAGACAATATCTACTGTACTTTCACCAGACAAGATTGTTATGGGGTCTTTCAGTGATATAAATTCCAGCGATATTCTAGTGAATAGTAATTCATCAAACATATTTTCTATTTTGATCAATATCAATGGTTTATTCAACGATGAAATTGTTTTTGGTAAAGATCTGAATATATCTGAGACTATAGTTGGTGATATCAATGCAGATGGTTTTGATGATGTCATTCTTACTGAAAAAGTAGGTCTTCACTACTCAATAATTTGGAATTCACAAACAAAATCCCTTTTTTCTCAGAATAAAACATCATTTGCTGTTGGCCTACATCCAAACAATCTTTCAGTTGTCGATGTGAACAATGACGGGTTGGATGATATCTTGGTAAGCAATTTTGAATCATCAACAGTTTCAATTCTTATATCCAATAAAAATTCTTTTTTGAGTCAGATTTCAATTGAAGTTCCGGAAAAACCATATTCGGTCTCTTTTTACTCAAAATCAGATTCAACGATTACGTTTTATACTTCTCATTCAGAAAATCCTCAAATATCTATTTTTACTTTGAAACAGGGAGGAGATTCTTCATCTACTTCTGTTAATGATATTGAACAATTTTCAATACCGTTACCTGAAAAACCGATTACAGTTTTACCTGATATTTCATTTATGCAAAAAGGAATTTCTCTTTATGCATTTATGTCATCGACGACGAATGCAATTGTATTTTATCAACAAATGAAGGGGACGCGATTCATAGCTAAAAATCTAGTCCCAAATATTCAATCAAAGATTCTCTATGCGACCATTTCTGATCTTAACTATGACGGAAAAACTGATCTTTTGTATATTTACAATAATGAGAAAACAAAAACCTGTATTCTCGGCATAAATATCAATGATTCCGTTGGTGCATTCAAAGGAAAAATCCTTCATTATTTAATTTCAGATTCTACTCTAAAAAAAGCGTTTATTTATTTTGAGGATTTTAATGGAGACCAGATCAAAGATTGTTTGGTTTATACTTCACCCAATAACACAATTCGACTGTCACTTGGATCAAAAGAAAATATCCTTGAAGATTTTATTCAAATTGCCGACAGCATAAAAATTATTGGCACTGAACAGCTCCAATTTGTTGACTTTGATAATGACGGCATTACTGATATTTTATATTTAGACAAGGATGCATCTGAAATTAATATATTTCGAGGAAAAAATAACGGGAGATATTCTCCGATAAATAAATTGAAAATCCTACCAAAGGAATCAGCATTCCGTTGCGGAGATTTTAATGGTGATAGTATTATCGATATTGTTTTTACAAACCCTGAAGAAAATACAATTACAATTATCTATGGAAAGCAGAATTAGTAGTTATTTACTTTGTTTGTGCATTGTGCTAAACGCTTCAATTCTTATAGCGCAAAGTGAAAAGTGTGGAACATTCCGTCAAGTTGAGCGTCATTGGAACAACAAACTTCATAAAATTGATCGCACGGTGGTAATTCGACCTATTTTGCAAAAAAGTATTCTTACGGAGAATAATAAGATCCGAATTCATTTCGATACCACTGGAATAAATCAACCAGCAATGATTAATGTAGCCGGAAACAGAATACCTAACTCCATGCAACAGTTCATAGACACACTACGTACTATCTTGGATTCAGTCTGGAATGCGGAAATTGAAACATATCATTTTAACAGACCACCTTCCGATAATGGAAGAGGCGGTGGGGATGAATACGATTTTTATATAACAAATTTTAATGACGGCACATTTGGAGTAACAAACATTGAAGATGATTTACCTGTTGGTCCTGTAAAACCAAATCAACAGTTTTCAACATACATTCAAATGGATAATGATTTTGGCGTAGGATACAGAACAAAAGGGATCCCAGCACTAATGGCAACATGTGCTCACGAATTTCATCATGCAATTCAAGTTGGTGGTTCGGGTGTTTGGGAAGAAGACAATTTTTATTTTTATGAACTAAGTGCAGAGGCAATGGAAAATACTGTTTTTAAGGATGCAAAGGATTATATTTTTGATGTAAAAACGTATTTTGTAAATATTTCTTCAACTCCATTGTTCCAACGAAGAATTGATTTTTCAACTGCCGGATATGAAAGAGCACTTTGGGGAATGTTCCTAATGAAAAAATATGGAACGGGAATAATGAAAGATCTATGGGAAGAAATAAAAAATCATCGTCCGGTAGAGGCAATGTTTAATTCTTTACTTACTTATTCTTCATCCATCCAAAGAGAATATAGCGATTTTACATATTGGAACTTTTATACAGGTTATAGAGCAGACTCATCAAAATATTATACAGATGCAGGAATATTGCCAATGGTTTCTTTAATAAGTTCCCTATCTGCATCTATGGCAAAACAAGATATTCAACTAAACACAAAAAGTTTTACAGCAAATTATTTGAAGGTCATGACAAGTTCCGATTCTGCATTCGTTATTGTATCCAATACAAATTATGCCGACGCAGCAAATTATTCTCAACAGATATTTCCATTCCAACTTTCCTATACATCATCTTCATCCTTTGGCTTTCCGACAATTTCAAATTCCATCTTTGTGAAATTCCAAGTTGATAATATTTTGGACTGGTCATTTCTCGCAATTGGTACAACACAAACACCAGTTTGTTTCCCAAATCCATTTAATCCAAATAGATCTTCGCTGTTAATAACTTTGCATGGAATTCAAAATAGTAACGATGCAATGTTAAATATTTATTCTGCGAGTTCTATGGATTTGATTTATTCCGGCACCCCTAAATTTAGATCCTTTTCTGGCACACAATATGCGGAATGGAGTGGCAGAGACAATAGAAACAATATTGTAGCATCAGGTGTTTATTTTTTTGTCCTCTCAAACGGCTTATTATTTAACAAAGGAAAATTTGCGGTAATTCGATGATAAAAATAATATTAAAATCCGAAAATATTACAAAAATTTACAATCGAAAAACTATATTTAAAAATGTATCATTTTCGATTAATCAGGGATGCGCTTTTGCAATAACAGGAAAAAATGGTTCCGGAAAATCAACGCTCGTAAAAATTCTCTGTGGAGTCCTTTCTCCGACCAAGGGAACAGTTTCTCTATCTGTAAATGATCAACATATTATATACCCGGATTATTATCCACATATTGGATTGGTTTCTCCATATTTAAATTTGTATGAAGAATTTTCTGCAGAAGAGAATTTGCAATTTATAAAAAATATTCGCTGTCTTGATTCGAGTTCCGATATGTTTGCAGAAGAGTTATTAAAAGAATTTGGGATTTATGAGCATCGTAAGAAAGAAGTGAAGAATTATTCTTCTGGAATGAAACAGCGGCTTAAATATTGCGCAGCTTTGATTCACCAACCTGCTTTGCTTGTTCTTGATGAACCATCATCTAATCTGGATGAATATGGAATTGAAGCAGTAAGAAATAGAATGAGATTGCAAAAGAAGAAAGGAATGTTACTGTTTGCTACAAATGACAAGGATGATCTTCAATATGCAGATACTATCTATGATATAGGACAATTGAATCCTGAATAAAAAATTTGTATTTTGAAGTAGATGACACTATTACCATCATATCATATTTTCGTTAAAGAATTCATATCGGAGTTTCGAACTCGTTATGCGCTTAATGCTTTATTGATGTTTGTTGTTACTACCCTTTCAATTATCCTTTTTTCGATCGGTCAAGATTCACCAACTACGGACATTCTTTCTGGAACATTATGGATTGTAATTTTTTTTAGTGCAATGTCCGGATTGTCGAGAACGTTCGTAGCAGAGGAAGAGAGAGGAACGTCATTAACCTTACGGCTTCTTACCAATTCAACTTCGGTATATATCGGTAAATTGATCTATAATTTTATGTTGATCCTATCGTTATCCATAATTATTGCAATTGCATATTTATTGTTAATAGATGAATTTTCTGTAAAAACGTATTCAATATTCTGGCTTACTATTTTTTTTGGAAGTGCCGGCTTGGCAAGTGCTTCTACTATTTTGGCAGCAATTATTGCAAAAGCGAATACAAAGGGAACTTTGTTTCCGGTTTTGGCATTTCCTATATTACTTCCGTTACTTTTGACATGTATAAACGCAACGAAACTTTCTGTTGACGGTGCTTTTTTTAGTGAATCGATCAAAGAATTTCAAATATTGATATCATTTGCAGTTGTTATGGTTACAACTTCTCTCTTAGTTTTTGATTTTGTTTGGAAAGATTAAAATGAAAACTTGGCTAAAAATTACTGTCTCAATTTGGTTAACAGGAGTTATTATTGCAGGGATTGCATTTCCAATGGTAAGAGCTCCAGAATCGTGGTGGCAATTTCCGTTGATTCCCGGTCTTGAAGAAAAAGCACGAAATATTATTTTTCACGTACCGATATCTTGGGCTACTGTTGTAGCTTTTGTTATGTCGATGATCTACGGTATTTTGTACCTGAGGAAGAAAGACATAGATTATGATCTTCGATCTGTTTCATCGGCAGGACTTGGATTATTGTTATGCGTTCTAGCAACGCTCACTGGTGCGATTTGGGCAAAATTTAATTGGGGGTCTTTTTGGAATTGGGATCCCAGACAGACTTCGATATTTATACTTCTCTTGATTTACGGAGCATATTTTGTTTTACGATCAGCAATCGACGAAGAAGAACGTAGAGCAACGTTGTCATCAGTCTATTCAATTATTGCAGGAGTAACCGTTCCTTTTTTTATATTTGTAATGCCGAGAATTATGTCTGGTTTACATCCTGGTTCGTTAGGAGATGAGCAAGGGAAAGGTCCAGTGTTAGAATTCAAAATGGCTACAAATATGCTTATAGTTTTTTTAGCTTCTCTGCTTGGCTTTACAGTTCTATATTTTTGGATGTATTCAATAAAGATTCGCACGATGCGAATTGAGCGTCAAATTCAACAACAAACAGAAATTAATTAACGAGGTCAGTGTGGAATTTTTTGAACAAAATCAAATGTATGTTGTATTAGTTGTAGTGCTTGCTATCTGGTTTGGGTTTTTGGGATACATGTTTAAACTTGATTCAAAAATAAAATCATTAGAAGAACAATTAAAGAAATAGGAGTGTAAATGAAACCGAAGGTTATTGTAGCAATTATTATTATTGTTGGAGCTTTATTCTTTGGAGCGTCAACATTTTTAGAAAGTAATATCGAATATATGGATTTTTCAAAAGCGCAAACAGCAAGTAAAAAAGTTCAAGTGAAAGGGAAATGGGTCAAAGAAAAAGATTCACAATTTGACGCAACAAAGTCGCAGTTCACATTTTATATGGTCGATGATAACCAACAGGAAATGAAAGTTGTTCTTGATGGTGCAAAACCAAATAATTTTGAAATGGCTACTGAAGTTGTTGCAAAAGGTAGATATAAGGATGGATATTTTCATGCGAACGAACTGTTGACCAAATGTCCTTCAAAATATGAAGGCGACGGTCAAGCTGTTAAAAAAACTTTATGAGGTGTTATGTTTGGTGCTGCAATAATTAAGATTGCATTTTTAGCTTCTATTCTGTCAACAGTATTATACTTCATCACTCATAAGAAAAATTCGTCTATTGTAAAAAAATACGCACGAATATTTTACCATACATCCGTTGCATGTATGGTTACAAGCGCAGCGTTATTGTTGTTTTTTATTCTTAACCATCAATTCCAATACTATTATATCTGGAATTATAGCTCGACCGATCTTCCTCTCTCATTATTAATTTCAACCTTCTACGCAGGACAAGAAGGAAGTTTCATGTTATGGTCGTTATATACAGGAATTATCGGTCTTGTGTTACTGCGATATACGGCGAAGCGTGGATATGAAGAAGAATTCATGTTTGTATATTCTGCGATCTTTTCATTCCTCATCTTAATGCTTGTTGTAAAGAATCCTTTCAAATTCATTTGGGATCAATTCCCAAGTGAGCTTCTTCATGTTGGAACAATTCCAATTGGGACAACAAATTACATTTGGATCGATCAAGCGCGAGGGCTCTGGGCGCAAATTCCAATGGAGGGAAAAGGACTTAATGCATTACTGCAAAATTATTGGATGGTGATTCATCCTCAAATTTTATTTATCGGTTTCACTTCAATGTCCATTCCTTTTGCGTATGCGGTTTCGGCAATGCTAAAAAGAGATTATGTTAGCTGGATTCGTGTTGCAACTCCCTGGACTGTATTTGGATCTATGATGCTTGGAACAGGAATTATCTTAGGCGGTTATTGGGCATATGAAACACTTGGATGGGGCGGATACTGGGGTTGGGATCCGGTTGAAAATTCTTCTCTTGTGCCGTGGTTAGTTTGCTTAGCATCAATTCATACTATGCTTGCACAGCGAAAAAATGGAACCTACATCAAAACAAATTTTGT
>CAYHFN010000019.1:30495-33447 GCA_964355925.1 uncultured Chitinophagaceae bacterium
TTCATACTATGCTTGCACAGCGAAAAAATGGAACCTACATCAAAACAAATTTTGTCTTAAGTATGTTCTGTTTCGTCTTGGTGTTATATTCAACATTTTTAACTAGAAGCGGTGTTCTTGGAGATACTTCCGTTCACTCATTTGTTGAACCTGGAATGCTGGTGTATTGGTTGTTACTCTTAGGAATAGTTGTTTTTATTGTGTTGGGTTTTGGTCTGTTGTTCTCACGTTGGAAAGAAATGCCGATTGTACCTGTACAACATTCATTGATTTCAAGAGAGTTTGCGTTGTTTCTTGGTGCTGCATCATTAGTATTTGCTTCTATCTTTATAGTGATAGGTACTTCTTCACCGATCATCACCAATATCCTCAAAGGGAAAATTTCTGCTGTTGATCCAAAATTTTATATAACAACAACGATTCCATTAGGTGTTGCAATTGCATTATTATCCGGAATTGGACAATTGTTATGGTGGGGAAATTCCAAATCAGAAACACTTCTTCGTCAGCTGATCGCTCCTGTGATTCTTGCCGCAGTATTTACCCTTGTGACATATTTTATGGGTGCAGTTCATGTAACAATGCTCATTTTTATTTTTGCCTCATCATTTGCTCTTTTCACCAATTTGATCGTCGGTTATAAAATTATTCAAGGAAATCCTAAAATGGCTGGCGGATCATTAGCGCACGTTGGTATTGCCTTCATGTTCCTTGGATTTGTCGCTTCCGCAAAATACGATGATGTAAAGACATTGAATCTCGAACAGGGAAAAGAAGTAGAGGCCCTAGGATATAAACTAAAATATGTCGGTTATGAAGCAAGGGAACGTGGTCGTTATGGATTTAATGTTGAAGTAGAAAAGGACGGGGAAAAATTTGTTGTGAGTCCGGTAATGTTTCAAGAGGGAGAGAATGCCTCATTGATAAGAAACCCCGATATTATCAATATGATCACCAAAGATTTTTATGTTTCACCACTTTCACTTGAATCTGGTGAACAATCGGCACATAATCATGAGATTACTATCAATAAAGGGAACACCGAAAAATATAATGGTCTACAGATAAAATACCTTGGGTACGATTTTACACAAACAAAAGAAAAAGGAAATTATCTTGTCGTTAATCTTGAAGTGTTGAAAGATGGAAAAAAATACTCTCTAAAACCTACCATGACCAATTCCGGAGGTCAGCCTAAGTATGAAAATGCTGTCATTGCTGGAACGGAAATAACCATTGGAATCAAGGTAATGAAGCCAGGTGATGGTGAACAGGCGAGTGTAACTCTTTCAGTTGATGGTATTCATGAAGAGACTGTGCAACAAACAAAAAAGGTTGACACTCTTGTTGTTGAAGCAAGCATCAAACCATATATCAATCTTGTTTGGATTGGAACGTTTGCTCTAATCGGAGGATTTTTAATTACGATTTTCCGCAGGATTCAAGAAGTGAATATGAAGAAATAAATTTGATTTGTCGTAAAAAAAAGCCTGTCAACATAGACAGGCTTTTTTATGTACTATAATCGAGTTCGCCAATTCTGCACTAGATTTTTTTCAATATGTACTTGTCCATTGATAACTTTGCTCGGAATTGGGTCAGGATAATATTTTTGACAACAAGCGTATGCTTCCATACTTTCCATGTTCCAATTCGACGGACAATTTGCACAATGGATGGTATTACCTTCAAGAAAGAAATCATTTGATCTGCACGATTCGCTGATACTCATTGCGGTCACAACTTTTCCTCGGGGTGTAATATATGCAAGAATTGGAACAGTCTGCTTTCCTTCAGGATCATCCAATCGAACAATACGATAATTTGTTACGATCTCCAGTGGAAAAACAATATCGTTGCCATCAATTACCGCTGTGATTTTGTTACTCATTATTTTTTCCGGAGCAGCATTAATTCCAAAACCAATCGATGGTTGATCTTCAATGATTGGATGGTAGCTTCTTCCTATTGTAGCGATAAAATATCCAATACCTGACAATAAAACGACGATAACAAAAACTGTTGAAATAATTTTAATCATCTTCTGTTTTTTTGAAACAGGTTGATCTGGAAGGTTTGATTGTATGATGTTACCGCACTGAACACAAACGACAGTAGTATCCGATAAATCATTTCCACATTTTGAACAGATCATAATTTATTCCTCAAATTTATTTTTTAATATCAAATAATGAATCAAATCCCATTGGCTCAATACTGTAGAATGGTTCACCATATTTTACATTGATCAAACTGCCATAATGTTGATCTCTTGCATAAATTGATTCAAGAAATATTTTTGAAGATAAAATTGTTTCACGTTCTTTACTTTTTGGGTTATAGAATTGTGAGTGGAACGCAAGCAATGATTGCTTTTTAAAATCATATGAATCGGAAACATCAATGATAAACGAAGGCTGAAATTCATATTTCTGCATAAAGTGAAAATATTTCTTTGGACGAAATGGTTCTTGCTTTTTCCCTTTATACTTTGTTTGAATTTTTTCTAGCCCACTGTAAAACCAAGCTTCTCGGCAAAGTTTATGTGCGTGTTCGTGATCCGGATGACGCTCAAGCCAATGTGGAAACAAAAGAATCGTTGGTTGAAACATCCTAATGATTTGAATTACCTTTTTAATATTCTTTTGATTGACTTCAATATTTCCATCGGGTAATCCAAGCCTTACGCGTTCAGATACACCTAATATTTTAGATGATTCTTCTGCTTCTTTAAGACGAATAGAACGTGTGCCTCGTGTTCCAAGTTCACCATCGGTAAGGTCAAGGATTCCTATTTTTCTTCCTTCACGAGCTAATTTTGCAACTGTTGCTGCACACGAAAGCTCAATATCATCGGGATGGGCGGCGATTGCAAGTAGATCAAGTTTATTCATATGTTTTATTTTAAATATACAGAAGGTTTTTGATATTCGCACCATTTCACGTTATATT
>CAYHFN010000019.1:33547-61879 GCA_964355925.1 uncultured Chitinophagaceae bacterium
TTTTATTTTAAATATACAGAAGGTTTTTGATATTCGCACCATTTCACGTTATATTCTAATTATGAGCAATGAAAAAATTCTTTCTGTTACTGAGTTAACGAAGCAAATTAAAGGTGTCCTGGAACTTGGCTTCTCTAATATTTGGATCCAAGGTGAAATATCTAATTTTAAATTACATTCATCAGGACATATTTATTTTACACTAAAGGATGCCGATTCTCAAATTTCTGCAGTGATGTGGAGAAGCCGTGCAGCCCAATTGATCTTCAGACCTAACGATGGAATGAAGGTTATGGTTCGAGGTAATATTACCGTTTATGAACCTCGCGGGAATTATCAAATTGATTGTTATCAGCTACAACCGATTGGAAAAGGAGAACTTCAACAGGCGTTCGAGCAACTCAAACAAAAATTATACGCTGAAGGATTGTTTGAAGAGGAGAATAAAAAATCACTGCCTGCATTTCCTCAAAAGATTGGAATTGTTACTTCACCAACCGGAGCTGCTATTCGAGATATACTTTCAGTTCTGTCACGAAGATTCCCATCAGTTGAAATCATACTTGTTCCGGTAAAAGTTCAAGGGATTGGTGCTGCTGAAGAGATATCTGAGGCTATTGCGGATTTAAACAAACAGAAACTTGTTGATGTGATGATTATTGGTCGTGGTGGGGGTTCTTTAGAGGATTTATGGGCTTTTAACGAAGAGATTGTTGCAAGAGCAGTATTTGCCTCCAATATACCAATTATAAGCGCTGTAGGCCACGAAATCGATTATTGCATCAGTGATTTTGTTGCAGATTTACGAGCGCCAACACCTTCGGCAGCAGCAGAACTTGTTGTAAAAGACAAAAATGAGGTCGTTGAACTTATACGCAATTTTTCTTATACTATGAATAATTTAATGATCACTTCCATCGAATCATACAAAAATACTGTCTCAAACCTCACGCAAAGTTATTCGTTCAATAAACCGCACGATATGCTTCGCCAGCGAAGTCAGCAGATTGATGAATTACAGAATCGATTAATTCGAAATATGCTTCATTCGTTTTCGATGGTGAAGCAACGTACTCAATTTATGTCATTACGAATCAAATCGACCAATCCTAAATCCATTCTTAAACGCGGTTTTGCAATTGTTCGACAAAATAACAGCATAATTTCTTCGGTAAAGAAAACAGTTCCTTCAAAATTAACAACAATTGAATTCCATGATGGGATCATTGATGCTGAAATTATTAGAAAGAAAAAATAATGTCAAAGAAAGTGACAAAAAATACATTTGAAAATTCCTTGAACCGGTTGGAAAAGATCGTTGCTTCTTTGGAAGAAGGTGAAGTATCTTTGGAAGAATCATTGAAGATGTATGAGGAGGGGATTTATCTTTCCAAAGAATGTATCGAGACATTAAGTAAAGCTGAATTGAAAATAAAGCAATTGACCAAGGATCTTAACGGAAAACTGCACCTGACTGACTTTGAAGAATAATTGACCAATGGAAAAATCAGAATCAAAATATTTGCAATATATTGATACACCGAAAGATTTACGTAAACTTGATGTTTCTTCATTGCGTAATGTCTGCGCAGAAGTTAGGGAATTCCTCGTTGACTCCGTCTCTAAAACAGGAGGACATCTAGGAGCTGGATTGGGTGCTGTTGAACTAACGGTAGCAATGCATTATGTTTTTAATACTCCGGTCGATAAACTCGTTTGGGATACTGGACATCAGGCATATCCTCATAAGATTCTTACAGGAAGAAAAGATCGACTTCACACAATTCGAAAACTGAACGGCCTCAGTGGATTTTTACGAAGAGATGAAAGTGAATACGATACATTTGGCGCCGGTCATGCAAACACCGCAATTTCTGCAGCATTAGGAATTGCAACTGCACGTGATTTTGCAAAGAAAGATTTTAAGGTTGTCGCAATTGTTGGTGATGGGTCGCTAACAGGTGGTATGGCATACGAAGGTTTGAATAATGCGGGCGTTTTGAAAAAAGATATGATCGTTGTTCTCAGCGACAACAAGATGGTCTCTCTTTCTTCTATCAATCCAAATTTGTGGTCATTACATAGTTATTTTGCAGAGGCATTGACGCATCCAACCTATAACAAATTTAAGGCAAATGTTTGGGACCTAACAGGTAAATTAGATGTATTTGGTGATCGTTTGCGAGTTGTTGCAGGAAAATTGGAGCGAGGCGTAAAAGCTGTGGTAACACCAGGAATGATGTTCGAAGCGATGGGCTTTCGTTATTTTGGTCCATTCAATGGACACAATGTTGTAAAATTGGTAGAAATATTTCAGCACGCAAAAGATTTAAAGGGACCGATACTAATACACGTAACCACCGAAAAAGGAAAGGGCTACGAACCAGCAGAAAAAGATGCTGCAAAACTTCATGGTGTTACACCGTTTGATAAAGAAACCGGAATCTCTCCAAAATCTACTGCACCTGCTGCGTACACAAAAATATTTGGAAATGCATTAGTAGAGATCTGCAAAGAAAATCCAAAGGTTGTTGGCATAACCGCTGCAATGCCTGATGGAACCGGTTTGGATATTTTACAACAAGAGATGCCGGAAAGATTTTTTGATGTTGGTATTGCAGAACAGCATGCAGTTACCTTTGCAGCCGGATTGGCAACGGAAGGATATATTCCTGTAGTTGCAATCTATTCAACATTTTTGCAAAGGGCATTCGATCAAATTATTCATGATGTTTCTCTTCAAGATCTTCATGTAGTATTTGTAATGGATCGTGCAGGTCTCGTGGGTGCTGATGGACCAACTCATCATGGCGCACTTGATTTATCATATTTACGATGCATTCCAAATATGATTATTATGGCTCCAAAAGATGAGAACGATTTGAGAGATATGTTATTTACGGCAATCGAACAACGAAATCGTCCTGTTGCAATCCGATATCCTCGCGGTAATTCTCTAGGACTTCCTCTCAAGAAAAAATTTGAATCATTAAAAATTGGTAAAGCCGAAACGGTTCGTGTAGGACGAGATGTTGCAATACTGTCGGTTGGAACTTCCGTTGCTCAATCATTAGAAGCGGCCGATCTTCTTGAGAAAGATGGAATTCTAGCTGAAGTTGTAAATATGAGATTCATCAAGCCTCTTGATACCATACTTCTGGAAGATATCAGCAATCGGTTTACAACAATAATTACGGTAGAAGAAAATAGTATCGTTGGAGGATTTGGTTCTGCCGTATTAGAAACACTGAGTTCTATGAATAAATCAAATTTGCACGTTAAGATACATGGACTAATTGATGGATATGTAACTCAAGGTACACCAGTTGAACTTCTTCAGGTGACAAAATTATCTGCCGAAGGTATTGCAGAAATAGTAAAAGAATTTTATCAACAACACTCTAAACTTCCAGGACGGAAAGCATAATGAGCATAACTGATGGAAATATTGCCAAAGCAAAAATTGGAGTTATAGGACTTGGTTGGATTTCTCAGGTGTTCCACCTTCCAATATTATCAAAAATGCAGGATGTTGTAATTACCTGTGTTTGCGATAAAGATAAAACACGTGCAAGAGCACTCGCTGAAAAATACGGAATTGCACGGTACTATACAGATTTTAACCAACTGTTAGAGAAAGAAGAACTTGATGCAGTAGATATTTGCACTTCAACTGATGCGCATACGGATATTGCAATTTCTAGTCTTGAAATGAAACATGATGTGTTTGTTGAAAAACCAATCGCGCGTAAATATGAAGAGGCTATTGCCATTGCTGAATTTGTAAAAAAAAATAAACGGAAACTAATGGTCGGAATGAATCATCGTTTTCGACCTGATGCAATGATGTTAAGAAGTTTTATTGAGAACAATGAACTTGGAAAAGTATTTTATGCAAAAGCAGGCTGGTTGCGAAAGCCTGCTTCCGAAGGAACATGGTTATTGCAAAAAGAGATGTCCGGCGGTGGGGTATTTCTTGATATGGGAATTGTTATGCTTGATCTAGCTTTATGGATGGCTGGATATCCTGAAGTTGAACGGGTGAATGCATCAAATTATTCCCATAAAACAAAAGTTGAAGATTCATCTGTCGCATATTTAAGCTTAAAGAATGGTTCAACAATCACAATTGAAGTAAGTTGGAATTTGCATATCGAGAATGAACTATATTACTGCAATATTTACGGTGAAAAAGGAAGTGGCAAAATCAATCCTCTTAAGATCCATAAAGAAATGCATGGAAGCGTTGTTAATGTTACTCCTCTTAAAACAGATACATCCCAAAACGCTTTAAAGAAATCATATGAGAACGAACTTAAACATTTTATTGGTGCAGTACGTGGAATTCATCCGGTAATTTCAACTGCACAAGAAGCAGTTCAACGAATGAAAATTGTAGACGCAATTTATCGTTCGGCAGCTAAGGGAAAAGAAATTATTTTCAAATAAATAAATGTATTTCAGCTTAAAATTGTTATGAGTAGATCAGATGAATTTTGGATGGCACGATGTATTACGTTAGCAAAACGTGGAGCAGGTTATGTCAGTCCAAATCCAATGGTTGGTGCTGTAATAGTTAAAAATGGGGTAATAATATCTAAAGGATATCATCATCATTTTGGCGGACCTCACGCTGAGGTGAATGCAATAAATCAAGCGCTAAAGTTGAGAAAAAATCTTGCCGGTACCACACTGTATGTAAATCTAGAACCATGTTTTCATTTTGGCAATACCCCGCCATGCGTCGATACTGTTTTAAAACATGGGATATCTCGTGTTGTGATTGCCACAAAAGATCCTAATCCTTTGGTCTCAGGAAAAAGTTTAATCAAATTAAAAAATAATGGAGTCAAATATACAATTGGAACGCTTCAAAATGATGCAGAACGATTGAATGAAAAATTCTTTAGTTTTATTAAAACGGGGATGCCTTTTGTAGCAATAAAGGCAGCACAAACGTTTGATGGATTTATCGCAAAAGCTGACGGAACTTCTAAGTGGATAACAAATAGTCGATCTCGTAAACATGTTCATCAGCTACGCAGCGAATATGACGCAGTAATTGTTGGTGCAAATACAGTTCACAAAGACGATCCGAAGTTAACGGTGCGAAACATAAAACGAAGAAATCCCTTACGTATTATCATTGATGATAAATTATCTGTTGAACTAAACAGAATGATATTCAATTCAAAAGCACCTACAATCATTTATACTTCAAATAATCTGACAAAAAAAAAACAAAACAAAATTTGCCATTTAGAAAAAAAAGGTGTTGTTGTTGTACAAATGAAAAGTTCTAATGGAATAATAAATATTGTCGATGTATTAAAAGATCTTGGCAAACATCAAATTATATCTGTCCTTATTGAAGGAGGACAATTAATGTTTTCTGAATTTCTTAATACCGGCTTAGTTGATAAAGTCTATCTTTTTACAGCAAAAGAAAAATATGGTACTGGTTTAAAAACATTTGACAATATTTCTAAACCTATCATTTTACAAAAAAGATCCCAAATAAAATTTGGAACAGACATATTTGAAGAGTTCTACGTTTCAAAATATTAAAATTAATTGTATGAGAATATTTATTTTTATATTAACCATCTGTGTCTTGCATGCTATGCCTGCCAATTCAAACAAAAATTACGCTAAACTAACATCTTCTATTGATTCAATTATAATGACTCATAAGGGTGAGTTTGCTGTTTCATTTAAAGATCTATCGACGGGCGATAGAGTTGACATTAAGGCACATGAAATATTCCATGCAGCAAGTACAATGAAAACTCTGGTAATGATAGAAGTATTTAATCAAGCTCAACAAAATATTTTTTCTTTGGATGATTCTCTACCGGTTGTTAATTCATTCAAAAGCATTATCGATGGATGTGAATACATGCTTAGTTTGTCTGATGATAGTGATGACGGACTCTATAAACAATTAGGTAAGAATGAATCCATCCGTAAGCTTGTTTTCAAAATGATTACTGTGAGCAGTAATCTTTCAACAAATATTTTGATTGAAAAAGTTAGACCTGATAATGTAATGAAAACACTTTCTATTATGGGACTTAAAAATATTCAAGTGCTACGCGGTGTAGAAGACGGAAAAGCGTTTGATGCAGGGAAGAACAACACTACCACTTCATTTGACTTATCAATTATTTTTGAATCAATTGCTCTAAAAAAATGTATCTCAAAAGAGATTAGTGAACAAATGATACAGATATTATTATCACAAAAATTTAATGACATGATACCGGCAAAACTTTCACCGTCTGTAAAAGTTGCTCATAAAACCGGATCAATTACAAACGTTCAGCATGATTCGGGAATAGTTTTTCTTCCTGATGGTAGATCATATGTGCTTGTTTTGCTTTCAAAGAATCTTGCTTCAAATAAAGATGGAGTTGATGTACTATCATCAATCTCGAAGTTCATTTACGATTTTATGACAAAATAAATTATGTTTACAGGTATTGTTGAAGAAGTCGGTTTAATACATTCTATAAAAAAGTTAGGTGATGGCTTAGAATTCACTGTTCGTGCAAATAAAGTTTTACGAGCATTAACGGTAGACAATAGTATTTGCATAAATGGTGTATGTTTAACTGTTGTAAAAAGAAATAAATTAGATTTTACCGTTCAAGTTATTAAAGAAACTTTGAGTAAAACAAATATTGGACTGTTGCAAACAGGTAAGACTGTAAATTTGGAACGGTCAGTACGGTTGAATGATAGACTTGGAGGCCATCTTGTTCAAGGTCATGTTGATACAACCGGAACAGTTAAAAAGATACTAACATTAGAATCTAGCTGGATGGTCACAGTATCATTTTCAAAACAATTTCGAAAATATATAATCCCCGTTGGTTCTATTACTGTAGATGGAACAAGTTTAACTGTAGCACATCTACAACGTCAGCAATTTACCGTAGCCATAATACCATATACATTTGAGCACACAGTTTTTAGTAAATATAAACAAGGAACAATAGTTAATTTAGAATTTGATATCATTGGGAAATACCTCGAGAGCATCACAAAGTATAAATGATGAAAAAACATTTAAATAATATTCGTCAAATAATATTTTCCAAATCCCTTCGTCCTTTGTTTTGGATTATGGGTACTAGTATTTTATTGATTTTCACTGTTGATACCTTTGTTATGCCTTACTACGTTAATAAAGGTGGGACGCTAGTTGTGCCAAATGTTGTTGGGATGAAAGAAGAGAATGCTAAACGTATTCTTGATTCGTTGCACTTTGAACCACGGCGTGGTGAAATACGTCAAGATAATACATACCCTTTTGGATATGTAATTCTGCAAAATCCTGCTTCTGAGCAAACAGTAAAAAATGGTCGGAGAGTGTATCTCACCATCTCTGGCGGTGAACAAGAAGCAATTGTTCCTTCGTTACGCGGTCGTTCAATTCGGGATGCTAAATTTGCTTTAGACAGAGCCGGATTGCGGCAAGGTTCAATACAATATCAGGTTTCGATTGAATTACCAGAAGGAACAATTATCACACAGGATATTTCTGCTGGCAATAAAATTAAGCACAATTCTTTCATTAGTTTTGTTGTAAGTGCAGGTGAATCGATTGATAGTATTTATGTCCCAACACTTATTGGGAAAACATTTGGTGAAGCTATAAAAATATTGAAAGATAAAGGTTTGCGCACAGGAAATATCACGTATCAAGTGAATGAAGAACTTGTTCCTAACACTGTAATTGATCAACTTCCACGTGAGAATGAAATTGTTACAACTCAAAAAGAAATCGACCTGTTTATTTCTCAATCACCTGAGAAATCTGTTAAAAAAAACTAAAAAGATAAATAGTATGTTAAAAAAAGAAATGTTAATTGCACCGTCTTTGCTTTCTGCAAATTTTTCTAATCTTGATCAAGATATCAAGAGAATAGAATCTACCGGAGCAAGTATTATTCATTTAGATGTAATGGACGGACATTTTGTTCCAAATATTAGTTTTGGTCCTATTGTTATTAAAGCTATTAACGCTACAACTGATTTGATTCTAGATACACACCTGATGATAGAAAAACCAGACCAATATCTTGAGCAATTCAAAGATGCAGGTGCAGATATAATTACTGTTCATGTAGAAGCTTGTAATCATTTACATCGGACTGTACTGAAGATCAAAGAACTTGGAATGAATGCTGGAGTTAGTCTCAATCCTGCAACATCATTGAAGACTATTGAAGAAATACTGCCGCACGTCGATCTTGTTTTAATAATGTCGGTTAATCCTGGATTTGGTGGACAAAAATTTATTGAATCAAGTATTCAAAAAATTACCAATCTATCTAGTATGATCTCTGAGCAAAATCTCACTACAGTTATTGAAGTTGACGGAGGAATTGATTTGAACACGGCTAAGATGGTGAAAGATGCTGGTGCTCATTATTTAGTCGCTGGAAATGCAATATTTGGTAACAGAAATATTGAACATAATTATTCTCAATTAAACGCACTAATAAAATAAATTATGAATTACGCACTTAAAAATGTTAAGATTGTAACGCCATTTAGAATTGTTGAAAATGGTACGATAGTTATTACCGGGAAACAAATCTCAAATATGGGAAAAGTTTCAGATGTTAATATCTCAACTGATATTCCTGTGTATGATCTTGGTGGTATGACAGTCACTCCAGGTTTTATTGATCTTCTTGTCCACGGCGGAGGAGGGAAAGGATTTGCAGATGATAGTGATGAATCTATCAATACTATTTCTGATTTCTTTTTCTCACACGGTACTACTGGCATGCTTGCATCATTATTCAGTAAGAAAATTGACCTATTAAAAAATGATGTTAATAGAGTCGCAACGTATGCAGAAAGACATAAAGATTCCAATATTTGGGGAATTCACATGGAGGGACCATTCATCAATCCATTAATAAAAGGCGCACATAAAATTGAATATTTATGGGAACCAAGCGTTGAGATGTGGAATGAATTAAATGCTTCAGCACGAGGATATATCAAATTAATGACCATTGCTCCGGAATTGAAAGGAAATATTGATGTCATTCGTGCTGCAGCAAGTCAAGGCGTTGTTCCTTCTATCGGACACACATTAGCTTTGTATGATGATATTGAAAAAGCAATTGATAATGGTGCTGCACATGTTACGCATATGTTCAACGCTATGCGGCCATTTCACCATCGTGAACCAGGAATCATGGTTGCTGCTTTATTACGAAATGAATTAAAAGTTGAACTGATTGCCGATGGTATCCACGTTGATCCTATCGTAATGAAATTACTTCATAATATTAAAGGAAGCGGGGGAATTATTCTTGTTACTGATGCAATCCGAGCTTGTGGTATGCCTGATGGAGATTATCATTTTATGGATCAAAAGATTATTGTCAAAGATAAACGCGCATTTCTTGAAAATGGTACACTTGCTGGAAGTACATTAACAATGGAGGATGCAATTCGGAATATGGTTCAACTTGTAGGTGTCCCATTAACGGATGCTGTTCGGATGGCTTCATTAAATGGAGCAAAAGTATTAGGGTTAGAACATCAAAAAGGAATTCTTGCTGTTGGAAAAGACGCCGATCTTGTTGTCATGGACGATCAATTCACAGTACACGCAACTATTTATGAAGGTCAGATAAAATACCGTAAGGGGAATATCATTTCATAGATTAAGAACAAATAAAATTGCTCATATACAGCAGATGAAAATCTGCTGTATTTATTTTAAATATTTTGTTTGACATTTATCTGATACAACCTTATATTGTTAATTATAAAACAAAATAACCTAATATAATAAGGCTATGACATGAATTCCTTGCATCATTTAGATGATATAGATGTAGCACTGCTGGACATACTGCAAAAAAACGGAAGGACCCGAAGAAATGACCTGGCGCAAACCGTAGGGTTAAGCATTCCATCGGTGAGTGAACGTCTTCGCAAATTAGAAGAAAACGGAGTAATTATTGGATATACTACTTTTGTCGACCCGAAAAAAGTAGGGAAAGATATAACGGCGTTTATCAACATTACTGTTGATTCATCGAAACATTATTCCTCCTTCCTCGATCATGCAAAATCCACAGATGAGATATTGGAAATTCATTCAGTAACAGGAACCGGTACTCATCTTATTAAAATTAGAACCGAAAACACTTCTTCATTAGAAAGATTGTTATCAAAGATCCAAGCCTGGTCGGGAGTAGTAAATACAACAACAAGTATTGTTCTTACAACAATGAAAGAAACGAATAAAATTAAAATCACTAAATCTAAATAAAGGATTACTATGAACAAATCGGCAAAACCAGTATCGTCATACTTTGGTGAGAATATATTTGATCTTACTAAAATGCAACAAATGCTTCCTAAGAATGCATACGAAAAGATACTTAATGTGATAAGTAAAAGTGAAAAATTAGATCCTGATACTGCCAACATAGTAGCAATTGCAATGAAAGATTGGGCTATGTCAAAAGGATGCACACATTACACACACTGGTTTCAACCACTAACAGGCTCTACTGCTGAAAAACATGATTCGTTCATCGACTATAATGATGCAGGTAAAATTATTGAAGTGTTTACCGGGAAACAATTAATTCAAGGTGAACCTGACGCATCTTCATTTCCATCTGGTGGAATTCGCGCAACATTTGAAGCAAGAGGATACACAATTTGGGATCCAACGAGTCCTGTATTTATCATGGAATATCCAGATGGGAATACACTTTGTATTCCAACTGTTTTTATATCGTATACCGGAGAGACACTCGATAAAAAAGCACCGCTTCTTCGTTCGATTGATGCACTAAATACTTCTGCTCTAAAAATGTTAAAGCAATTCAATAATCCGGCGACAAAAGTTTTTTCAACACTTGGAATTGAACAAGAGTACTTCCTGATCGATCGTGAATATTATAATGCACGTCCGGATTTGAAACAAACTGGAAGAACATTGTTTGGTCGTACACCTGCGAAAAATCAACAATTAGAAGATCAATATTTTGGTAACATTCCTGAACGGGCATTCGCTTTTATGACAGAAATTGAGAGAGAAGCATATAAGCTCGGAATTCCATTGAAGACTCGCCATAACGAAGTTGCACCCAATCAATTTGAGGTTGCCCCGATTTATGAAGATGTTAACGTAGCTATTGATCATAATCAGATATTAATGGATCTCATGGATCGTATTGCTCAACGCCATAATCTTGCAGTATTATTGCATGAAAAACCTTTTGCTAATATCAATGGCAGTGGAAAGCACAGTAATTGGGCAATTGCAACTGACAAAGGCGAGAACCTTTTAAATCCAGGTAAGACACCACAATCAAATTTACAGTTCTTAGTTTTTTTGGTTTCGACAATTAGAGCGGTTTATAAATACTCAAAATTACTCAGAGCATCAATTGCATCAGCACATAATGATCATCGACTCGGAGCAAACGAAGCACCACCGGCAATCATTTCAGTGTTTCTCGGTGAACTATTAACTCGCGTTCTTGAAGATCTTGAAAAAGGAAAACCAACAGATAAAACAGATCAAGCATGGATTTCAATAGGCATTGATAAAATTCCTGGAATTCCCAAAGATAATACCGATAGAAATAGAACATCACCATTTGCATTTACCGGTAATAAATTTGAATTCCGGGCTGTTGGCTCTAGCCAATCACCATCAACGCCAATAACCGTTTTGAATACGGCAATGGCAGAATCACTTGATGAAGTTCGAATTGCTATAGAAAAATCTATTGCTGGCGGAAAAGATCTTAACAGTGCTGTTGTTGAAGTTCTTCGGAAAGTAATCTCTGAATCAAAAAAAGTAATCTTTAGCGGTGATGGATATTCTGCTGCATGGCAAAAAGAAGCAGCAAAACGAGGATTGCCAAACATTAAAACAACTCCGGAAGCAATTGAATCGTATAACACAAAAGAAGCTCAATCTTTGTTTTCAAAATACAAAGTACTAAATGATCGCGAACTTGATGCAATTTATCATATTGACCTGGAAAATTATGTCAAACAAGTGGACATTGAAGCTCGGGTCGCAAAGAAGATGGCATTAACGATGTATTTCCCATCAGTAGTTTCATATGTAAATGAACTATGTCAAACATCAAATGGTTTAAAATCTGTTGTTGGAGCTGGAGATAAATCTGTATCGACTTTGAAAATCTTAGTTAAAAATGTCTCAAAATTGATGACTGGGATTCAAACAGATGTTGCAATTTTAGAAAAACTGTTGGTTTCTGCACATAATCAAAGTGATATCAAGAAGAAAGCATTTGCGTGTGTAAGTGTGAAAAGTCAAACGGAAAAGCTTCGAGTTGGTATTGACGAATTAGAAATTCTTGTCGCAAATGATCTCTGGCCAGTTCCTAAATACGCTGATATGATTGTTGGTTTGTAGTTGAATTCATATTGTAATAATAAAACTTCTCAAGTATTAGATGATACTTGGGAAGTTTTATTTTAAATTGCTTCTTCATTCTGATTTCGATATTTTTTTAGAGTCAACTATAGAGGAAAAATGAATCTCGAAAATAAAATCCGCACAATTCCTGATTTTCCAAAAAAAGGGATAATGTTTAAAGATATTACAACTGTGTTAAAAGATCCTGAAGCACTTGCATACTGTGTTGATACTTTATATGAAAGGTATAAGAATAAAGGGATAACAAAAATTATCGGTATCGAATCCCGCGGATTTATTGTTGGAACTGCGCTTGCATATCGTCTTGGTGTTGGTTTTGTTCCGATACGAAAACCAGGAAAACTTCCTGCTGAAACAATACGGCAGGAATATCAATTGGAGTATGGAACAGATGTAATTGAGATCCATAAAGATGCAATTTCAAAAGGAGAAAAAGTATTGCTTCACGACGATGTTCTTGCGACTGGTGGAACAATGGAGGCTGCGTGTAAATTAGTAGATCAACTCGGCGGAGTGATAGTTGGATTATCTTTCCTTATTGAATTAGCATTCCTTAATCCACGTAAGAAACTCGAAAACCATGAGATATTTACATTAGTAAGTTACGATTCAGAATAATCAACTCTAAAATATTTCATTATGAAAACAATCATAGAACCTTTCAAAATTAAATCAGTAGAACCGATACGATTTACTACTCGCGAAGAACGAATAAATATTCTTACAGAAGCTCATTACAATCCTTTTCTAATTCGGGCTGATGATGTCCTGATCGATTTACTAACCGACAGCGGCACATCTGCAATGAGTGCAAAACAGTGGGCTGGAATGATGGAAGGAGATGAATCGTATGCGGGAGCAAAAAGTTTCTTTCGATTTGAAAAAGCTGTTAAAGATATCACGGAAATGAAATTCATAATTCCTACACATCAAGGGCGAGCAGCAGAGAAGATATTATTTACTATTATTGGCGGGAAAGGAAAATTTATACCGAATAATACTCATTTTGATACCACTCGTGCCAATGTTGAATTTAGTGGTGCTGTTGCTGTTGATTTTCAAACAGAAGAAGGAAAACGGCCGAATGTAATTGCACCATTTAAAGGAAATATGGACATTCCCTCGTTGGAAAAATTTATAGTGGAAACCGGTGCTGAAAATATTCCTGTCTGTTTTATTACTGTAACAAATAATTCCGGCGGTGGTCAACCTGTTTCAATGGAAAACATTAGAGAAACAAAATCGGTTTTAAAGAGATATGGGATTCCATTATTCATTGATGCTTGTCGGTTTGCGGAAAATGCTTTTTTTATAAAAAAAAGGGAAGCTGGTTACGAAAATAAAACACCTAAAGAAATTGCGCAAGAAATGTTTTCGTATGCCGATGGTGTTACAATGAGTGCCAAAAAAGACGCGATTGTAAACATGGGTGGTTTTCTTGCATTGAATGATGAGAAACTTGCAATGCAAGCTCGTAATTTGCTTATTGTAACTGAAGGATTTCCGACATATGGCGGACTTGCAGGTCGCGATCTTGAAGCGATTGCACAAGGTCTAGAAGAAGTATTGGATGAACATTATCTGACATATCGCTTGCGATCTGTAGAATATCTTGGAAATAAATTGACTGAAATTGGAATTCCAATTCTTCAACCACCTGGTGGGCATGCAATTTATATTGATGCAAAAGGATTTTTGCCACATATTCCGCCAGAGCAATATCCAGGTCAATCAGTAGTGTGTGAATTATACAAAATTGGTGGAATACGATCAGTAGAAATCGGTAGTGTAATGTTTGGAAAATATGATGATATCGGAAAGTTAATTTCTCCAGCAATGGAATTAATCCGTCTTGCAATTCCAAGAAGAGTATACACCCAAAGTCATATAGATTACGTGATCGAATGTTGTGAAGAATTATTCAAGAATAAAAATTTATTAAAAGGGTATTCAATTGTATATGAATCTCCGCAATTGAGACACTTTACTGCACGTTTCAAACCGTTACTGTGAAGATTAGCTAGGAAAATATTGATCATCAAATAAAGATTTCTATCGTTTTTCATTGCAAGCACGCGCATTTATTCGTATTTTTTCAATTATATGATACTTTGTCCGGTGTGTAAACATTCCAACGATGAGTTTTCGATCAAATGTGTGTCGTGTGGAAGTTATATACAGGACAGGGTTCCAAATCTTGATCTTTTTGCGATAATATGGCTGTTAATTGAATCTCCTTCAGCCGCGTTCAAAAAAATCATTATTGCAGAACATAAGAATTTTGTACTTTTTTTTTCATTGTTCCTTGGAATTGCTACTGCCTTTGCGTTACTGTGGATTAAACGTTCGGGAAATTCATTCGACAATCTCTTTCCGTTATTGTTGTTCGGAACGGCAATAGGAATAGTTATTAGTATTCCCTTGTTTTATTGTTTAGTCGTTATGTTCCATACTGCGATTAAGTTGTTGAGACATGAGGCTGAATTTAAAGTGACGTATGGAATTATAGGATGGTCACTCGTCCCAATAATGTTATCTGTTGTTTTTGTATTACCATTCGAACTGAGCACTTTAGGCATATTATTATTTTCTTCAAACCCAAGCGCATACGAGGCAAAGCCAATTGTTTCAATTGTCTTTATTGCTTTAGATAGTTTGTTGGCAGGGTGGAGTATCATCTTAGCGACAGTTGGTATTTCGATTGCAAATCGATTCAGAATTATCATAAGTTTGATTATTGTGTTGCTTGTAGTCGGTGCAACTTCATTTTTAAGTTATTCAATTTATTCATCATTTAACATTTAATTAAAAGGATACCAATACGATGGGGAAAGTAATTCTCACCGTTCAATACGACGTGAAAGAATCGAAAAGAAATGATTATTTGTCTGCGGTTGAAAAACTAAAGTCGCATTATTCAACAAATCAGTTCGTTTCCTATTCCGTTTATGAACAACGCGGAAAACAACACTCTTTCGCGGAAATTTTTATGGCACACTCAGAAGTTGCTTATAAAAAATTCGAAGAAAGTGATGATCAAACAGCCGATATACTTACGGCTCAATTGCAGGATTTTATTGAAAGCAAAACAAAATATACGACCTTCATGGAAACAAAATAAGATTCCATGGTAAACAGAGATCCTATAGCATTGTTAATGAAAGAACATGAAGAAGCATTGACAAAACTTCATCGTTTAAAAAAGGATGCCCGGGAATTAAAAAAGAAAGGATATTCAGAAAAGATATTCAAATCTCTTCTAAAAACTGCGGAGTATGTTGACCAGGAAGTTCGCGTTCATAATAAACACGAGGAAGATGCTTTATTTCCAATTGTTGAACGATATGTAGACGGGCCTACATCAGTCCTTCGAGAAGATCATGCAAAAATGTCTAAGATTTATAAAAAATTAAACTTCAGCATTAAAGCCTTGAAGGAAAATCATGACGATAAAATTTCCCGGCAGGAGTTATGTGAATTTGCAGAAGAGATCGTTCAGTTAATGGTAAATCATATTCATAAAGAAAATCAAATTCTTTTTCCAATGATCAAACGTTTTTGCTCGAAAGAAGAGATTCGTGAGATTGCAAAGAAATTATTGTAACAGGATTTTATTCGTAAAGTATATAAAAAAAGCCATTCAAATACTGAATGGCTTTTTTTATTGTTCGAAAAGGAATTAATTTAGTTCCTTTTTTCCAAAGTCATTTTTGTTGTGAGTGTTTCAGTTTTATTACGAATACATTTGATCTCAATCACATCACCTGGTTTATATTCCTGGAGTGCATATGTATAATCATACACATTCTTGATTTCAAACTTCCCAAATTTTATCAATACATCACCTTTCAACAAACCAGCTTTTGATGCAGGACTATTCTCCCGAACACCTGCTAACAACATCCCTTCTGCACTTTCAGAGTAATCAGGAATTGTTCCTACAAAAACACGAAAACCTTGTCGTGACCCTTGTTGTGGTGCTTGTGTTTTAATGTAATCCGGACGAGATGCGGTCGTATCAATTTCAACTGCAAGTTTCGACGCATACGAAACAATCTGTGCAATACCTTCAGAATTTATTTTATTAGCATCATCCGAAGGTCTATGATAATCATCGTGCAATCCTGTAAAGAAAAATAAAACCGGAATGCCTTCACCATAAAATGAGGCGTGGTCACTTGGTCCATAACCGTCTTTAACGAATTTTAATTTGAAAGTAGAATCTGAATTATACTTTGTTACTAACGATTCCCAACGAGATGATGTTCCGGTTCCTTGGATCGTAAGAGTTTGATCTTGCAATCTCCCAACCATATCATAATTGATCATCGTTATTGCTTGAGCAATTGGTAACTTGGGATGTTTTGTATAAAATGCAGATCCGAGTACACCCATTTCTTCACCGGAAAATCCTATAAAAAGAATATTTCGTTTAAGAATGTTTTTATAATAGTTTAATTCGCGGGCGGTTTCAATCATCGCAGATGTTCCTGAGGCATTATCATCAGCACCATTGTGAATTTCATTGCGATCTGGAGCAAGTGATCCGGAACCGACTCCACCATATCCTAAATGGTCAAAATGACCACCGACGATGATATGCTCTTCATTGTCGTTTACTTTCAATAATCCCACTACATTTGAAGTTTTTTTTCTGATTTGAATAACTTCAGAGGAAAGAGAGATTGTTACATTCTTTAATTCAAATGACTGTTGCTTATTTGAACGAACGATTCTTTTTTGTAATGAATCGATCGTTACTTTATTTCCCTTTAACCATTCATTGACAATTGATCGAGAGACTGAAAATACAGGAATTCCTGCGTCACTTGTTGAATTATCAAATTTTAGTTTTACCAAATTATCCGAAGAATCATCTGATGTTGAGGTGACAAGTAACAACGCTTTTGCACCTTTTTCCCGAGCTTGCATTGCCTTATATCTCAACGCTGACTGCTTTGAATACTTTGAATGCGGATTATCACCATCAGGTGAATATCGCAATGCAATAACGATTTTATCTTTTGCATCGATTTTTCCGTAATCGTCATACGTTGAGTCAACTGTCATTCCGTAGCCTACAAATACTACTTTGCCTTCCGACGATGCATTGGTAGAGAAGGAGATAGGAATAAACTCCTTTTGTATGGAATAGGATGTAGATTTTTTTCCGATTTTTGTAGATAGCAAATTATTTTGACCTAATTCTATTGATTTAACTACTTCGAATTCTTGAAAATATGTTCCATTATCACCCATTGGCTGCAAACCCAATTCAGAAAATTTAGCCGCGATATAATTTGCTGCTAACCCATTTCCTTTATCGCCCGTGCCTCTGCCTTCAAGTTCATCGGAAGCAAGATATTCAACATTATTTTTTGCATGTTGAACGGAAGAATCTGTGACCCAATCAGCTAAAAATATATTGAACTCATGTTTGGATTTTGCATTACGACTTGAAACAAAAACTATTTTTTTTCCATCCGGACTAAACATTGGAAATCCATCGAATCCAGAACTGAATGTCACTTGTTCAATATTCTTTCCATTAAGATCGACCAAATAGAGGTCAAAATTGTACCCTTTTGGATCATTGACATTACTTGCAAAAATAATTTTCTTTCCATCAGGAGTAAAGAATGGTGCAAAATTAGCCGCTCCATTGTTTGTAAGCTGTTTCTTTCCTGTTCCATCGACATTAATCGTAAATAATTCCATTTGCGATGGTTTTACAAGTTCTTGTTTAAGAAGATCTTCACCTTCTTTAATTTCAATAGAATCAGTGGGATGATGAGCACGATAAACAATCTTTTTGCCATCAGGAGAAAAGAACGCACCGCCATCATATCCCTTATCATTCGTTAATCGTCGAACATTTTTTCCGTCAGCATCCATGATGTATAATTCCAAATCAGCATCACGTGAAGAAGTAAATACAATATGTTTTCCGTCAGGAGAAATTGTTGCTTCAGCATCATACCCTTTTGATGCAGCAAGTTTTTTAGGATTTGATCCATCAGCATTTGCAATGTAAATGTCATAAGCATTATATACTTCCCACGTATAACCTTTAGACCGATCTGCGCGAGGAGGGCAATCATTATCATCATTGTGTGTTGATGCATAAACAATTTTTTGACCATCTGGAAAGAAATATGCACACGTTGTTCTGCCTTTTCCAGTGCTCACAAGTTTACTATTTGAGCCATCAATATTCATTGTGAATATTTGATCACACTTAAACTGATCTTTTGTTGCTTGATAGATCAATTGTTTTCCGTCTGCAGAAAAGTATGCCTCGGCATTTGAACCGCCCACGGTAATTTGTTTGATATTGGAAAAATATCGTTCGGTTTGAGCAGAAAGTGTTACTACAACCAACAGCAATAGCAAAAATTGTTTCATGAAACTCTCCATAATATTTGAAATCATATTAATTTACGGATAAGTTACTCTTGAATCAAGGTTTGTCTATTAAACAAAATGGAAAAAATGTATATTGTTAATCATTATTCAATCACATGGGTTATGTATGTATAATAAAAGTTTATATCGTTTTTCATTTTTTACTGCATTTAGTACTTTTGTTCTCATTTTTATTGGTGGACTCGTTACCAGTACTGGTTCGGGTTTATCTGTCCCGGATTGGCCGACAACATATGGTCAGAATATGTTTACATTTCCAATTGATAAATGGATTGGTGGAATAAAATATGAACATGGGCATCGTCTTGTTGCATCGTTTGTTGGATTTCTTACAGTGATTCTTGCAGTATGGTTATCTCTAACAGAAGATCGTAAATGGGTTAAAAATTTAGGATATTTTGCACTTATTGCTGTTATCGTACAAGGAACTCTTGGCGGATTAACTGTGCTGTTCTTATTGCCGACTGCGGTCTCGATTGCACACGGAATGTTGGCGCAAACTTTTTTTTGTGTCATTTCATCCATCGTAATTTTTACGTCCAAATGGTGGAGAGAAGAGGGAGAGCGATTTGATTTTCAAAATGGAAAAACTATCCAAATAATTTCTGTAGTGGCAGTCTCGGTTGTTTTTTTACAACTCGCTTTCGGAGCTTTACTGCGTCATACATATTCGGGATTATCTGTACCGGATTTTCCTTTTGCTTACGGTCAACTATTTCCATCGTTATCTGCTGAAGCAGTTACTAAATATAATCAAGAATTGATTACAAGTGGAATTAAATGGCCAGGTGACAAACCAATTCAAGCATATCAAATTGTGATCCATTTGGTGCATCGATATTGGGCGTACGTTGTGGCAACAATTGTCCTGTTTTTTGGATACAAACTTTGGAAATCCGTTTTTTTGCCGAAACGATTACAAAACACCGGTTTATTTTTAATGTTATTTGTTCTCATTCAATTCACGCTTGGAATTATTACGGTTCTTACTCGAAAAGAGTTTGTCGTAACTTCATTTCATGTTGTAATAGGTGCCTTAATATTAATGATATGTGTTATTGCTTCAATTCAATTAGCTCGATTGCATTGGTTAAAACAAAACTCTCAATAATAAATGAACAAAGAAACTACAGTGATATCTGACGAAAAAGTAAATAACAGAACAATTGCTGAGTTCTTAAAAGATCTTTGGTTATTAATGAAACCGGAATTAACACTCTTATCAGTGTTTACTTCTTTAGGTTCCGCTTATTTAGCAATCAAATCTCCGGAAGCGTCTCAATTAATTATTTTCCCTTTACTTGCTCTTGGAACGTTACTTGTTGGAGGAGGATCAGGTGCTCTTAATCAGTATTTTGAGCGTGATTTTGATTTGATAATGAAGAGGACAGTAAAACGACCGATTCCAGATAGAAGAATTCTTCCAAACGAAGCATTATTTTTTGGTATTACTGTTTCCTTAATTGGTGCTGGCCTTTTATTGATGATAAACTGGTTAACTGCTTTGTTAGCAATTTCTACTTTGGTCACTTATGTTTTTTTATATACACCATTAAAAAGAATTTCGACCATTGCGACAATCATTGGTGCAATCCCTGGAGCATTGCCGTCACTAATTGGATGGGCAGCAATACAAAATTCACTTTCAAATCAATCTTTAACTCTTTTTGCAATATTGTTTTACTGGCAAATGCCTCACTTTTATTCGATAGGATGGTTGTATAGAAATGATTATTCAAATGCAGGCTTTCGTCTACTTACTAGTTTAGATATTAAAGGTTATAAAGTATCCAGACAGATTTTAATCAACCAAATTATTTTAATTGGTGTTGGACTTTCTCCTGCGTTGGTTGGATTAGTTTCTTTAGAATATATTCCAATTGCATTAATTATTGGAATCGTATTCCTGCTGTTTGGTCTGAAATTTACCCGTTCAATCAAAGACGATTCGTCGAATTCTGCAGCACGAATGCTTTTCTTCGTTTCATTGTTCTATTTGCCAATTATTTTTTCGACTATGATTATCTTCAAAATTCATTAGAAATAAGCACCACTAAGTATTAATCCCATATGATTATGAAATTCGAAGATCTTTCAACTGTTAATGCCATTTTAAACTTTATCAGTTTTGTCTTGTTAATATTTGGATATAAACATATTAAAGCGGGGAGGAAAGAGCAGCATAAAAAATTTATGATTGCTGCTTTTATAACTTCATGGATATTTCTAGTCAGTTATTTGATCTATCACGCGAAGGTTGGTTCAGTTGCATTCCAAGGTGAAGGATGGAGTCGTCCGGTATATTTTGTGATACTTATTTCTCACATTATTCTTGCAACAATTGTTCCACCAATGGCGATTCTTACGTTGTATCGGGGACTAAAAGAGAAGTTTGATCTTCACAAGAAGGTTTCAAAAAAAACATTTGTGATTTGGTTATATGTTTCAATAACTGGTGTGATTGTTTATCTGATGCTGTATCAAATATTTCCTTAAAGAGCTATACAAATGATTCTTTATATTTTTTAAGTCATATCAAAAATAATTTCATTAACTAGCTTAGTGAAATCATTTTTTACGCGGTTTGCAGTTTCATTTACTTCTTCGTGGGAAAGTTTGGTAGGTGAAATACCTGTAGCCATATTTGTTATGCACGATATTCCAAGAATTTCTAATCCGTATTGATGGGCAACAATTATTTCAGGTACGGTAGACATCCCAACAGCATCAGCACCCATTGAAGCCATCATTCGTATTTCTGCCGCAGTTTCGTACGTAGGACCTTTTGTCCAGCAGTAAACACCCTCTTTTGTAGAAATTCCATTCTTTATTGCAATCGATTTAGCTTTGCTTAATAAAGAAGTTGAAAGGGTAGGGTTCTTTCGTGAGATGTCTGACAACTTCATTCCAATCAGTGGATTCTCACCAGTGAGATTGATATAATCGCGAATAAACATCAATGTGCCGGCATCGAAATTTCTATTGATCCCACCTGCGGCATTTGTAACGATCACTTGTTGAACGCCAAGTTCAGAAGCAACCTTAATTGGATAAACAACTTTTTTAACATCATTGCTTTCATATAAATGCACACGACCTTGAAAAATAATTAGTTCAGCTGATTGCCTACCACCATTTTCGAGTTTTCCAAAAATTATTTTCCCCGCATGTCCTTGAACAGTAGAAATAGGGTAATGTGGAATTTCTGATGTAGGAATTGTAATTGGATTTTTGATCTGCTGTGCAAAATCTCCAAGTCCGGATCCTAATACAACGGCGATCTTTGGTTTAATGGAAATTTTTGAATTTAAATATGCTATTGATTCTTGAAGTTGTGTATTCATTAAAATGTTAACCTACTAAAATTCCTGCAATTGTTGCAGTCATCAATGTCGAGAGTAACCCACCAAGAACTGCACGTAATCCTAGTGATGCAATATCTTTTTTACGATGTGGAGCCATTGGAGAGATTCCACCAATCTGAATTGCAATGGAGGAGAAGTTTGCAAACCCACATAATGCGTATGTTGCCATCATAACACCTTTTTCACTCATTGCACCAGTCTTAAGAAGATTAGCAAGATCCAAATAGGCAACAAATTCATTCAAAACTATTTTAGTTCCCAACAGACTTCCAAAATTAAAAGCGTCATTCCAAGGAACTCCTATTGCAACAGCAACAAATTGTAGTACAGATCCAAAAATAAATTGCATGGACAAAGTCTGATTGAACTGAGATAGAAGATAGGCATTCAATCCTGTAAGATCACCAACATATCCTAAAATTCCATTAAGCATTGCTATTAAAGCAATGAATGCCAACAACATACCGCCAACATTCAAAGCAAGTTGAAGTCCATCGGAAGCTCCGGTTGCAGCAGCTTCAATTGCATTCGATGCATTTTTTTCGACTTCGAGTTTAACAGTTCCTTTGGTCACAGGTTCTTCCATTTCCGGATATATGATCTTGGAAATTGCAAGAGAGGCAGGAGCGGCCATTGTGCTTGCTGCTAGCAGTTGAACTGCAAATTTTAATTGTCCTTCAGCCAGGGGAATATGATTTGCCTCGGAAAACGACTGGCCTAACATTTGTATATAACTAGCCATAACCCCACCAGCGATCGTTGCCATGCCACCAACCATGATTGTCAATATCTCAGAATTAGTCATTGTGCCAATATATGGCCGAATCAAGAGAGGGGCTTCAGTTTGTCCAACAAAAATATTTGCGGTGTTAGATAAAGACTCTGCACCACTGGTTCCAAGAAGTTTGACCATTACTCTTGCCATTACTTTTACTACTGCTTGGAGTATTCCAAGATAGTATAAAAGAGATGTTAGCGCAGAAACAAAAATAATCGTAGGCAAAACTTGAAATGCAAAGAAGAAACCAAGTGAATTCGATCCGGAATTGACCGCGAGGTTACCAAAAACAAATTGTGCACCTACCATTGTATAATTTAGCAAAGCAACAACTCCAGCGCCAATTCCATCAATAACATCTTTCATTAAACCAAGAGGCCAGAACCACGAACGAAGAGTTACGCTGTGAATTATGAAAATTGCAAAGGTCAATTGTATTCCAAAAGCTTTTGCGACCAGTGCCCAATTCACATGCTTTTTGTTATTTGAGAACAAAAATGCAATGCCTATAATAAATATTACACCACCAATGCCTCTTAGTACGGAAATGATATCCATGATTCTCCTTGCATATTGTAAACCGTGGAACTATTCAAATAAATCCAACTCATGAAAAAATTGCAAATACATTTTTAATTATTCAGGAATGTAATGACATTTTCTACATCGTGCTTCATACGAATCTGCTGCACCGACAACAACTCTATCTGCGTTAGCAATTTTTCTTTGAGTTCTGTCTGCCGGATTTCCACAGACCATGCAGATCGCCAATGTCTTTGTGATGTATTCAGCCGCTGCCAATAACTGGGGAACTGGTTCAAATGGAACACCGCGATAATCTTGATCCAGACCTGCAACAATAACTCGTTTACCTTCGTTTGCAAGCTTGTCACAAACTCCAACTATTGACATCTCAAAAAATTGTACTTCATCAATGCCAACAACTTGTGCGTCTTTGGCAAGCAAAAGAATTTCTTCTGCTTTGTCTACAACTATTGATTCGAGAGATTGAGTATTATGTGAAACGATTTGACTTGAAGAGTAACGATTGTCGATCCGCGGTTTGAAAATGATCACTCTTTGTCTTGCAATTTGTGCTCTGCGTAATCTTCGGATCAATTCTTCCGTTTTTCCGCTGAACATACAACCGGCGACCATTTCGATCCAACCAGTATTTTGAGGGGCTTGGTGTTGGGTAACTTCCATAAAATTATGACGTGATAATAGATTATTCTTTCAGTGAACTACGAAAGAATATAGATAAAACACGTTCTAATTTCAAAGGAAAAACACAAACCAGAAGCTATACTTTATCAAGAATTTATAAAATGAAAATGCCAACTTAGAATTTCAAGCATTGACAAATTCATATCTATGCAAGAGTAATAACTGTCAATTCCGGTGGGCAGTTAATTCTAAAAGGAATCCCGACTGAACCGATGCCTTTATTAACATAGAGTTGAGATTTGCCAAGAGTATACAATCCAGCAATATATTTAGAAACAAATGTTGCAAGTGAAATCGGTATTCCATCAACTTTCCCAAAGACAATCTGTCCACCGTGAGTATGTCCGCTCAATGTAAGATCAACTCCAAGATTTTTCGCATTAGAGAAATAATACGGCTTATGACAAAGCAGTATCTTGGGTTGTTCATTCTTCACAGACGATAAAGCTCTCGTTATATAATCATCTGGTTTTACATTTCTCCCAATATCATCAACTCCGACAAGATTAAAAAACGAATTTCCTTTCTCAATTTTAATTGCATCATTTCGCAGAAGTTTTATCCCGCATTCGTCGACTTTTTTGGCCACAAGTTCAACATCTTTTGCAAAATAGTCGTGATTTCCAAGACAGCCATAGACTCCATTTAGTGCTCTTAAATTGGAAAATGCTTCAGCAAATTGGTAGACTTCTTCAGTCTGACTGTTCACAAAATCTCCCGTAACGACAACAAGATCAGTTTTCAAAGCATTCATGGCAATTACATAACCATCCATATCATTTTTGTTCATAAAGACACTGGAATGAATGTCGCTCATCATTCCAATGGTAAATCCTTTAAACTGATCGGGCAAATTTGGAATTGTAATTGTTGTATTAATCACTTCAAAATTATTTTCATCTGCAACTTCTGCTGTCGCACCGACAAAAGAATATGCAGAAAGACCAATGATACTTTTTTGAAGAAATGAACGGCGTGATGAATCAAATTGGTTAAAATCAATTGCTTCTTTCATTCTATCTTCCTTTGATTTGATATGTTGCTAAACATTTGTTGCTCGGTGAGGCAGAGACAGATAATCTACTAACGAAATAGTTGTTCTTGATTTTAGCAAACTTTATTCCTAATTTGTACAAGTAAAAAAATTAATACTAACCATTATTAGGAACACAATGTATACGTTTTTAGTTCTTACAGAGATCATTATCGCATTTCTTCTTATCATAGTAATATTAATGCAAAACAGCAAAGGCGGCGGACTTTCAGCCGGTATGGGCGGCGGAAATATCGGCACAGTATTCGGTGTACGTCGTGCATCAGATTTTCTTTCGCAAGCAACAACATATTTAGCAGCAGCTTTTATTGTAATTGCTCTTGCAGTGAACCTGTTCTTTTTGCCTGGGAAAGGAAAAACACAGGAAAGTGTTATTCAAAGCGGACAGACACAAAGTGTTCCTGCCCCTCAAATTCCTGTTCAAACTCAACCACAGCAACCAAAGCCGTAAAATATCTTGGAACCATTTTAATTTAAGCCCATAGTAAATTTTTCTATGGGCTTTTTTATTATGACGAAGAAATATCTGACAATATTATCTTTATTCTTCTTGTTTACTTTTTACCTATCGGCACAAAGTAAACCCGAATGGACGAATACTCAAAAAAATTCAATCAGTAATTCTTATTACTACGGCATTGGAATTTCGCAAGTTTCATCTGAAGAATCGGATACAAGAGCGTTTATTGAATTCTCTCGGAATGTAGAATTGAAAGTAAAAAGTATTTTTCAACATGAAGTGACAGAGCAAGGGAAAGATTTTTCCGACCGAACAAATATTTCAACGGAATTGATTTCGGACGTAAGTTTAAAGGGAATTTCGATCACAGAACGATATACGGACACAACTTCGAAAGTGTTTTATAGTCTCATCCAATATAGAAAAACAGAATATGATTCACTGATACAATTCCAAATTGAACGTGAAGTAGTGCTAATGAAGGTTCGCAATAAAATGATCGAAGAGAAACGACAAGAAGATTTACGATCTCAAAAAGTAAAAAATTTACAAGAAGAGGATCGCAAGAAAGAAGAGCTTCGTGCAAGACAGGAAGAGTTGACGATTGAACAAAAACGTCAACAACAAAAAGATCTGGAAGCTGAATTACATCAAAAAATTTATGGAGAATTCTTAAAAACCTCTCCGCCCGAAAAAGTTGTATCATTACGGAACGGTGAAATCTCGAATGGAAATAATTCCTTAATGCTTGGAGCCGGACTTACGCCATTACGATTTAGCGGGGGACTCTATGCAAGACGATTTTGGATGTTTGAACTTGCAGTCAATGCAATTTTTCGAAAAGGGAAATTCAATCAACAAGAATCGTTTTTTAAAATCCAGATTTTGCCTCGGGTTGGAGAGTTTACAAAAACGTCTCTTGCAATTGGCGTTGTGCAGGCTGTTGGCATGATTACAGATAGCGGGTATAATTTTAATCGTTCAAAATACTCTTTATTTATTGCAGGGAATATTTCTGTTCCTGAATATTCATTTTCGACAATCTCCTTTTACGGAGATAAACGTAAAATGTCATTCGGAGTGACAACATTTCCATTCTACTCCCACTTCAAACATCATTTTGGTTTTGTCGTAGAGGCCAATACGATTTTTGATAAAGATTTTAGGAACAGTAATGGAAATACTTTCGTTGTAAATGGCGGTGTGCGATTGCAGGCAAGCGAAATGTTCTCAACACAATTAGTGTATGAAGATTACGAACAATTAAATCTTACATTCGAATTTCAGTTTTGAAAACAATCTATTTTTTTTTATATTCTATCTGTGAAAGCATTCGTAGCTCAATTGGCAGAGCAGGACACTCTTAATGTCAAGGTTGAAGGTTCGATTCCTTCCGAGTGCACAACGAGATGTAAAAAGAGTCCGAGTAAAGATTCGGACTTTTTCTTTTTTAAAATATTTACTTGTAAATAATTACTACGAGATGTAGAGATATCGTTTAATTTTTTGAGTAGGTGTTTTTTCAAAAGGCTCTTTTTGTTCAATCATTCTTGAAATCTTCGAAAAACCGGCAACTTGTGTGTTCACGGATTGTTTTAGATCATTAATCAATTTGTTGATATGCTCACGTGTTTTTGATTCAGTCTCACCGGAATTCACAGCATCACGATCTAACGATTCATAATCTAAAAATACTCGTGCAATAAGAGATCCGCTTTCTTGATACACCAAAGACTCTAAAACATATTCAGCTCGATTGATAATAGACTCTATTGCTTCAGGATAAATATTCTCTCCACTGGAACCTATAATAACATTCTTTAAACGACCTCGGATTGCTAAATGTCCATCATCATCAAAAAAACCTAAATCACCTGTTCTTAACCACCCATCGTTGGATATTACTTCTGCTGTTCGTTCAGGATCTTTGTAGTATCCCTTCATAACACTTTGTCCACGAACAATGATCTCACCGATTTTTGTATTTGGATCTGGATTTTCGATCTGCACTTCCAAACCAGGAACAACAGGCCCGGTTGCACGAAATCGTTGTATTCGTGGTGGTGATCCTGAAATTAACGGTGATGTTTCTGTCATTCCATACCCAATTGCGTATGGAAATTTTGCCTCACGAAGAAATTGTTCTACATCTGGTGCTAATGCTGCGCCACCAATTCCGAAAAATTTTAACGATCCACCGAAAGTTTCTTTCAATTTTTTCCCAGCAAGAAGATGTAATTTTTTTCTAAAGTAGGGCATTCCGGACAACATTCTTCCAATTAATCTTTTCCGAATCTGTGGTAAAACTTTTGTCTTATATATTTTTTCGATGATCAGTGGAACTACCAGCATAACAGTTGGCCGTACCTCTAAAAGAGCCGGCAATAATACTGCAGCAGTTGGCGGTTTTCTTAGGTATGAGATTGAAGCTCCACACATTATTGGCAGTACAAGAGCAAGTGAACATTCGTAAACGTGTGCTAGTGGAAGAATTGATAATAATCGATCACCCTGGACCATTGGTGGAATATCGCACGATGCTTGAACATTCCA
>CAYHFN010000020.1:0-23663 GCA_964355925.1 uncultured Chitinophagaceae bacterium
GATCGGTAAAAGCGATCGAACAAAATTATTTCCAAACAGAAATTGCAGAGAGTGCTTATAAATATCAACGTGCTATCGATGGAAAAGAAAAGATCATTGTTGGTGTGAATGAATTTGTTGTAGAGGAAAAACAGACGACAGAATTACTTAAAGTTGATGAAGCCATTCGAGATGAGCAAATTGTTCACTTAAAGAAAATACGATCAAATCGTAACAATGAACGAGTAAACAAATATTTGCAGGAACTTAAAAAAGCAGCAACCGGCAATGAGAATGTTATTCCTCATATCTTACGGTTGGTTGAAGAATACGCATCCGTAGGAGAAATTTCGGATGCGCTTAGAGAAGTGTGGGGAGTGTATGAATAGTTCACAATTTAAACGACGAATAAACGGTTAAACGAGTGTTGACAAAAGCTAAATTGGCGTATATAAAAGATCTTCTTCAAAAAAAGCATCGTGAAGAAGAAGATAAATTTATCGTTGAGGGATGGAAATCCATTGAAGAAGCAATCCACGCAGACATAGAAATTGAAACGATTCTATATGATGAACATCGTTTTGAAAATCTCCAAGTCATCAACTCGCTAAGACGCTGTGCAAAAGAAGTATTTGTTGCAAAAGCGAAAGAAATTGATGCAATTTCCGATACTATTGCTTCTCAAGGAATCATTGCTGTCATTCCCAAATTATCAATGGGGAATAAATTAAATGCTCTCTTTAAGAAACACAATGCAATTATTGTAGTCTTAGATGGAATCACTGATCCCGGGAATCTTGGAACGATCATCCGTACTTGTGATTGGTTTGGCGTTGATGCATTGTTCATTGGGAATAATTCAGTGGAATTGTATAATCCTAAAGTTGTTCGGTCAACAATGGGATCGTTATTTCATCTTCCGGTTATTGAAGAACCCGATTTAAAGAATTTTCTTGAAAAATGCCGCACGGAAAAATTTACGATCTATTCAACCGAACTCTCAAATAGTAACGATATCAGGCAAAATACATTTGCAAAAAAATCTGTGATTATTATTGGCAGCGAATCTCACGGTATTTCAAAAGATATCTCTGCATTTGCCGATTCAAGAATTCTCATTCCCCAGTTTGGTAAAGCAGAATCGCTCAATGCAGCGATTGCGTGCGGAGTGGTCCTTTCACACATTCGGATAAAATAATCCGTTTGTATTTTCATCAGATAATTTCAATATTCGTTTGTGAAAAACCAAAAAATAAAACGCGTTGTCAGTCTTCCGCGTGCAATTTCAAAACTGGGTTACAATTCCCGAAGTCAAGCGGAAAAATTAGTCCTTAGCGGAGCCGTTTCGGTCAACGGGAAAGTCGTCAAATCTCTTTCGTTTCGAATCGATCCTGCAAAAGATAATGTTTCAATTAACGGTGAAGCGATCAGCAAGGAAAAGAAGTTTGTCTATTACCTCCTGAATAAACCAGTGAATATTGTTACCACACGTAACGACGAGAAAGGTAGAGCAACCGTTTACGATTTGCTTACGCGAGAGAAAATGCTTGAAGGAATGGGACATCTATTCCCCGTCGGAAGATTGGATAAAGACACATCCGGTGCACTGCTGGTGACGAATGATACACAATTAGGTGAAAAACTTACAAACCCTGATTCAAAGTTTCCGAAAACATATACGGTAGTGTGTGATGGGATTCTTTCAAGGGAACATTTGAGTCAGTTGGCTGAAGGAATTGAATTGGAAGATGGCTACACTACATTACCGGCAAAAATATCAAAACTGGTATCGGAGAATTCTGTTTCCCAATGTCAAATAACGATCGTTGAAGGAAAGAATAGACAGATCAGAAGAATGTTTGAATCGATTGGATTTCCCGTGCTGGAACTGCAACGGATTACAATTGGATCATTGCAGTTAGGAAATCTTCAGTCGGGGAAACTCAGAAAATTAACAAGCGATGAAATTGCGGAACTAAAAAAACGTAATCCCTGAAAAAAAGATCATCATGCCGAATATCGTTAGTAATATTGTTGAGGTTTGCATCTTTTCGTTCGACAACAAAGAACCGTTATATCTAATGCTTCGCCGTTCAAAAACAGAGAAAATGTATCCTGATACGTGGCAGATCGTTACAGGATCAATTGAAAAAGGTGAAACCGCTTTGCAGGGAGCATTGCGAGAATTGAAAGAAGAGACAGGATACGTTCCACAAAAATTCTGGATCGTTCCACATGTAAATTCATTCTATTCTGTTAAGACTGATACGTTGAACCATACGATAATGTTTGCAGCACAAGTTCCTTCAAAGACAAATCCCATTCTCTCTGATGAACATTATCAATTCGAATGGTATCCTTTAACTATAGCAAAATCAATGTGTGTTTGGACAGGACAAATACAAGCTCTTGATATTGTGCATGAATTTATTATCGGCGGTAAATCTGCCGCATCACTTTCTGAAATAGTGTTATAAGAATGAAATTTTATACAATATTTTTATTCGGGAATAATTTTTCCGATATTACATAATCATTTATTAAAAATATAATAAAAATAATAAGGAGTAAGCATTGTCCATTTTAGTAGTAGGTTCAGTTGCCATTGATGATATTGAAACGCCATTCGGGAAAGCAAATAATGTTCTCGGAGGATCTGCGGTATATATTGCTGTTGCAGCAAGTTATTTTACTACGCCGGTTCGACTTGTCGGAGTTGTTGGTGGTGACTATCCGCAAACAGCAATCGATTTTTTGAATGAACGAGGCGTTGATCTTGCAGGACTGGAAATTATTCAAGAGGCAAAGACATTCCGCTGGTCAGGACGGTATCATTATGATCTTAATAATCGTGATACGCTGTCATTGAATCTTAATGTCTTTGAAAAATTCGATCCGAAAATTCCTGAGGCATACAAAAAGACACGATACATATGTTTAGGAAACATTGATCCCACGTTGCAACTTCGCGTTCTGCATCAAGTTGAAAAGCCCACACTTGTTGTTGGTGATACGATGAATTTTTGGATTGACACTAAAAAGGATGAATTGTTAAAAGCCATCCCACATTTTGATGTTTTCATTCTTAATGATTCTGAGGCTCGCTTATTAGCAAACGATCCGAACCTGTTACGTGCCGCAAAAAAGATTCGTGCGATGGGTGCAAAAACATTGATTATTAAAAAAGGTGAACACGGCGCATTATTGTTTCACGAAGATCATATTTTTTCTGCACCGGCATATCCGCTAGAAAATATTTTCGATCCGACCGGTGCCGGTGATACATTCGCATCCGGATTTACTGCGTGGCTTGCAAAGACCGATGATCTTTCATTTGAGAACATGAAGCGAGCAGTTATTTACGGCAGCACGATGGCATCGTTCTGTGTAGAAAAAGTTTCTGTTGATGGACTCCGAGACCTTTCGTATCTAAAGATTCAAGATCGTTTCAGAGAATTCAAAGCCCTTTCAAAATTCGACGAGTAATTTAAATCACCACAGAGTTTCAAGAAACACAAATAATTTTGAGACTCTGTGGTATCCTTTATGAAATCTATCGAATGGTTAAACAACTCAATCCGCTTTGTAGATCAAACCGAACTTCCTGTTAACGAAGTCTATGTCGAAACGTCAGATATTTCCATTTTAGCAGATGCTATACGAACATTAAAAGTTCGGGGAGCACCATTGCTTGGAATTGCTTCCGCGTATGGCATTTTACTTGGAATTCAAAATGAGATCAATTCTCCGAAAGAGAAATTCCTATCTGCGTTTGAAAATGCAGTAAATGTAATCTCTTCTACTCGTCCGACTGCAAAAAATCTCTTCTGGGCATTGGAACGAATGACAAATATTATTCGTCTAAATTCTAACGATGATCCAAAACCGCTCTTTGACAAATTGAAATCCGAAGCATTGTCCATCCATGAAGAGGATCGGAAAATGTGTGAGAATATTGGGCAATATGGGTCTGAACTTATTTCTTATGGGGCGAAGATCATAACGCATTGTAATACCGGTGCACTAGCAACAGGAGGAATTGGAACAGCATTTGGGGTTATCCTTACTGTTCACAATTTAAGAAAGAAGATCTCTGTTTTTGTGGATGAAACTCGTCCGTTATTGCAGGGTGCTCGATTAACAATGTGGGAATTTCAGAAAGAAGGTATTCCGGCGACCTTGATCACTGATAATGCTGCTGCATGGACGATCAAAACAAAAAAGATCGATCTTATTATTGTCGGCGCCGATCGAATTGCGAGGAACGGTGATACGGCAAACAAAATTGGAACATATAATCTTGCAATATTGGCGAAGGAACATAATATTCCATTTTATATTGCTGCTCCGACTTCTACCATTGATTGTTTGATTCAAAAAGGAGAACAAATCCAGATTGAAGAACGCGATTCAAGCGAGGTGGTGAATAGATTTGGGAAACAAATTACTCCGAATAATGTTTCAGTATTCAATCCGGCATTTGATGTAACTCCACACCATTTGATCTCCGCTATCATTACCGAAAAAGGTGTTCTTCGAGCTCCATTTTCAGATTCCATAGCACGTGTGGTGAAGCAATGATCGTTGAAACAGAAGCGGTTGTTCTCCATTCGTTGAGCTATGGTGATACAAGTAAGATCGTGACGGTATATTCGAGGAAGTATGGAAAGATCAAAGTTGTTGCAAAAGGAGCGAGAAATCCGAAGTCGAATAAATTCGGTTCATCACTTGAACTGATGACGCATTCGTCGATTGTTTTGTATAAAAAAGAACATAAGGATCTGCATCTGCTTTCAAAAAGCGAAATAGTGTATCCTTTCAATCGAATGCAGGATGATTCGGAAAAAATATTCAGTGGACTTGCATTGATCGAATTGGTGAATATGGTGATGCACGATGAAGAAGAGAACGAGCTAATATTTTCTTTACTTGTTGATTCGCTTCAAACCATTGACACATCAACTAAAAATGGAGCCAACGTGCTACTGGCATTTTTTGTAAAGATGTTTCAGCAATTTGGTTTCGGTATAAGTCTTGATAGCTGTTCGCATTGCGCCCGGAAGACAGTTGAAAATGAATTTCCATTTGTGCAGCTGCGATTATCGGATGGAAAATTTGTCTGTTCCTTTTGTTCCCAGAACCAAACATCGAGTGGTGTAAAAATATCAGGAGGGATATTAAAGACGTTATTGTATTTGCATGAAAATCCTGTGGAGAAATCAATACAATTGTCAATCACAATGCGGGAGGACCTTTTTGCGTTAGTGCAATCATATCTTCGGTACCATATTGAAAATGTTAGAACTTTGAAATCACTTACGTTGTTATACAGTATGAAATAATTTTGAATCACAAAGGAGAGAAAAAATTATGAAACGTTCCATTTTTGCAGCATTCTTTTTTATAACCATTGGTATTATTTTTGGGGCTGTTCTTGTTTCCGATTTTAACGGTGTTGATCTTGGCTTTGCTCAACAAAAACAGATCAAACTTGGTGCTGATAAATCGCCGACAAAAACCGATCTCAATCTTCAAGCAGCGAATGATGCGTTTGTCAATGTATCGAAGGAAGCAACTCCTGCAGTTGTTTCGATTGTTGTAACAACGAAAGCGCGAAAACCGGAAGGTCGTGAAGAAGAGTTTTTTAAATATTTTCCTGATTTTCGTTTCCATCAACCAGATGAACAATCTCAAGGTTCTGGTTCAGGTGTTGTCATTACAAAAGATGGATACATTATTACAAATAATCATGTTATCGAAAATGCGGCTGATGATGGAATTGAAGTTGCGTTGAACGATACTCGTCGGTTCAGAGCAAAGCTTATTGGAACAGATCCACTGACCGATGTTGCTGTTATAAAAGTTGAAGCAGAAAATCTTCCGGTTGCAATGCTCGGAAATTCTGATGAGGTACAAGTTGGACAGTGGGCGCTTGCAATTGGAAATCCGCTTGGATTGAATTCGACAGTAACAGCAGGAATTATTAGTTATCTCGGACGAAGTATTCGAATAATTAATGATAGTTATGGAATAGAAAATTTTATTCAAACAGATGCTGCCGTTAATCCAGGAAACAGCGGCGGTGCATTAGTAAATATTTATGGTGAAGTAATAGGAATCAATACGGCTATTGCGACCACCAATCAGCGGTATCAAGGATATTCATTTGCAATTCCCATCAATCTTGCAAAATCCGTTGTGACAGACCTTATACAATTTGGTAAAGTAGAACGCGGATATATCGGTGTTCAAATAATGCAGGTCGATGAAACACTTGCTAAAGCAAATGGACTTGATAAAGCAGAAGGAGTGTTTGTTCAAGATGTTGTTGGAGAGGCGGCAAAAGCTGCTGGTGTGAAAGCTGGTGATATCATTTTAACAATTGATGCCAAACCGATGAAAGCTCCAAATGAGTTGCAGGCATATATTGCTTCAAAACATCCTGGAGACAAAGTAAAACTTGTTATTTGGCGTGATGAAAAAAAGATTGAGAAAGTGATCACACTTAAACCGCGTTCTGACAATGGAACACTTTCAGCAAATAACGGTAGTAAAGAAAGCGATGAAACTGATACCGAAGAAACAACATCACGTTCCATTGATTTTAGCTCGCTTGGATTCACAGTTAAGAAAGCTGATAGTAGATTAGTGAAAGATCGAAATGTTACCAGTTCTGTGCTAGTTTCGTCGGTAAAGAATTTCAGTGAAGCAAATAAACGGGGATTGAGTGAGAGTGATATCATTCTTCAAGTTGATAAAAAACCGGTAACAACCGTTTCAGAATTTGAGAAAACTGTAAAATTTAAAAAATCGGGTGAAGCATTATTACTTCTTGTAAAAGGAGCCCAAGGGAGTCCTCGATTTGTGGCGATGATGATACCGTAACAAATCAATGTTCGTAATACAATTAAAGACCTGATAAGAATAAAACTTGTCAGGTCTTTTTATTTTATTTTGTATATTATTCTCAACGATTGTTATTAAATTTAATACGAACTATTATGAGTTTTTCATTTACAAACGAACACAATATGCTGCGGGAAATGGCGCGTGATTTTACGAATGCTGAGATACGTCCAATTGCTGCATCGATCGATAAGAACGAGGAAATTCCAAAAGCATTGCTGAAAAAACTCGCTGATGTCGGGTTAATGGGAACGGCGATTCCGGAAGAATATGGTGGCGGGGGTTTTGGTAAAGTCGGATTCTGTATTGCGCAAGAAGAAGTAGCAAGAGTATGCGGTTCTACGGCAGCAATGATCGGTGCTCATCAATCTATTGGCGCTCAGGCAATCATGCTCGGCGGCACGGAATTATTGAAAAAAAAATATCTTCCCAAATTAGCATCGGGTGAAATGATCGCTGCGTTTGCATTGACGGAGGCTGATGCAGGCTCCGATTCATTTAATCTTTCGACAAAAGCAGAAAAAATGGGGGATAAGTGGATTCTCAACGGAGAAAAAGTTTGGATTACAAACGGTTCACTTGCCGATGTATTTTCTGTTTTTGCTCGGACAGAAAAAGGAATTACCGGATTTGTGGTAGAGAAAAAGTTTGGTGGAGTTAGCGTGGGAAAAAACGAAAAAAAACTTGGGATCAAAGGAAGTGTGACAAACACGATAGCATTCGATAATGTCGAAATTCCCGAAGAGAACTTGATTGGGACGGATGGCCGCGGATTTTTTGTGGCAATGGAGACGTTAAATTCCGGCCGACTTGGACTCGGAGCAGCTTGTTTTGGAGCTGCAAAAGAAATGTTGGAAATGTCTGTAGTTTTTTCAAAACAGCGGAAACAATTTGGCGAACCGATCTCAAAATTTCAAGCCATACAATTTATGATTTCAGAAATTGCCACGCACATTTACGCAATGGAAAATATGGTTTTCAAAGCCGCATTTAAACTAGATAACGGAGAGGATATTTCTCTCGATGCTGCAATCGTAAAATTGTATTGTTCAGAAGCGATATGCGAAATTGCAGATAAGGCATTGCAGATCCACGGCGGCATGGGATTCTCTGCAGATCTGCCGCTCGAACGATTTTACCGCGATGCACGTATCTCAAAAATATTTGAAGGAACAAATGAGATCCAAAAGTTGATCATCAGTCGACAGATATTGAAACAAAATGGTAAGTGGAATAGCTAAGATGTTTCATGATTTAGGTTTCAAGTTTCACATAACAATAGTATATCTTGAATCCTGAAACTTGAACCAAAAACGGGAAATCAAGAATTTAAGGAAAATATGATACGGTACTTCACTGCAGGTGAATCTCACGGACAAGCTCTTGTCGGAATTGTTGAAGGAATTCCAGCAGGACTTTCTATCTCATCCGAATACATCAATCATCAACTTTGGAGAAGACAACAGGGGTACGGTCGCGGCGGAAGAATGAGAATTGAAACCGACAAAGTTGAAATTCTTTCCGGTGTTCGTTTTGGAAAAACTCTTGGTACACCGATCGCTTTGGTGGTCAGAAATAAAGATTGGCAACATTGGACAGAGAGAATGTCTGTTGAAGGCAGCGGAAAAGGAATTGAAAAGATCACACTTCCGCGTCCCGGCCATGCTGATTTTGTTGGTTCAGTAAAATATGGATTCGATGATATTCGAAACGTGATCGATCGTGCAAGTGCAAGGGAAACTGCAATGCGTGTTGCTTGTTGTGCAATTGCCAAAAAGTTTCTGGAAGAATTTGGTATTCACATTGGCAGTCATGTCCTATCAATTGGTTCTGTTGAATTGCAAAAACGAGTTACTGTTGATAAACTGATAAAAAAATATTCCGATGAAATTTCTAAACTTTCTGTCGATGCGGATAAATCTGAAGTAAGAATCTTAAATACCACAACTGAGATGAAAGCGATCGCTGCAATTAAAGCATGCAAGAAAAAAGGAGATACACTCGGAGGAATATTTGAAGTGCTTGTTTCTGGTGTTCCGATTGGATTAGGGAGTTATGTTCATTACGACAGAAAACTTGACGGACAACTTGCGCAAGCGATGATGTCGATTCACGCAATCAAAGGTGTTGAAATTGGCGATGGGTTTGAAAATGCGCGTCGGTTTGGTTCAGATGTTCACGATGAAATGTTATCAAAATCCGGCAAGATCATTCGTCCGACCAACCGGGCGGGTGGATTAGAAGGAGGTGTCACAAACGGCGAACTTCTCGTTATTCGTGGAGCAATGAAACCAATATCGACCCTTGCCAATCCATTGCAAACAGTGGATATAAAGTCAAAAGAAACACAAAAATCACGCTATGAACGATCGGATGTTTGTGCTGTTCCAGCTGCATCGATTATAGGTGAGGCGGTTGTAGCACCCGTAGTTGCAGATGCATTATTGGAGAAATTTGGCGGGGATTCCATAAAAGAGATTCAAAAGCGAATAAAATAGTATTTTTTGTAATAAATTTAAGAATGACCCAAAAGTCTTGGCATTAAACAGGCTTTTGGGTTTTATTATTTAATTTGTCTACCCAATTGATATTAACTCCCGCCCTTGCTATATTTCATCTATATGTTGCAGATTGTATCAAAAGGTTTTCTCGAGAATAATAGGTAAAGACGTTACTTTATTGACGGTTAGACAATACTAAAAAGCCCTTTCATAGTGCAATGAAAGTTGCAAAAGGAGGATAATAGTCTTCAGTTCATTATTCCATTCAAAAAGTATTCATGGGCGGCTCAACAGTAAAGTGCTTGTTTTGAATCAAAACTACGAGCCTTTGAGTGTCTGTAATGTAAAAAAAGCTATTATGCTCCTTTTTTTACGGAAAGCAGAATTACTTGAATCAAGCAATGGAAAAGTGATTCGTTCTGTTTCTTTGACTATGCCGTTTCCGAGTGTTGTGCGGCTTTCGTCGTTTGTTCGAATTCCGTATAAGAAGATCATTCTGTCGAGAAAGAATATTCTTCGGCGGGATGGACATCGCTGTCAATATTGCGGACGAGGCGATGTTCCTTTAACGCTGGATCATATTCATCCTCGATCAAAAGGGGGAGAAGATTCGTGGGAAAATCTTGTGGCGGCGTGTGTAAAGTGTAATAATAAAAAAGGAGACGGTACTCCGGAAGAAGCAGGGATGCCGTTATTAAGAGTACCGATTAAACCGAATCACGTTACGTTTCTTCGTCATTTTGTTGGAAGTTTAGATGATCGATGGAAACCGTATTTGTTTATGAACTAAAGTGAGTTTTGAGATTTGGGTTTTGTGATTTGAAGAATGTTTTGAGTTCCAGGGTTCAAGCTAAACGTTGCGAACCTCTAAACACGAAACTGAAAAGCTGAAATTTATGAACCCGCAATTCCAAATTTGATTTATGCTTAATGGGATAATTTTTTGACTACTAAAAAGAAACGAATACTTAGCGGGATGCGTCCGACAGGGAAATTGCACATCGGACATTTGGTTGGCGCATTGGAAAATTGGGTATCCCTTCAACATGAATTCGATAATTATCATCTCATTGCAGATTATCATGCGTTAACAACGAATCTGGATACAAGTGAAATATATCAAAATTCAATTGATATGGTTATTGATTGGCTTGCGGCAGGAATTGATCCGATAAAGAGTCCGATCTTTCGTCAGTCGCAAATAAAAGAACATGCTGAATTGCATTTAATTTTTTCGATGTTGATCACCGCCGCACGATTAGAAAGAAATCCGACACTGAAAGATCAGATCCGTGACTTGAATATGGATTCAGTTGTTTATGGACATCTCGGTTATCCCGTTCTTCAGTCCGCAGATATTTTGTTATATAAAGGTGAAGTGGTTCCTGTCGGTGAAGACCAAGTTCCACATATTGAAATCACGCGTGAAATTGCACGCCATTTCAATAATCAATGGGGTCACTCCAAACAGACGGCGGGCGGGAATATTTTTCCTGAGCCGGAGCCAAAGCTGACAAAATTTTCACGCCTTGCCGGTCTTGATGGAAATCAAAAAATGAGCAAGTCGCTGGGCAATACGATTCTACTTTCCGACTCAGCCGAAGAAATTCAAAAAAAGATGCGCACTGCAGTAACAGATACTCTGAAAGTTCGAAAGAATGATCCTGGTCATCCTGATGTGTGTGTTGTGTTTTCATATCATCAAAAATTTAATTCACATGAAATCCCTGAGATCAGAAGCGGATGTGAATCCGGTGCACTTGGCTGTGTTGATTGTAAAAAGAATTGTTCTATAAAGATCGCAGATTCGCTCGCACCGTTCCGTGAAAAGCGAACTTACTTTGAAAATAATCCAGTTGAAGTGAAATATATTCTTCATGATGGTGAATTGAGAGCAAAACGAGTTGCAGAACAAACTATGAACGAAGTTCGTGAAGTTATGAAAATAGGATAGTTCGATCAAAATAATGACGACTGAAAAAACATATCGTGTAAAATTATCTGATTTTGAAGGGCCGCTCGATCTTCTTCTTTTCTTTATCAAGAGAGACGAATTGGATATTTATGATATTCCAATAGCTATGATAACGAAAGAGTTTTTGGAGTATCTTCAGTATCTGCAAGAGTTAAATCTGGATATTGCCGGAGAATTTATCGTTACAGCCGCAGAACTGATGCAGATAAAAGTGCAGATGTTGCTTCCACGACCAGATGGCGACGGTGAAGAAGAATTTGATCCTCGTGCGGAACTCGTTCGGCGTTTACTAGAGTATAAACGATGGAAAGAAATGGCGGAACTGTTGGAACGCAAGCAGTTGCAACAGCGGAAATTGGCGTATCGCGGAAATTTTGAGAACGATCCGAAAATTACTGAAACAGAAAATGATGAAGATCTGTTGCGTGATGTAACACTGTTCGATCTTATTGCATCCTTCCAGCATGCAGTGAACAAGATGCCACGAAAGCACGTTCACGAGATCAATAAATTGAACGTGTCTCTTGATGAACAGATGGAATTTATCATTAATCTTTTTAAAGACAGAGTTGAAGTTTCATTCTACGAGATTGTTCTGTCAATGACTGAGAAGATCCGTATTGTGGTGACATTTATTGCTATTCTTGAATTGATGAAGCAACATCTTATTGCAATTAATCAATTTGATTCATACGGTGATATAACGATAGTAAAATTACCAACCGAGGCATAATGAATGAGTGATGAACAAGCCGAAGTAAAGACGGAAGAAGTTGAAGTCTCCACTGAATTGAAGAATATCATTGAAGCGTTGATCTTTGCGAACGACGAACCAATGACCGTTCGATTCATTCGTTCGATTATGGATGATGTCAACAAAGATCTTCCACCGGCAGAACATTTTATCGTTAATGCTGAGATCATTCGTAAAGCGGTCGGTGATCTCAATCGTGGATATGGAAGGATGGGAAGTGGATTCCGCATCATTGAAGTTGCAGGAGGTTTTGTTCATGCAACACAGGAACAATTCTCAATGTGGGTTGGAAAATTAGCCAAGGAAAAAGCACGTCGCCGTTTATCGCCAACCGCTGTTGAGACACTTGCGATCATAGCTTATAAACAGCCGATTGCAAAAGGTGAAGTTGAATTTATCCGAGGAGTGAATGTTGATTATATTATCAATGCATTATTGGAAAAAGATCTTATTCATATAACAGGAAGAGCGACCACACCTGGTCGTCCATTGTTATATGGAACAACGCAAAAATTTCTTGAACACTTTGGATTGAATGAACTTTCCGATCTTCCAAAGCCGAGAGAAATTGAAGAGTTGATTGGCGAAACAGAGTTAGAAGTTGACCGACGGTTACTTGCAGAGCAACAAGAACTAGAGTTCAAAGAAGATCTTGAAAAGAAAATGGATGGGAATGAAGGTACGAAAAATAAACCACAACGAGGATCGAAGATCAAATTAGAGAATGAAGCAAAGGCAGAGGAACGAAGACAAAAAGGAGAATCATTATCAGAAAACAATCAGAAAATAATCGAAAAGACGGCGGAGATCGAAAACGATCCGATAGCCAACGCGGCGATGACCGAAAACGAACAGGGAAATTTGGAGAGAAGCGAACAGGATCATTCGGAGATAAACGCACCGGATCGTTTGGAGATAAACGAACTCGAAAACCAAATGAGCGATCAGGATCGTTTGCAGGAAAACGAAGTGATAGACCGTTCAAAAAATTCGGACCAAGTTCAGAGCGAAGCGGAAGTGGAAGACCAAAGGATGAACGATCAGTATCGTTCGACAATCGACGATCTGAAGGACGACCGAAAAGAGCATTTAAATCCGAATCAGATAGTAAACGATCGGGGACAACTGACAACAGACGCGGGGGCGGATCATTCGGTTCACTCGACAGAAAGCGGACATCTCGACCAAGGTCAGCAGACGGAATCAGGAAGCGGCCAGGGGTCAGGGTGGAGCAAGTGGAAGAACAAAGTGAAAACGTTCTTCCAGAAACTCTTCGCTTAAACAGATTTCTAGCAATGGTTGGTATTGCATCGCGTCGTGCAGCTGAAGAAATGATTGCAAATGGCGAAGTGGAATTGAACGGAAAGATCGTTACGGAACTTGGAACGAAAGTCAATCCGCAGACCGATGTTATAAAAGTGAACGGGCAAACATATTCGCTCGCACAAAAATTGGTTTATATCCTTTTGAATAAGCCAAAAGATTTGATTACTACAGCAAGTGATGAAAAAGGTCGGCGCACCGTTCTTGATATAATAAATATTCGTGAACGCGTTTATCCAGTCGGTCGGTTGGACAGGCAAACAACCGGCGTGCTTCTTCTCACCAATGACGGAATGCTTGCAAACAAGCTGATGCATCCTTCCAGCGAAGTGATAAAATCATATCACGTTTCCATTGACAAAGGACTCGATCAGGTTCACGCAGAAAAACTTGCGCGTGGCGTCTTCCTTGAAGATGGAAAAACAGCTCCTGCAGAATTGGAAATTATTCCCGGAACAAAGAATCGAGAGATCGTGATGCACATTCACGAAGGGAAGAATCGACAGATTCGAAGAATGTTTGAATCGTTTGGTTATGAAGTGGAACGACTTCACCGAGTTGAGTATGCCGGTTTGAATGTTCATGGATTACAGCGAGGAATGTGGAGAACATTGACCGAGAAAGAGATAAAGAACTTAAAAGCATTGGCGAGTGGAGAAGAAAAGAGAGATCAACCGCGCAGTGATAAAAAATATGAAAAATAAAAACTTACTATTGAATATAAGGGACAACGTTTTATGAATTTTGATCGTAGTTCAGGAATATTATTGCATCCGACATCACTTCCTGGTCCTTATGGCTCAGGAGATTTAGGCGCGTCGTCCTACCATTTTATTGAATGGCTCATTGTTGCCGGACAAAAAATTTGGCAAATGCTTCCGCTTGGTCCGGTGGGAATGGGAGATTCGCCGTATATGTGTCTTTCTGCGTTTGCAGGCGAACCATTACTGATTGATCTGGAAGAATTAGTAAAACGAGGTTGGCTGGGAAAGAATGAACTCGAGAATATTCCGTCATTCAATCCAAAAAAAGTTCATTTTGGAAATGTGAAAGAATTCCGAATGGGCAAATTACGGATTGCATCGCAGAATTTTTTTAAAAAAAACTCAAAAGGTGAGATGGAAGACTTCCAACTATTTTGCAAGAAGCAAAAATTATGGCTGGAAGATTATGCTCTGTTCATGGCACTCATCCAAAAATATAATGGAGCTGAGTGGAGCACTTGGGAAAGTGATATTGTAACGAGAGAAGCTTCCGCATTAAAAAAAGTTCGTAAAGAATTAGAGGACGAGATTAATTTTTGGCAGTTCACCCAATGGTGTTTTTCCCGCCAATGGTTTGCAGTAAAAAAATATGCTAATGAACGCGGAGTCAAAATTGTAGGCGATATTCCGATCTTTATAGCTTACCAAAGTGCTGATGCGTGGGCAAATCCTCATTTGTTCCATCTTGATAAAAATATGAAGCCTAAAGTTGTTGCCGGAGTTCCGCCCGATTATTTTTCCGTCACGGGACAGCGATGGGGAAATCCGTTGTATGATTGGAAGGCAATGCATGAAGAGAATTATTCATGGTTCATCAATCGAATTAAAACGACCCTTGAGCTTGTTGATATTGTCCGCATCGATCATTTTAGAGGTTTTGCCGGGTATTGGGAAATTCCCGCAACAGAAGCAACAGCCGTTAAAGGTAAATGGGTAAAAGGTCCGGGCGCAAAATTATTCGATGCCATTGAAAAGAAATTAGGAAAGATGCCGATCATTGCAGAAGATCTTGGTGAAATTACTCCTGATGTTGTGGAATTACGAGATCGATATGATTTTCCTGGAATGAGGATTTTACAGTTTGCATTTGCCGGTGATACGAAAAATATTTTCCTGCCGCATAATTATATTTCAAACACCGTAGTCTATTCCGGAACGCACGATAATGATACAACGATAGGCTGGTTCAACAGCGCAACGGATCGCGAACGAGAATTTGTAAAAAAATATGTCGGTACTGATGGCCGTGAAATTCACTGGGATCTCATTCGCCTAGCTGCGGAATCTGTTGCCGTGATGGCTGTATTTCCTTTGCAGGATATTTTGGGCTTAGGCACTGAAGCGAGAATGAATATGCCGGGACAAGCGTTAGGAAATTGGTCGTGGAGATTTGTTTGGGAAGAAGTGCAACACTGGCATGCATTGAAGTTATACGAAATCTCAGCTTTATCAAATCGCACAAAAGCAGATCGTTTGATTTTACCTGCCTATCCAACCGATAAAGCGCAACCTTAAAAAAATGGTAAATCGGCGTTAAATCCGATCAACAGGATATATTTTCTATGAAAACTTTATACACTCTTTCTATTTTATTTTTACTTCTCGCAGGTTGTTCTTCACATCAAGGATTGCAATACGATCCAAGTATTCCTATTGAGAAATTACAATACGATATTGCTCAAAAATTTGAGGATTCAAATTTTGTCAATGCGCATTGGGGTGTTCTCATAAAATCACTGAAGACCGGTGAAACGATTTATGCTAGAAATGAAAAGAAAATGTTCATGCCTGCTTCCAACATGAAACTATTCACAACTTCTTCCGCAATGATTGCACTCGGTCCAAATTATCGATATCAAACCAGATTAATAACGAATGGTGAAGTGAAAAATGGAACGCTGAATGGTGACCTTATTATGGTCGGAAGCGGCGATCCTACAATTTCCGGAAGATTCGACAGTGGAAAAGTAACGATCACGTTTGAACAATGGGCAGATAGTTTAAAAATAATGGGAATCAATCAAATCAAAGGGAACATCATTGGAGACGACAATTGTTTTGATGATGAGTATTATGGTGCCGGCTGGTCTGCGGATTATGAAACGGATTATTATGCTGCTCAGATCAGCGGGTTGTCATTCAATGATAACTGCGTAGATATTCGAGTTGTTCCTTCTGCTACGATTGCCGATGTCTGTTCGTTGACCTGTTCTCCAAATACGAGATATGTGAATATCATCAATCAAACAAAGACAGTTGCGGAAACCGATTCAGCAAATGATATTTATTTTGAACGAAAACGGGGGACCAATAATATTTTCGTCCGCGGGAAAATATCAATTGGAAATAAACCGTTTATTGAATCTGTAACCGTAGAAAATCCAACATCATATACGGTAATGGTTCTTAAAGAAGTTCTTGAATCAAAAGGCATATCAGTTCTCGGAACGGTGGTGGATGCGGATGATTTTGCAGATACAATTCGATACGAAAATTCAAAGCAACTTGCATCATTTACTTCACTTCCATATTCTGAAATAGTTAAAACGATTAACAAACCAAGTCAAAACTTTTATACTGAACAAGTATTTCGAACAATTGGAAAAGAACGATACGGAGTTGGCTCAATGGATAACGGTCGTGCAGCAGCATATCCTATTTTTTCTTCATGGGGAGTTGATACTGTACGACTGCGATATGCTGATGGCTCAGGATTGTCGCGACAAGATTTGATCACGCCTAGTGATATTGTCTCTATTCTTTCCGGAATGTCAAAAGAAAATAGTTTCCTTCCATTCTATGAATCATTACCGATTGCCGGTATTGATGGAACGATCAAAAATAGAATGAAAGGAACAAAAGCAGAGAGTAATGTTCATGCAAAAACCGGATCGATTGGATATGTTCGGTCTCTTTCCGGTTATGTTACCAGTTCTGACGGAGAGCAATTTGTATTTTCCATGATTGCAAATCATTACACCGTTCCAACCCGACTGGCAGAAAAAATTCAAGATGCTGTTTGTGTAATGCTGGCAAATTTTAAACGATAAATCACTATTATTATTTACGAATTAGAAAACTGAAATAATGGAACAAAACGATCAAAGTAAGGAATATCACGAAGAACTTAATGAGTTAATGAAACGGCGGCGAGAAGAGTTGGACCAATTGCGTGCCGCAAATGTTAATCCGTATCCATATGAGTATGAACGGAATGCAACATCAAAAGAGATTCTCGCAACATACAAAGATGAGATGCCGCAGTGGATTGTTTCGGTTGCTGGAAGAATAATGTCAATGCGTCGAATGGGGAAAGCATCGTTCGCACATCTGCTGGATATGACAGGAAGAATACAGGTCTATCTAAAAAAAGATGATCTTGGGGAACCGTATGATCATTTTAAGCTTCTTGATATCGGTGACATTATTGGAGTTGAAGGATATGTCTTTAGAACGAAGACCGGAGAAGTTTCAATCCATGCTCAGCGATACGTATTACTTTCAAAATCACTTCGTCCATTGCCGGTTGTAAAAGAAAAAGTTGATGAACAAGGAAATAAAACGACCTTTGATCCGTTCTCCGATAAAGAACTTCGATACCGTCAACGATATGTTGATCTGATCGTGAATCATGAAGTTCGTAATACATTCATTAAGCGATCGATGATCTTACGTCAGATGAGGAATTTTTTGGATGAAAAAAATTTTCTTGAAGTAGAAACACCAGCGTTGCAACCTATTTATGGCGGAGCCAGTGCTCGACCGTTTGCGACACACCACAACGCGTTGGACATTCCATTGTTTTTGAGAATTGCAGATGAGTTATATCTTAAACGCCTTATCGTAGGCGGATTTGATGGTGTTTATGAGATCGCAAAAGATTTTCGTAATGAGGGGATGGATCGGACTCATAATCCAGAATTTACAATGATGGAATTGTATGTTGCGTATCGGGATTATAAATGGATGATGGAATTAGTTGAGCAAATGGTCTTCTCGATCGCACAATCATTGAATAATAGTGCAACAGTAAAACTTGGAGAGAATGAGATCAATTTTACACCGCCGTGGCAGCGGTTGACGATGTTTGGTTCGATAGAAAAATATTCCGGCAAACAACTTCGAGGGAAGAACGAAACAGAACTTCGCGCGATTGCCAAAGAATTGAACATTGATCTTGATCCAAAGATCGGTGTTGGAAAGATCATTGATGAAATATTTAGCGTGACTGTTCAACCGCATCTCATTCAACCGACCTTCATTTTGGATTATCCGGTTGAACTTTCACCTCTTGCAAAGAAACATCGTTCCGAAGAAGGATTAGTGGAACGATTTGAAGGATTCGTCAACGGTCAGGAAATTTGTAATGCATTCTCTGAATTGAACGATCCACTCGATCAACGTGCGAGATTTGAAGAACAGGTTCGGCTTCGTGAGCGCGGCGACGACGAGGCACAGACAATGGACGAGGATTTTCTTCGTGCGTTGGAATATGGAATGCCACCCACAGCTGGGCTTGGGATTGGAATTGACCGTTTAGTGATGCTTCTTACGCAGCAAGATCATATCCGCGACGTTATTTTCTTCCCACAAATGCGACCGGAAAAATAACACTTTAGGCCAAGTTTTTTATCCAACGCTATTTCAATTTTGAGGCAGCGTTTTATTTTCCTTTCAAGATCAATGAAATCATATTTTAGCATTCCGTTGTTTGGAATTATTTTATTCTTATTTGGTTGTGACGAAGAACTTCCACCCCAGAATAATCCCACATTTCTTTTTACAAGTTCGGCATCCGCGCAGTACAAATACGTTCCTGAGACCAAACCGTCACAAAATTTCATAGATATTTATATTGTCTATAAGAATTTATATGACGAAACATTGCAGGATGTTGCTTCGATGAAAGGAACCATATCGATTGAATGGATTGCACCACCTGAAGAACGTGGTTCATTTAATCCGATAAGGACTGATGAATTAACATTTGACAATCTATTTTACGCTAAAAATTTTAATTTTACTTCAAACAATATTATTATTGATCCCAACGATTCAATCATTATACGATACCGTTGGAATTTAAAAACTGATGACAGCACTAGTCTCATCGACCAAGTAAAATATCTCGCAGATAAGAATTGCTCCGTTACGTTAACACCCGGTGGGTTCCCAGGGAATCGTCGTATTTCTGTCAAACAACAATTTCTAGTGAGTGCAAAGTTCATAATGTTTCAGAGGGGTGGAGCAATTCTTACTTTGCCGACTAATTTTTCTTCATGTTGGATCGCTCCACATTACGGAGAATCGGGTACACCATGTGAACAACCGAATCCGTACAATCCCTGCGCAGGAATCATTCAACCCTGAATAACTAGCCAATGCAAAAAATTATCTTTTTACTATTATTGATCTTCTGTTTGACTGAAAATATTTTGTCTCAACAAACGGTGCAGAATAGCGGAATATTTTGGGCGCCTATAACAATCAATAATATTTCTGCATGGTATTCTTCTGACGGCAGACTAGAAGCAACCCATGCAAATGCTGCCGGAAATTCTGTTTGGGGCGGGATATTTCCTCGAAATACTGCTTCAACAATTTATACATCTGCATTTATGTATTCTGCCGATTCGCCGCTCCCAATTGTGAATGGTGCATATTACACAAATACACTTCAACACGGTGCAATTTTTGGACAACAAACTGGTCTTGCCGAAAATAAATTAGCAAACGGTGTACGAATATGGAGAATTAGGAAAGATTTTATGACCGCTGATCTGCGGCGTGATGCATCGGTAACATATGGAATAGCCGAAAATAATGTTAGTATTATGGATATGCAGAGACTCCGAACTGAATACAAAAAAAATTGGCTTGAATGGCCTGCGATAAAGGGTGCTCCATTCTATGATGTGAACAATAACGGTATTTACGATCCCAAATTTACTTTGAACCAGTTTAATGTTGAAATCCCCGATACAAATTCTGATTCGCCCGGTGTTGCGAATGCGGATCAAGTAATTTGGTATGTGTGTAATGATCTTGGCGGCGATTCTCCTTGGGATACACCGAGTATTGGAATGGAAATGCAAGTAACAATCTGGGCGTATGCTACAAATGGTGCATTAGCAAATACAATTTTTCGTCGTGGAAGAATGATCTACAAAGGAACGGCATCAACTCCTGCGCTGCATACGCTAACGAATATGTATATTGGAATTTGGTCTGATATCGATCTAGGACAAACAAATGATAATCTTGCCGGGAGTGATCCTGAATTGGGGTTGGGATATGTTTATAATTCCAAAACGCTTGATAACGAATATTCGAAGTTCAATCTTGTCCCACCTTCGGTAGGATTCGATATTGTTCAAGGTCCAAAAGTAAAGAGTACAAGTTTGGATTCTGCATTATTTAATTTTTCCTATCGAAAAGGGTATAAGAACCTCCCAGTTACTTCAATAACATACATCGGACAAGCCAATGGTACGATCTTCACAGGAAGTACCGGGATATCTCATTTGACAAATGCATTACAAGGATTGCCGACAAGATCAAGTTCTCCACAAATCGATCCAATAACATCGAAGCCGTCAAAATTTTGGGCTTCGGGTGATCCGCTCTTAAAGACCGGCTGGATCGATGGAGTGTACGAAAATCCCGGATCACGAGAGTTGATCGTTTCTACTGGTCCGTTCACAATGACGCTCGGCGACTCTCAGGAAATTGTTACAGCAATGATTGCTTCTCAGGCTCCTGATAGATTAGCAGGAGTGAGCGTATTGAAATATTATGATAAGATTGTACAAGATTCGTATTCAAAGCTAACGGTACCAGCACCATCATTACCGTCGTCAAATGCGTCGCTGAGAGAATTTGATCGAACTATTTTGATCGAATGGGAAAAAGATACTGCTGTAATGAATCGAACAGAAAAATTTTCATCAAAAGGATATGTTTTTGAAGGATATAATATCTATCAACTTTCAACACTTACATCGCCGCGCTATGAGTGGAAAAGAATAGCGACTTATGATCTTAAAAATGATATCACACAAATCGTACAGGACGATATCAACCTGCAAACCGGAAGAGTAGAATTGCAACTGAAGCAGGAAGGGAAAAACTCTGGTATTAGCAGAACCATTCTACTTACAAGGGATTCGTTGGGAAACAGACCATTGATCAACGGTCAGCAATATTATTTTGCTCTCACTTCATATGGCTATACGAGCAATCAAAGTGCATTGCTTCGTACGATCGAAAGTGAACCACAGATTCTTTACGCAGTACCGCATGTGACAAATCCTGAATCAATCGTACCATATTCGTTGAATGATTCGTTGACCTCTATTGCGGAGAATATTATTGGCGACAATGATGGAAGAGTTGGAGTGAAAATTATTGATCCGTACTCTATCTCCGGCGGAACATACGATCTATGGTATGGAAAAGTCAATTCAAATTATACGTGGACGATGGTGCGAGATATGGCAGGATCGGATTATGCGGAAATTAAAACGAAATTAACTGCAAGCGAATTGACTGTTCCTCGACCTAATCCACTCCCTGCCACAAATGGAACTGGTTCATTTCTATTGAATGATGCAAGAAATCGAATTTCGTATTCGTTTGATCTTAATACGTCTAATTTGTTTACCACTGTCGAAATATATAGAGGTGCAAAGAATTCTAATGGAACATTGCTGAAATCAATTGCTGCAAGTAGTAAACATATAACCGGTTATTGGACAAACACTGAAGCCGTTCAACCATTAACTGATTCAATTGTAAAGGATCTTATTGCAGGATATTGTTACGTAATTGTTCGAACGACGACATATCCGAATGGCGAGATGCGCGGACAATTATCTGATGGAGCGACTGTTCGGGCAACACTACCTCTTACGAATGTCGCAACAAGCTCTCGCTCGATCTTCACATTTGATGAAAATCGTTTCCCGAATGAAGGATTTTCACTGTATGTCTCTCCAGCGCCAAATGGATTTAAATCTGCAGAACAAATTATGCCGTCTCGTTCCAATGTTATCAATGTTCCAAACAATGAAGGAACGTACTCTCTAATTGGTCCCGGATATTCATGGGAAGGATACAATAATACGGAATCAAAGATCGAGATTCGTTTTACCAACGACACAAACTGGGCAATCATTACGGCAAAGCTGCCAATTGAAACAAAATTTATGCGTGTGCCATTTCAGATTTATCAGGATACGGTGCGAGTGTGGCCGGTGATAGCGAACGGATTTTCTTCAGATTCAGTCTGGAATACAATGGGGAATCCATTCCAAAATGGCAAACCAATCTTCGACAAAATTGCCGGTATCGTGAACAAAGCTGATGGTGCTGGAATCGATATCTCATACAACTCTACGATCGTAGATGGTGTTCTTCCATCACGTACTTCCACTCGTGGTCGATTAATTAACGAATTGAACCACATTGCAAAGAATATTTCATTTGTGAATATCAAAGAGGATGGGATTCCTCCTCCTGCTGGAACACGAATTCTCTTGACTCCATTCAGATCGATTAAGTATGGCGATATCAAAAGAGTGATACTTCATCCTGTTCAAAAAGGTAATGTAACTTTTGCACGTCAGCAGGTGAATACGATCAATGTCTTTCCAAATCCTTATTATGGTGTGAATATTTTCGAAAAATCGGCAACAGAAAAATTCGTAACATTTTCTCATCTGCCGGAAAAAACAACGATAAAAATATTTAATCTTGCTGGTATTCATGCACGGACATTGTATAAAAATGATCCAGAACAATTTTTCCGTTGGGATTTGAGAAATGAGAATGGGTTCTTTGTTGCCAGTGGATTGTACGTTATTTATATTGACATGGGAAATATTGGAATTAGAACTTTAAAGCTTGCTGTTATTATGGAAAATCAGAATTTGAATACATTTTAGGGCTATGCTATGAAAAAATTTATAATTGTATTGGTTCTCCTTTCTTTATTTGCTCTGTTCAATATTTCATGTATCGATCGTGATACTATTGCAGGGACAGGAAAACTAGAACCTGATCTAATGTTGAGTGGTGGTGGAGGATTTCAGTCTGGTGCGGTGAACACGAAATTACCCCTTCCTATTATTGTGCGGGTTTTTGATTTCAAAAATAGACCGGTGCGGGGCGTAAGAGTAGAATTTTTTGCACCGAATGGGAACGCAACATTTTCAGATACAATAGTTGTTACCGATGGTGATGGTTATGCCAAAACAACCGTAAAGTTAGGACAAAAAGAAGATTCGGTGCATGTGCAGGCGATTGTTCCGGGCATTAAAGGTTCTCCGGTTATTTTTTCATTATTTGCCTTTAACGCTGGGGCACAAAATATTTTAATAAAAAGCGGAAACAATCAGACTGGTACTGTTGCAACAACACTTTCGGAACCATTAACGGTTGAAGTGAAGGATGTCTATAAT